>JAVKDP010000036.1:0-48355 GCA_040222185.1 Balneolaceae bacterium | reverse complement strand
CTGGAACTGAGTCAGGAAGTCCACCCAAAACGGCAATTTGTCTCGCAATATTCAAGCCCTGAGAAGCTTCGGGGAACGCGCAACCCATATATACGTCATCAACCTGTTCCGCTTCCAGGTCTGGTATTCTGTTTAATAAATCTTTAATTACTTCCCCGGCCAAGGTATCCGGGTTTGTAAAGCGCAGAGAACCTTTATTCGCTTTACCACACGCTGTTCTACTCGCTGCAACGATATAAGCTGTATTCATTTTTCTATCAGTTTCTTAAAGGTTTCCCGGTTTTAAGCATATGCTCAATTCTCGCGTGTGTGCGTGTATCTTTAAGACAAGCCAGTATTGCTTCTCTTTCCAGCTTAAAAAGATAATCCTCAGGAACTTCCTGGGGTTCACTTAAATCTCCACCTGAAAGTACATTTGCTACTCTGCCACTTACAACCTGGTCGTATTCGGTTGCATATCTGCCTTCACTCATTACATAAAGCATCACTTTCATTACACTAAGGGCCTTATCTCCCAAAACTTTGATCTGAGATTTTGAAGGTGGTTGATATCCTGCATTTACCATTGAAAGAGCCTCTTCCTTCGCTATACTCAATTGCAGGTCACGATTCATTACAATTAAATCTTCATCTTTTAAGAACCCAATTTCACGGGCCATATGTGCACTTTCTGATACTTTAGCCAGACCAATAGTCTTAAACACTTCACGAATAAATGGTAAAGGGTCGGCTCCACTTTCAAGCTTATTCATTGCTCTTTTCAGGAGCTCAGTAGTTCCGCCACCTGCTGGAATTAATCCAACACCTACTTCAACCAGACCCATATATAGCTCATGATGAGCTACAACCCTGTCAGAGTACAAGACAAACTCTGTACCTCCTCCAAGTGTCATTCCAAATGGCGCGGCTATAACCGGGAATGAAGCATACCTAAGTTTGAGTGCAGTTCTCTGAAAATTCGTGACCGCATCAACCACTTTGCTAAACTCGCCAGACATATTAGCCTCCATGGCTTCCATCAGGTTAGCACCGAATGCAAAGTTATCTCCATCATGAGAGATTACCAGGGCATCGAAATCTTCTTCAACAATTTCCAGGCTCTTTTCAAGTGTAGTGACTAACTCAAATCCGAGTGTAGCATTTTTAGTTTTAAACTCAAACAGGGCTATTCCATCTCCCATATCAAGAAGAGCTGCAGATTCATTTTCATAAACAGGTGCTTTTTGAGCACGAATTGAATGCACTTTTAGTTCCCCTTTGGCATATGGACTCTGAGCTTTCATTTGTCTGGTCAGCGGATCATATACCTTACCATTACTATAGAATGAAGTAATTCCGGCATCTAACATTTCAGATATTAGTACCGGTATTTCACGACCTTCAGCTTTCAGTTTATCAACTATTTGTTGAATCCCAAGTGCATCCCATCTTTCAAATGGACCCATTATCCAATTAAATCCCCACTTAAGCGCCCGGTCAATTGCTTCTGGTGAATCTGCTATTTCAGGGATTCTGTTTGCAGAATATAAAAGTAATTCACTCTGAACTTTCCAGCTAAACTCACCAATTTTGGACTCATGAAAACACAGAAATTGCAATCTCTCTGATAGATCTTTGATCTTCCTGGCCTCATTTACAACATCATTCTCGAAAGGTTGTGAAGGTCCATACTCCAGCGTATCGGCATCAATTACATGAAACTCTCTACCTGCTTTGGTTTGTACTTTCTTATAAAAGCCCTGACCGTTTTTATTTCCTGTTTTCCCATCTGCAACCATCTTTCCAAACTGTGGGTGCAGAACAAAAGAATCACGTTTTTCATCTTCAGGAATTAGTGGATGAATATTTTTTGAAACGTGCCATAAGACATCCAATCCCGCCATATCCCCAGTTCGGAATGTTGCCGCTTTCGAATACCCAGTTAGTGTTCCTGTAAGCAAGTCAATTTCTTCAATCCGGAATTCTTTGTTAAAGAAAAAAGGCATAATCGAAGACATAGAGAAAACTCCGATTCTGTTTGCAATGAAATTTGGAGTGTCTTTACATACTACTACTCCCTTACCCAGTACTTTCTCGCAAAATTCCTGAACACCTGACACGACATCCCTTGAAGTATCCTTTGTTGGGATTACTTCCAGCAATTTCATATACCTTGGTGGGTTGAAAAAATGTGTACCGATGAAATGCTTTTTGAAATCCTCACTACAATCTGCACTTATCTCAGAAATTGGTAACCCGGATGTATTGGAGCTTACAATAGTGTGAGCACTTCTTATCGTATCAATCCTGGACATCATATCTTTTTTGATGTCCATCCTTTCAATAATCACCTCACAAATCCAATCCACCTCTCTTAGCTGCTCAAAATCATCATCAAAGTTGCCGGTTTTGATTCTATGGGCATAACCGGGAAGTGCGAAGGGAGCTGGTTTTAGTTTTAATATCTTTTTTATACTCTCTTCGGCAATTTTATTGGGTCTTTTCGCATCGTCGCTCTTTAAATCCAGAAGTATTACTTCAAGCCCGGCATTTACACAATGGGCTGCGATCTGGCTCCCCATTACACCCGACCCGAGGACGGCTACTTTTCTGATTTTTTTACTCATAGTCCCTCTGATTCTTTATAAACCAATGCTATCTCATCTTTGTTATGCTCTTTCACTACACTTCTTTTTATACTCATTTTAGGTGTTAATTCACCTTTGTCGATACTAAAGGGTTCTTCGATAAGTATAAACTTCTTAATTTTTTCCCAATGTGGGAGTTTCCGGTTCACCTTGTCTACTTCAAGCTGAATCTGATTGATAACCTCTTCATTGGTCGCTTTATTTTCTTCCGGAAGAGCATCTCCTTTTTGTTCGAATCGTTTCTCAAGGTTTTTCCAATCAGGAACAATAAGAGCTGAACAAAATTTTTCTTCACTCCCTATTACTAACGCCTGATCAATAAACCCACTGGTAATGAGTGAATTCTCAATAGGTTGTGGCGCTACATATTTTCCTGTAGAAAGTTTGAACATCGATTTCTTACGGTCGGTGATAAACAACCAGCCTTCATCATCAATATGCCCGATGTCCCCGGTACAAAACCAACCATCTTCTGTCATTACTTCGGCAGTTTTTTCTGGCATTTTGTAATAACCAGACATTAGGTTTGGGCCTTTAGTTTGAATCTCACCGTCCTCAGCAATACGAATTTCAACATCTTCTAACGCCTTACCGGCTGAACCAATGCGTATTTGATCAGGCAGGCTTGATGTCATTACAGGGGAAGTTTCAGTTAATCCATAACCCATGCCGCATTTGAGGCCGATCCCATTAAAGAACCGCATAACGTTGGGAGATAATGCTGCGCCACCAACCGTAGTTCCGATTAAGTTTCCCCCAAGCCCTTCACGGATTTTAGAATACACCAGTTTATCCGCAATTTTCCATTTCAAGGTATTTAAGCCAACTGGTGGATGTTCCGGGTCGAATTCTTCAGCAAATCGAATGGCCCAATAGTACAGGCCTTTCTTGCTTCCTTTTAAGTCCTGGCCCCTCACTTTTAACCCTGTCATAATCTTTTCTAGTAAGCGAGGTACTGTTGCAAAATAGATAGGTTTAATAGTAACCAAGTCTGTTTTAAAGTCTTGGATGTCCTCAACATAATAAATGGAAGCTCCAGAGCAGATATATAAATAGGAAGCTATCCTTTCAAGCATATGGGCTAGTGGCAGGTAGGATAAAATTTTAGGGCTTTCCAGTTCTGAACCATCAAACGGCATTCTTTTCAAAGAAGCCAGTGCATTTGAAGCAAGATTCATGTGTGTTAACATTACACCCTTGGGTACGCCAGTAGTACCAGATGTATAGTTTATATTCGCCAGGTCTTCAGGTGAAATAGCATTTCTCAGTTGTTCAAATAGCTCAGGCTCACTTTCATTTAATGCTTCACCTAGCGAGATAACCTCCTCAAAACCGCGTAATTTTTTATGCTGAGACGGCTGAAGGTTTATTACTGCCTTTATGGTCTTTATACTTTTGATTACAGGCTTAGTCTCTTCAAAAAGTTCATCACACGATACGATATGGACTACAGCTTCTGAATTCTCCAGTATATATTTAATCTGGTCACCGGGCTGAGTTGTATAAATCGCAACATTTACAGCACCAATAGAAAGTGTAGCCTGATCGCAAATTAACCACTCTGTGCTGTTCTCAGAATGAACTGAAACACGGTCACCTTTCCTCACTCCTAATTCATATAGTCCTAAAGCGAAATAGCGTACTTTCTCTTTAAAATCATCAACAGAAGTCTCTATCCACTGCCCTTTTCGCTTAACAGCTGATACAATGCCTAATTTGTTTTTTTTCATTCCCTCTTCCAGTAAAAGAGGTACTACTGCTGGTTCATATTTCATACATTCAATAGTCCGTTTTTTCTCTTGTGGTATATACGCTTACCCAAGTAATTATGAAAGCGGTTCCGGCAAATAAATAATCAACTTAACACTGTTAATCAACTTTTATGATTATTGAAGATTCTATTCGTGAAAAAGTGGATTGGTTTTTTGAGATGTCAGAAGCCAATATGGGTGATGCTCTTGGAATAAAGTTCATCAAGATCAGTAAAAATGAAATGGTTGCAGAGATGCCAGTGAATGAGAATTCTGTACAGCCTTTCAGGATTCTTCATGGTGGAGCCTCAGTAGCTTTGGCAGAAACACTTTGCTCAATTGGAGCCTGGGTTAATGTGTCTGAGAATAAAACAGCTGTTGGTGTTGAGATAAATGCGAATCATATCCGCTCAGTAAAAGAAGGTGGAAAAGTAATCGCAACTTCCACTCCAATTCAATTAGGCCGAACTATTCACGTTTGGGAGACCCGAATTGTGGATGAACGAGATAAACTGGTTTGTATATCACGTTGCACCCTTGCTATCATCGATCGTTAATTATAATGGCAGGTTGTCGTGTTTCTTCTTTGGAACCACATCCACTTTATTCTGGCAAACTTCCAGTGCGCGAATCAACTTATTTCTTGTCTCTGAAGGCAAGATCACATCATCAATAAAACCACGTGCGGCTGCCTTATAAGGATGAGCGAACTCTTCTGAATACTGGTCTTCTAGTTCTTTTTGTTTTGCTTCAGGGTCTTCAGCTGACATAATCTCCCGGCGGAATATAATCTCAACCGCGCCTTTTGTTCCCATTACTGCAATTTCAGATGTTGGCCAGGCCACATTATAGTCTGAGCGAATATGTTTAGAGTTCATCACATCATAGGCTCCGCCATAAGCCTTACGTGTAATTACCGTCATCTTCGGAACAGTAGCTTCGCAGAATGCATAAAGAAGTTTTGCACCATGTTTTATAATACCTCCCCATTCCTGGTCAGTACCCGGTAAGAACCCCGGAACATCCTCGAAAACAACTAATGGAATATTGAATGAGTCACAAAAACGAACAAACCGTGCTGCTTTTAGTGAAGCATCGATATCAAGTACACCAGCTAAAGCCAACGGCTGATTCGCTACAATACCTATACTGCGTCCACCCAGCCTTGCAAAACCAACAACTACATTATCTGCAAAATCCTTTTGTACCTCGTAGAATGAATTGTCATCCATAATGCCATTAATCACATCATGAATATCGTATGGTTTATTTGGATTTAGAGGAACAATAGAATCCAAAGCTTTTGCTTTAGCAGAATCCGGATCTTTTGATTCAATAAGAGGTACTTTCTCTTCACAATTTTGTGGGATGTAAGACATCAGCTTTCTAATATCCTGCAAACACACGGCGTCATTTGCTGTCGCGAAATGAGCAACACCAGATTTTGTATTGTGTGTTGTTGCACCACCCAGTTCTTCGGAAGTAACTTCTTCATGTGTTACCGTTTTAACAACATTAGGACCTGTTACAAACATATAACTTGTATTCTCTACCATGAAAATAAAATCGGTAAGCGCCGGGCTATATACAGCTCCGCCAGCACATGGTCCCATTACGGCTGAAATCTGAGGAACCACACCCGAAGCCATACTATTTCTCCAGAATACTTCTGCGTATCCACCAAGAGACGATACCCCTTCCTGGATTCTGGCTCCACCCGAATCGTTCAACCCAATAACCGGAATACCGTTTTTAACTGCCAGGTCCATGATCTTACAAATTTTCTCGGCATGGGTTTCTGAAAGCGAGCCCCCGAATACTGTAAAATCCTGGCTAAATACATACACTGGCTTTCCATGAATCTTGCCGTATCCAGTGATGACACCGTCTCCTAAAAATTTTTGTCTTTCTAAGCCAAAAGCGGAGCTACGATGTGTTACAAAAGCATCTATTTCTTCGAAAGAACCTTTATCAAGTAATAAATCAACCCGTTCCCTGGCGGTTAACTTACCCTTATTGTGTTGCTTTTCGATACGATCTTCGCCACCACCTTTTAAAGCTTCAGCGCGTAACTCTTTTAAGCGTTCTATTTTTCCATTCGACTCCATAAATACTCCTTACTTTGAACTAAAATAGCGTTGCAATCGATCTGTAAAATCAACGGTTGCACCAGAAAACAGATCTACATTATTCTTGGCAAAAATCTCTTTTTGAATGAACTTAGAAGTATCATTCCAGTTATCAAAATTCTCAATCTTCTTAAGTGCTTTATTGTACTTCGCACTTGAGTTCGAAAATATTATTTCAACAAACTCATCTTTCCTGTCATTTAGGATATCTTCAATACTTTCTTGTTCAGCTTGCTGAGGTTCTGATGTAGCCTCGAAAATAGAGACCTCTTCTTCATAAAGTTCATCAGCTACATATAACTCATCATCTGGAACTTCAATTTCACTACTCTCTTCAGGAGTATCAGCCTTTTCATCATCATCATCATCAGAATGGGACTCTCTTTTACTTCCCATCATTACATCCATTTGGTCTTCACTGAGAAACTGTGCCCACATTGGTTTGTCTTCTCCGTCGCCTTCTTCCTCTCCTTCAGATGTTTCAGTTGTGAGAGGCTCTACATCTGTTTGGTCAGCAACAATCTCTTCTTCCTCAAATGCTGATGAAATATCATCTTCTACAACAATGGGCTCATCTTTCTCTTCATTGCTGATGTTCTCAAATGAGCTTTTAGCCTGATCCAGAATCGAGATAAGGTTTTCTCTAAACTCCTGTACATCTTCATCGCTGCTATTTTTCTGCGTTTTAATACTTTCCGCAATTTCTTCTGAGGTTTCTGATGAAGTAGTTTCTGTGTCTTCCGGCTCCTGGCTTAGTGAGAATAACTGATTAAGAGAGTCACCACCTTCAAGTTCATCATCAAAAAATCCATCGTTCGCAATATCTTCCAGTAGCTCATTCATTTCCTCATCGCTTAAACCACTTTCCATAAATTGGCTTGCGAGGCTTACATCTTCACTATCACCTTCAGCAGTCTCTCCTTCAAAGTTTTTGGATAAGGTTGAAGTTTCTTCTTTAGTTGTAGCTTTGTTTTCTCCTGAGTTACCAGGGCCAGGTTTTTCAGAATCAGGTATGGAGAAGTTCACAAAAGAATCGGTAGATATGATCTGTATGAAATCTTCCTTGGTAACAAAACCTTTATTTGATTGAAATTTTTGAGCCATCACAGAAAGCCCTTTATCCTGGAAAAAGATAGTTAGCAATTTGGGGTCAATCTCCCCGCCAAAAAGAATGAAAAGTTGCTCCAGTTTTTGCGCCCAATCTTCAGGGGTATAGGAAGCCACTAACTTTGCATCCAGGTTTTTTATAAGTACCTGGCAGCGATCTTTTGTCAGCATTTGCAACTCCTTCTTTCTCATATACAAAGGAATTGCCGTTCCAAAATGCTTATAAATAGTAAGCCTTCCGCACCTTACTTCAATTTCATCATAAGCAAGCTCGTCATCGTCACGGAAAATATATTCCGCCATATTTTTACGGGGCTCAATAAAAACATTGATGATACCCTGGATCACATCCTGTAAAATGGAATACAATTCTTCTTTAGGAATATGCGAAGCACTGAGAGCAGCATTTACATAATCATCCCAGGCATTAGCTACAAACTGGGTACTGTTATCAAAAAAGAAAGCTTCTTTAGGCTTGAGTTCCTCTCGAACTTTATCCTCTAAATGAAGCCTGACCCTTTCAACCACAAAAGAAGGTATTTCAGCCTTAAGCAACTCCTGTGGCCCATACGTAGGCTTATCACTTTTGACTAAACCCACAAGATGATCAGTAATTTGGTCGACAATTTCTTGCATAGAGGATTCCAGAATTTCAATTAAAAATAATGCCTGTGCCTACGCATTACAACCTAATTATCATTAATAATTGTACAAATTATCGAAAGTAAATTCTGCCTCCTGAATTTGTAATTAACTTGGTACATTCAGGGATGATTTCTCTCGAAGTAACCAAGCTCACAAAAAAGTATAACCAGAATGTGGTTATCGACAACCTCTCTTTTTCACATACTAATGGAGTACTGGGTATTGCAGGGTCTAATGGGAGTGGTAAGTCTACCTTAATGAAGTGCCTGGTTGGCTTAAGCAGATCTGGTAAAAACGATATTACCTGGAAAAAGGACGAAACGATTATCCCTACCAATGAGATCAAATTTATTTCCGGTTTTTCGGCTCCTTATATCAATTTATATACAGAGCTTACCATTTTTGAAAACCTGGAATTTTTGCAAGAGGTAAGCAGTGAACAGAACAACAGCGATCACATTCTCAAACTCCTGGATTACGTTCACATGACTCCATTAAAAGACCAGTTGGTAAAACAGCTTTCAACAGGGCAGTTACAGCGCATTAAATTAGCTTCAGCCTTAATACGAACGCCAGATATCCTCTTTCTGGATGAACCAGGGTCTAACCTTGACCAGAAAGGCCATGAGCTGGTTTCGAAGATTGTAGCTGATCAAAAAGCTCTTGGGAAACTGGTAATAATGGCTTCCAATGATCCTAATGAGATATCCCTTTGTGACCAGGTTATTAACCTTTCTACCAGCTAAAGAATATTCTTTTACCAGTATGGTTTTCTTACATTCAATCACTTTTAACATCACACTATTCAATACATGATTTCTCAAAAAGACCACGATTTAGCAACTCTCATTTTAGAACACAGTACGCAACTTCAGAAAGGAGAGCGTGTAATGGTTCAGCTTATTGGACTGAATGGGATAAACTTACTTCGTTCGATTGTAGAGCAAATCCGTGAAAAAGGTGCCCACCCTTTCGTTCAGATTGAGGACACAGAAACTCAACGCATTTTGCTTGAAAAAGGAGATGTTGATTTCTGGAAAACCCAGACTTCAGTAGATCAACTCCCGTTAATGAAGCAGATGGATATCTTCATCGGGATCAGGGCCTCAGAGAATATTTACGAGAACTCCCAGGCTTCCAAAGAGGCTAATAGTGCTTATTCGGAGCATTTCTTAAATCCTGTACATTTTGAAGAAAGAGTAAATAACACCAAGTGGTGCATAATGCGATACCCTTCACCTTCATTCGCGATGAATGCCAAGCTTCCTACCCGCGAGTTTACCAAGTTTTATTACGATGCATGTTTAGTTGATTATGCAAAGCTTAAAACAGCTATGGAGCCACTTGAGGCCAGACTTCGTAAAACCGATATGATTCAACTTAAAGGAGAAGGAACAGACATAAGCTTTTCTGTAAAAGGTCAGAACTGGATTCCATGCTATGGCTCACACAACATTCCGGATGGAGAGCTTTTCACATCCCCTGTTCTTGATAGTGTTAATGGCTTCATCACCTATGCACCTTCTGTATACCAGGGAAAGCCCTTTGAGTTTGTGAAACTGGTTGTAGAAAATGGTGTTGTAGTTGATTTCGACTCTTCAAACAATGATGCTTTAAAAGATATTCTGGATACCGATGAGGGTGCCAGGAGGTTCGGTGAATTCAGTTTTGGTACCAATCCAATTATTGAAAGCCCAATGTACGACATACTATTTGATGAAAAGATTTACGGCTCTAATCATCTCACACTTGGGAATGATTATGAGATCGCGCCGAATGGAAATACATCCAATATCCACTGGGATTTGGTATGTATTGGAGCTGATGTATTTTTAGATGGTGAATTAATTCGAAAAGGACGCGAGTTCATTGTTGATGACCTTAAAGGATTAAACCCGGAAAACCTGAAATAATACCAAAGCTAATACTACATGAAGAAAACAATCTTCATATATGGTCTTGCGCTGGCAGCATTAGTATTTGTACTTGAATACTTTGAGTATCGATACTTTATAAGGGACCTCTCCACAGGAGGATTTGTTTTCATTATCGCATTAATGTTTGCCGGGCTTGGGATTTGGGTAGGCCGAAAGTTAACTTCACATAAACAAGCTCCAACAGAATTTCAGCAAAATGACAAAGCCCTGGATTACCTTGGAATTAGTGAGCGAGAACTGGAGGTTCTTCAGTTAGTAGCCCAGGGTTTATCAAACCAGCAAATTGCCGATACGATCTTCGTTTCTATCAATACCGTTAAGACTCACCTATCCAGGTTATACGAAAAGCTCGAAGTGAGCCGACGTACCCAGGCCGTCGAAAAAGCAAAATCGCTGAATCTCATCAAATAGATTAAATTCGTTCATCTTTTGGGATGATTTTGTCAAAATCATACTTTCGGGTGACGGATTTATGGATACTAATCCCTTTCTTTGCAGCAGTTTAAAACACTAACAAATCTTTCGTTATGAATAGTATGAATCGAATTATCCTTGTGTATGGCTCCATTACAGGCGCTACTATTATTGGTAGCATGATGCTTGGAATTGTTGCAGCCAGATCGGGAGGAAACTCTTTCTTTGCTTCAGAAGCACTGGGTTACTCCATTATGCTTATCGGCTTTTCAATGATTTTTGTTGCCACAAAAAATTATCGGGACAAAGAATTAGGGGGAATTATCAAATTTGGGACTGCTTTTAAGATTGGCTTAGGTATCTCTTTAATAGCTGGTATTGTATATGTGCTTACATGGGAAGTAAATCTTTATATGACTGACTACGCTTTTATTACAGAATACACAGATTCCATTATTAACAAAGCAAGAGAGTCTGGAGCAACAGCAGCAGAACTGGAAGCCACTATTGAGCAGATGGAACAAATGAAAGTATCATATGACAACCCTCTGTATCGATTGCCAATTACTTTTACAGAAATCTTCCCTGTAGGATTATTGATGTCTCTAATAAGTGCCGGGCTTTTTAAAAATCCAAAGTTTCTTGCATCTGGCGACACTGAAATTGCTTAGTACCTGATTATGCAATACTCTGTACAAGTAGAAATAAATCGACCAATGAGCGAGGTAGTTACTCTTTTTGATAATCCTAACAACTATTCATCATGGATGGATGGGCTTTTATCAATAAAAGTAATGGAAGGTAAATTAGGTGAAGTTGGCACAAAGTCTTTATTCCGGTTTAAAATGGGAAATAAAGAAATGGAAATGACTGAAACTATCCTTGTGAAGAATCTGCCTGATGAATACAAAGTGGGTTATACTGCAAATGGGGTTTCGAATACCGTAAAAAGTACATTTTCTGAACTTGACCCTGAACGGACACTGTACATTACATATAATGAATTCGAATTTACAGGCTTTATGAAGTTTATTGCTTTTATAATGCCCGGATCATTTAAGAAAACGAGCCAGAAATACCTGGACGATTTTAAAAATTTTGTTGAACGAAACTAGGTTAAAAACTAAATGAGGTAAAACTATGACGAGTAAAGCATCTACCCCTGAAGAATATATTGCTGAGCTACCCGAAGAACGAATTCCAGCAATGGAAAAGCTTCGAAAAACAATACAAGATAACATTCCGGATGGGTTCAAGGAAATGATGAGCTACGGTATGATTGGATATGTTGTACCAAAATCAATCTACCCGGATGGCTATCATTGTACTCCCGAACTTCCGCTACCATTTATCAATATTGCGTCACAGAAAAACTTTATTGCCTTATATCATTCTGGTATTTATGCAGATACAAAGCTACATGACTGGTTTACTGGTGAGTATCCTAAACATGTTAAGACCAAGCTGGACATGGGCAAGAGTTGCGTAAGGTTCAAAAAGCTTGACCAGATTCCATATGACTTAATCGCAGAACTGGTTCAGAAAATGTCGGTTAAGGAATGGGTTGATATCTATGAATCAGCTATAAAGAGATAATCTCATGTTCTACGATCGGGTTTCCCCTAAAAAGTCCCTATCCACGATTATCGATTGTTATTGGATTGTTGAGAATGAGGATTCAACCGTTTTTCAACAGAAGATAATACCGGATGGATTTCCGGAAATAATATTCCACTATGGTGATAATTATCGGGTTAACATTTCAGGGAGTTGGGAAACTCAATCAAAAAGCTTACTTGCAGGGCAAATACGAAACCATTTCTTACTCGAGAATACAGGTACTTCCGGTATGATAGGGATTAAGTTCAAACCTGCGGGGATTACCCAACTTTTTGATATAAACATGTCAGAACTTACCGATAAAGTGGTTGACCTTAACATTGAACTCAAAGAACAATTTGAGCCCATTATCAAAAAAATGGATTCGAAATCACTGTTCAACGAAACTGTATATGAGCTTAACAACTTCTTTGAACAACAAACGCGTGAAGAGACAGAGAATGATAGAATTATAAACCTTGCTATTGATCTGATTTTCCAGGAAAAAGGAATGATCTCAGTTACAAATCTCACGGCAAAAACGGGAGTAAACGAGAGGAAGCTTGAGCGACTTTTTAACAAGTATATCGGACTATCGCCTAAGTTTTATTCAAGAATTATTCGATTCAACCACATATTTCAATTGGTACAGGAGAAACAAGTGAATTGGAGCGAAATAGCTCAACTGAGTGGCTTTTATGATCAGTCACATTTCATCAGCAACTTCCAGGAATTTACAGGAGAAGACCCATCAAAGTACTTTTTTGATGATCCTACCCTGGCAAATTTCTTCCTGAAAAGACCTGTAGAAAAATGAAAGTGTCGGTTTTTTCCAATACTAACCTGGATTCTAGTTTTAGTTTTGTGATTCAATCACAATTCAATAAAGAATCAATGAAACTTAAATCTACTCTGGTACTACTTTTTTTAATATCAATATCCGGTATTTCACATGCCCAAACTCTCACTGACCTGAACTGGATGGCTGGTTACTGGACAAGCTCTGATGATGGAAACTCTATGGAAGAACTTTGGTCAACAGCTTCTGGAAGCATGATTGTGGGATTTCATCGTGATGTGTTTGCTAATGGCCGATCCTCCTTCGAATACCTTCGAATTGTAGAAACTGCGGAAGGAATAGTATACCTGGCTAGTCCGGGTGGCCGACCTCCTACTCCATTTAAACTGGTAGAGCATTCCACTAATATGGCTTCTTTCGAGAATCTGGAAAATGATTTTCCCCAACGCATTATATATACTCAAAATGGGAACACTCTAACCGCTAGAATTGAAGATAAAAGCGGGGAGAAAGGCATGGAGTGGACCTGGACAAAAACAAAATTCGAGCAATAACTATGAAAGAACTTTTTCTCACGATACTCATTGGATTTACATCTGGCTTTCTTTTAGCCCAGGAAAGTGTTCCTGAAACATTCTTCGGAGAATGGACAGGCGAGGGAACTCTTTTTGGCAACGATGCCCAATTTGAAATGAAATGGGAAAAAGTTCTAAATGGTCAGTTTATCAGACTAAGCTTTGAAAACAGGTTTTCAAATGGAGGGTTTAGTATGACCGCTCATGGTTATTATAAATTAAATGAGGATGGAACTTTTACCGGACAATGGTTCGATTCCAGGGGAGTCTCATTTCCTTTAAAAGGAGTTTTTACTTCTACTCAGCTTACCACTGAATGGGAACATTCTGATGTAGAAAAAGGAAGAACTGAATATGAAGTTCTTGAGCAAGGTGTTATTCAAGTTACTGATTTTGTATTCAGAGATGGCTCGTACCAAAAATTTGCAGAAGCTACCTACCAATTAAAAAAGTAAATAACCATGAAAGAAGAATTCGGAATACACTCACTCTCTCTGGCTGTAAAAGATATAGTGGCCTCAAAAACCTTCTATGAAAAGCTCGGATTTAATGCATTAACTGAATTCGGCTCAGTAGAGGAAAAATGGCTTATTATGAAGCGGGGAGATTATAAAATCGGGCTGTTCCAGGATATGTTTGAGGAGAATATCATAACCTTTAATCCGCACGATGCCCGAACTATTCATAAAGATCTTAAAGAAAAGGGAATTGAATTCCTGATGGAATCTGATTCAGTAAAAGAAGAAAAAGGCCCGTGCCATTTTTGTATTGCTGATCCTGACGGAAACCAGATTCTGTTTGATCAACACAACGAATGATAACCTTCTAAACCCAACTATTATGAAAAGAAGAGTAACAGGAATTGGAGGTGTATTCCTCAAAGCTGATGATCCTAAAGCAACCAATGAATGGTATCTAAAACATCTGGGAATTAACTCTGGCCAATGGGGTGGTACTTTTGAATGGAAACATGCCGATGATCCACAAAAAAAAGGATACACCGCCTGGAGTATTTTTAAAAGCGATACAACCTATACCAACCCAAGTACAAAGGATGCTATGATCAATTACCGGGTGGAGAACCTGGAAGAGCTTTTGAAGGCCCTTGCTGAAGAGGGTGTTGAAATAGTAGGTGAAATGGAATCTTTTGAATATGGAAAATTTGGCTGGATCATGGATCCGAACGGATACAAAATTGAGCTATGGGAACCCAATGATATTGAGTACGAAAAGATTGGCAATCCTGGAGAATTGAATAAGATGGGTTAAGCTGCACGGATTTTTAAAGTATTCTTTAGCGCCAATACGTATTATCCCACCTAAATTATTTTAGGATATGGATAACCATCAAGCAAAAGGTGTTGCCGGGCTTCAAATTAAGAACCTTGCATTTACTTTCTCAGTAATAGGGGTAGTGATTTGGGCACTACTCCTTCCTCAACATTTTACTCAATGGGGCAGTTTTAAGCTTTCCACCCTTATTATACCTCTTCTCATGCTCATCATGTTTGGGATGGGAACTACAATGAGTATCAAGGATTTTGCAGGGGTTATTAAAATGCCTAAAGCGATCTTTATTGGCCTGCTTTGCCAGTTTTCTATTATGCCTCTGGTTGGGTTGCTCTTAGTTTTGGCCGTTGATTTACCAAGCGAAATTGCTGCCGGAGTTATCCTGGTTGGTTCTTCGCCAAGTGGATTGGCTTCCAATGTTATGACGTTCATCTCCAAGTCTAACCTGGCACTGTCTATAACACTCACTGCATTTGCTACTTTGTTAGCACCATTTACTACTCCCCTGCTGATGAAATTGCTCGCCAGTAATTACGTGCCTATCGATGCACTGGCCATGCTTTGGAGCATTACCAAAATTGTGATACTTCCAGTGGTTGGTGGTCTCATATTCAATCATTTCTTTTATGGTAAGTTCAAGATCGTGGATAAAGCAATGCCCATTATATCTATGATCGGGATTACATTTATTATCGCAATTATAACCGCTGCTGGTAGAGACCGACTACTTAGTATTGGCTTTGTTCTAATTTTCATCGTTCTACTTCACAATACAATAGGTTATTCCCTGGGCTACTGGATTAGTAAGCTTTCCGGTATGGATAAGAAGTCTGCCCGAACTATAGCCTTCGAAGTTGGTTTACAAAACTCGGGACTTGCCTCAGGCATAGCAGTTGAAATGGGTAAACTTGCTACGATGGGACTCGCCCCTGCACTGTTTAGCATCATTCAGAACATCACTGGATCCATACTGGCCAGCTTTTGGCGTAAAGATGTTAAGAAGATGTAAAAAAGCTCAAAAAAAGCTTTTTTTGAAAAATTCTTTGTCACTTTTTTGATGTGAGTCTCGTCTAGGAGGTGGTCATCAGAAACAAAATTTTAACAGGTATCAGATATGGAATTTTCAAAATACATTTTCATAACCGTGGCAGCATTAACCTTATTTGGAATTGTTGGTGGCTTTGAACCAAACATTACTGTTGGAGCGATGACAGTTAAAGCACTAATTGTTGGGTCAATTTTTGCTGGATTTTTTATTCTCAGAGAAGCCAAAACCATGATTTTGCAAAAAATTAGCTAGTTCGCTAGCAATGTCTAAGATTTAAGGTTTCGTATTGGTGAAGTACGAAACCTTTTTTGTTTTAATTCGTGATTGATATGGAACCTGAAAACAGATATATGATCATGAAAAATTCGAAACGTTTCTTTTTCACCGGATCCATACTGCTATTCTTTTGGATTATCGGTGGTTTCAGCCCTTATATAAGTTGGGAACAACGACTTTTTAAAATTGCAATTGTAGGAATACTCGCCCTGATTGCCTGGGCGCTAAAAAACACAGATAAGAAGGCCCTAAGAAAAGGAGCTCTTGTGATTACTCTTTTATTGGCTACTGGAACAGCATACGCTGAACCCTATGCAAGCCACTTGTTATTTGGCCACCATCACCATCACTTCTTTTGTGGAAAGTGATTTTTTGATTACTTCTCTTCAAAATATTTGAATACAGGGTACTCAACCGGCATTCTCTCTATCCCATTGGATTCGAAATAGGTATCAAAGAAGTTCCATGTAACCAAACCATCATCGGATTGGGGTTCCAGGGTATAGAATATCAGGTTCGTTAAAGGCTGTGCCATATCAATAAGAAAATCTCCGATATTTGCCTTTTTTGAAGCAGGCCTGAAGTCTCCTTCTATAGTCGCCATATTGTGCCCTTCAAAAACCCGCTCACTCCTATTAAGCCTGGTAGCCTCGAAAATCTCACCTTCATATGTTTGTTCATCTTCTAGCTCCGTAACTATAACACCCAGCTTCACCAAATGATCAGCAATCTCCTTCATCTCTTTTGGAATGATATAACCTCTGGGTATAGTACTCTCAACTGTAGCCTCAAACTTGCTGTAATTCTGTACACCAGGTAATTCAATGATCCGTCCAGAACGAGTATATCTTGTTTCTCCTTCTTCGTTCAGATATGGAGTATAATCATATGTTCGTAGGGTAAAAGTCTCTTCCAGCGGAACCATCTGGAATCGCACACCCTTTGTAGCTTCTCCACTATTATCAATTACGTTTCGTATCGCTGCTTTCTCAGCGTTATCATTAATCCGTGCTATTTCACTACCATTCTTATTCGTGAATTCAAGGATCTCAGTAACAAAAGCATGGGTTGAGTTCATCCTTTGGTAAAACCGTTCATGTGCAAATGCCTCACTTAGAATCCCGATTTTATTTCTTAAACCCATCTGGTTTACAAGGTATCTTGGGTGATGATTGTAAGTATAAATAGCTTTTGTAGGCCAGCCCCTGCGTAAACTATAACCACCATATGGCCCCAGGTATATTCCATATTCTTCTTCAATGGTCTCTGTAATTTCGGGAAGCATTTTATCCCAGGTAAAATTGTACGGAGCAACTTCTCCGGCATAATGGTAACTCGGCGCCCAGGTCAATGAATACCCATGCCATGTGCCATTAGTTGTATGCAAATCCACAAAAATTTCAGGATCCCACTTAAGGATTACATTCTGTATGAGCGCATTGGTTTCAAGTGCTTCCATTTTGATCCCGTCCCTGTTCAAATCCCAGCCCTGACTATTTTGTCGCACCCCGGTTTTCTCAGGGCTTCCTTCTTGTGATCTTCTAACCTGCACATCCATTTTATCATTGGAATCAGTGTTATATATAGGAGCAAAAATCACAATCTGGTTATCCAGTAAATGTTTTCTGTCTCCTAAAAGAATCTCTCTCATAAGAATTTGCAAAATTTCTTTCCCTTCTACTTCTCCAGAATGGATATTACCCTGAATATACATTACAGGTTTGCCGGACGCGTTTGCTTCTTCTGGACTTTTAATTGCCGGATTAGCCATTACAACCACTGGGATTTTCTTCCCTTCCAGACTGGTGCCCATATACTCCAAATGAACCAGGTCTGATCTCTCCTCAATCTCATTAATAAATGTCATTACATCAGCATAAGTAGACGTCTCGGCATAATTAGTCTTTTCGGGCTTAGTAATTAAATCATTACTCCATTGAGCGATAGAAGAACTGGTCACAATTATTCCAAGAAGAAAAGATAAAAAAAGCTTTTTCATAGTAATTTTTTGATTCTTCGGATGATAGGGAAATGTGAAGTCCTATACATTTCGTTTACAGATTTTATTCATTGGATTTTCTAACACCGTAGTACTAAACTGATCAAAACTCTTCAATTAAAACTAATTATGAAAAAAGCTCATTTCGTATTCATTGCCTTACTTTCTATTGCACTAAGTAATCCAATATTCGCACAGGAAATTTTTACTACAGGTCCCGAGAATGGCTCACTTGTAGTTGTAGGTGGTGGTCGAATGGATGACAGTATTGTTGAAAAATTTATAGAGTTAGCTGGTGGGCTAGATGCACCAATTGTTGTGATACCTACCGCAGGCGGTGCTAACTCCTATACTGAAAACTCAGGAGGTGCACGTGCTTTTAGAGAGTTTGGTGCTACGAATGTAACGGTGCTACATACCTATGATAAAAATGAAGCAAATACGGATGAGTTTATTAAACCTTTGAAAGAAGCGAAAGGTGTATTCTTTGGAGGAGGCAGGCAATGGCGTTTGGTTGATGCTTATGCAGGTACAAAAACAGAAACTGCCTTCTGGGAAGTACTCGAAAGAGGAGGAGTTGTAGGTGGATCTTCAGCCGGAGCAACTATCCAGGGTTCATACCTTGCCCGGGGTGATACCAGGACTAACCAGACCATGATGGGTGATCATGAAGAAGGTTTCGGCTTCATCAAAAATATTGCTATCGATCAGCATGTAATTGCACGAAACCGCCACTTCGATATGTTTGATATCCTAAAGAACCGGCCTGAACTTCTTGGCATCAGTGTTGACGAGTCTACAGCAGTTGTTGTACAGGGAAATGAGTTCGAAGTAATTGGACGCAGTTATGTTATCATTTATGACGGTAGCTTTTGGTCCAGGGAAGGAAGTGACTTAAAGACACTTCCTTCTGAAGAGAACCTGTTTTACTTCCTCCGGTCTGGGGATAAATACAATATGAAGGAAAGAAAAGTGATTGATTAAGGTCTGACTGGAATTACTTTTCTTCCACCCATTCTTCCACATCACTTACAACTTCTGCAAATTGTATAGCATCGCCAGCTTTGCTTAGTGTAGCATCGTACTCGATTGGCCTGTCAGAATCTCTCATGATTAACTGGGTGGCCAGTACATTCGTAATATTTTGTTGAATAACCCTTTTCAGTGGTCTTGCTCCATACACAGGATCAAATCCTCTTTCAGCAAGCCAGTCTTTTACCAAATCCGGGATGTTTAGCTTCACATTATTCTTTGCTAGTAATTGATGTACTCTTACTAATTGTATATCAACAATTGAACGGATATGCTTTTTACTTAACGGATGGAATACAATGGTATCATCAACCCTGTTTAAAAACTCCGGGCGAATGGTTTTCTTGAGCTGATCGATCAAAAGGTTTGTAAGATGTTCGTACTGCTCCTGGCTTAGTTCATCTCCTGATTTCTCCATCTCATTCACTATTAAATGTGAACCAATATTACTCGTCATGATGATGATAGTGTTCTTGAAATCTACCGTGACACCTTTATTGTCAGTCAATCTACCTTCATCCAGAACCTGCAGCAAGATGTTGAAAACATCAGGGTGTGCCTTTTCGATTTCGTCCAGTAAGATAACCGAATATGGATGTCTTCTGGCTGCTTCTGTGAGCTGACCACCTTCGTCATATCCAACATAACCCGGAGGTGCTCCAACCAGGCGGCTTACACTGTGCTTTTCCATGTATTCGCTCATATCAATCCGAATCATGGCATTTTGGTCATTAAACAGAAACTCAGCAAGTGTTCTTGCTAATTCTGTTTTACCTACACCT
The DNA here is from genome assembly GCA_040222185.1 of Balneolaceae bacterium. Lineage (GTDB taxonomy): Bacteria > Bacteroidota > Rhodothermia > Balneolales > Balneolaceae > JAVKDP01. The sequence continues at coordinate 28,345 of JAVKDP010000036.1, read as the reverse complement.
GTTGAACCTAAAAAGAAAAATGAGCCAATTGGTCGGCCTTCATCCTGAAGCCCTGCCCTTGACCTTCTTACTGCATTCGAAACTGCCTCGATGGCCTTGTCTTGCCCGATCACTTTTTTATGAAGCTCTTCCTCTAATAACAGGAGTTTCTGCCGTTCACTTTCCAACATTCGTGTTACCGGAATTCCAGTCCAACGTGCTACAATATCAGCAATATCTTCCGCATCCACTTCTTCTTTAAGAAGCGCCTTACGTTCCTGCATATCTCCCAATTGTTGCTGGGCATCTTCCAGGTCTTTTTCTAACTGAGTTATAGTGCCATAACGCAGTTCTGCTACTTTTTCATAGTTCCCCTGACGCTCCGCTTTATCAGCTTCGTTCCTGGTTGTTTCTATCGCTTGTTTAAGCTCTCTACCTTTCTGGATCAAATCACGCTCTTGCTCCCATTGAACCCTCATCGAGTTTCTTTGTTCTTCAAGGTTGGCAAGTTCCTTCTCAATTCCTTTGATTTTTCCTTTGTCTTTTTCGCGCTTCAATGCTTCCCGCTCAATTTCCAGCTGGCGAATTTGCCTTTCAAGGCCGTCCAGTTCTTCCGGTAATGAATCAATTTGTAAACGTAACCTGGAAGCAGACTCATCAATCAAATCAATGGCCTTATCCGGTAAGAAACGATCAGCGATATATCGATGGGAAAGTTCCGCGGCAGCAACAATAGCAGCATCTGTAATTCGAACACCGTGATGAACCTCATAGCGTTCTTGTAATCCGCGAAGTATAGAAACGGTATCTTCAATTGAAGGCTCTCCGATTAATACATTCTGAAGTCTTCGTTCCAGTGCTTTATCCTTCTCAATGTATTTTCGGTACTCGTCTAAAGTAGTTGCGCCAATGGCATGCATCTCTCCTCGTGCAAGCGCAGGCTTCAGGATATTAGCTGCATCCATAGAACCTTCAGCAGCCCCAGCACCAACAAGCGTATGGATCTCATCGATAAACAGAATGAGTTCACCATCTGAATCCGTGATTTCTTTTACTACAGCTTTAAGGCGTTCTTCAAACTCTCCACGAAACTTTGTACCTGCTAACAATGCTCCCATATCAAGAGCCATAATTCGTTTTGACTTCAAACCTTCAGGGACATCACCACGAACAATTCTCAATGCCAAACCTTCTGCAATTGCTGTTTTACCAACTCCAGGCTCTCCAATTAAAACCGGGTTATTCTTGGTTCTCCGGGTCAGGATTTGCATTACTCTCCTGATTTCCTGGTCTCTTCCAATTACAGGGTCCAGCTTATTTTTCTCAGCCAGTTCGTTTAAATCTTTAGCGTATCGTTTTAATGCCCCATATCTACTCTCTGCATTCGGATCATCTACGCTTTGTCCTCCTCTCACATCATTTAACACCTTCAGGATATTATCCTTGGTAACACCCTGATTGTTTAGCAAATCAGACGTGTCATCTTTTACCTGTACAAGTCCGAGCAATACATGTTCAGAACTGATATAGTCATCACCTAATGCGGTTGCTTCTTTCTGAGCAAAATCCAATGCAGACTTTGTAGGTGCTGATAAATACTGACCTGAAACAGATGCCCCTTGTACTGTTGGCAATTTAGACAAAGCCAAATCTGTGGATTCTTCCACATTTCTCAGGTTTGCACCCAGCTTATTAAATAGTGTAATTACAATGTTATCTGCGTCAATTAAGAAAGCCTTTACAATATGCGCCGGTTCTAATGCCTGGTTGTTCGCTCCCTGGGCCAACTCCAGTGACTTTTGAATGGTTTCTTGTGCCTTTAAAGTAAATTTATTCAGATTCATTTCGATTCCTCTTCTTTTATTCTCACTCTCTTAATCCCAAAATCATGCCCGAATTTTTCGTATGACGGAATTGCAGTACCGCGGATTATTATGCTCTTATCGAATTAAAGTTCTTTTTTCAGTATCCTTGGTTCATGTATTTCAGACTATCAGACATTCCTCCATTATTCCGCTCCTCCGAAACCGGAGATTTCATTCAACGTTGCCTTGTTTGCGAACGAAAGCTGCTGGATGGAGCTGAGTATATGATCGAAAAAGCATTCGTCAATTATCCCGGAATGAATACCCAGGATTTGATTTGGGAATATGCTATTTGCCTGGATTGTATAAACGAAATGAAAAGTGAGTACTCTGAAGAATCAAATAGGAAAATTGCGGAGTACTTTCAATCGCATATGAACTTTTCACTACAGGAAAAGCTGGACAGTGAGGATAACCTCGATGCAGACGACTGGACGTCCAAATGTATTGTGAGTGGTAAAAAGAAAGAGTTATGCTCCCAGTACCAGGTATATGCTTATTGTATTGGTGATAAATGCACCTTCGAAAATGCTCCCTTTATGATTGCTGATGACGCTATTGACGAAGTCGTAAAATTGATTAGTGACAAAACTTTGGGTTTCATGAATGATTTCCGGGATAAATATTTCCCGCCACCAGCTGATTTGAGCCCTTTTTTCAAAGATCGGGACTTTGTACTGATCTAACGAATCTTTCCTTTTATGGTTCTAAGAGACCTTCCAAATAGTTCCTCAACTAGGAATAAATCCTTTTCTTCAGAGGTAGAGCATAAACTATTTGTCCAGGATCTTCATACAAATTATAACCTTGATACTATTCCTATTGGTACCGGAATTATCTCTTTTCTGAGAGGGAGTGGAAAGTTCACAATTAATTACTCTGAATATTTGGTTGACCCATCAAATTATTTGGTTGTTAGTTCAGGTTCTCCAATTTCTATTTCTATTGAAAAGAGCAGTACCCCGATAATGTTATTCTTTGCTAAAAATAGAATTAATAGCCAGGGAAACTTCTCACTACTGGAACAAAATCACATTGATCATAATGATGGTGTTTTAAACTCACTTTCGTCTATTTATTCACTGAGTACATCCTGTGCTTCTTTCCAGGCTTTAAAAGCGGACCTCTTATGTCAAAACTTGCTAGAACGGTTCGAAATGAAACTCGATTTAGCTGAAAAAGAAGCTGGTTCCCTTCCCTTAAAAAAAAGAAGCTCTATTATTGATGTTTACAAAAGACTTGACCATGCCAGGGAATGGATCAGAGTAAACTATAGTGAGCCAATAACCCTGGAGTTTCTGGCAATTAGGGCCGCAATGAATCCTAAACATTTTCTTAGGATGTTTAAACATGCCTTTTCAATAACACCAAGACAATACATTATCCAGGTAAGATTAGAAAAAGCAAGGGATCTCTTAAAATCTTCGGAAAATGTAACAGCAATTTCCAGGTCAGTGGGCTATGAAAGTCTGTCTTCATTCAGCTTACTTTTTAAGCAGCGCTTCGGACATAATCCAACTGATTTTAGAAAAGAAATTTAAATTCTCACTTTTCGATAAATTTCTACCATTCTACCTGATTATCTATCGCCTGTAATCCGAAATTGAAAACTAAAATGAGGTTAAAACATGAGTGATTTCAGCAAATTCAGACTTAGAGTAAACATTAACTCTACTATCGAGACGGTATATAAGGCGTGGGCTACGCGTAAAGGTTTAGAGTCCTGGTTTCTAAGAAAAGCATTATTCAAGGACTCTTCTGGTAAAACAGTGCCTGACCCTGACTTTATTACTTCAGATGCTACCTATGAGTGGTACTGGTTCGGATATTCAGATGAAGTGGTTGAAAAAGGAACCGTATTGAAAGCTAATAACAGGAATGAGTTTTCATTTACTTTTTCGCTCGGATGCCCCGTTCGAATCAGCATTTTTGAAGAAAAAGATGAAGTGATTTGTGAATTGGTTGAAAGTGATTTACCTACAGATGAAGAGAACCTGGTGAGGCATTATGTTGGAGACTCGAGAGGTTGGATCTTTTATCTCACAAATCTTAAATCTGTTCTGGAAGGTGGGCTCGATCTAAGAAATAAGAGAGAAGACATAAAAGATGTAATTACTGCTTAAGCCATTATTATTAATAAAAAAAAGCCCCGATCCTATCCAGACCTGGGCTTTGGCTTTTTCGGGGTACAATAAATCCTTTAGGTATATTAGAGTTCGAAAGCGATGAATTGTTTCAAATTATTTCTCTCAATTGTCAAAAGAATTGCTTTATCACCTTTCTCAATACTCCTTTCTATCTCTTTATAAAACTCTTTTACATTTGATACTTCGGTTCGCTTTACTGAAGTAATAACGTCTCCTCTTAGTAACCCTCTTTCGAAAGCATTACTTGTTTCGCTAACTCTGTTCACAACTATTCCTTCTACGTCATTGCTAAGGTTTAATTGCTTCTTAATATCTGATGTTAATTCAGTAACATTAAAACCGAGCTTCTCTTCCATATCTTCTTTCTTTTCGGGAACTGCTGGTGATTCATCATCTGGTCTTTGGCCAAGAGTTACTTCAATGGACTCCAACTCTCCATCCCTGATAATACCCAATTCAACTTTTTCAGACGGTTTGAATGTCGCGATCTTGGTTCTGAATGCATTTGCATCTCCATTGTTTAGCATTTCACCATCAATGGAGACAATAATATCCTGCTCCTTCAAACCTGCTCTTTCTGCTGGAGTATCATCTTCTACTCGAGATACCATAACGCCGCGTATTCCATCAAGCCCAAGAGCTTCAGCCATAACCTGATCTACATTAGTTGGCAATATCCCTAGATATCCACGAGACACTGCCCCATCATCAATAAGATCGTCCATGATTCTTTTTGCAAGGCTTATAGGAATGGCAAATCCAATGCCATCATTTCCACCTGATCTGGATGCGATCGCTGAATTGATTCCTACCAATTCACCATTCATATCAATGAGTGCTCCACCTGAATTGCCCGGGTTTATAGCAGCATCAGTTTGGATGTAATCTCCATATTGAGTGAGGTTATTGAGTAATCTTCCCCTTGCACTCACAATACCAAATGAGACAGTATGAGCCAGATCTGCACTTAATGGGCTACCAATAGCCAGTACAAATGACCCTACTTTTAAATTCTCACTATCTCCTAGTTTTACAGCTGGTGCATTATCAACGTTGATCTTTAATACTGCAATATCAGTAAGGGGATCAGTACCGATAAGCTCAGCTTCAATTTCATCTCCGTTATAGAGACGCACTTTAATTTCATCAGTGTCATCAATCACATGATTATTTGTAATAACAAAACCGTCTTCAGAAACTATAACGCCAGACCCTAGGCCTCTGCGAACATATTCTTTTGGTTGCCCATCCTGCCTTGAGTTTGGGTTACCAAAAAACATTGAGAATGGATCTATCGCTCTTTGAACTGTTTGAGTTTTTTCTGTGGTAATGGTTACTACTGCCGGATTTGTTTTTTCGGCAATATCTACGATCCCAACATTTAAATCTTTAAGGGAAGTAATAGCTCTGTCTTCTGCTTTGGTGACTTTTGTATCGAAATCAGGAAGACTGATCAAATTTGTACCTGATATTGTATTGAATCCCAACAATACGATAATAGCCGCTGCTACTCCGAATGTGTTTTTTACTGCTGTATTCATGACCTTCTTTTTCGTGATGATTGATTCTAGTTTTTATCGATTCATTCAACGAACCAGGATGTAAAAATTGTATCCCTTTACATCTTGTAACCAAAAAAAATCCGAAGCCCGTTTAAAGGCTCCGGATTTCTCCTAACCAATAATCGAAATTATATTATTTCGATCTGCTTCTTTGCTTTTTCTTCACTCTTATTGATAGTGATATCTAGTATACCATCTTCATATTTAGCTGAAATACTTTCTTCATCGATAGTATCGGGTAAATAAAAGGTTCGGCTAAATTTGCCAAAGCTGGTTTCAAGGCGATGGAAGTTTTTTCCTTCATCCTCACTTTTTAGCTTGCGCTCACCGCTTATTGTAAGCTGGCTTTTTTCAAGGTTAACGGAAATATCTTCTTTCTTTAAGCCTGGAAGTTGAACAGCTACTTCGAACTGTGTATCAGTTTCAGAAATATCAACACTTGGCATGAAGTTGTCCTTTCTATAGTTGTTTGAATAATTGAAGAACTCATCTACAACATCATTAAATGATTTAGAAAAACCGTCAGTGTTTGCTCTTCTATATTTTATAAGTGACATAATTGATCCTCTTTTGATTGATTATCATTGTTTAAAATTCGCAATCAATTATGCAACGCACATGCCAATAGAAGAGATTTGAAATGTTATGACATCGAGGCAAAGTGGAAATGAAGAAATTTCAGGCCTATTTCTGCCACATAGAAACGTTGTCAGAAATAGGTTTGCCTGATCGACAGTAACTGTATAAAGTGTCAGAATATGTTAGAGAAAATCTCTAACCCAGCTTATAAGTAGCTTTGCTTCCACTCTTTCGCAACCAGAAACGCCATCTCTAAAGATTGCTGGTAGTTTAAGCGAGGATCACAGAAAGTTTCATAGTTCAAATCGAGACTATCTTCGTTCAATCCTTTAGCACCACCTACACACTCCGTAACATTATCACCTGTTAATTCCAGGTGAACACTACCAAGATAACTTCCTTCTGCTCTATGAATGGCAAAAGCAGATTTGATCTCATCCAGGATGTGATCAAAATTGCGGGTCTTATAGTTGTTCGATGAAGAGAATGTATTTCCATGCATTGGATCTGAACTCCAGATAACCGGAAAACCTTCCCGTCTTACTGCCCTTATTAATTCCGGAAGCTGGTCTTCGATATTAGCCTTACCAAACCGGGTAATCAAAACAATCTTACCTGCTTCATGACTTGGATTTAAAGTCTCGATAAGCTTGAGCGTGTCATCAACCGTAAATGGAGGACCCACCTTAATCCCAATCGGATTTTCAATTCCTCTGAAATACTCAACATGAGCACCATCAATATCCCGGGTTCTGTTTCCTAACCAAACCATATGTGAACTCAGGTTATAAAAACCAGGCTTACGAGGTACTTTCCTGGTTTGTGCTGAGTCATAGTATAAATTCAATGCTTCATGTGAAGTATAAAAATCTACTTTTTGAAGAGTACTAAAACTATCTGGTGATATTGCTTCAACAAACCTTACAGCTTTAGTAATGGACTCAACCATTGCCTCATACTCCTGGTAATATTTGTTGTTCTGCATAAAGTCGAGCTCCCACTGTTCCGGGTGATTTAAATCAGCAAAACCTTCATCTGCAAGGGCTCGAAGGAAATTCAGTGTTAAACCAGCTTTGTGATACCCCTCGATTAACCGGTTTGGATCTGGTATTCGAGCTTCTTTTGTAGGTTGAAACCCATTTATAAGATCACCGCGATAGTTATGGATTTGCTCTCCATTTACTGTTTCAAAATCTTGTGATCTTGGCTTTGCATACTGGCCTGCAATTCTTCCCAGCCTAACTACAGGAACTCCCATCTCATGGATAAGGATAAAACTGGTCTGCAACAGCACTTTTACCATGTTTACTATCTTGGTTGAGTTTGTAAGGCTAAAACTCTCAGCACAATCTCCACCTTGTAATAAAAAAGCCTTCCCAGCTGATACCTGTGCCAATTTATTCTTCAAAGCCTCAATTTCCCAGGAGGTAACAAGTGGTGGCAATGTCTTCAGCTGATCAAAGCTTTTATTTAACAACTTCTTATCCGGGTAATCCGGCAGCTGTTTTACTGGTTTCTCTAACCAACTTGTTGGTGTCCAGTTTTGTTGTAAAGTGTCTTCCATGAGTGATAAAATTTGTAAGGCGCTAAACTTAAGCTTTTTTTTAGTTAAAGCTTTCTAAAATTCAAAGTTACTTATTTTTGTTAGCTTTACTTTATATTGGCTAAAATTACGGTACAATAACTATGCTTCATACAACTCCGCGGATTCTTGTAGTAGATGATTATCCTGCTTTAGTAACTATAACCCGTCATAAACTTCTCAAACAAGGTTATGAAGTCATCACAGCTCAAAACGGACAGGATGCGTGGGAATTAGTTCAAAAGGAATTCCCTGACCTTGTAATATCTGATGTTGAAATGCCACTTATGGATGGCTACGAGTTATGTTCTAAAATAAAGAATGATCAGCGTTTCAGAACCATACCGGTAATCCTGGTTACTTCAAGGTTAGAGACTGTTAGTTTGATGAGAGGTATGGAAGCAGGTGCGGATAACTATCTTACCAAGCCTTTTGATGACGACACCTTTTTTACCAAAGTTCACGAACTGCTTAATAACCCTATTGCAGTTTCTGACGTGAGTGAAACTGTAACAGTTCATATTGAAGGGAAAGATTTTAATCTAAAAGCCGATTATTCTCACCTCGTTAACCTTTTGGTATCTACTTATAAGAATTCGCTTGGCCAAAATGCCCGGCTGGAAAAGATGCAGCTGGGTTTAAATGCCAGCAACCAGGAATTGGAGCTTACTAAAAAAGAGCATGAAGCCTTACTTCAAAATATTTTCCCTAAAAAAATAGCGGATAGTTTACTTGCTTATGGAAATGTTTCACCTGAAAGATACAGGGATGCTACTTTTATGTTTACTGATTTCGATGGCTTCAGTAAAATTGTTCCTGACCTTTCGCCGGAAAACCTCATTGAAAGCCTGAGTTTCTACTTCGACAAATTTGACGAGTTTATCGACCAGCATAACAACATCAAGATTAAAACTATTGGTGATAGCTATATGGCTGCTGGTGGTATACCAGCAAGAAACTCAACTCACCCTATCGATATCGTTCTTTCTGCCCTTAAAATGAAGGACTTCGTGGACAGGCTTGCAGAAAATACACCCGATTCTATCCCCTACTTCCCTCTTCGCATTGGAATCCACACCGGGAATTCTGTAGTTGGAGTAATTGGGAATAAGAGATTCGCTTATGATGTTTGGGGAGAGTCAGTAAACCTGGCTGCTCGTATGGAGCAGCACTCTGAAAACAGCAACATCAATATTTCGCACGCTACTTATGAGAGAGTTAAAGACTTTTTCGAGTGCGAACCGCGGGGTGAGGTTGAGGCTAAAAACATCGGAAAAGTACCAATGTATTTCCTCAAGAGAATTAAACCCGAGTTTTCAGAAGATGAAAATGGCATTCAGCCAAACCGGCTCTTTATAAGAGACTATAACTTTGTAGCAAAAAGCTTTTCAGAAGAATAAATTTTAGTTCTGAATGAAGGAATAGTTCCTTCTGTTTTGTACCTTGTGAGTTGATCTAAAATCTATTACCCAGGGACTTTTGCAACAAAATATAGTTATCCGAGGTGCCAGAGAGCACAATCTAAAAAACTTTGATATTGATATACCTCGCGATCAGCTAGTTGTAATTACCGGACTCTCCGGATCCGGAAAATCTTCACTCGCTTTTGATACTGTTTATGCTGAAGGACAACGCCGCTTTATAGAATCCCTTTCAGCGTATGCACGCCAATTTCTGGGAATGATGGAACGGCCTGCTGTTGATTTCATTGACGGCCTTTCCCCTGTTATTTCAATTGATCAGAAAACTACGAATCGTAACCCAAGATCTACCGTTGGCACGGTAACAGAGATTTACGACTTTCTAAGATTGATGTATGCCCGGATTGGAGTACCCTACTCATATAAATCCGGTAACAAGATGGAAAAGCAAACAGCCGACCAGGTTGTTGCTGCGGTAATGGCTATGCCACAAGGTTCAAAAGCCTATTGTTTGGCACCTGTTGTTCGTGGACGAAAAGGACATTACCGTGAATTATTCGAACAGACGATAAAACAAGGCTTCGTTAGTGCCAGGATTGACGGAGAGTTTACAGAACTTGTTGACGGTTTAATGGCTGATCGATATAAAACACACAATATCGAGGTAGTTGTTGATCGGTTTGTAATCAGCCCTAAAAGTGAAAAGAGAATCGCAGATAGTATTCGTCTGGCCCTTGAGATGGCTGACGGTAATGTAATTCTCGCTCTTCAACAAAAAGATGGTTCTGTAGTAGATCGCTTGTTTTCTCAAAAGCTTTTCGATTTAGAAAGTGGATTAGCATATGAAGATCCGGCGCCAAATTTGTTCTCTTTCAATTCTCCTTATGGAGCCTGTAAAGAATGCAATGGATTAGGCTTTACTTATGATGTAAGCTGGGATTTACTGGTTCCTAACCATTCTCAGAATATCACCGTTGGCGGCATTCGGTTTTTAGGACCACCAAGAGATATCTTCGCTTTCAAACAACTCAAAGCTGTTCTTGAAAGCTTCAAAATTGACTTTGATACTCCTTTTAAAAAGTATCCCCAGGAAGCATTTGATGTGCTAATGCATGGAGGTGGAGAAACAAAATATTCAGTAAGCTACGACTTCAAGGACAATTCAGTGACCTACCAACACAAGTTTGAGGGGCTCAGAAAAACGATTATCGAACAGTATGAGAGTAGTAAATCTCCTAAGCAAAGAGAAAAAGCCAAAGCTTTTATGAGTAAGGTAGTTTGCCCTGTGTGTAAAGGAGGACGTCTGAATCAAGAAGCTCTTTCCTATAAAATCGACAAATACAATATCCACGATTTAGTACAAATGGATATTCGTGGTTTAAGAGATGCCTTGTACTCTATAAAACTAACCGAACGCCAGCAATTGATTGGCAACCAGGTTTTAAAAGAAATCCGCGACCGGCTTGATTTCTTACTCAATGTTGGCCTTGATTACCTCAATCTCGACAGAGAAGCTCAAACACTAAGTGGTGGTGAAGCACAGCGAATCAGGCTGGCAACACAAATTGGTACTCAACTGGTGGGTGTTTTGTACATCCTTGATGAACCAAGTATCGGTCTTCACCAAAGAGATAACATTAAGCTCATTAAATCGCTGGAAACTCTGCGTGATCTTGGAAACAGCGTGATCGTAGTTGAACATGACAGAGAAACGATTGAGCATGCTGATTTTGTAGCTGACTTAGGCCCGGGCGCTGGTGTAAATGGTGGGTATATTGTTTCCGCCGGAAAGCCTGAAGATCTTGAGAAAGAATCTATGACCGCCCGTTTCTTGAGGGATGAAGAAGTTATTGAGCTACCGGAAAAGTATCGAAACGGAAATAAAAAGAAGATTTCTATAAAGAATGCACGTGGGCACAATCTTCAAAATGTTGATTTAAAAGTTCCGCTTGGCAAATTCATCTCAGTAACCGGAGTTAGTGGAAGCGGAAAAAGCTCATTGATTAATCAAACACTTGTACCCATTCTCTCAAACCACTTTTATAAATCCAAGAGTGTTCCATTACCATACGATACTGTTGATGGCTTAGATAACATTGATAAAATTATTTCCATAGATCAAAGCCCTATCGGAAGAACGCCACGTTCCAATCCCGGAACTTATACCAAGGTCTTTGATCATATAAGAAGGTTGTTCTCGGAATTACCAGAAGCAAAGATACGAGGCTACGACCAGGGTAGATTCTCCTTTAATGTGAAAGGTGGACGATGTGAAACCTGCCAGGGAGATGGAGTCCGAAAGATTGAAATGAATTTCCTTCCTGATGTATACGTAACCTGCGAAACCTGTAACGGGCGAAGATATAACAGGGAAACCCTTGAGATTTATTATAAGCGGAAGAATATCTCCGAAGTCTTGAATATGCCTATCAGTGATGCTGCTGAGTTCTTTGATGCACAACCCACTATCTCCAGAATACTTAAGACTCTCACCTCTGTTGGTCTAGGTTACCTTACATTAGGCCAGTCCAGTACTACGCTTTCGGGCGGAGAAGCGCAGCGTATTAAACTGGCTCGCGAACTTTCCAAAATCGGAACCGGTGATACATTGTATGTTATGGATGAACCCACTACTGGGCTTCACTTCCAGGATGTACGAATGTTGGTTAATGTAATTCAAAAGCTCGTAAACAAAGGAAACACAGTAATGGTTATAGAGCATAATCTTGACCTTATTAAAGCCTCTGATTGGGTTATTGACCTTGGACCTGAAGGTGGACGAGGCGGTGGCCAGATCATTGCCGAAGGAGCTCCGAAAAAGGTCGCTGAAGTAGAAAAGTCATACACCGGGCAGTTCCTCAAGCAAGAGTTCGAAAGACTGAATTTAGCTACACCTTCTAATTGATTATTGATAGCAGACTTACCTATCTTCAAGGTTTATGAAATTATTCCGTTCACATATCGCACGACTTTCCGGCTTCTTTATGCTGATGTTAGGTATGGCATTGCATTATGCTACACCTGCCAATGAAAAGTCGAATCAGAATGCGTTTACATCATGGCTTGGTTCGCATCTCAAAACACAAGATGATACTGTTCTTAGCAAGATAGACGCCCTGAGCGAAGAGAACCTGGAGTTAGAGCACTTAATCAGAGAAGCATCAAAACTTGTTCATACCAATTCGGATGATTTTGAACTTCCTGTTTCTGATGATACAGAATCCTCTGAAGAAGCTCTTTACCATGTTATCCTAACGGAATGGAATAATTACAACAATTCCAGCAGTGGAATGGGAACTGCTGTTTTAGTGAAACACCTAAAACCTCAAACAGTCCTTCCATCTGACAGCCATTTCCTGGCTTCCGGAATACAAAAGAATTCAGCTAATTTTGATCTTGATTTACCTTTTGAGCTTTATTCTCAAAACTCAGTAATAAGTAAATCATTTATCCTATCTCCTCTTAAGAGTGGAACTGCTATAGGCGCTCCTTAGTCCTCTTCTGTCATAGCCGAATCGTTTATACTCATTCGGCACTTCCTTGATAGAGATGAAATAAATCAAGGGATTTCTATTTCATTTAGAAATGACATTAATGGTCATTGGTTGATCAATGACTATTACCCGATTCTCATTTTCAACAAAAAAATTCTATTAATCTAACCTAAATATTATGCAAGGCAACGGATTTAAAATTGGTGTAGTAGCTGCTTTTCTGGCGCTCACACTATACTACCTGTACCCAACGGTTATTTGGAATCTGGAACAAAAACAGATTGCAGAGCTTGCTACCGATGACGAAAAGCAACAGTATGAACGTGATAACGCTGAAAAGCTTTCCAGCCTGAAAGAGCGTATTCTTTCACTTGGTCTTGACCTTCAAGGTGGTATGCACGTAACACTTGAAGTTGGAACCCCCCAGCTTATTCTTGAACTCGCCGGTAATGATCGTGATGATCTTCTTAACGATGTAGTTAGAGAAGCGCGTGAAGCTTCAGAATTAAACGATTCTGATTTTATTGATGAATTGGTTTCAGCTTTTGAAGCAAGAGATCCGAACGCACGTTTAAGCCGTTACTACCGTAGTGATGCTGATGATATCACCCGTCGTTCTACAAACGAAGAAATTGCAGCCTATCTTAAGCTACAAAGAGATGGTGCTCTTGATCGTGCGATCGAGATTATCCGTACTCGTGTGGATAGATTCGGTGTAACTGAACCTTCTATCTTAAAGCAAGGTAGCAGCAGAATTGTAGTGGAGCTTCCGGGCGTAGATGATGAAGCCCGTGTGAGATCACTTCTTAGAGGAACCGCACGTCTTGAATTCAGAACCGGTGCTGATGCGCAGGACTTTTCTAATTTCAGAACAAGAGCAGTCGAATACTTCAACGTAACCCCTGACTCTTCCTCTGACAGCCTTTCTTTACCTGCTACTACAAATGCGCTGGTTGATTTGATGGGATTTGTTCAGTCTAACTATATCTTCGGATATTCTACAGCAAATGACACTGCAGCTGTGATGGCCTTGCTTAACCAGCCTGAAGTTCAACAGATGCTACCTAGAAATACTGAAATGCTTTGGGCTTCCAGTCCTATCGATTTTGAAAACGGAACGGGTGGTCAATACGCTCTATATGGAGTAAGCACTGATATTGAATTAACCGGTGAAGTAATCGAAGAAGCAAGCATTCAGTTCGATCCAACTACAAACATCCCTGAAGTTGCTATGGGAATGAATAGTGAAGGAGCCAGAATCTGGAGCCGTATTACTGGTGCTAATATTGGAAAGCCAGTCGCTATCGTGTTAGACAACTATGTGGTTTCATATCCAAACGTTCAAACCAAGATCAATGGTGGGCGTTCTACCATCAACGGTCTTGATGGCGTTGGAGAGGCAGAGGATTTGGTAAACATCCTGCTTTCCGGTGCATTACCTGCTCCGCTAGAAATCCTTGAAGAACGTACAGTTGGTGCTACACTAGGGCAGGCTTCTATTGAGGCAGGCTTGAAATCAGTACTTGTAGGTTTAGGAATTGTAGCCGTTTTCATGATTATATATTACAGAACAGGTGGCGGTGTAGCCGATCTTGCTTTGATACTTAACATAGTTTTCATCCTTGGAATCCTGGCTGGTTTCAAAGCCACACTTACACTTCCTGGTATGGCTGGTATTGTATTAACCATTGGTATGGCGGTTGATGCGAACGTGCTGATCTTTGACCGTATCCGGGAAGAACAGCGTACCGGAAAAACAATGAAAGCCTCTATTTCAGCGGGTTACGCAAATGCGATGAGCGCCATCATTGATGCGAATGTAACTACAGGATTTGTAGCCATTATCCTTCTTAGTTTTGGTGTAGGCCCAATTAAAGGTTTTGCAGTGACTCTACTTGCTGGTATTGCTTGTTCACTGTTTAGCGCAATCATTATCACTCGTGTGGTTATTGATTACTTAACCCGTAATAATACCGACGCAGTGAGCTTCGGATAATCTCAACAAAGAAATTTAAACGATTTAAAAGGTAATAATATGAGATGGTTTGAAACTCCGAACATCAACTTTGTAGGCAATCGAAGAACAGCCTACGTAATTTCAGCAATCCTGTTTTTGGGATCGCTTGGAACAATAATTACAAAAGGACTACAATATGGTATCGACTTTAGGGGCGGTAAAGAATTTGTAGTCAAGTTTGACCAACCTGTAGATGTAACTACAGTTCGTTCAGTGCTAACAAGTCCGCTAGGCTCTACTCCAGAAGTAAAGCTTTTCGGTTCTGATTTTGAAATCCTTATCAGAACGGATAATGAAGATGAGATGACAATAGTTCAATCAACGATTGAAAATACACTCGCTGCTGAATTAGCAGGCAACAGTGCTAGCATAGAAAAGACTGATTCAGTAGGTCCACGATTTGCTGAGGATCTCAAATCCGGCGCACTGCAATCTGTGATTTATGCGATAGTAATTATCTTCATCTACATCTTTATAAGGTTTAGAAACTGGACATTCTCAGCCGGAGCGGTTGCAGCTTTGGTTCATGACGTAGTAATAACATTAGGTCTATTTACACTTCTCAATGAAATAGTGCCTTTTAGTTTACTCATCGATCAAAATATAATTGCTGCGTTTTTGACTATCGTAGGGTACTCTTTGAATGATACTGTGGTAGTTTTTGACCGTATTCGTGAGAACAACCTGGTTCATAAAGGCATGGAATATCTTCCAATGGTGAACAAAAGTCTTAACGATACTTTAAGCCGTACAGTTATAACTTCAGTTACCACCTTGTTTGTGGTTGTTGTGCTGTTTATTTTCGGCGGTGAGGTGTTGAAAGGTTTATCTTTTGCCCTTATAATTGGAATTGTACTTGGTACTTACAGTTCATTGTTTGTTGCAAGCGCGCTTGTTGTGGAACTTGATAGCCGTACCAAAAAATCTTAAAAGTATATAAAGAGGAATTATATGAGTTTTAATACATCAGAACGTTACGGCAGTGTTGTTATCGAATTTAAAGGTAACGTAATGGGTGGACCAGACGCGGTTAGCCTGAACGAAAAACTTCATGAGCTAATTGACGGTGATAAAACCAACATTGTGGTTGATCTGGGCAAGGTAAAGTTCATGAATTCATCTGGTCTTGGTATGCTTATTGGCGCACTCACCACTATGAGAAAATCTGGTGGTGATCTACGTATCGCTAATGCTACCGACAAAATTCAAAGTTTATTGATCGTGACCAAGCTTATCACAGTATTCAAGCATTTTGATTCTGTAGAAAAAGCAGTTGCGTCGTTTAATGACGATTGATAAACCATATAAATTGAATCCAAAGGGGTGTAGATAACTACATCCCTTTTTTTATTGTTAATACTATACCATTACTATGTCTATTCGTGTTGTAATCGGTGCCCAGTGGGGCGACGAAGGGAAAGGAAAAATTGTTGACCTGCTAAGCGATAAAACTGACTTTGTTGCTCGTTTCCAGGGAGGAGCTAATGCAGGGCACACACTCAAATTTGATGACAAAGAAGTAGTACTTCATCTTGTACCATCCGGAATTTTTAACGGAGATGCCAAATGCGTAATTGGTAATGGCGTTGTTATTGATCCCATTGCTTTAGTAAAAGAAATTGACGGCGTTAAGAAGATGGGTTTTACACTCGATAACCGCTTCTTCATTAGCCAAACTGCTCATGTAATTCTTCCTTATCACAAAATCCTGGATCAGCTTAAAGAAAAGCGAAGAGCCAAAAACGCCATTGGCACAACCGGCCGTGGTATAGGACCCGCTTACATCAGTAAAGTGGCGAGAGTTGGCATCCGAATGGTGGATTTACTGGACAAAGAAGTTCTAAGAAAAAAGATCGTTCAGAACCTGGAAGACATTAACTACGCACTTGAAAACCTTTACAACGAGCCAACATTAAATGTGGATGATTTAATGGCTGAGGTAGAAGATGCTGTACGAATTCTTACTCCTTTTGTATGTAACACCTCTAATATTTTACACGAAGCGATCGAAGCAGGTGAATCTATCTTATTAGAAGGTGCACAAGGCTGCTTGTTAGATGTTGATCATGGGACATATCCATACGTAACTTCTTCCTCTCCAACTTCTGGTGGTGCATGTACTGGAACAGGTGTTCCTCCGACAGCGATCACTCATGTTATGGGAATTACCAAAGCATATTGCACAAGAGTTGGAAATGGGCCTTTCCCTACTGAACTTCTTGATGATACTGGCGAAGAACTTCGCAAAAAAGGCCATGAATTTGGTGCTACTACAGGCCGTCCCCGACGTTGTGGATGGTTGGATTTGGTTGCATTAAAGTATGCATGCCGAATTAATGGGATAAATGAACTTACACTCACCAAAATGGACGTAATGGACGGCTTTGATGAAATCAAAGTGTGTACCAGCTACAAAATAAATGGTGTTGAAACCGGGGTTTTCCCATTAAGCCTGGATGAAATCGAGAATGTTGAACCAGTGTATACAACCATGTCTGGTTGGGAAAAAGATATATCCGGAATGACAAGTTGGAATGAACTTCCTGAGACTGCTAAGACCTACATTGAGTTTGTAGAAGATTACCTGAAAGTAAAGTTCACAATCATCTCAACCGGGCCAAAGAGAAAAGAGACGATTATTAGGTAAGGAAGTAAGAACTACTTTATCAATTTCTCATAACACTCTTCACATTCCGTTAGCAATTCCTTCAATTTATTGGGAAAAGGATCGGTTTTAGGCTTATAGGGTTGGAAGCCAGTTGACTTATGCACGTTGTGATACCAGTATTTTGCCCATATGCCGTCTTCTGGTCTTGCACCGGGTTTCCAGTTTAACATCCTCTTATCGAAGCTTAAACCTAAAAATTCGCATATTTCTGTGAGTTTCTTCTCTGGCTCCATCAATACTTCTTTGGAATCAATTACAATGGGGCTTTGACCTATACCGTTCAAATATTCCATCAACTCTAAATGTTGAGCGTAACCCACATCCCTCATCACCGGGTTTGGTATCTGGTGAACTATAGATCGCAGCATATCCTTTGGGTCACGGGTTAGAATTACGTTAATCGTGTCTTTCATGAAGCTCCAATCCAGGTCTACCAAATGGTGTGTCATGTGTTTGAAGAAGACAACCGGGGTGTCATACTCTCCAAAAACCACCTCTTCAATTACTTTTTGCCCATCATTTTCCTGGTCAGCTATTACTTCTTCTGCGCCGGGATGATATTCCCTCGCATCAGTATGAGTTAAGTAGTGGGCATATAGTGGCTCATCTACTACAGTGGTATCTACTCTTTGAGCAAACGAATACATTAAAGCTGTTGAAATATTCCTTGGGCCACTCCAAACACAAATACGTTTTGTCATAAGATTTAGCTTAGTTTTTAGTCTTTCTGATGTTACTACTCAATTTGAAACCTCACAAAGATCCCGAAACAAGTTCGGGATGACCTGGTTCTCCTTCGCTATCGCTCAGGACGACTCAGGGGTTTACTACTCACTATTAACGGCTTCTCTAATGGCTCCATCGTACAGGTTTTGTAATAACCCTGTTATTGTTCCGGGAACGGAGCCAGAAATAGTTCGTCCATCAATGCTTGTAACCGGAGTTAGCCCACCAAAGCTACCTGTCACGAAAGCTTCATCAGCTCCATACACATCAAAGAGCGAAAAATTCTTTTGAAAACATGGAATACCGTTCTTCTCACATACTTCAATCACTTTACCACGTGTAATACCATTCATGCAATACTCCCCGGTGGATGTCCAAACTTCTCCTTTTTTAACCATAAAGAAGTTTGTGGCATTGCAGGTACTCACAAATCCATT
Organism: Balneolaceae bacterium; assembly: GCA_040222185.1. Lineage (GTDB taxonomy): Bacteria > Bacteroidota > Rhodothermia > Balneolales > Balneolaceae > JAVKDP01. The sequence continues at coordinate 9,868 of JAVKDP010000036.1, read as the reverse complement.
GATATCCAGCATAAGTGCCTCATCGGCTCCGGCTTCTAAAGCCTGGATGAGCGCCTGAACCTCATGAAGTTTACTATGGCAGTTTAAACGCGGGTCTAAATAATCAGGAGAACCTCTCCTTATTGTACTCGTAAATAGCTTAACACCTCGATTTTTGGTTTCGGGGTCCGCTTTTTTATGCTCCGCTATAATTACCACATTTGGTCCTGATATGGTTAACCTGGGATCCTGGCTTGGAGTTTTCTTAAAACCTCTTGTAACCATAGTTCTGACATGAACATTATCGTGCATATCATTTGCTTGGAGCGTTTTCCAGATAGCAGCAGTCAGCTCATCTTTGCTCATTTTTAAATCCATACCGATAGCAGCAGCTCCTTGCCACAAGCGATCTAAATGGTCATCCAGAAATACCAAAACTCCTTTGTGCAAGCGAAGAGCTTCCCAAACACCATCTCCTACTAAATAGCCACTATCGAATACTGAGATTTTGGCTTCACTTCGCGGAAAAAGCTCTCCGTTTATAGAAATAAGAACCTTTTCATTTCTTGGATCATCTAACGCGTTATGTGTTCCGTGTGTCATTATGAGTCAAGGTATTTTCTAATTGAGTCTCTTAGTGTAGTAAATGTTTTCTTTAATAATTCTTCATCTTCTTCCAGTAACGTAACTCTGAAGCCTAGTAAATCAGAACAAAAAGAAGAAATAGGGACAACGCATATTCCTGTTGCACCCAACAAATAGTACACAAATCGTGTATCCAGGGAAACCCCATCTATCCAGTTTTCGACCAGTGCTCTAACTTCAGGATTTTCGATTTCAAGGCTTTGGCTACTGGTAAGTGTTCCTTTTTTGAACACAATGGTGTTATAGAAGGCCCCATAGGTAGGATTAAAGGTAAGCTCGGGAACCTGCTGTAAAGTTTCTGAGATGAACCTGCTTCTTGCTCCAATCTTATTATTTAGCTGATTTCTGTATTCAGTGTACCGATCGTCTCCCAGAATTTTAGGGATCGCCAGCTGCGGTAAAGTGGTGGAACAAACTTCAATCATCTTTGCATCATCCAGCGTTTTGCATAATCGATCGAATTCAGCATCAGCTTTTCGGTTGTAACATTCTATCCAGCCACATCTTGACCCTGGCCATGGAAGTTCCTTGGAAATACCTTTCATCGCAATTCCTGGAACATCTCCAATTACTTCTGTTAGTGCATACGCTCTTGCTCCATTGTAAGTGATCTGGTGATAGATTTCATCACATATCAAAAAGAGCTTGTATTCTTTTGCCAGTGCTACGATTTCTTCCAGAACCTCTTTTGGATATACCATACCTGTCGGGTTATCAGGATTTATAATCAGTATGGCAACAATGTTGGGATTGTACTTCACCTTATTCCTTAAGTCATCCATATCAGGATACCAGTGATTATCCGGATCGAGCTTATAGGTGAGTGGATGATGATTCGCATGCGCTGCTTCGGCAGAAGAATGAGTGGAATAAGCCGGAGACGGGCCTATTACCCGTGTTGTTGGTGCCAGGTAGTGATATAAAGTAGATATCGCATCCCCAAGCCCGTTAAAGAATAATATGTCATCCGAAGTAATTTGAACCCCATCGTACGCATTGTTTCTATCAGCTAAAAACTTCCGGGTTTTAAGCTCTCCTTTTGAATCACAATACCCGTAGGTTTTATCGTCCTGGGTTAATTCATTGACAATTTCTTTTACCCATTCCGGAATTTTTGCATTCTTTTGGATTGGATCACCAATGTTCTCCCAGGTAATAGTAACTCCTTCTTTTTGAAGTACTTTTGCCTTTTTTACAATTTCCCTTATCTCGTAGCTAAGTTCTTTTGCTCCGTCGCTTAACAGTTTTTGTCTCATAAATGCTGAGAAAGAATTCTTTCTCTTTTAATTCTATTGATATTCAGGATGTTTTGAAATAAAAGCATTTAATGACTCAGCTGCTTGTTGCTCCACCTTATTTTTTAAGAAACCTGACCAACCTAATATTAACCCGGGAGTACCTAAAGCCTGCTTTGACCAAGCCCAGAAGTCGAAACTGTCGATATGCTCTATAATCTTTCCGTCTTTGAACTTGAACTGCGCATCGATTTTGTTATGAACTTTTCTTCTAGTTTGAGAGAATGTATACTTTGCTTCCCAATGCGCAGAACCTGATTCCTCATTTGCTTCAACATCGTTAAAACTTAAACTGAGATCTTTCCCTCTTACGCATAACATATGCCACATTGCTGAGGCTTCTTTGCCTTTTAGAGTAAATGCTTCATCTCTAAAAAAAACATCATCATGATAGCATTCACTCATTGTTTTGTAGTCTTTTTGACTGAATGCTTCATAAAACTTAATTATTAAATCTTTATTAGACATATTTAACAATATTTCCTTAATTTTTGGTTAGGTCTGGTGCAAAAAACAAATAGTTATCCTTCTTTCATAATTTTAAGTAGGGATATATAAACTTATACACGGTCAAATTAAAAATGAAGGCAATTGACGATTACACTGCTGCCCTGAGTGAGATACAGGCAGCAACTCTTGCAGACAAAATGGTTTGGAGATGTAACAGGCCAGGCTTGTATGTTCATAAGACTATGAATCATGAACTGGAAGATTTAGTGCTTACCCTTGAGAAAATTGACTCACCAGCAGGTGCTAATTTCCAACTCCATCTTATCAAGAAAGACTTTGAAACGAGCGAAGTTATACTAAGTATTGATACTTCAACATCGGATGACGGACTAAAAGGCGCACTATCAGATTTCTATAACTTTATTGAGTACCATGTAGATTTGAAAGGTCTGGTCGGTCTTAAAGAGTTTATCGATATTGTAAATAATGGTACTAAAAACGATGACTTCTTTAACGAAGATGACTAGTTTTCTCTCCTGATTTTTGAACTTACCCAACCTACACTAACAACAATTATACTACCAATTAGAGTATATAAGGGCCACGCTATAACAAGTCCTTCCCCCGGAAGTATATTTTGAACCGGACCATTTACCAGGAATAGTAGTGCCACCAAACCAGTAAAAAATCCAATCAAAGCATCTTTTGTTTTTGAGGATTTGAAGAACATCCCTAACAGAAAACTTCCAAGTAAGCCTCCGTAAGTATAAGAAGCAATACCCAAACCTAACTCTACTACAGTAGGCCTTTCCCCTGCCTGTAGCTGAAGAACTGCAAATAGAAACGCTGAAGCTGTTAAAATAAAACCCCAAATAAGTGTAATTACCCGGGAGTTTTTTAAATCTTGTTCCTCTGTATTATTCTTTCCGAAATAGGGTTTATAAAGATCAAAGTTTGTTGCAGAAGCAAGTGAGTTCAATGATGAACTTAAACTACTCATTGCAGCAGCAAAGAGTGCGGCTACAATAAGCCCTGATATACCTACAGGTAGTTGTTCAACTATAAATTTCGCAAAAATCTCATCGTTCGTAGCCAAATTCAATGCCTCCGGATTTACTCCTTCATAAAAAGTATATAGCAGTAAGCCTATTACTAAAAACAACCCGAACTGAAGCATCACAACAACACCACTCCAGATCAAAGCTTTTTGTCCGGATTTTAGATTACCTGTAGCTAATAGTCGCTGAACCAATAATTGATCTGTGCCATGTGAAGCTACAGAGAAAACTGCCCCGCCAATAAGTGCTGTGAAAAAGGTATAAGGTTGCCTGATAAACTCTCTGAAAGGTAAATCAAAGCCTGAACGGAATATTTGAAACTTGTTATCGGCTTCAGTCATTGCTACAACTGAACTCCACCCTTCTGGAATTTTATTTAATAGTATAAACATTGCCAATAATGCACCACCCAGGTATACGCCCAGCTGTACTACGTCCATCCATACCACAGCTTTTATCCCTCCAAAAAAAGTATAGATCAATGTAATTACGGAAATCAAAGAGATAGAAAAGAGATATAATTCAAGGTCTCCCCATCCGGTAAATGCACCACCAAGCCTCAAAATAATTGCTAATGGTATTGCCGTTGCAAATAAACGCACACCATCTGCCAGCATCCGTGTAATCATAAAGGTAGTGCTCGTGGCATTACGCATTGAAGCACCGAATCTCTTTTCCAGAAACTGGTAAGCGGTAAACATATTACCATCATAGTATTTCGGCAAAAAGTAGATCGCGACAAATACCCGACCGAGTATATAACCGAGCGTAATCTGTAAAAAGGTCAGGTTTCCTCCATAAGCTACAGCAGGAATGCTTATGAATGTAAGTGTGCTTGTCTCTGTAGCTACTACAGAGAATAAAACAGCCCACCAGGGCATCCCCTCTCCTCCAAGAAAATAATCTTTAGTAGAAGTCTGTTTCCCTGATACTTTTAAGCCAAAAATAGCTACACCAACCAGGTACACAACTAATACTAGATAATCTATTGGTCCAAATTCCATTTCTTAATTTGGTAATTAAATTTGAGGAATAAAAAGAGCTATCAGTATAGCTTACTCTGATTCTAAAAAAGCCACGAATTTTTGTATCGCTTTACCGCGATGACTAATCCTGTTTTTTTCCGAACTGTCTAATTCTGCAAAAGTTTCGGTGTAGCCAATTGGCCTAAAAACCGGATCATAACCAAAACCGCCATCTCCTGTTTGTTCTTTTGTGATCTCACCTTCCACAAATCCTTCAAAGGTTTGCTCTTCCATATCTGTTACCAGGGCTACTACTGTTCTAAATCTTGCTCCTCGTTCGTGTTTTCCATTCAATTCAGCCAATAACTTTAACACATTGTCCTGATAAGTAGCACCCTCGCCTGCATACCTTGCTGAGTAAACTCCGGGTCTGCCATCAAGTGCGTCTACTTCAAGGCCAGTATCGTCTGAAAGAGATGGAATCCCTGTCTGCTGGAATACATACCTGGCTTTTTTAAGTGCATTTCCTTCCAGTGTTGGTAAATCTTCTTCAACCTCCTCCAGATGTGGAAAGTCCAGAGCCGAAAGTACTTCAATTCCCAGATTTGAGACAATGGCTCTCATCTCCTCAATCTTATTCTTATTCCTCGAAGCGAGTACAAGTTTATCCATTTTCTTGTCTTGGAAATAGTTTATAAAACAAGTTTATCCCACTGCCTAATGTCAATAATGCATTTAGAGTTATGAACACAGTATCGTTCTCTAGTACCGAATATACAGTTAATAACATGCTCGAAATAGCATACATCAATATGAAGGCAATATTCATTTCTGTTCTGCCTGCTTTAATTGTTTCCCAGGTTTGAGGAATCCAGGCAAGGATTAAAATTGCAAAACCTGCCCAACCTAATAGTTCTACGCCGCTCATTTAGTTACTGAATTTAAGATTCCCTGAACCTGGTGCCATTTCAACCTTGGCCCATATTTCGATACAACTTTTGATGATGCCAAGCTGGCGAGTTTACCAGCACCCGCATATCCTAATCCATTGGTTATACCATATAGAAAAGCTCCTGCAAACATATCTCCTGCACCATTACTATCCACAGCTTTAGTCTCATAAGGTTCGATATCGATAAAAGTATCACCATCGAAAATGATGGCTCCGTTTTTACCCTGGGTAATTACAAACCTCTTGGCATCTTTTTTTAACTCTTCCCGAGCTTCCATGATATCTTCCTTACCTGTATAAGTCTTGGCTTCGTCTTCATTACAAAAAAGTAAATCGACTGAAGCGCCAATAACATCCTGAAACTGAGTTCTGAAAAACTCAACGATAGATGGATCTGAAAGGGTTATAGAAACTTTAACATCGTTTTCTTCCGCAATTTTTTTGGTCTTCTTCATAGCCTCAAGCGCTGTTGGAGACGCTACTAAATACCCTTCCAGGTAAACATAATCGGAATCCTTAATTGCGGCTTCATCAACTTCATTAACCGACAGGTCGGTTGTTATCCCAAGAAAAGTATTCATGGTTCTCTCAGCATCCTCAGTAATCATAACCAGGCACTTACCTGTAGTACCGGATTCCCGGACTGTTGAATCCAGGTTCGTTTTGATACCCGCTTCTTTTAAATCTTTCAGGTAAAAATCGCCGTAATCATCGTCAGAAACCTTACAAGAATAAAATGCTCTTCCTCCAAATTGACTTACTGCAATTACTGTATTTGCTGCTGATCCACCGGATTTTTTAAGGGTTTCGTCATGATTAATTGCTCCAATCAACTTATGTTGAGTGTCCTCATCAACCAGTGTCATTAAACCCTTTTCTATTCCAAATTCTTCAATAAATGAGTCTGTAACCTTAAACTCCAAATCAACCAGGGCATTCCCAATGCCATACACATTAAATTTTTTCATCAAGTGGGTACTTCCGTAATTACTTTAATTAATACTAAAATCTTAAAGTACGGACACTACCACTTCTTTAAAAACCATGAGCCCACCTTTTGCATATGATTAGGTTCGGTTATATTCATTCATGATCTTATTTAAAACTTTTCTTGAGCAACGACTTAACCACTCTTTACCAGGCCAAAAAGCTCAAGACAGGATGAGACCACATCCTTCGAGTCATAAAAACTCCGAGTTTAAACCTAATCTTCCGGAAAATAATCGATACAGGAATAGTAGTGTACTTGTCCCGATTATTACCTGGAAGGATGAGCTGGAAGTTATCCTCACTTTGCGTACTTCGGGAATTAAGCATGGCGGGCAACTTAGTTTTCCGGGTGGGGGCCGTGAAGGCGACGAGACCTTTGAAGAAACAGCTCTAAGAGAATCAAGAGAAGAGATTGGACTGATTGAAAAAAATGTATCTCTCGCTGGCATCATGACTCCCTTGTATGTAAATCATTCCAATAACATGGTTACCCCGGTTGTCGGTTTCATTGATCAAGAACAGACTTTCGTTCCTAATCCCAATGAGGTCGAAGAAGTTTTTACCGTTAGTTTTTCGGAATTATTGGAAACAAAAAACCATATACGCCAGGAATGGGATTTAAGAGAGACCAAGTATACTGTTCCTTTCTTTGATATTCATAAGGTGCCTCTATGGGGAGCTACAGCTATGATGATGAGTGAGCTTCTCGAACTTTACAAAGAATTTAGATCCTGAGACACTTTTCTCCCCAACTGCATTCCGAGGGCTACACCCATTCCACTAAGTCCGGCAACTAATAAAGTGCTATTGCCAATCTTATGAATTAAAGGCGATTTCGATTCACTAAAACCCATAATTCCGGACCACTCTCGTTCAATTTCCCAGCCTTTTGCAAAGTTCAACTGATTATTCACAAAATTAACCAGGTATTCTTTAATCGACTCATTGATGCCAAACTCAGATGTTTCCTCAGCTTTGGTATCAACGTTCCGTCCACCACCGATTAATAATCTTTTTTCTCCCAGGTTCCTGAAGTACACGTATCCCTTGTTGTAATGAAAAGTCCCCTTCCATTTTAAATCGTCTACTTCGTTTGTTACAAATACATACCCTCTTCCTGGTGTAATTTTAACTTCCGGAAGTAATTTTGAAGTAAAAGCGTTTGTGGCAATTACCAATTTATCGGCTTTTATTGACCTGTCTTCTTCAAGCAATACTTCAGTTCCTACCGTATTTAAAGAGATTACCGGAGTATTCCACCTGAATTCTACTCCCAGCCCTATATTCTTTTCATAAAGAGCCTTCATCATTTTTCCTGGGTGCAACATCCCTTCACATCGATTATAAATTGATGGAAATCCCTGGTAGCTTACTGCTTCATATAAACTATCCTCACCAATTAGCTCTTTCATCCATGTATTGAATTTGCCAATCTGCGCATTCGCTGTATCAAAATCCGCAGTATTACTAAAAATTTCCCAGCCTCCTGTATGCTTATAGTCAATCGCTGTATCTCCCAAAGTTTCGCGAAGTAGTAAAAGGCCTCTGAACCTATCTTGTATTCTCTTCTTTAGTGCTTTTTCGGAATCTATTTCTAAATCTGAAATATGCTCGCCAATAGTACCAATACATGCAAAACCGGCATTTCTTGTACTGGCCCCAATTGGATAAAACCCGCGATCAACAACAAGAACCTTTGCTGATGGATTTTCCTTTTTATAAAAAAGAGCTGTGGATTGCCCGGTCAATCCTCCACCAACAATTACAAGGTCATACACCTGATCATACAGAGCCGATTCCCAATACGAATAATTATACATTTTCCTCTCCAACTTTATATCCAACTAAGGCTTTTTGAACTGCCTCTCTTTTCCAAAGACCCATTCTCTTCACTGGAAAGCCTTCAATCCAATCATCGATATATTTGATAGGCTTAGGAAAATTGAAAGGGGGGAGCTCAAGATTTAAGAACCTATGCCCTCCGGTGGGGATATTCTTATTTTCCTTGCTCTCAGTATAGCTCGTAGTAAGTATGAGTGGGATTTCACTCTTCAAGAATAAGTTAAGTGCTTTCTCGATATCATCATCAGAAAAATGAATTAAACAATCTCTGCAAAACCATAAATCACTTTCCGGGAGCTTGTCTTTTGTAATATCAAGATGAATAAAATCGGTTATCGTATCACTAAACCTCTCTCTATTCTGAAGTATCAATGGTTTTACAATATCTCCTCCAACATATGTCAGACTCATATCTTTCTTTAGAAGATGAAACCAGTTAAAATCGCCACACGGAGCGTCTAACAACTTCTTTACTTCATAATCCTGCAATAATTTTGGAAGCTCTTTGCGAAGTGGAGCGGTATAGGAATGAGTAGAACCCGTGCCAGATACACTTTCCTTTTCTCCCCAGGTACGATTGTGAAAATAATCAGTAAAAAGGGCTTCTTTATCTTTAATGTGCTTGTAATACACATTAAACTTCCACTTCTTGTATAATGAAAGAAAATATGAGCCACCTGGTATTCTTTCTACAATCTTCCTCAAGAACTAATCCTTGTTTAAAACCAGAGATACCATAAGCGGTGCAGCTGTTAAAAAGAACCTATCGTCAACATTATATTTCGGATGATGCCAAACGTACTGCGAATCAGACTCCTCGCTACCACTACCTACAAAGAAAAATGCACCAGGAAAGTGTTCCTGGTAAAACGAGAAATCCTCACCTGCCATAATTGGGCGATCTAACTCAATTGCTGATTCATCCCCAAATAGCTTCCGCATTGTATTCAGAACTTTTTCAGTTTCGGGAGCCGAATTTTGAACAGCCGGGTACCCTTTGTTGAAGTGGAAAGAGTAACTACCACCTGAACCTTCAGTAACTCCTTTCAAAAGGCTTTCCATCTTATTCTCAATAAGTGTGGCAGTTTCTGCTGACAGTGTTCTAACCGTGCCCCATAATTTTACCTTTTCGGGAATTACATTATGAGCAGTACCTCCTTCTATTCTGCCAACTGTAACTACCGCAGGCTCGGTTGGGTCAACGCTTCTGCTAACTACCGTTTGAACTGAGTTAATAAACTGAGAAGCCAACACAATAGGATCTATTGCTTCATGGGCTCTTGCAGCATGACCGCCCTTACCAATAATTTCGATCTCAAATTCATCAGGACTTGCCATTAATGGCCCTGTCTTTGTTGCTATGGTTCCAGGGTCATGAGTTGGTGATGTGTGCAAACCATAAATGGCATCAATGTTCTGAGATTGCAGAAACCCTGTCTCGCATAATAACTTTCCGCCACCAGGCAATTTTTCTTCTCCGGGTTGGAAAACTAGTAGCACGGTTCCTTCAACCTCCGACTTCAACTCAGTCAGGATTTTTGCTACCCCAAGTAGATTTGCGGTATGAGCATCATGTCCACAACAATGAGCTGCCCCTTCGTTTTTAGAAAAAAAATCTTTCTTGAAATCCCCTTCTTCATCCATTGCCAATGCATCAATATCTGCTCTTAATGCAATGACTTTATCCGATTG
>JAVKDP010000035.1:0-24528 GCA_040222185.1 Balneolaceae bacterium | reverse complement strand
TCAGGGAGTTTAATTGCTTCACCAGGATCGAATTCATGAAATACTAAATCAACTTCTTCTATAATTACATCTTCTGGTACAGGGTTGAACACTGAAGGGATCACAATCACTGGTTTTTTGATTTCTCCAGTATTAGGAATTTTAAGAAGGGAATCAGGTTTGAAAGTCGGAGGTTCGGGAAGCTCAACTATACGATTCGACTCAATATTCATTTTAGTTGCTGCTATAAAAAAAAGCAGGGAACAACAGATGCTAAATAGAACAAGAATAGAATGAGAAGAGTGAAGGTCAGCTTTTGGGTTTTTCTTAATCATAGAGCGCTAAAGAATTTGTTAATGCCTATGAAAAAGAAAGTGAAGAATGTACTGCTAAGTTATAGCATCATCATGTAAGGACGGCTCCTCATTTTTAAAAACACGGTCAAAAAGGAGCTTAAGCAGAATAATAGCGGCACCAGAGCCCAAAGCATCTGCGATAAAATCATATAATTCAGGGCTCCTATTGGTAGGTAGCACAAATTGTAAGAACTCAATCAATAAACCATAAAACAAGCCAAGAGAGAATACAATGAACAGGTTAGGGGCCGACTTTTTCCTGACAGCTCTTACAAGGCCATATAAAAAGGTCCAGACCAAAAACATCAAAAAATGTCCAACTTTATCATAATCCCATAGATTTATTTTACTGAGACTTTCTGATGGAAATAAAGTCCCAAACAGAATGGTAATAGTAACAAGTATAAACAGGGCTAAAGGGAGCTTTCTGTATTTAAAAAAAATCGTCTTGATAGAATTTTGGGCTAAATGATATGTAGAGGAGCAAGCGCTTCAGATGATTGAAAGATATGGCTATCCGCTTTCTCTTTTCCATCTAAAAGTGATAATAAACAAGCAAGTTCCCCGATTTTTTTAAGATGCCAATTTCCTACGATTTTTCCAGCTAAAACATCTCCGAATCCTGCACGTGCAAAAACTCTTGTGTCATAACCGGTTAATATGGCTTCACCTTTAGGTAAGGCAAGAATAGAGGGCAGGCCTTTTGCCAGAATGATTGCTTCTGAATTAGTAGCCAGCTCTTTTGAGTTAATTAAACGCTCTTCTTCATTTGAGAAGTTTACTGAACAAAGATGGCTTAATTCTCCAGGATGAGGAGTCAATATCCACTGTGCTTCTTCAGGCTTTTTTAAAAGGGATAGATTTGCTAAAGCAAATAGTGCATCCGCATCTATTACTACATTCCCGGAATAAGCAGCTAGTAAAGCTCTTACAAACTCAATGGTCTCATCTTTCCTTCCAAGTCCTGGGCCAATTAGGAGAGTGCCGGGTTTTTCATTCAGAGTGGTTTGGACTTTTTGCAAATGTTGAGGTGCAAAAAAGACGTCGTCATCTTGTCATACTGGTCTTTTGATAATCACAACCTGGTTCTCGTAATAAACCGGTAACAGACCTTTGGGATTAATTAAAACGACTGCACCAATACCTGTCGCCCAGGCGCTTTTTGCAGAGAGTATTGCAGCTCCGGTTAAACCTTCTGATCCTGCAACGATGTAAAGCACTCCACCATCATATTTATGCTTCTTGGTTTCAGGTGGCGTTTCAGAATCCGTAATCCAGTTTCGGTCTAATAAATAATTAGTTGAATTCTTAAGCTTTGAAGGAAAAGGCAGTTCGCAGAAAATTACTTCTCCGCAATAATCAAAGCCCGAGTCCATATAGAAACCCTGCTTAAGGGTTCCAAATGCAAATGTAAAATCGGCTTGTACAGCAGTTCCCAGAACCTTTCCAGTGTCAGCACTTAAACCTGTTGGAATATCCATGGAGAAAACGGCAACCTGCGATTCATTAAGCCATTCGATGACACTTCGATAGGGTCCTGTTATTTCAGAGTTGAGGCCGGTTCCCAGCATTCCATCTACTACAAACTCAAAGGATAGTTCAGCATCAATCTCATTGAAAGAGTTAAGTACAGGTAACTCAGGACTGATTTTTTCAAGAAGTTCCAGGTTCCGTTTACAATCAATACTGAGAGATTCTTTTCCATCAACAAAGAGAACAGTACATTTTATATCATGTTCCGTCAGAATCCTCGCCACAACAAGAGCATCACCGGCATTATTTCCTTTTCCACAGAGAATTAAACCAGAACTTTTTGCCGGAATGGTTTCAAGAATGAAATCAGCAGCCCGCGTACCTGCTATTTCCATCAAAGTGAATCCATCTATCCCGAATTCAGAAATCGTACGCTCATCCAATGCACGGCTTTCAGAAGCGGTGAACAATTGATATGAATGCGGAATATTCATGAACCTTACGTTTAGTAAGCTTTAGCGAATAAAACTTTTTGTTTAGAAGGTTTACCCGTCACCATGCAACTTCCTTCTTCTGTTTTATCAAAAGGGATACAGCGTATGGTTGCTTTGGTTTGTTGTTTAATGAGTTCTTCCGTTTCAGCGGTTCCATCCCAGTGGGCATAGATGAATCCGCCTTTCTCATTAAGCACTTTTTTGAACTCATCATAAGACTCAACTTCAGAGGTCATCTCATCACGACGTTTTCTGGCTGTTTCAAACAAGTCGGTTTGAATGGTACCCAGAAGGTTTTTCACAAATTCACCAATTCCATCCCTGGATTCGAAGGATTTACTTAGTGTATCTCTTCGGGCCAGTTCCACATTATTGTTCTCCACATCTCTTGGGCCAACAGCAATTCTGAGTGGAATACCCTGTGCTTCGTGTTCGGCAAATTTAAATCCTGGCTTGTAATTGTCGCGATTATCTAATTTAGCACGAACACCTAAACTTTTGAGTTCGGAAAGAATAGCATTTCCATATTCAGCTACGCTTTCTCTCTGTTCATCATTTCTGTAAATAGGAACAATAACAACCTGAGTTGGGGCGAGCTTTGGAGGGATTACTAATCCATTATCATCAGAATGTGTCATGATGAGTCCACCGATTAAGCGAGTAGAAACTCCCCAACTGGTTGCCCAAACTAGTTTTAGTTCGCCGTCTTTATCCTGGAATTTAACATCAAAAGCTTTGGCAAAATTTTGCCCAAGGAAATGAGATGTTCCCGCTTGCAATGCCTTTCCGTCCTGCATCAAAGCTTCAATACAATAGGTTTCAACCGCACCGGCAAAACGCTCACTTTCAGTTTTAACGCCTGTTATTACCGGCATAGCCATGAAGTCTTGTGCAAAAGTGCGGTATACTTCCAACATCTGTAGCGTTTCTTCCTCCGCCTCTTTTTGTGTTGCATGCGCAGTATGGCCTTCCTGCCAAAGGAATTCCATGGTTCTAAGGAATAAGCGGGTTCTCATTTCCCAGCGAACTACATTGGCCCACTGGTTGATAAGAATCGGAAGGTCTCTGTAAGACTGAATCCAACCTCTATAGGTGTCCCATATAATAGTCTCAGAAGTAGGACGAACAATCAGTTCTTCTTCTAATCTTGATTCAGGATCAACTTCAACACCACCATCTACACTTTTTAAACGGCTATGTGTGATAACAGCACATTCTTTTGCGAACCCTTCCACATGCTGCGCCTCTTTTGAAAGAAAAGACTTGGGGATGAATAGCGGGAAATAAGCATTTTCATGGCCGGTATCTTTGAACATGGTATCAAGGCCCTGGCGCATATTCTCCCAAAGTGCCATACCTGTTGGACGAATAACCATACACCCACGAACAGGGGAATGCTCCGCCAACTTTGCTTCCTTAACAACATCCAGGTACCACTGGGAATAGTCCTGATCTCTTTTTGTAATTTTTTGTGCCATTCTAAACTGTTTTCCTGCTTTTCATTCAAAAAATGAAGGTAACAAACTTAGAAATGATAATTAGTAGATTTACTGAAAAAATCTTTACGACTGATTAAGTAAACCCGTATATTTGTCGTCCTTTTGAAAGAGCAAGAGGAATTTACTGAATGGCGTGGTAGCTCAGATGGTTAGAGCGCACGACTCATAATCGTGAGGTCGACGGTTCAATTCCGTCCCACGCTACATAAAAGCCCGGTGTACTAAGTATATCGGGCTTTTTTGTTTTATTAACTTTGATTTCTCTTTTTACTAGTTTAGATTTAATAAAGTCTAAAATGAAGAAAAACATAGGTTAGAGATGAAGAAGCTTGTAGTTACTATTCTGGTTTCAACTGCATTCATTAACGCAAGAGGGATATTTGCCCAGGGTTCTTTCATACTTCATGAGAATGGAATAACCATTACCTGCGATGGAGCTAATCCGGGGGATACGGGAACAGTAGAAGGAGTAACGTATACAGCGGTGGATAGAGAATTACTGGAACAGGTAATAGGTTTAGGTGGAGACTTATCTCTGGTATGTACCTCAAGCATAACTAATATGAGTTTTATGTTTTCAGGTGCTACTTCATTTAATGGAGATATAGGAAGTTGGGATGTAAGTTCTGTAACAAGAATGAATTGGATGTTTTCAGGTGCTACTTCATTTAATGGGGATATTGGAAGTTGGGATGTAAGCTCTGTAACAGGTATGAAACGGATGTTTATATCGGCTACTTCATTTAACCAGGATATTGGGGATTGGGACGTAAGCTCGGTGACCGATATGGAGAATATGTTTGAGAACGCTCGTTCATTTGATCAGGATATAGGAACCTGGGATGTAAGCTCCGTAAAAGATATGAATTGGATGTTTTCAGGTGCTACTTCATTTAATGGTGATATAGGGGCCTGGGATGTAAGTTCGGTGAATGAAATGAGAGGTATGTTTCAAGAGGCTATCGAATTTAATCAGGATTTGGATAACTGGGATGTAAGCTCCGTTAGAATAATGAAAACGATGTTTTTAGGGGCAATCTCATTTAATGGGGATATAGGGAGTTGGGATGTAAGTTCAGTAACAACTATGGAGAACATGTTTGAAGGGGCTACTTCGTTTAACAAGGATATAGGGGATTGGATTCCGGAATCTGTGTTCAATATGTTTGCTATGTTTAGAGGGGCTTCTTCATTTAATCAGGATATAGGGGATTGGGTTGTGATTCGTGTACGTTTTATGGAGAATATGTTTAGAGAGGCTAATGAATTTAATCAAGATTTGACGGATTGGTGTGTCCCCATTACTAGTCAACCGTTATATTTTTCTGGCAAAGCTCTGGAAGCAGCAAATATACCCCACTGGGGCACATGCTTCGAAGGGTTTATGATTCCGGAGAATGGTTCCATAAAATGTGATCATGCACTGGTGGAGTCAGTGAATGTGAATGGTGTAAATTATATACGGGTGGACAGACCTGCTCTTGAAACGATTGTAAATGTTAATGGTGATCTATCTCGTGTATGTACCAGCTTTATTAAGGATATGAGTTCATTATTTTTCAACAGGAATGATTTTAATGAGGATATCAGTTCCTGGGATATGAGTTCAGTTACTAATATGAATTCGATGTTTTTCGGAGCTACCTCCTTTAACCAGGATATAAGTGATTGGGATGTAAGCTTTGCAAAGAATATGAATTCGATGTTCTTAGGAGCTACCTCGTTTAACCAGGATATAGGTGATTGGGATGTAAGCTCTGTAAAAAAAATGAACTCAATGTTTTATGGAGCCAGTTCATTCAATCAAAATTTGAATAGTTGGTGTGTCACGAATTTCGTCAGTCCACCTATGGTTTTTGCTGTAAATAGTGCCTTGGTATCAGAAAATAAACCCATATGGGGCACGTGTCCAGGTGGGACGTCAAATGAACAGGGCGAGGAGTTGCCAGTTCTGTTCGCATTGCAACAGAACTACCCAAACCCATTTAACCCATCTACTTCTATTAACTTTGAGCTACCAGAAGCAGTAAATGTAAAAGTTTCTGTTTACAATATGCTGGGTCAGGAAGTAGAGGTATTAGTTGATGGATTCCAAAATGCAGGGGTACATATACTTACTTTTGATGCCAAGGGGCTTTCCTCGGGGGTGTATATCTACCGCTTAACGACACCAAACCAGTCATTTGCAAAAAGGATGCTATTGTTGAAATGATCTCTTTTATTTTGGTATAAAGAAACTTATTTCTAAAATTCCCGAACACTGCCAGGATCAGAAGATGATGAGTTCGTTCTTTTGGAGTTAAATAAAAGATTAGGGAAAATAATAAGTGAATAGATCAGAGCACACCGAATTAGTATTACAAGCCGAAGCTATCCTGGAGAAAGCTTTTACTAAATATGAGAGTGTGATAACGGAGTTAAAGGCCGAAGAAGGTTACGAGAACTCCAATCTTGCAATCGCTTTAAACGATTCACTAAAAAACCTTCATCGCAAAGTAGATGCCTTCCTCTCCACCAAAATCGATATTTATAAGTTGGTGGATGAGTTTGTCTTTGAAAAAGAGATTATCTCGGATGAATTAAGAGCTGCAGGCCAGGATCATGTTCAATTAAAGAGATTTGCCAAGCGCTTGCTTATCAGTGTCGAAGATTTTATCGAAAAGACACCATTAAAGAGAAAGGGTTTAAAGAGAATTAAAAGAAATACGAATCCAAATATCTATGCCTATGAAAAATCGAAAAAGACGGCATACCTGTTGTGGTTATTCGGTTTTTTTGGAGCTCTTGGCTTACATCGGTTCTACATGGGGAAGGTTGGTTCCGGTTTAGGATGGCTTTTTACCTGGGGAGTTTTTGGAATAGGATCTTTATATGACTTATTCACTTTGAGCGTTATGGTAGATGAGCATAATGCCCTGGCGGAGATAAGAGAGAGAAGGTTTAAACAGCTCCAAGAAAGCAATCCGCGACGAAGACATTAGATAGCCTAAAACAAAAAAGTCGTCCCCAAATCAATGAAGGACGACTAATATCATCTACAGACGGCTATTAACCCATTTGCAGATAAAACATAAGTTAAACCCCTTGATTGCTCAATAACACTTTTTATGTAATTTGGGTACGTATAAACACGTAGAAGCCCATTTTTAAGGGCTTGTTTTATTTGGAGTAACGCTGATTCTCTAAGGCGTAGCGAACGAGGCTGGCAGTATTCTTTAGCCCTAATTTTTTCAAGAGATTAGTCCGGTGTTTGTCTACTGTTCGTGGGCTGATGAATAGCTTTTCTGCTATTTCAGAACTCTTGAGTCCATCCACCAGGTGGCTTAACACTTCTTTCTCTCTGCGGGTAATATGATTTTTGGATTTCTTTAACCGGGCAAGGCGCAAATACTCGCGGGTCATCATTTTTGAAAACTGCTTTCCGAGATAATTTTCATTTGCAGCTATTCTAGCCGCCGCGTCTAACAATTCAATCTTATCTGCTGATTTGAGAAGTAACCCGCTTGCTCCGGAATCCAGGAAATCATTAAGAATAGAATCGGAGGCATTATCTGCCATAACGAGGATATTTGCTTTAGGGAATCGGTCAATGATTTTATTAGCGAGTTGAATTCCACTAATCTCAGGCATAGAAAAGGATATTACACACAGATCAGGCTTAACGCTCTCAAAAGCGGTAAGAACAAGCGCACCATTATCTACCTCGCTGAGAATGTGAAAATCATCCTCACGAAGAATAGAGCATAGTCCATTTCTGAATATCTCGTTGCCGTCTGCAACAATCGTTTTGATTTTACCCAATTAAGACCTCCCCAGGCTCAATGGTTATCCCTTTCTATTAAGAAGGACAGATAAAGTAGTTAAAAAAACAGCTTCTCCAAAAAACTTTAGCTTTTGAACATCAGATAGACTGCTATTACAGCTTTAAAAGTCCAGAGAATGGTTCGAATCCAGTTTGTATTTACTAATGAGTCGATTACACCTGTATTCTTTCCATCCAGCAACTTATTGTGGTTTGGAACAGAAAAAATAGCCGTAGATATCCAAATCAGGATTACCAGGTAGAAACCAACAGAGTAGAGGCTGAGAGACGGGTAATGCCACCAAAGAATTCCTGAAGTAATTAGCTCAATAATCATTACAGGAATAACAATAATGCTGATTCTTTGACTGTGAAATAGGTGGAAATCTATAAAGCGTGATTTGTCTACAAAGTGAAAAGATGGGTAATGCACAAGTTGCACTAGCCAGATGAGGCCACACAAAAAAAGGGAAGAAGCTGAATTAACTAAAAAAAAGAGGTTTAAGGACATACAATTGAGCGATTCGTTTTCATAATGCGTATTTTCCGCGCCTTTAGAACAAAAGACACCACTCCACGATTCATCGAACATATAAAAATGACGTTAAAAAGAACACATACGTGTGGCGAGTTAAAAGCAGAACAAATTGGACAAGAAGTAATCCTGAACGGTTGGGTAGGGCCACGCCGTGATTTAGGCGGCCTGATATTTATTGATTTAAGAGACAGATATGGCGTTACTCAGATCGTATTCACTGAAACAGATGCTGAGCTCCATAGCAAAGCAGAGCATTTACGTGCGGAATATGTAATTGGAATAAAGGGTAAGGTTATCCCTCGTGGAGAAGAAAATATTAATCCGAATTTAGTGACCGGAGAGATCGAAATTGAAGCAACTGATCTGATTATATATTCGGAAGCTGATACTCCTCCATTTGAAATTAAAGATGGGATTCAGACTAACGAAGAAGTTCGTCTTCGTTACCGCTATTTAGATCTTCGACGCCCTGAAATGCAGGATAAGCTAATGATGAGGTCCAAAGCATATCATGCTATCAGGTCGTACTACCACGAGCACGATTTTGCAGAAGTTGAAACTCCGGTATTAATGAAGAGCACTCCAGAAGGTGCCCGTGATTATCTGGTTCCTAGCAGGGTAAATGCGGGTAAGTTTTTTGCGCTTCCTCAAAGTCCTCAGACTTATAAGCAATTGTTGATGGTTTCTGGATACGATCGTTATTTCCAGATCACCAAGTGTTTCAGGGATGAAGATTTACGAGCAGATCGCCAGCCAGAGTTTACACAGGTTGATGTTGAGATGAGTTTCGTAAACGAAGAAGATGTTTATGCTCATCATGAGGGTTTAATGAAAATGATCTTTAAACAAACCATCAACGAAGAGATCGAGACTCCTTTTCCAAGAATGACTTACGCGGACGCCATGAATACCTATGGTTCCGATAAACCTGATATTCGTTTTGGGTTGGAGTTTGTAGATTTTTCTGAAATAGTAAAGGATGCCGAGTTTAAAGTGTTCTCCGGAACCGTAGCAAATGGCGGCGCTGTAGTTGGAGTTACTATCCCGGGACAGGGCACAATGGGCCGTGGTGAGATTGATCGATGGACTGAGCGTGTTAAGAAGGAAACGGGCGCTGGTGGATTGATTTATATCAAAATGCAGGAAGATGGACCACTTTGCAGCGTTGGCAAATTCCTGACTCCTGAAATAGTAGAGCAAATGGTTACGGCCTCTAAGGCTGAAACAGGAGATTTAGTATTTCTTCTGGCAGGGCCAAAACCTTCGGTTTTAGAGCAACTAGGTCACTTACGATTGATGGTAGGAGAAGCTTTTGACTTGATTGATGAGAGTAAATTTAACCTGCTTTGGGTTACTGACTTCCCACTTCTTGAGTGGGATGAAGAAACCCGACGATACCATGCTATGCACCATCCATTCACTTCTCCGAAAGAAGAGGACATGGATAAACTGGATTCAGATCCAGCTTCGGTAAATGCAAGAGCTTATGATCTTGTTCTGAATGGTTCAGAAATAGGCGGCGGTTCTATCAGAATCCATAACCGTGAAGTACAGCAGAAAATGTTTTCCTTGTTAGGGATTGGAGAAGAGGAAGCAGAAGAGAAGTTTGGTTTCTTATTGAGCGCCTTTAAGTATGGTGCTCCTCCTCACGGTGGTATTGCATTAGGTTTAGACCGTATTGTGATGCTGTTAACTGGTGCTAAAAGTCTACGGGATGTTATCGCATTTCCTAAAAATCAGAAAGCTCAGAGCATGATGGACAATTCACCTTCTGAAGTTGATGTAGAGCAGCTGAATGAGCTTCATATTTCACTGAAAAGATCACTAAAGTAAAAGCTTTTGAGAACAGCAGGTATTGATGGATGTAGGTTAGGATGGATACTGGTAACCTTTGATGAAGGAGAGGAGAAGTACCAGATTCTCGAGACAGAAGAGCAGTTAGCTACTGTGTTTCAGGAATATGACCGCATTTTTATTGATATGCCTATTGGCCTCGAAGAAGAGGAGTATACAAGAGAATGTGACGCTCTACTTCGAAAGGAATTAGGAAGTGACTATGCTCCAAGTGTATTTACTCCGCCTATTCGTCCAGCATTGCATGCCCCGAGTTATGTAGAAGCAAATATGATCAGCTTCGATTACACGGAGAAAAAGCTGTCTCTGCAGGCATGGAATATTGTTCCAAAGATAATTCTTGTCGACAAGTTACTCAGAGAGGATAAAAGCCTGGCGGATAAAGTATTCGAAAGCCACCCGGAGCTATTATTTCAAAAGTTGAATGGTGGTATGATTTTTCAGAAAAAGAATCTGAAAAAAGGAATAAGGCATCGGCTTGAATTACTTCGTGAAGAAGAACCAGTTGCAGATGATTTCTTTAGAGAGATTAAGGAAGAATATCGCAGAGTAGAAGTTGGAGAGGACGATATAGTGGACGCAATGGCTCTTGCTTATTATGCCAAACGATCTGTCAAAAAAGGTATTAAAACTATTCCTGAAGAAGTTCCTGTAGATAGCGAAGGCTTGCCTAAGGCAATTCATTTTGTTTGAAGTTTGAAGCTAGAACTTTGAACATTGAACATGAAACGTTGAATTTCGAAGTTCTTAGTTCATCAATTCAATGTTCAGCGCTGTTTGTTCAACGCCCTCATAGTGTTAGCAAATAGCAGAGATAGATTCTTTAAATAGACAACGGAACGATTTTAAGCTATACAATGCTTACTTTCAAAGCAGTTAAATAATTGTAGTTCTGCAAGCAGACTAACCTTTAAGAACACATAAAAAAGAAAAGAGGAACATATGGCTTATACACTACCTGATCTCCCGTACGCTTATGACGCACTAGAACCACATTTTGATGCGCGTACTATGGAGATACATCACTCGAAGCATCACCAGGGATATACAAACAATGTAAATGCTGCACTTGAAGGAACCAGCATGGAAGGGAAAGATATTGAAGAAGTACTTTCAAACATCAGTTCTTTACCAGCGGATAAACAGCAGGCAGTAATCAACAATGGTGGTGGATTTGCAAATCACTCTTTGTTCTGGACTATTTTATCACCAAATGGCGGTGGTACTCCAACAGGTGAGCTTGCAGATGCAATCAATTCCGCTTTTGGAAGTTTTGATTCATTTAAAGAACAATTTAGCAAAGCAGCAGCAACCCGTTTCGGATCTGGTTGGGCATGGCTTTCAGTTGATAGTAATGGAGCTTTAAAAGTTCATTCTTCTGCAAACCAGGATAGTCCAATTATGGATGGATTAACTCCAATCCTTGGATTAGACGTATGGGAGCATGCTTACTATTTAAACTATCAAAACAGACGCCCTGATTATGTTTCAGCATTCTGGAGCGTGGTTAACTGGGACCAGGTTAGCGAGAATTTTAAAAACGCTTAAAAGCATTATAACAGCTAAAAGATAGTTCATTCTGTCTTTTTGCTGATGTTTTAACATTATTATAGATTAAAAAAGGAATAATACTATGCAGTTTGGATTTGGAATGGGACCCGATACATCCTGGATGAGAGAAGAGCTCACTCAGTTTGGTGTAGAAGAATTAAAAACCACAGAAGATGTAGATCGCGCAATGAAAGAATATAAAGGCACCATGCTTTTAGCTATTAATTCGGTGTGCGGTTGTGCTGCAGGGAATGCACGCCCTGGTTTGGGAATTGCATTAGAGCAATCAGAAGCAAAACCTGATCATATGGTTACGGTATTTGCGGGCCAGGATAAGGAAGCAACTGCGCATGCAAGGGCTTATTTCAGTGAATATCCGCCATCATCTCCATCATTTGTATACCTGGTAGATGGTGAAATTAAAGCTATGATTCCAAGGCACAGAATTGAAGGAAGAACCAGCCAGGACGTTGCAAACGACTTGAAAATGGTCTTCGAAGCCTTTGTTAATAAAGAAGAAACGGAAAAATAAATTTTTTCTAAGGTGAATTTTCCATAAAACCCAGTACTTTAACGGTGCTGGGTTTTTTTATGTAGTACTATCTAATTAAGGTATTTATGGAAGATATATCTAAGAAGGCAATTATAGTTGAGGACAACCTAATCCTTTCCATCTTGTATGAGAATACAATGAAGGAGATGGTGTTTAAAACAGTTGGTGAAGTCAGAGATGGAGAATCAGCTGTTAAACTTGTTCGAAAGTATGGTCCTGATGTTGTAATCATGGACATCATGCTAGAGGGAGATATTAATGGCATTGAGGCTGCACGCCAGATCAGAGAATTTTCTGATGTTCCGATACTCTTTATTTCCGGAAACTCAGATAAAGTTCATATAGAAGCAGCCAAGTTGATCTCTAATAGTGATTTTCTCTCGAAACCCATTAACGAAGAGATTCTTACCCGATCGGTAAAGGAGTTACTAAGTACTGATTGAGCTATTTTCCCGCTCCGAAATCTACCTCTTTACCATCTTTGAAGATTTTTAATCCCTCCGGGTTGCCTTTGGAACCACCGGGACCAAACTCAAATACACCTGAGGCCAGTTCTTCATTGCTCAGGTTTTCTCCTACTTTACGAGGTTCTTCTTTGTGCATAGAATCAACATGTAATGTTTGAGTAGGGAAAGCAAACTCAACACCAACTTCTTTGGAAAGGCGTAATACCTCAAGCAAGAAATTGTGGCGTTGTTGAAGCTCGGTACTCCAGTCAGCTACATCAAAGAATACATATACAAGTACGTCTAAAGAGTGTGCCCCAAAAGAATTGAAATGTACTTCATAAAAGTCTTGCCTGAAATTCTTGTTTGCCTTAACAATAGCTTTTATACCTTCAACAAAAGCCTCCATCTGTTCAGGAGTAGTAGAATAAGTAAGGTTGAGAACAGTTTTTAATCTCCTGTACTTACGAAGTCCGTAATTATCGATATCAGTAGTAGCGATGTTCGAATTTGGAACAGAGATTAGTGAGTTATAAAACGTACGTACCCTTGTAGTTCTGAATCCAACTTCTTCTACAGTTCCTTCTACATTTCCAACCTTAATCCAGTCTCCGATACGGAAAGGTTTGTCAGCAAAAATGGTAATAGAGCCAAAGAAATTAGCTAGTGTATCTTTTGCAGCCAATGCTACAGCCAGTCCACCAATCCCAAGTCCAGCAATTAAAGAGGCAACGTTATACCCATTATTTTGAAGGATTAGAATTATACCCATTACAACAATAAAGAAACGAAGTGTCTTGCGGATTAAAGGAACCAACTGGTCATCAAGCTTATTGTCCGTTTTGGCTGTTATTACAGAAAGGTATTTAGCAAATACATCAGAAAGGTTATAAAAGAGCCATACTACACCTACTGAAATTCCTATTTCGAAAATAGCTGACAGATAGAAATTCAGTGTAACTGAAAGCTGAAGATTGGTATAAGTAGCAAGGAAATAAATCATCAGGAAGATAAAACCAGCAGGGCGCTCAATGCTATCCAGGAGATCATCGTCCCATGTAAATTTGGTTTTCTTTGTGATTCTACGAATGTAATTATCGAGAATGAATTCAAATATCTTTCGAAGTATCAACCCAATTAGCAGCCAAAGAAAGACAGCGAGATACTGCCAGATTTCCACTCCAAACCATTCATTCTTGGCCCATTCGGGAAGTTGGTCAAGGAGCTTTTCAATGATTCCGGAAAAAGTAGCCTGGTAGAGATTGGGAATCTGCTCAACAGTAGCTTCCGAAAATACCCATCTTCCATTATTGTTGATCATATAGACTTCAGGAAGCGAGCTAAATAAGATGTATTGATTCAATCCTGAGAGGCTATCCACATAAGTTGGACTATTAGGGATGTTTTCATAAACCACCAATAAACCCCGGGCGTCAAGTACCTTCCTTAGTTCTGTAGCTAATTGAATTTTTTCCTCTTTGGAAGCATCTGAAAGCCCCATCGTTAATGCAACACGATCTAAATTCTGATGTCCTTTTTGCTGCCAGTGAAGAAAGGTATGGACAGCTCTTCGAGGATTCGAAAGATAGTTTTCTTGCTCGGCCTGGGCATTTCCCTGGAAAGCCGATAATAGTTCAGGGTTAAGTATTACTAAACCAAAAAGAAGAATCTTAAAGAATTTCATTGAATCAGAGGTCTTTGATATGTTTGAATTCAAACCTCAAAGTTACACAAAGCCTTACTCGTTGAAAAGGCAGTAGTTGAAATATGGAATATTGGCTAAACTCAGTTATATCTCTCTTGGTTTAAGAGAGCTAATCAATTAAATCTCATTAAATGTATTTGCAATCCCTGATGCTAAAATTGATGCTCTTCATGAAATCCTGTTTTTTATTCCGTCTAACTCAGTTATTAAAATTGATGCCGATAGAGATTAGTCCGAACCAGCGACTACGGTCTCCGACACTTCCAAAGTCATAACCTCCTCCTATCATCACAGCATTATTAAAGAAGCCAAAGGTAGTAGCATAAGATACATCTAAAGAATCATCTGTATCACCTGATAATAGTATAGTAAGAGGAGACCAAGTAAAGTATGATTTCCATGCTTCCTTATCTTTGTCATACTTTAACATTTGATAGCTTACTCCTCCACCTGTAGAAGTTAATACCTGGGCATCAATTTTTGCATCTGATCTAGATGATTCAACTATTTTAAAAGCAGGTAAAACTATGACAGGTCTGAATTTATTTGTTTTCTTTTCAGCTTCAGTTGCGTCATCTTGGAGTTTTTCCAAAGGGCTAAAAAACCCTTCAAATGCACTTTGAGAAAAAGCAGCATTACTAATAGAAAAGAACGCAATAAGTAGGATGATTTTCTTCATGTAGTCTCCATTTGTTAATAAAAGTGATGTATATCACTATTGCTTAAGGATATTTAGAAACTCCTAAAGCAATGCTACATGTTTATGCAGTATTAGAAATGCAGGTAAAAATCAGTTATTGCGCTCTTCCAGGAAGGGAATGATGCTGTTTTCCAGAAGGTCGAAAACGGGTCTCTTGTATGTTCGTCGTTGGCTGGCAGCGGTAACAGAAGAAGTCATAACAATTACAGCATCTAGCTCAGGGATCATGAAGATATACTGGCCCCCATGTCCCCAGGCAAAAAGAGTAGTGTACCCAGATGTGGCTTTATTCCACCACTGATATCCATATCCATAAGGATTGTAATTACTATAAGTGTAGGTCTTAAAGGAATCTATAATCCAATCAGTAGTAATAATTTGTTGGTCGTTATACATTCCATTATCAAGGAGCATTTGGCCGATCTTAAGCATGTCCGCAGGTTTAAGAGCAAGGTTATTTCCTCCCATATAATAGCCCTGGGGATCACGCTCCCAACCTCCAACTGTGATATCCATAGGGTCGAAAAGATATCTTTCTGCAAATGCTTTAGTGCTCATTCCACTCGCTTTCGAAACAATAACGGAAAGCAGGTGAGAAGTGCCAGTACTGTATACCATTCGTCCTCCAATAGCTGAAGTGAAATCTTGTCTAAGAGCATACTCTACCCAGTTTTTACTAAGAACCCATGCTCCATAATTACCTGAACTGGTAGATCTGAGCCCTGCCTGCATACTCAATAGATTTCTGACAGTGATGTTTTCTTTTTTTGGGTCTGGATTTTGCTCGAAGTATTCAGGGAAATAGGTCGAAATAGGTTCATCAATGGATGGAATAAACTCCTCTTCGATTGCAATACCAACCAAAAGGCCAATAATGCTTTTTGAGGCAGATTTTATATTAAAAGCTCTGTTAGGAGATCTGCCATTAAAGTAACGCTCTTCGATCAGTTCCCCGTTTTGCTGAATAAGCAGGCTTCGTACAGATTGAATCTCATCAGCCTCTCTGAAAATATCATCTAATGATGCATTACTAGAGTCGTTTAAATAGTCTCTTGATTGAGCTAGTAAAGTGGAGCTAAGGAGTAATAGAGAAATAGAAAAGCAGAAAAAAAGATTATTCTTCTTCAAGTTTTTCTTCTTTATCTCCTTTAAATCGGAATGTAACCGGAATGCTATCTTTATACGGTGTACCAATGTGATATAATTCCCAATCTGAGTCATAATTTAAAATTCGATATCTGAGTAATGAGACTAAATCTTCAGAACTACCATTATCCTGATCCCAGTCAAAAGTTTCAACTCTAAAGCGAATATTTCTTTGCTCTCCGTTAACGTAAACATCCAGGTTAGCGACTTTGTCTACATTCGGAATGGTAAATTGTACACGTACATTTTGCATAAGGTTACCAATTGGTTAATAATATCTTTCAGTTCTAAATACTCAAAAACCATACCAAAAAAGCCATATAGCCCTTTAAAGCCTGTTTTTAAACATGTCCTTTTTTGAAGTGTTCGGTTTTAAAACAGAATGTGTTCAAAACCGAACGCTTTATTCACTTTTTAAACTATTCACAGGGTTTGCTAAAGCTGCACGAATAGCCTGACCGCTTACTGTTATTAATGCAATAGAAAGAATCAGAACTCCTGTAACTAAAAATACCGACCAATTTATCTCAGTCTTGTATGCAAAATCTCTAAGCCATTCACTCATCATAAACCAGGTAAGTGGAATGGCTATTAGAAAAGCGACAGCTACTAATTTTAAAAGATCAATACTTACAAGACCTACAATCTGGGTTGTAGTAGCTCCTAATACTTTTCGGATACCAATTTCTTTAGTTCGTTGAAGAATCATAAAAGCGGCTAATCCAAATAATCCCAGGCAGCCAATGAAAATGGCAAGACTAGCAAATGATCCAAATACTTTAATCAACCTATCTTCGGCTTCATATTGTGATTTCAAGTCATCAGCCAGAAAAGAGTAGTCTAGTGCTAAAGAAGCAAATTGTTTCCAATTAGTTTCCACTTCTTCAATGATTTGAGAGAGATTTGATTCAGGGTTTATTCGTAGGGCAACATATCTAGGGAGTTGTCGGGGGCCGAAAAGTGCTAGGGGATATACTTCAGAGTGAAGTGATTGATAATTGAAATCTTTTAGAACTCCTATTATATCATATTCGGTAGTACCTCTTAAAATTTTGTGTTCAATAGCTTCATCAGGTGACCACCCAAAATCTTTTACCGCCGCTTCGTTTAACATAACCGCAAAAGAATCACCTTCAAAAGAACTCGATAAGCTACGACCAGCTATTATCTCAAGATTTAATGTTTCAACATAGTCGAAATTTACAAAGGAGTAGTCTAGATTGTGAGCATCTGCATCCGGAGTATCAGGTTGCCACATGGAATTGAGAAAGAAGGTTCCTGGAACAGAAAATCCTGAGGTCACATTTTCAACACCTGAGATTTTTGATAACTCATTGATAAAGGAGGTACGGTTTTGACCTAAAAAATTCGCGTGTTTGATAAGTACTACATCATCTGGATTGAACCCAAGTCCAGAACTTTTCATATACTGAATTTGCTTATGGATAATTCCTGTTCCTGCTAGTAATGCAATAGATGTAGTGAATTGAAATACAACCAAACTCTTTCTTAAAAAAGTATTTCTTTCAGGATTAAATACACTTTTTAATACTTGCGAAGGTTGGAAACGGCTTAAAATAAAGGCAGGGTATCCTCCTGCAAGAAGCCCCGTCAATATTGTAACAGCAGTTAGAAGTGCCAGATTTTCAAGAGTAAAAAGGCTGGTAAAGAGTATCGAAGTTCCAGCAATATCATTCAGAAAAGGGAGAGTAATCCAGTTTAAAAATATTGCCAACAGAGAAGCCAGAATGGAGATGAGTAGAGATTCTCCCAAAAACTGGAATGCAATTTGAGTTCTGTTTCCTCCTAATGTTTTTCTCATACCTACTTCACGTGCTCTTTCCATTGATCGGGCAGTAGCCAGGTTCATGAAGTTAATACAAGCCAAGAATACAATAGAAAATGCGAGAGCGATGAATAAATAGAGATATTGAATATTGCCCTCAGAGCCAATATCTACAGAAACACCTTGCCCAAGGTGAATACCAGTTATTGGCTGAAGGTGAGGGATGAAACTATTACTAGCAGTTTGACTATCAGATCCTGTTTGTGTTTGGATTAAGTCCTTCATTTCATCGGCTACAATATTTGCTGACTGGTCAGGCCTAAGCAAAACATAGGTTTGGTAATTATTTCGTCCCCAATTCGGTTCTCGTTTGTTCATAGATACAACGAAATTAAAATCAAGATGAGAGTTGGAAGGTGGATTTGCAAGAACCGCTGTTACCTCCATTTCCCGACCTCCAACCAGTAGAGTCTCACCTATTGGGTTTTCTTCTCCAAAATATTTAGGAACCATTCTTTCTGCTATTATTACTGTATTTGGTCTATCCAAGTGTGAGGCTCCTTCGAGTAATTGGAAAGAAAAAATCTCAAAAAAATCATTATCAGCTATTAAAAAAGAAGACTCAATGAATTTCTTTGACTGATATTCGACATTAGGGCTATACATCTGAATTCGTACTGCTTTTTCGACAGCAGCAAGGTTTTCAATTGCGACAGGAGCAAGTGCAGAAGGAGTTGAGGAAATAGTTGTTTGCAAATCCGGAAGATCAAATTCACGAAGCACACGGTAAGTACGGTCGGCTTGTTTATGAAAATTATCATAAGACCACTCGTGTTGAACGTATAATGCGATTAGGATGCACGCTGCAAGACCTACTGATAACCCTGTAATATTAATTACGGAATACCCCTTTCTTAGAATCAGGTTTCGCCATGCTATCTTTATATAATTTGGAAGCAATGATGAAATGCCTGAGGATCGTTTCCAGTGGGGGGTAAAGTAATTTTCCGCAGTTCTAGTTTTATATAACTCGGCCCCGAGGCTTTCAACGTCGCCGATTTCACTTGAGGCCATTTCAAAAGCTTGTTGTTTAGAATGTCCATCATTTTCAATTGAGTCTATTAGGTCTCTTAAATGAGATTCCAGTTCTTCGATATCTCCATCTTCATAGCCAGAGTTCTTTCGAAGACTACGTTTCCAGTTTTTTATGGATTGTTCCAAATCAAACATTTGATTACTCACTTTTTAAACTATGTACTGGATTTGCCAGAGCTGCTTTGATCGATTGCCATGCAATTGTAAAGAAAGCCAGGCTACATGCTATCAGGCCAGCAAAAAGGAATGGCCAAACTCCTATCTCAGTACGATAAACAAATTCTTGTAGCCATGAATGAGCGAAGTAATATGAAAATGGTGCTGCAATCAAAAGAGCAATGAGAACCAGTTTCAGGAAGTCTTTCGAGAGTAATAAAACGATAGAACTCAATGACGAACCTAGAACTTTACGTATCCCGATTTCCTTGATACGCTCATTAGCGGTGAAAATAGATAGTCCGAACAAGCCAAAGCAGGACACCAGTATTGCCAGTCCTGAAAAGGCAGTCAACAAGTTTCGGGTTCTTTGTTCTTCAGCATAAAGCTTAGAGAAAGTTTGATCGATGAACTCATATTCGAAAGGTCGCTTTGACTCGAACTCAGCCCATTTACTATTGATATATGCAAGAGTTTCCTGGGTGTTTTGAGCAGAGATTTTTACAGATAACTCTCCCCATCGCTGATCAAAGAAAATAACCAGGGGATCAATAGCTCTATGAAAGGATTGAGTATGGAAGTTTTTAATGACTCCAATCACAATTCCTTCTTCAATATCGCCGGGAATATCCAGTCGTTTTCCAATAGGGTTATCCCAATCTAAGCTCTGCGCAAGTGCTTCATTGATTACTATCGATTGTGTTGAATCTGTTGAGAGTTGTGATTCAAAATACCTACCCGATTCAATCTCGAATCCATAAGTATCCAATAAGTCAAAATCATCAACTAAAAGAACACTCGAAACCCAATCATTGTCAGAGCCTTCCAATCCCTCAGGTCTTATTCCATAGCTCATAAAGGTTGACCCAGGATGGCTGTTACTACCTGCAACAGATACTATGGAAGAGTTTTTAAGCAATTCATTCTTGAAGGCCTCACCCTGGTTTGAAATTTCCGTATCCCCAATCTGAAGTACCAAAACCTGATCTTTATTGAAGCCCAGATCCTTGTTTCCAGCAAAGTTTAGCTGCTTATTAATCACAAAGGTTCCGATTATTAAACAAATCGAAAGTGAAAACTGGGTTACCACCAGAACCTTCCGAAGGCTTGTGCCACGTGTTTTGTTAGAGCTTTTGTTGTAAAGCACAACAATTGGCTTAAAAGCCGAAAGTATAGCAGAGGGGTAGATGCCAGATAATAGTCCGGCCAAGACTGTACAAAGAAATATGAGTGAAATAACATCAAGGTTATCAGCAAGAGACATAAACACCGCATCAAGGTTTATGAATGCAAGGAAAGGTCTGCTGATTAATACCAGCCCTATAGAAAGGACAAATGCCATGATACTGTATAAAAGAGTTTCACCAAGAAACTGAATACCTAATTGACCCCTGTTTGCCCCAAGTACCTTTCGAACACCAACTTCCTTTGCCCGTTTGGTAGCCTGGGCAATAGAAAGGTTCATAAAATTAATACATGCGATAAGTAGAATAAATATCGCAACGAGAGAGAATACCGTTAAATTTGTAGCATTACCGGATTTAAAGGGTTCTATCCAAAGGAGCCTGGAGGAATAAAGGTAAATCTCATTAAACGGCTGTAAAAAGAGCTGGTAGACTGCAGCTCGTTCAGGGAAATTCCGTTCCATAAATTCAGGGAATTTACTCTCAAGTACTTCAGGACTCGTGTTCTCCTGTAGAACTAAATAGGTATAAATAGACTGGGGAAACCATCGGGAAGTCATCCAGCTAAAATCCAGGGCACCTGGATCTACAGAAGACCATGAAGCCAAAATATCATATTGTAAATGGGAGTTTTCCGGAGCATTTTCAACAACTCCGGTTACTGTATAGTCTAAACCATTTAAACCCGTAAGTGTCTTTCCCATTGGATTCTCAGAACCAAAGAAAATTTGAGACATCTCTTCTGATAATATGATACTAAGAGGCTTAGTTAAGGCAAGGTTTGGGTTTCCCGATATTAATTTGAAATCAAAGACTTTAAAAAAGGTGGAGTCAACAAATACAAAATCCTTAACCTGGATGTGTTTTTCTTCATGAGAAACAAGTACCTCACTAAACCAGTTTCTAACCCTTACCACTTCTTCGATCTCAGGAAATTCCAGCTGCATTTGCAGCCCCATTGGGCCAGAAGTAAGAGCGTGTAACTCTTCTGTAGAGCTGGTTTGCTCTGTTACTACTTTATTAACCCTGTAGATTCTGTCTTTTTTGGAATGGAAAGAATCAAACGAGTATTCGTAGCTGATAAACATCGAAATAAGAATACAACAAGCGACCCCTATAGCTAAGCCCGTAATGTTGATTATTGAAAAGGTGAAGTTCCTTTTAAAAGTCCTGAATGTTGTTTTTAAATAGTTCGGAAGCAGCTGAAGGATAAAAGATCCCTGCTCGTCTAGTTTAGTTTTATGATAGTTAACCGCTTTGGTCTTGAACAGTTCATCACCGATCAACTCCGGGCTGCCAATTTCATCCAGGGCTTTAGAAAAGGCTTCCTTTTCCGGGATCCGATCCTTTATTAGCTCATTAACTCTGTCTCTAAGATGCGATTCCAGTTCTTCAATATCTCCATCTTCGTATTGCTTGTTTTTTCGGAGTGCACGTTTCCAGTCTTTTAATGCTTTTTCAAGATCAAACATAAACCCTCCTAACTAATGGCCCATTTTGGTGCTGGCCCCCAAATACGCTCCAATACAACATGGATGTTTTGCCATTGAGCCTTGGCTGTTTCCAATTCTGCAACCCCGGCATCAGTTATCGAGTAGTACTTTCGACGCCGACCTTCTTCTGAAATCGCCCACTTTGCCTGGATACAGTTCTCTTTCTGAAGTTTATGAAGTACCGGGTAAAGCATTCCGTCTGACCATTCCAGGCTTCCTCCTGATAGTTGCTTTACATCCTGAATGATTTGATACCCGTAGCTTTCGCCACGTTTGAGAATAGTTAAGATAAGCGGGCGGGTAGATGCCGCCATGAGTTCTTTTGAAAGCATAATTAATACATTGAAGTTCTACGTATAGAATACATAGAACTTCAATGTATAGCAAAATCTTTTTCTTTAACTACTTTTTTGGATAGGAAAAGGCTTATTCTGCTAGATAGGGATTGTTTTCTACCAGCATACCATCTTTCATTTGGATGATACGATTGCCAAAGCTCGCCATTTTCTCAGAGTGGGTAACCTGTACAATAGTCACACCTTCTTCCTGGTTGAGTTTCTGAAAGAGTTCCATTATTTCAATGGCTTGATCAGAGTGCAGGTTACCAGTAGGTTCATCGGCAAGGATGAGTTTAGGGCTTCCAATAAGTGCTCTGGCCACACCAACAAGCTGTTGCTGGCCACCAGAAAGCTGGTTAGGGAAGAGGTCTTTTTTGGCAACAATATTAAACCTGTCAAGTGTATCAGCTACCATACTCTTACGCTCACTACCTTTTACCTTTCTGTATAGTAGCGGCATCTCGATATTCTCATATACCGTTAGTTCATCTATAAGGTGATAAGCCTGGAAAACAAAGCCGATATGAGACTTATGGTATTGAGATTTTTGTTTCTCATTGAGGCGATGAACAGGTTCGTCAAAGAAAAAATACTCTCCGTCGTTTGCATCATCCAAAAAACCCAGGATATTGAGTAATGTTGATTTGCCTGCTCCACTAGGTCCCATGATGGAGGCAAATTCACCTTGTTCTATCGTAAGATCTATCCCTTTGAGAATAAAAGTGCGCTGAAATTTCTTGTCTAAATATTTATCGATGTTAGATAATTTGATCATAAAGTTTTCCTGTCAGATTTAACTGATGCTTAAAGTAGTGAATTTGTCTTTTGATTTTATATTGTTTTTAGGTCTTTCTATTCTCCCTTGAGGCTTTCAACCGGGTTTATAGTAGTGGCTTTAAAGGATTGGTAGCTAACTGAAATCCAGGCAATGAAAACGGTAATAACACCAGCTACAATAAACGTCCATACACTAAGACCAACTTGGTAAGCAAAATTCTGAAGCCAAAGATCAATAGCATACCAGATCATTGGAACTGCAAGTAAGAATGAAATAGCAACCAACTTGGTAAATTCTTTGTTAACAAGAATTACAATTCCTTGTGATGAAGCACCCAATACTTTTCTAATTCCAATCTCTTTTGTTTTTCGAACAATTAGCAAGGATGCTAGCCCAAATAAACCAAGGCAGGCAATTATGATAGCCAGGCTGGAACCAAAAGTGACGATTTTGCTGAGGCGTTCTTCCTGCTGGTACTGGTTATCAATGGCTTGATCAAGGAAGGAAATGTTAAATGGAATACCCGGGTTTACCTGGTTCCAGGCTTGTTCAATTTTATCAATTGTACCTGGTACATTTGTTGAACTTATTTTAATACTTATGGTGGGGGAAGTGCCATTGAAATTAATGTTATCAATTCCTGAAAAGATTATTCGCGGGTTAAGCACCAAAACCAATGGTTCAACTCCACTTCTTAGCGAGGAATAATTGAAGTTCTCTACTACCCCAATAACTTCATGATCGTCAAAACCAGGACTTAAAAGTTTAGAGTTTAATGGGTCTTCCCAACCATGTTCATCGGCGAAGGCCTGGTTTACAATAATTGCACGGTTTGCATCGGAACTGATTTCTTCTGAGAAACTTCGTCCTTCGGTAAACTTGAAATCCATGAGTTCAGGATATGTATGACCAACAATGTTCATATTAAAATCATGGATTTTTTCTTCTGTGTCCCTGTAATCTGCATTAATCCAGCGTGACTCTGCTGGCGTATGGAGGGAGGTTGAAACACCCTCTACTTCCGGAATAGAAGCGAGCTGATTATTTAAAAGTTCAACAGTGTTGTTAGTTCTCTCAATCAACCCCATAAAGCCAGTTTCGCGATTGGGTTGATCTGTTACATCCAGAACCACCACATGTTCTTTTTGAAATCCTAAATCTTTGGAACGCATATAATCCAGTTGATCTCTAATAGTCATAGTACTGGCGATAAGGAAAATGGTAAGTGTGAACTGGAAAACTACCATGCCAGTCCTGAAGAGGCTCTTATCTCCCTTAACCTGGATCTTACCTTTTAGAACTTCTACAGGCTTAAATCCAGAAAGTATAAGAGCAGGATAAATTCCGGCCACAAGGCTGATGAAAGCTCCTAAACCAAGAAACAGCAACATGTTGTTTGCGCTTAAACCAAGATCTAATTCAGTTCCCGATAAACTGTTAAAAAAGGGAAGTAGCAGTTCTGCAAAGAACAACCCAACTCCCAAAGCAAATACAGTCATCAGGAGTGCTTCGCCCCAGAATTGATACATGAGGTGGCTTCGGGCTGCACCGATAGTTTTTCTGATCCCGACTTCTTTAGCTCTACTGGTAGATCGGCTTATA
>JAVKDP010000034.1:0-105007 GCA_040222185.1 Balneolaceae bacterium | reverse complement strand
CTCTTCGTAGTTCTTAATCGAAATCCCCTTTGCCTCCATTGCCGGGATAAGCTCATTAAAAAAGCATCCGCGATATTCCTCGATCATATTGGTCACATCTTCACGAATTGCTTTCAACTGATCACTCGCTGTTAGCCCATCAACTGATAACTTCTTCACCCCCGCATGTAATTGCCTTTTTAAACCGCCCACCCTTTTTTGAAAAAACTCATCCAGATTAGAACATACAATCCCGATAAACTTTACACGCTCTAGTAACCGGTTCTTTGGATTCATTGCCTCAGCTAGCACTCTTCTGTTAAATTGCAGCCAGCTTAGTTCATAATTGAAAAAATAGTTAGGCCCGAATATCTTTAATGAGCTGGAGCTTAAATCCTCATGAAGACCTTTCTCTTTCAGAACCTTGTTGAGTTTTTTATTGGCAACTTTTTTACCCCACTTTTTCTTTTGTTCTTCAATCGGGTCGTAGTCAAGTTCATCGGGAGAGAGTGAGGTATTCTTCATTTAGTACAATTTAAACTTGTATGGGCAATTCGTGATAAAACTAAGTATAATTCTGTAAAGTTAAAGTAAACATCTAATATCCCATTTTAGTGCAAAATCCGCTATTAAATCCTTTATATAAAGAAGATGCTTTCGAACAATCCGTTCGCCCTTCTAATCTTGAGGAGTTTATTGGTCAACAAAAGGCGATAAACAATCTTAGTGTTTTTATTAAAGCCGCAAAGCAACGTGGTGACGCGCTGGATCATGTTATACTTTCAGGCCCTCCGGGTCTTGGAAAAACTACCTTATCCTATATCATTGCTCAGGAAATGGGAGTAAATATTCGCCCTACTACCGGCCCTGTTTTAGAGAAGCCCGGAGACCTTGCAGGGATGCTCACGAACCTGGAAGAAGGTGATGTACTTTTTATTGATGAGATCCATCGTTTGAACCCTGTGATTGAAGAATATCTTTACTCAGCGATGGAAGACTTTAAGCTGGATATTGTCATTGACTCAGGCCCCAATGCCAGGAGTATTCAAATTGACTTGAACCGTTTTACATTGGTTGGAGCCACAACCCGAAAGGGAATGCTCACGGCGCCACTTCGTGCCCGATTTGGCATCGACATGAGGCTCGACTATTACGATGTTGAACTTCTACAGAGAATCGCCCTTCGATCCGCTCATATTATGAAGTTCGGGATTACCGATGAGGGAGCTCATGAAATAGCCAGTCGAAGCCGCGGAACTCCAAGGATCGTTAACAAACTTCTTCGCAGAACAAGGGATTTTGCACAAGTTGACGGTTTAACATCCATAGATAAAGCCATTGCCGACAAAGCACTCAATGCTTTGGATGTTGATACGAATGGGCTGGATGAAATGGATGTAAGAATGCTTCGGGCTATTATTGAGAATTATAAAGGTGGTCCTGTAGGCCTCGGTACTCTTGGGGTAGCCGTGGGAGAGGACAAAGGAACCATTGAAGAAGTTTATGAACCTTTTCTTATTAAGGAAGGCTTTCTGCAACGTACTCCGAAAGGCAGAGTAGCCACTCCAAAAGCATATCAATATCTGGGGTTTAAAAAAGATGCCGATGGATCAGATTTGTTTAATTCTTAAGTCGTTTTCAATAAGAATCTTCTTACCTTTAGCGCTCTTTTCGTAACCGAAAGTACCTTACTAAGAATATTTATTACGCATGAAAAAACTATTTACCTCCGAGTCGGTGTCAGAAGGGCACCCAGATAAAGTATCCGATCAAATCTCAGATGCTATTTTAGATGCCTTATTAGCGGAAGATCCAAAATCCAGAGTTGCTGTTGAAACCCTTGTAACTACTGGCCTGGCTGTTGTAGCAGGGGAAGTAACCACAAAAGCCTATGTAGATGTTAAAGAAATTGTTCGTGAGGTAATCAAGGAAATCGGTTACACCAAAGCATCATATCGTTTCGATTCTGAAAGCTGTGGCGTACTTTCTGCCATTCATACTCAGAGCCCGGATATTGCTATGGGGGTTGATAGAAATGGCGCCGGTGACCAGGGAATGATGTTCGGTTATGCTACAAAAGAAACGCCTGAGTACATGCCGATGCCACTTCAGTTTTCTCATAACCTGCTTAAGGAACTGGCCAGAATCCGAAAAACTACTGACCTGATGCCATATCTTGCTCCGGATAGTAAAAGTCAGGTTACAATTGAGTATGATGATAACGGCAAGCCTTCCCGCATTGATACCATCGTTCTCTCTACTCAGCATGATGCAGGCGTTGAGCAGGCACAAATTCATGAGGATATCAAAAACGTTCTCATTAAAAATGTTATCCCTTCAAACCTTATTGATTCAGAAACCAAGTATCATATCAATCCAACCGGAAACTTTGTGATTGGAGGCCCGCATGGTGATGCTGGTTTAACAGGTCGAAAAATTATCGTAGATACCTATGGTGGCTTTGGAGCTCATGGTGGCGGTGCTTTTTCTGGTAAAGACCCTTCTAAAGTAGATCGGAGTGCCGCTTATGCTGCCCGACATATTGCTAAAAACCTGGTTGCGGCCGGACTTGCTGATGAGTGCCTTGTGCAATTGGCATATGCCATTGGGGTTGTAGAGCCCGTTTCGATAAATGTTAACAGTTATGGTACCGGAAAGATGAGCGATAACGAGCTTTCAGAACTGGTTGCCAAAACCTTTGACTGTACGCCAAAAGGTATTATTGATCGTTTTGACCTGCTTCGCCCAATTTATCGGCCAACTGCAGCATACGGCCATTTTGGTAGAAGCGAATTCCCCTGGGAGCAACTGGATTTTGTGAATAAGCTTAGCTAACTGTATTTCGATCAATTGGCAGAACGGATTTGAGCTTTTCTGAATCAATGTCTGAAAGCTTTCTAAAGAAGTAAAAAGCAAAAAGCGTTATTACAGAAACGGTAAAGATTGTCGTTAATAGTTCAAAGCTATAACCCGGCTCGCTCAGGCTTTTCTTCCCAACCTTTATCTCATCAAATCTACTCTGGTTTAAAAGCACGTTTAAGGTTCCATGAAAAACGCCCACGACGATAATATTTTTTATTCTTAATAGAATATAGCTTGAAAAAATACCCACACCTATTGCAGCGTATACTTGATGGCTTATGCCTATTATATTCTCTGGTTGTGCTTTTAAATTCATAAAATGAAAAAGGCCAAATATTAGCGAACTAATAAGCACTCCCACCTGAATAAAGTTGTCCTTTTTTATTTGCTGCCTCATTAGGATTGGCAGGATCAAGCCTCTGAAACAGAACTCTTCTGATATTGCGGTAACATAGGTTGAGAACAATACCAGCATTAAAAGGTATCCATCTAAATACAGATAGCCTGTTATTACATATGAATTAATTAAAACGATCAAAAATAGAACTTTAAGATAGGTGCTATTTTTTACTGGGTTTGAAGCCTGATAGTTAAACTTAAGTAAGCCTGACTTTGAAATACTTATTACAAAAAAAAGTATTAATACCAGCCCTACTATAATTTTTGACCAATGGTAGGACACTAATGTATTTGAGAACTCATAACCAGTTAGATTTTGGACAGGCAATCTAATTACCTGTCCAATAAAAAAGACTAATAAAATTCCTATTAACCTTAAGTAATTCATACTTAACTATAATCTGTTACCAGGAAATTTCAAATGAGCAATCATATATACAAATGCAGAAAATCGTTTTCCCTCCTAGTAATGACTCTGCGCTACATACCTCATCACAGTTAGAATCGTATTCTCCTGGTTTTGTAAATGAAATTTCACACCCTATTGAACCACCAGGTTTTTTCTTTACACCATTGAGCTCATTTAGATATTTACTTTTTATTTCTGGGTTACTAGTAATCGAGTGGAAGACCATTCGATTTATATTTTTATTCCTAACCATAACTTCTCCCGAACCGCACAGCTTGAAAGATTGAGGAAGTTGTTTCTCACTAATTCCATCACCGAACGAAATTAATATTTCATAATTCCCTTCTAGATCGAATTCGCTAACAGGCTTAACCTCTACACTTTGGATACTACTCATTATAAGTTCGATATCTAAATCTTGCTCAAAACTACTTTCTTGACCAAGGTTGTTACAAGCCATTAGCATGACTATTAACACTGATATGATTTTGTGTTTTATGTTTCTCATGACTCTTATTCTTTTGTTATTGTTACCATGCTATGAAGCTTCCTTCTTTAGCACGATTAATTACTCTATTTATTTTATATCTAAATATTAATTTTTATTGATTATAATTATAAAAAGAATAAAAATTTATTCTTGAAGCTACTCCAAATCAACGAGTTCTTATTTTGGGCAAATCTTACTACTCAATCTATTATGGCTTAGGTTAAATCTGGTACTCAGCACCCTTTACTATACTCCTTGTATTCTTAGGTTTGTTCTTCTCTAGTGTCAACTTATAAAGATTAGATTTCAAAAATTATTGAAACAATCCAGCCTAATAGTGCTCTTCCCCTTCGTAAACAGGACAACATTACGCATAAGCAATACTGGGTTTGCTTAAAAAGCTTTAATTAGTCATCTAAAGCTGCTTTTTTGAGTTCATGATCAGTTTCGGTACAGGGGACATCTATGAAAAACTACAGGTTAACGATTCTGGGTCTGGTTATATCCACTATAACCTGGGTAGTTACTATTGTCTTCGAGTTAGACCTCTTTGAACGAATGCATGGCGTCCTGGAAGATGTAGAGGAATATGAAATCGATGAACTTATTATTCCTCTTTTCATTTTTTCTTTCTTTACCCTAGCCGATTCAATAAGGAGGAGAAGGTATAAAACGGTTGAACTTGAAAAGATCAAGATTTACCGGGCTATGATGGCTTCCACTCACCATATTTTGAATAACTTCCTTAACCAGATGCAGCTTTTTAAAATGACCGCTGATCGAACGCCCGGTTTTTCTCCTGAAGTACTATCACTTTATGAAGAGATTATTAAAGAGGCCTCATCCCAGATTGAAGATTTGGGTAATATCACATCTATTAGTGAATCAGAAATTGAGAACTCAATTCTTCCAAAATCAGAGGAGTAGGTCTTCGTGAGAATTTTTTTCTAACATGACCTTTTGAAGGATTCTATTTAAACTTCAGTTCACTCATTTTCACTCAAAAAAACTTGTCATGAGAACCCTGGTACTTCTACTATTTGTTGGACTTTTTTACACCGGTTGTAAAGACACCAAGTCCGGAACAGAAATCCCTGTCGGCATTAGCGGTCCTCTCGATCCTTTTGCCCAGAACATCGCGCTTGGGCGAGGCATTAATCTTGGAAATGCACTTGAAGCTCCGAATGAAGGAGATTGGGGTATTACCTTACAGGCTGAATGGTTTTCGTTGATAAAACAAGCCGGGTTTAGTAGTGTGCGAATCCCGGTTCGTTGGTCAGCTCATACTTCAGCTGAGGCTCCTTACACCATTGATGAAGGCTTTTTGGAAAGAGTAGATTGGGCTATAGCACAGGCTTTACAAAATGACCTGATGGTAATGTTCAATATTCATCATTATGAAGAGATTTTTGACAACCCGGTTGGAGAGAGAGATAAGTTTTTAGCCATTTGGGAGCAACTTTCTCTACGATACAAAGATCAACCCGCTGAAGTGTTATTTGAGATTCTAAATGAGCCTCATGGAGCACTGACCGCTGAACTTTGGAATCAATTATTACCACTGGGACTGGAAAAAATCCGTGAGCACAACCCATATCGCACTGTAGTTATTGGTGCCGCCGAGTGGGGTGGTATTCCCGGACTTTTAAAACTGGATATTCCAGATGATGGAAACCTTATTGTTACGGTCCACTACTACGAGCCATTTCAGTTTACTCACCAGGGCGCCGAATGGGTTGACAATTCTGACCCATGGCTTGGCACAACCTGGGATGGAACTCCCGAAGAAGTTTCCGCGGTTGAGAATCACTTTCAAACCATCGTTGATTGGGGAGAAGATCGTGGCGTTCCTATTAATATTGGTGAGTTTGGAGCATACAGTAAAGCTGATTCTCCTTCACGCGGGCGCTGGACAGCCGCTATTGTAAGCTTTGCCCTGGCAAATGATATGAGCTACCACTACTGGGAGTTTGCATCAGGTTTCGGCATCTATAATCCAAATACCGGGGCATGGGATGTTGATCTTTTGAACGGACTTACAAAAACGAATTAAGTTTCCAGATTCTGCAATTTGTGCTTTTGTTTTTAAGATTTTGCCCTTAAGCTTGCATGATGAACTCTCCTTCTGGTCAACCCTCTATCGAGCTTTTTGGCGTCACCATAATGGAACCCATGGTCACCTTTACTGATCTGTGGGTTACAGCAGTTTGTGTATATGCATTCATCAAACTTAGCAAGGTTTCAGCTCTAGGTACCATAAAGCCATATCTCCGTTACTATTTTTTATGTATGGGTATTGCTACACTTATTGGGGGCATTTTCGGGCATGCTTTCCAGTACAATTTTGGAGTGGGCTGGAAAATTCCGAGCTGGGTTATAAGCTCTATTGGCCTTTTCTGTATTCAAAAAGCTACTCTCTTGTTTGTTAAACCCCTTATCAGCGATGTGCTAAACAGGTTCATCAATGGAATGGTAATCCTGGTTTTTATTAGTATGACTTATCTAACTGTTGTAAATGCTTCTTTTCTGTATGTACAGATTCACCTGGCAATTGGGTTCCTTTTGGTAGTTTTACCGCTTCATTCTTACGCTTATATAAAGACTCATAATAAGGGTAGTAAGTACTTTGTTCTTTCTACACTGCTCCTGTCTTCCTCACTTGCTGTTTACCTGAATAATATCCAGCTCAGCATCTGGTTTAACCATCTTGATATTGCACACACAATTATGGCAATAAGCCTCTTCTTCTTTTATAAAGGAAGCCTTAAGTTGGGAACTCTAAAACAGGGTAATGTTTTGAAGATGCAGGGCTCTGTAGGTAATTCATAAACTCTCTTTTAAAAAAGAACTACATTTTACCACTTCATTACACGGATTTAAAAAGTTTTCTATGGGATTATTTAAGAATAAAAAGAAAGGGGTAGCACCACATATCTGGTACCCGGACATTCTTCATTGGAGGGAAGGAGATAACCTTTATTGCTGGAATATTGTTAATGCGATCGGGGGAAATAGAATTTCCTGGCCGGAAGTACACAAATACACTCCTGCCGGTGGTGGCTATGCAAAAGCATTTTTTACTTTTGAAGGCGTAGATGCGAACGGTAAAATTTACGTGAAAGATGAAGACGGAGATATGCTTGAATTCGAGTTCTATCGTTTCATCAAAAAAGCCCGGAATGAAAGCCTCAAGAACCGAATGCTGGAAATGAAACTCAAAGGCACTTCCGATTATATGGAACTAATGAACACCTTTCAGAAAGCATTTAACGAACTCCAGGAAGGCGACAATCATCCTAAAAGGTTAGGGCCCAATGAATCCGATGAGAGTAAAACTTCATAAAACGAAGAAGTAAGCCTTGTAAGACGCACTTAGATTTCACTTATTTACGTTAGCACATTCAACTTTTCCTTCTATTATGAAAAAGCTCCTTACATTTTTATCCGTTTTAGCAATCCTTTTAGCCTATTATGCTTTTGGACCTTCAGAATTTGGCAAAGGTGCCGTTTCTGCTGATGATATAAACACAAAAGACCTAACGAAGTACGCCATCACAAATGTATCGGTCATCCCCATGACGGAAGATGGACTCGTCCTGGAGAAACAAACGGTTGTTATAAATGGTGACCGAATTGTCAGCATTATCCCTGGTGATAAAGTGAAATTACTACCCGGAACTGTAAAAATTGATGGAACAGGTAAATATGTAATTCCAGGGTTAGCTGAAATGCATGGTCATGTCCCTCCAACACACCCTTCGCCAAATGCTCCTGCTTATTTCAACGAT
Source organism: Balneolaceae bacterium (assembly GCA_040222185.1). Classification (GTDB taxonomy): domain Bacteria; phylum Bacteroidota; class Rhodothermia; order Balneolales; family Balneolaceae; genus JAVKDP01. The sequence goes on along the minus strand of JAVKDP010000034.1, from coordinate 97,080 downwards.
GAATATGTTGAAAACACTTTATTTCTTTATGTAGCTGCTGGCATCACAACAGTACGGGGGATGTTAGGGTATGATCGCCAACTGGAATTAAAAGACCGGGTTAATAACGGTGAGTTAGTTGGCCCGAATCTATACCTGGCGGGGCCTAGTTTTAATGGAAACACCGTAAGTTCTCCGGAACAAGCGCAAAACAAGGTTATTCAACAAAAAGAAGAGGGCTGGGACCTTTTAAAAATTCACCCTGGACTTACTTTATCTGAATACAATGCCATGGCAGAAAAGGCCAATGAGCTTGGAATCACTTTTGGCGGTCATGTTCCTTCTGATGTTGGAATTGTTAGAGCTATAGACGCGGGGCAGGAAACTATTGATCATATTGATGGGTATGTCGCATACTTAACAGCTTATGAAGGAGCTGAGCGAGAGAAAAAAATGGCGGAAATTATACAGAAGACCCTGGAGCATAATGTTTGGATTGTTCCAACGCAGGCACTATGGGAAACAATTATCGGAGCTGCTGATTACGATGCTTTACGTGCCTATGATGAGCTGAAGTATATCCCGGTTCAGGTTCGTAATAATTACAATAATTTTGTCCGAAATAACATCGATAGCAACCCAAACTTTAACCTGGCTAATGCCCTGGAAACAGCAGAACTGCGCCAATTACTGCTTTCGGAAATGAACAAAGCTGGTGTAAAAATACTAATGGGAACCGATGCCCCTCAGCTGTTCAGTGTCCCGGGATTCTCTATTCACAGGGAGTTGGCTATCATGAAGGAAGCTGGAATGAATCCTTATGAAATTATTGAGTCTGGCACTACAAATGTTGGAGAATATTTCAGCCATCAGGATGATTTTGGAACCATAGAAAAGGGAAAACGAGCTGATTTAATCCTGGTAAATTCAAATCCACTTGAAGATATTGCGAACATTAAAGATCATTCAGGCGTAATGGTTCGTGGTATTTGGCTATCCAAGGAAATGATAGATCAAAAACTTCAGGAAATAGAGGGCCAGTACAATTAGGTTTTTAGCCTGGATTTAGATTGATTTAATTCGAACATGAGTTTTTTTAGAAAAAAAGAACAACCTTCTCACTTACTTTACCCTGATATCCTCCATTGGAAAGAGGGCGATGAAATCAAAGCCCGAAATGCCAATATAACCGGGCCTTTTTCAAAGCTAATGGCCTTTGAGACAGGTAAATTAAATCTTATTTATCTATACAAAGGACTAACTGATGATGGCTTCATCATAGTTGAAGAGAAAGATAATGGACAGCTACATAAAGTTAACTTCAGGCGCTTTCTGAAACATGCTAAAAACATCAGCTTTAAAAACAGGGCTATTGAACAAGACTTAGACCAGTCAAAGAACTACATGGAACTGATTGATGAATTTCAGAAAGCCTATACTGAACTCCAGGATGGTGATAAAGATCAAAAGCTATTGACTTAACCGGGCCCTTGTAAATACTTTTCAACACCCTTTCATCACGGCTATATTTTTATAACTTAGGACTGATTTAAAACCAGTCCTTTTTTATGAAATCTCTTCAAAAACTAACTCTTTGGGCTCTGTTGTTCTTTTGCTCCTCCGGTGTAGCATTGGCTCAATCCACACCAACTGCTTTTACAGGTGCTCATATCATTCCTATTTCAGGTGAACCGATTGATAATGGTGTACTTGTTGTACAGGATGGTAAAATAATTGCTATCGGCGATAGCCGAACAAGAATCCCTGGTAATGCTACTGTCCACGATATTTCGGGTAAAGTATTAATGCCCGGCCTTGTAGATACACACTCTCATATCGGTGAAGGAGATGGTGGCGACCGATCAGCTGCGCTGCATCCTGATGTGAGAATTATGGACGCCATAGACCCACGAAGTGATACTTTTAAAAAAGCACTGGCCGGTGGAATAACAACAGTTAATGTAATGCCGGGTTCAGGACATTTAATCAGTGGGCAAACCGTATATCTGAAACTTCGAAAAGCCAATGTAATTGAAGATATGCTCCTGGTAATTGACGAGGAAAACTATATTTATGGCGGCCTCAAAATGGCAAACGGAACAAATCCAATTGGTAACCCGCCATTTCCCGGAACACGTGCAAAATCTGCTGCCATGGTTCGGGCTTTATTCATTAAGGCTCAGAATTACCAAAAGAAAATTGCTGACGCTGACGGAGATGAAAGCAAAATGCCTCCTAGGGACTTACAAATGGAAACACTTGTAGAGGTTTTGGAAGGCAAAAGAACCGTTCATAACCATACCCACCGTCATGATGATATTTTAACATCCATCCGACTGTCCCAGGAGTTTGGTTATAAGCTTGTTCTTCAACACGTGAGTGAAGCTTATAAAGTAGCTGATGAAATCGCTGAAGCAGGGGTCCCCGCTTCTATCATAACGCTTGATTCTTTTGGCGGTAAACTGGAAGCCATAGAGTTCAGTAATGTAAGTGGTGGAGTACTCGAAAAAGCAGGAGTTATGGTAGGTTTCCATACAGACGATGCCATTACTGATTCGAGATTATTTCTTCGATCAGCGGCTATGGGGGTCCGGGCTGGTATGAGCAGGGAAAAAGCATTGGAAGCTGTTACAATAGCAAATGCTATAATGATGGATGTAGGAGACCGGGTTGGGACTCTGGAAAAAGGAAAGGATGCCGATTTTATCATTCTTTCCGGAGATCCTTTCAGTGTATACACTCATGTTGAACAAACATGGATTGAAGGGCTAAAAGTGTGGGATAGAAGTATTCCTGAAGATAAAGAGTATGCAACAGGAGGCTATGAAATTTATCGTGGCGAAGTACATACACACCATACTGATGGAGGTTTGAAATGAGATATTATAAACTGTTTACCCTGTTTGTTTTCGCCTTTTTTAGCGTTTCACAAAGCAAAGCTCAAATAGCCGTAAAAGGTGATATCGTTTACACGAGTGCCGGTGATCCGATTGAAAATGGAGTTGTGCTAATTAAAGACGGAAAAATTGATCGGGTTGGAAAACAATCTGACATAAGAATTCCATCCAACTATGAAATAATGGAAGCTGCTGTTATTACTCCCGGACTAATTGATGTTCACTCAGTGGTTGGGCTGGCAGGACACTACAACCAACGCCATGACCAGGATCAGCTGGAAACCTCATCAGCTATTCAGCCTGAGCTAAGGGCGATCGATGCTTATAACGCACGAGAAGAATTGGTTGGACACCTTAGAAGCCTTGGAATTACAACCGTTCATACCGGGCACGGACCGGGAGCATTGATAAGCGGACAAACTATGATCGTTAAAACAACGGGTGAAACGGTTGAGGAATCAGTTATTGTCCCGGCAAAAATGCTTGCTTTTACTATGGGTTCTATGATTAATAGTGCAATTAGAAAGCCCGGAACGAGATCAAAAGGAGTTTCCATGCTTCGCCAGGAACTTATTAAAGCACAGGATTATGCTGAAAAGAGAAAGAAAGGAGAAGGAGCAACAAACCTGGGAATGGAAGCTTTGGCCGACTTACTTGAAGGCAAGCTCACCGCATTAATCACGGTTCATAAGGCAAACGACATCATGACGGCAATCAGGCTTCAAAAGGAGTTTGGATTCCCTATGGTTATCGACGGCGCAGCTGAGGCATACTTAATCCTGGATGAAATTAAAGCGTCTGGCCTACCTGTATTTGTTCATCCAACAATGACCAGGACATATGGTGACACTAAAAATGCTTCATTCGAAACAGCAGGAAAGCTTCATGAAGCTGGAATCCCATTTGCGTTCCAAAGCGGATTTGAAGGGTATGTTCCAAAAACGCGTGTGGTTCTTTTTGAAGCTGCTGTAGCCGCTGCAAATGGGTTGGACATGAACGCTGCCCTGGACGCAATTACTATTGAAAGCGCCAGGCTGTTAGGTATTGAGGAACAAGTAGGATCTCTGGAGCGCGGCAAAGATGCTGACCTTGTTCTATTTAACGGCGACCCGTTCGAATATACAAGCCAGGTAACAGGGGTTATCATAAATGGTGAAAAGCAATAGCGTTGCTTTTGAAAGAGTACATTCTTTCGGAATGTACTCTTGATTTTATCCCTTTGAACTCCCCTTGTTTTTTATAAATTAAGACCTCGTAACTAAGCATTTATCTTAAGGTTCTATGTCTACCAGAAAAACGTCTAAAGAATATGATGCCATAATTATTGGCTCGGGAGCAGGCGGAGGTATGTCTGCCAAGGTGCTCTCAGAAGCAGGACTAAAAGTAGCCGTGATTGAAGCCGGCCCGTTTTTTGATCCTGCAAATAATGATCACCGAACCCAGCTTCGTCCACCGTGGGAATCTCCCAGAAGAGGGGCAGGAACTACTCGTGCCTTCGGCGATTTTGATGCGCTTTATGGAGGATGGGAAATAGAAGGTGAACCCTATACCAGAAAAGATGATACGAGCTTTGATTGGTTTCGGGCAAGGATGCTTGGTGGAAGGACAAACCACTGGGGAAGAATCTCGCTTCGCTTCGGCCCTTTAGATTTCAAGCGTAAAGATTATGACGGAATGGGTGATAACTGGCCCATCGGTTACGATGATGTTAAGCCTTATTATGACCGTGTTGATAAACTAATCGGTGTTTTTGGAAGTAAAGAAGGAATTCATAACGAGCCAGATGGTTTCTTCCTCCCGGCACCAAAACCAAGATTGCACGAATTATATTATATCAAAGGAGCTCGAAAAGCGAATATTCCGGTTATCCCTTCCCGGCTTTCGATACTTACTAAAAGGATAAATGAAGATCGAGGGGTTTGTTTCTATTGTAATCAATGTAATCGCAGCTGCCAGGTTTATGCAGATTTTTCTGCTGGTTCTTGTCTGATTTTTCCTGCGCAAAAGTCCGGTGGAAATGTTGATCTGTATGTGAACTCTATGGCTCGTGAGGTTCTGGTAAATAAAGATGGAAAAGCTACCGGGGTTGCCTATATCAATAAGGAAGATAGAAAAGAGTATGTACTTAATGCTAAAGTGGTAGTGCTTGGAGCTTCTGCATGTAGTTCCGCAAGGATACTTCTCAATTCTAAAAGTGCCACTCACCCTGATGGCCTGGGAAATAGTAGCGGAATGATAGGTCGTTATTTACATGACTCTACCGGAGCAGGGCGAGCAGCATTGGTCCCTGAGCTTCTGGATCGGAAAATGTACAATGAAGATGGTGTTGGAGGCATGCATGTGTACACTCCGTGGTGGCTAAATGATAGTAAAAACCTGGATTTCTCTCGCGGTTACCACCTTGAAGTTTGGGGAGGGATGGGCATGCCATCCTATGGTATTGGTTTTGATACTACAGACTTAAATGGTCATTTTGGAAAAACGATCGGCGGTTATGGAACCAAGCTCCGTGATGATGTGAAACGATTCTATGGTGCTATGGTTGGTATTGCCGGAAGGGGAGAAAGTATCCCTCAGTATGACAACTATTGTGAGATCGACCCAAATGTAGTTGACGAGTTTGGAATCCCGGTACTTCGTTTTCATTATAACTGGACCGATCACGAACGGAACCAGTCCAAACATATGCACGAAACCTTTGAGCAAATCTTTGACTCAATGGGAGCCATTACTCTCGGAAGCAAGCCTGGTGCTGATAGCGATTACGGTCTCGCTGCTCCTGGAAGAATTATTCACGAAGTTGGAACAACCCGAATGGGTTCTGACCCTAAAACATCTGTCGTAAATAGCTTTAACCAACTCCATGATGCAAATAATGTATTTGTTGTAGACGGAGGACCTTTTGTTTCTCAGGCAGATAAGAATCCAACCTGGACTATATTGGCTCTTTCAATGCGGGCATCAGAATACATTGTCGATCAACTTAAAAAGAAAAACATCTAAGCCATGGATAGAAGAGAATCGATAAAAACTTTATTAATGAGCTCTTTAGGAGCGGGCATGCTTTTCACAACACCTGGCGCCACTAAGGCTGCTGAAGAAGCAATCCCTTTGGTTTTTGCTAATAGCGACGGCTATGGCCGAACTCCAAAAGAAAAAGCACGGGATGAGCGTCTTTTTAAAGAAACGTTTTTCACCGAACACGAACTTGAAACCGTAGCTGTTCTATGCGACCTGATTCTGCCAGCTACCAGCACTGCTGGCTCCGCTGGTGATGCCGGAGTCCCGGACTTTATCGCTTTTATAGTGAAAGACATGAGCTACCTAAAAACACCTCTTCGCGGAGGAATGGCATGGCTGGATAACAGGGCTAAAAAGAAATATGGTTCTGTATTCAAGGACTGTGAAGTAAATGAACAAACAGCTTTGTTAGATGAAATAGCATATCCGGATAAAGAAACAGAAGAAACCGCTCCGGGAATTCGATTCTTCAGGCAAATCAGAAACCTCACCTTAACCGGGTACTATACTACAGAAATAGGCTTTAATGACCTTGGTTATGTGGGGAATACACCTAATATCTGGGATGGTGTTCCTGAGGATGTATTGAAGGAACACGGAATGAGCTATGAGAAGGAATGGCTCGAAAAGTGTGTTGATCAAAGTAAAAGAACCGATATCGCTGAATGGGATGAGGACGGCAACCTGCTAAACTAACGCCTCATTTTAGCTATGAAGCCTATCACATTTACTTCTTACCTGGACACTTTAGTAAAGCTAAAGCTGGATCATATCACCGTTCCTAAAGAGATTGTTGAAGCGGTTGGCGGAGTCGGCACGCGCCTGCTTTGTTCAATCAATGAAAATGAACAATTCCATTGTGGATTGGTATCCAAAGGTGGTGGTACTGCTTATATCACTGTTAATAAAAAGAATCAGAAAAAATGGGGTTTATCCCTGGATTCCGAAGTAACTGCCGTAATTGAGCTGGACCACTCCAAATACGGGATGAAAATCTCTGAAGAACTGGAAGCTTTACTGGATCAAGACCGGGAAGGTTTTGAGCTTTTTGAAGATCTTACACCAGGTCAACAAAGATATATTATCCATTATGTGAACCAGGTTAAAAGCAGCCAAAAGAAAATTGACCGGGCTATTCTTTTGATTAACAATCTCAAAACCATGCCTAAAGAAAAATTCGATTTTCGATATCTAATGGGTTTGCCTCCAAGAGAGGAGTAATGAATCTGCCTTATAATCTTAATGGTTATTTGAATGAGTGAGAATCAAGAAGAGTTAATACACCCTGCTCTTAAACAGGTATTTGGAGGCGCTTTTGCGTATATACTTCATTATAGAAAAACCCTTCTACAAGCGTTATTCATTCCTTTCATTGTCTATATAGTGTCTGCTCTTATTAAGCTTCTATTCTATTATCAAGCGTATTTGAGTTCAAGTCTACTAATCAACATTCTCTTTTCATTAACCGGACTAGCAGCTCAGGTTATATTTGCTATTGTAACTCATCGAATAGTTATTCTTGGGCCACAATCGGTTGGCCCTTGGGGAATAACCTCATGGTCAAAACGAGAAACAACCTTTGTGATTTACTTCCTGTTGCTTTGGGTATTGATTGTTATTCTGATCACTCTTTTTTCATTCCATCCGTATGTTACTTTAATAGCCTTGCTTCTGGTTTTATGGTATTCTAGTAGACTCTTTCTTGTATTTCCTGCAATAGCTATAGATAAAAAAATCTCTTTCCGTGAATCCTGGGAACTCACAAGAAAATGTCACCTGTTTATCTTTCTAGTGGTAGTTGTGTTTCCGATATTGCTTGCTGTTCCTAATTATTTAACAAGTTTTTTACCTTATACTTATTTTATCGATCTTTTTTTGACACCACTTATTCTAGTATTCGAAATTGCAGCTCTTTCACTTACATACAAAATGATAACTGACATAGCGAATTCTGATAGTTCGATTGGAGTAAGTCTTAGCTAAAACTCTTCAAACCTGATTAAATGAAGAATAAAATATTATCAATAGTAGGAATACTTTGGGGCGGAGGAATTATCCTACGCTGGTTGCTTTCAAATTCTTCCGATAGTGGAGGAGCTTATCAAACTGGCCAAGGGTTTGCTGTTATCCTGGGAGTTTTTATCCTGGGAATTAGTTTGTATAACTTTTTCAAAAAACCAAAAGAGAAAGAAAACAAGCGTTATAAGTAGCTGACTAATTTTGGGTATTATTTCGACCTCCAAAAACTCCTCAACATTGGTCTTCATAATCCTGATTTCTAAGGTATAAGACTTCCTAAGGGAAAATAATGTGCTTAATAAAGTGATTTTCAATTGGTGCTTAAAATGAAAAGGTTCCTATCAACTTAAAATCTTCATCCAATATCTGATATGGAATCTGGATATTCCTCGTACTAAAATTTTTCCTTTTATAAATCACCAGGTACTTATTCTCAACTTTATAGTAGATTCTGTCGAACGACTCTGAACCATCAATAAATGATAAATCTGAGTCTAGTACTTCTGAAATGGATGCACATAACTCCTCTTCCTTAACCTTTGATACTTCTTTCTCTTTCCACTTGTCTACCAGAAACATTATTACGTCAGGTTTCTTCAATAAATCTTCATCATCTACCTCAAACCTGAATGCTTTTAATATGGTTGTATCCCGCTTTGCAATTATGCCAGTTGAAGTCAAAACTCCATGAATAAGTATGATTTCTGAGTCATCAGACTCTGTGCACGGTTGTATCCGGACACAGCTAGTAACCCCTGCACAAATGCCCTCCGAACAAATAATCAGTACTAAAGCTAATAGACCGGACTTGTTTAAAACCATACGGTTGTATTAATTTTATAACCTCATTAACTCATGGATATCACCCTCTTTATCAATTATTAAAACGGGTAATTTTTCTCCTCCTATTTTTACACATCCTTCTCCGCAATCATGCTGAAAAACAACCATATATGTATTCCGTACTTTAAAGTAGGTTTTTTTCAATGGGCCAGGCAACGTTTGCTCTACTTTTGATTTTGCTAAAAGTGAGTTAATTACATTACAATCAGCTTCCTCTTTGATAATTCTAACAGAGTTATTTTTCCAGTATTGGATAATCTTTTCTACGAATAAAGAATCTTCTGTAGAATAGTTATTTGCAATATAATTGAAGCTACCAATTCCAATTTTTACTCTCTCTTCTTTAATCTCATCATTGGTTAGTATTAAAGTAGCTAAGAAAATATCAGTATCCTGACTACTAAAGCATGACGTATTTTGAGCAATCGATTTTTGAAGAAAAGTGACTTGAAAAATGATAATTAGTCCTAAGAGTTTAACCAAGTGTTTCATTTTTGTTTGATTTGAGTTAATAACCACACCTTGAGTCTAATTTTCCGAAACCAGGAGGTGTATTAAGAGCGAAGGAAACAATGTTGTTCCCATCAAGTACATACCCTTTGATAAAATTATTCCCTGTACTAGAGGCGAGTTGATATAATGTAGCATAATCGCCGCTGCTATGAGTACTTTGATGACTTGTAACTCCTCCAGTCCCACATACAGAAGTAGTGTTTTCTCCAACAAAAAATGGGTGTGTATGAACATATGCTACTGTATTATTTGGGGGTGCCATACTTCCAGTTATTCCACAAGCAGAATGGGTCATGTTAGTAAAAGGTTTAAATCCATACTTCCCATTACTTTTAGTGATGTAACCACCTTGCTCTACTCTTTGGGCGATAGGTAAATTGGTTTTACTTGCTTCCCAGATAAGTTCCATCGCTTCCTGGATTCCTGTGTTATCAAGTATCGGATCACCCGTTTCGCAAGGATCTGTACACCACTTCGGAGGGTCTGGCTGGCTGCAAGGAGGGGCTGGAGCGCTCCCTCCATCTCCATCATCAAAGCAAGGGTCTAATCCATTTGGATCACAATAGCCCGGATCTTCTGACGGCCCGCCTGTTCCTCCTCCTCCACCTGAATCTTCTCCTTCTACATATACCCATTGGGCACAAATGGGTTCGCTCACTTTACAGTTGTAATAAGTATCAGTTTGGGTGTTGTACTGACAGATATAGACCGTATACCATGAGGTACATTCCCAATCTCCTTTTTGTTTTATGTTTGCAACTTTTTTTACTCTTTCGGAATCAAGCCAGGTTTTCTTCCTGAACTTTTTGAATTCCTCGTCCATAATCTCAATGGCTTTTTCAGAATCGGGAATCCGGCATTGGGCTACCCGAACTACTTTTGAGGCTTCCCGGAAGGTTCCCGCTTTCTCTCCGGCAAGTTCATCTGTATATACAAAGGCCTTTAGGATGGTTTTACCATCTGTCTCTTTTACAATCTCATCCGGAATATGAACCCAATAGGAAATATTCCAGTAGTTATAATCAGCTTCATTATTGGCAAGTGTACTCACCAGGCAAGAGAATGGTGAGTCCGGGCTTTCCCCTTGAGACTTACTTTTATCATGAGGGTTGTTGGCTTTGGGTATAAATGTGATTTCATCGGGGGATTCATCGGCATCAATTGTGTTTGAGCAGCCTGCCCAAAGTAATGTATAGATGACCAGTAGAAGCCCCACTAATAGCAGGTTACTTTTCATTAACTCGTTAGCTCTCAGTTATTTAACGGCTTCGAAAAAGTATAAAAACCTTTCTAAGAGCTTAACAAGCTATCATCAATATTTTTAATTACTTACACATTTGAAATTCCAATATTTGGTTTTCTGAATTCCACAAAAATTGCCTTCTGGCTTAAATTTCTTCTTTTCAGAAACTATAGAATATGAACCACCAGCTTTGCGGGTCTTAACTGTTTTGGGAAACCAAATTTGATTTAGGAATGCGTCTTTTTCTCTATGAAAAAAACTTTTTTCATAAGTACTTTTTTTGAGAGCAAGAAGGGAAAATGCTACTCATAAAAAAAGGTTCAGAAATTTATTCCCTGAACCTTTTCAAAATAAAGATTGATATATATTTCTCTGTTTAGTTAGTAGTACTAGCTCTAATTGTATGGCCAAAGAAAATGGCGTTGGCAAATAGTTTGTTCGTACCATACCAGAAAGCACGGAAGTTCGGATTGTCGGTCATGGTTATCACACGTCCTCCACCAAACCTGCTTACAATTACGGATGCTGAGTTTTTAAGTAACTCGGTATTTTCGTCTGAAATATAGCCCGCAGCTAAGGGGTTACTTGTGTAGTAAACAGGGGTTGAGTACGGATTTTCGCCCTTTTGAAGGAAGATTGTACTATTTCTAAAAACTGTAAGGTCATCGTCATTGAAGCCATAACCGATGGGGTGGGTCAGGTCTATTTTGGCATTGAAAATAGTTCCACCGATTACACGGGCTCCAGAATCATTTCTTTGTCTGGCATACGGCTTTGTCTCGACATCTTCGTCATCGTCATCACGCTCAACGAATTCAATATCAGCAAGGTCTTGTTGTTTAGCCCAGCTTACCGCTTGCTTATAAGCAACAAGTACTCCTCCATTTCTTACCCAGCTTTTTATTGATTCAACTGTTCCTGGAGAGAAGTCACTATAGTTAAAGCCGGGCATCACGATCACATTGTATCTGGAAAGGTCAGCACCACGGATATCCTTTTTATCTAAAATGGTAAGAGGCATGTGGTAGCGCTGATCAAACAAGTGCCAGGCTTCTCCCACTTCCGAAGAGTTTGTTCCACTACCACCAATAATGGCTACTTTCGGATCACGAAGGGTAGCAAAGTTATTACTTCCCAAATCAATTCCTGCAGACGACAAACCAGTACTGAGGGAATAAACTGTAATACCGTCTTCTTCCGCGATAGTCTTTACAATTTCATGAACTTCTTCCTGGTTATCCTGGGTTCCGAGTGGAATCAAAATGGTTCCGTAATCAAAATTCCTTTGTCCTGCTTCAGTAACTCCCGAAAAAGGTATACTGGCTACTTTTGTACGAACACCTGCTTCTAATAACCGATATAACGCACGAGGCGAATAATACTCATCCCATTCAAATACATAGGCATAGTTTGATTCACCGCCAACTACCGATCCATTGGACTTCATCTCACCATCAAATATGGCTCCGGTTACATTGTCATCAAATTCTCTCGAGCCTAACTCCGCAAAAGGAACATTGAATGCATATGGCATCGTCCATGCTGAAACATCATAGAAAAGGCTATCTGTGAACTCTGTTCTTCTCTCAAAAATTGCAGTGATCAACTTATACTGAGCCTGGTTTGTTGGTACCACAAAGGCTTTACCTTGTTTAAAGGATTCTCCATCTGCGTTAAGGTCTTCACCTAGTTCATACACCTCGATGCTATGCCTGTTTAGCATTTCAGCCAAATGATAAGTCCTGGCCTGGTCAGCTGTTTCGCCAAATACATAGGCCTTAATAGAAGTTCTTGATGCCGCTTCTGCCGCTTCTTTATAAAACAGTCTTTGATGTTCCAGTAATTCAACCCTAAGCCCTATAGCAGCTTTCAATGTTGAATAGGAAGCCCTAACCTGGTTTCGGATAGTAAAAGGAAATTTCAGTGTTCCGTTTACTGTTTCCTGGCCATGACCTCTTGAGCTCGCCTGCTCGAAAAGAATCCCAATTGAACCCTGAACATCCGGATAGGTTGACCCTTTTCCATAATAAAAATCATCAAAGCTTTCCTTGGTGTAGTACAACGATTGAATTTTATCCAGCTCATCTGCATGATACTCAGCAATGTTGGCCGTTAAATCCTGATTCCTTTGTGGAGTTAGTGGGTTTGTTCTGCTGGGAATCCCTGGCTGAAAGAAAAATGTTGAATTACCACCCATTTCATGATGATCAGTCAAAATGTTTGGTTTCCATTCCTGGAACCTGGCAACTCTTCCTTTACTTTCAGGGTGTTGAACAAGCAACCAGTCTCTGTTTAAATCAAACCAATAGTGGTTTGTTCTACCACCAGGCCATACATCATTATACTCACGGCTTTCAGGGTCAGTAACTAATGTATTCTTACTTTTATGCATGTTTGCCCATTGTGCAAACCGGCTTAACCCGTCAGGGTTTATGCTAGGATCTATCAAAACTACCGCGTTTTCGAGTAATTCATCAATTTCGGCTCCCTGAGCAGCAGCCAAATGATATAAAACTGCTAGTGAAGCATTACTCCCGCTTGGTTCGTTACCATGTACACTATAGCTCATTTGAACTACTATTGGCATATTAGAAGGGTCCAGGTTATCCGAAACTGAGGCGTCGGAAAGCTGGTTATGCTCCCTTTTTATCTCATCTATCCTTGCATGGTTTTCAGGAGAAGTAATTGTTAGTGAAAGCAGGGCACGATTCTCATACGTTCTTCCATACTCCATAATAGTGACTCTGTCAGATGCTTCCGCAACCGCATACATATAATTCACAAGTTGATCATGGCGTACATGCCATTCACCAAGTTCAGCGCCAAGCACTGATTTTGGAGTTGGAATGCTCTGGTCATAGCGCACTCCATCTTTTAAATAATAGTCTAATGTTACCTGCGCCTGAATAGAGGCAGAACCTATTAAAAGAGCGGTAGTTAGTAAGATTTTTTTCATAGTTTTTTTTGGTCCCTAATGATAAGTTTGAATAGTAGCCTAACTAATTGAAAAATGCTGAAAAAAAGCTTCTCCCGTTAAATCTGTAGAATGAGTTTCCAGATGCTTTTTTAATCAAAAAAATGTACCCTCTATCAATTCAAAATTAAAGCATTTTTATGAGCGTCTCTACTACTCCAGCCAAATCAAGTCTGAAGCATGCAATCGGTCCCGGGCTCATAATGGCTGCTGCTGCTGTCGGCGTTTCCCATCTTGTACAATCTACACGGGCGGGAGCCGACTATGGTTTTGCACTGGTTTGGGCCGTTATACTTGCTAACATTTTCAAATATCCTTTTTTAGAATACGGTCCCAGGTATGCTATCGCTACACAGCAAAGCATGATTGATGGCTATAAAAAACTCGGAAACTGGGCTTTCTGGATTTTTGTGGTGTTTACGGTTGGAACTATGTTTACTGTTCAGGCTGCTGTAACCATAGTATCTGCAAGCCTTGTTGCAGAACTTACTGGAATTGTTCTTTCTCCACTTTTATGGAGCGCTATTTTACTCGCCATTTGTATCGGGATTTTGCTTGCAGGTCAATATTCAGCCCTGGACGGAGCTATTAAACTTATAATGATTGTACTTGCTCTTTCAACACTGACCGCTGTACTTGTTGCCATTTTTAAAACGGGCGATATGGCTGCAAAGCCTGTTCCGCCCAGCATCTGGACAGCCGGGGGAGTTTCTTTCCTTATTGCTTTAATGGGATGGATGCCGATCCCTATTGATGGTTCTGCCTGGCACTCGCTTTGGTCACTTGAAAGAATGAAGCAAACCGGGCATGTGCCAAAACTCAAAGAATGCCTGGTAGACTTTAATATCGGATACATAGGGGCCGGAATCCTCGCACTGGGATTTTTAAGCCTGGGTGCACTTATCATGTTTGGTTCGGGTGCTGATTTTGCTTCGAGTGGTGGCGTTTTTGCAAAACAACTGGTAGCCATTTATACCTCAACACTGGGGAGTTGGGCTTATTGGATAATAATCATATGTGCATTTACTACAATGTTCAGTACTACTCTTACTGTTACAGATGCCTACCCAAGAGTTACCCGCCAGATTATATCAGTCATAAAACCCGGTTTTGACGCTTCATCTAAACAGGCTTATAGGGTATTAATTGTTGTGATCTCTGCGTGTTCACTTGTAGCCTTATATATAGCCGGAAGTAATTTCATTTTTATGGTTGACCTGGCAACAACACTCTCTTTTCTTTCGGCGCCAGTACTCGCTTTTATTAATTACCGGCTGGTGATGGACAAACACTTCCCAGAAGAGCACCGGCCTCCCGTTTGGCTCAGAGTTTTAAGTTGGTGCGGAATTCTGTTCTTAACTGGTTTCACCTTATTTTTCGTGTATTGGAAATTTTTCCAGGGCTAATTTTAAAACCTTCGATCTAATCCTTGATTAAATATTTTTTACCCGCCAGAGAACCCTTCAATACCTATTCGCATCTAATAGGTGCCGTTGTAGCAGTTATTTGGACGGTTGCTCTTATGTTAAATGCTTCGGAAAGTTCCCTTTGGCACAAGCTCTCCTTTCTAATTTATGGCGTCACTGTTTTTGCAATGTTCAGTTCCAGTGCTATTTACCACTCGATAAACGTATCCTTTAAGCGAGAAGAGTTTTTCCGGCTTATTGATCATATTATGATTTACCTGGTTATAGCGGGTTCCTATACTCCAATCTGTGCTATTGTTCTGGAAGGTGAATGGCGGCTTTGGATGCTTACCGGAATCTGGCTATTTGCCCTGTTTGGTGTGCTCAAAAAGATTTTTTGGCTGAATGCTCCCCGCTGGTTTTCCACGCTGCTCTATTTATTGATGGGCTGGATTGCCGTTATAATTTTCCCACAAATATGGGAATTACTTCCTCATGGCTTTGCCTACTGGATTGCAATTGGTGGATTGTGTTATACTATCGGGGCTGTTATTTATGTTATTGAGAAGCCAAACCCTAAACCTGAGACTTTTGGGTTTCATGAAATCTGGCACATTTTTGTGATGGGCGGTGCATTTTCTCATTTTTGGGCTATCTTTTACTATCTACCTAATTTTTGACTCTTTTATGAAACTAATTAGATCTGCTCTTCTGGTTCTTTTTTTGATTTGTTTTAGTACGCAGGCTTTTAGCCAATTCTATTTAACTCAAAACAGGCCTGCAGGTATGAATTGGCAGGAGATGAAAACTCCTCACTTCAGGATTATCTACGCTGCCGGAGATGACTCACTGGCCCGGGCTACAGGAATGATACTTGAAAGCCAGTACGCAACTGCAACCGCACTTGCCGGTGGGAGCCTTTCTAACTTCCCGGTAATTCTCACAAACTATAATGATATAACCAATGGGTTTGTGAGCTCTTCAAATTTTAGAATGGAAGTTGAGTTATCCCCTTTTAAAGGAAAAGGAATTAGCCCGGCTTCAGGGGAATGGCTGGAAGCTGTTCTCCCTCATGAGCTGGTACACGCTTCTCAGTTTGATGTAACCAACCCGGTGAGTATACCTGGAGTGATCAGAATAATGAGCCCTGACTTCTCCCGTTTCTTTAACATCTTTCCTCAAGTAGGTGTACATGAAGGGTTAGCTGTATACCAGGAAACCCATAAAGGACTCGAAGGCGCCGGGCGTGGACATCTCGCATTTTTTAATAACCAATACAATGCAAACCTGGTCGGTTCGAATGCCTGGAGCATGGGCCAAACTTTCCAGCCTTCTTCAAATACACGTCCCTTTAACCGTCATTATATAGCAGGTTATACCTTCACGAATTGGCTGCATGAGAAATACGGCGAAAATGTTAGTAAAAATGCCATTCGTTTCCAGTACAGTTACTTCTTTTTAGGTTATGGAATGGCTCTAAAAAAAGTCACTGGTAAATGGCCTCATCAACTCTATGCTGAATACATTAAAGATAAAGAGGCTGAAGAAACTGAACGATTAAGCTCCATACCTAAACCAACCCATGATTTACAGCAGGTTTTGGAATCCGGCAATAGAGGGCAGCAAATGCGAAAGCCTCTCTGGTTATCGGAAAATCAACTGGTTTATTATGGAGCCTTTTATAATGCAGTTCAGGGGTTTTACTCCTACGACTTGGCTAGCAATAAATCTAAACTTCTTAAAGAGGCGATAACCATACGTGATTACAATTACAGCATAGTTGACGAGTCAACTCTTTTGTATGGAACTTATACTACTTCAAAGATTTACAGTACTTCTTTTATGGCCGACCTTGCTTCTTATGATCTTTCATCCGGTAAGAGTACGAACCTAACCACAAACCTCCGGCTTTTTTCTCCTACTAAAGTTGGAACCAGAACTCTTGCATTACAAGTTGATGGTTCTTCCGCTAATATTGTTGAACTAAAGGATAATAATTCAGTTTCTGTTCTGAAACGCTATAATGATTCCAGGCCTGTTGGCCTGTCAGCGAAACCCGGCAGTTCCAGTGAACTCGCGGTAGTTCAGAACAAAAGAGGTGTCCAGGCTCTGTGGTTTACTACTTTGGGTGATCTGGCTTCTGATCTAGATAACGATCCTGACATTGCATTCGCCCGGGGTTCAATTACTGATCCTCAATGGCACCCTGATGGAACCAAGGTGCTCTTTACAGTTGATGCCCTTCCAGCTATGAATGTGTATGAATATGACTTACAATCGAAAGAGCTGGTTCAGGTAACACAATCTCTATACAACGCCTTTGAAGCTTCCTACTCTCCTTCCGGGGATAGAATTGCTTATGTAATTCAACAGGATAATGAACAATTATTAGCAACTCTGGATCGCTCTGATTTTGCCAATATTCCGGTTTCAACTCCTACTATGCTGCAAGGTCAGAATCTTGCTACAAAAACCTCCCGGCCTCGTATCGGTTCTGAACTTAAGGAAACGGCTCAAACATGGACGAGCAGCAAATACAGAACAGACGTAAGTTGGCTCAAACCTCGTGCTGTATTTCCTGTGTTTTACCAGGCTTCCGGAACTACAACAACCCAGTGGGGTGTGGCTATGTTTGGAGCCGATGCCCTACAAAGTCATTCCTATAATGCCGAGATAACTGGTGTAAATGATAAACTCTATTATGATTTTAGATATCAGAATAAAAGCTTTATGCCTGGCTTCGGATTAAAACTGGCAAGTTCTCCTACCTTCGGAACCTTACGTGACGGCGAAGGAAATTTGATCTCTGTAACGCAGATTAGTGAAGAGTTCGAGCTATCGACTTCACATGAAATATTTTTCAGAAGAGACACCCGCTTTTCTTCTCTAACAATAACTCCTGGTTTTGCAACAGAACGTCTTAGAAATTACTCTTTAAGGAACGAGCCTCTTTCCAACTATTTTAGCGTTCGAAGCGTGTCTTTAACAACACAATACTTCCATAATATTTTGACCAACCCCAGGGATGTACAACCTTCAGAGGGCCTGGGGCTTTACAGTATTTTTGAACAGGATGTTAAGACAGACTTCAGCTCCAAAAGAGCTTCAGCCTTTTTTGGCGCCCTTGCTTTTGTATCACCGCTTAAGAGGTTTAACCAGTCTCTGCGCATCGACCTAAGCTTTCTCACGCAAACTAGCAATGGTTTTTATAGTAACAGTACCATTGTACCTACCGGTTTTTCAGAAAACAATATATTCCCCGATGCTGAGAACCTGGGACGATTTAGCACGCGCTACACCATCCCTATTGCTTACCCGGATAAAGGGTGGATGCTTTTACCCACCTATTTCAACTCTGTGTATTTAGCGCTATTCTCTCATACAATATCTGATCTGAATTCAGATAATTTGTATAATTCCAGCAGAACAGTGATTGGAGCAGGTTTGAATTTTAGTTTCAATTTTTCAAATATTCCTGTTACGCTCAGCATTGGTGCAGCTTTTGAGCCAACACGAAATCATACAGAACTTATTTTTGGTGTTTATCAATGACGAAAAACTGGTTAATACATAAGAGCAAGACTCTTTTTATTATCATGCTTGTTTCTATTCTTGGTTTAAGTTGTGCCCAGGAAAAGCCTTCAACCCGACAAGATGCTCCAATTGGTAACCGAAAAAGCCCGATTGCAATAGCATCCATCAAAGAGAATAACACCTATATAAAAGTGGTATATGGGCAACCTTACAGAAATAGCCGAACCATTTTTGGAGAGTGGGAACCCTATGGGCAGGTTTGGAGAACAGGAGCTAATGAAGCAACTGAGATCACTATTACCGAACCCGTGCGAATGGGTGACAATGTAGTTGAAGCTGGAACTTATTCCCTCTATTCGATACCAGGTGAGGAAAACTGGACCATAATTCTAAATTATGCTCTTGGAGAATGGGGTGCATTTGATTATTCGGAAGAGCGGGATGCTTTACGTTTTGAGGTTCCCGTAAAAAAACTTGATACGCCGGTAGAAGCCTTCACTATAGAGTTTTCAAAAACGAACCTTTCCCTTACTACTATGTCTCTTTCATGGGACCTGGTGCAGGTAGATATCCCAATCCGCTTTTACTAATTACTGATGTTCATTGAAAACCCAAAGCCAGGCCCACCAATTGATACGTTTGTGGACTGCTTCATTTATTTCAAAGGTTATATGCCTCAGCATTCTATCGAGAGGGTAGTTCCTGATGGGCATGTTTACTTAATTTTTGAACTTGATGACCTGCCCCGTCATACTTACAACAACGAAACTCTTGAAAAGAACTTTGATTTTACTAAGTGCTGGCTTTCAGGACTCCAAAAAAATTACATAAGTATTTCCGCGCTTCCTGATTCTGAGATGTTTGTAATTCGCTTCAAGCCTGGCGGGGCAATTCCATATCTGCATCGTCCATTAGATGAGGTAAGTAATTCTGTTATACCAGCTGAAGAGTTGTTTGGAGATTCTATCTTTCAGTTTCGGGATCAGCTCTTAGCTGCCGAAACTCCAGCTGATAAGTATGCCGCCGCTGAACGATTCCTGTCCGCTCGGTTTGACCCTGATTACGTTCCTGATGAAAGTGTTTATAAAGTAATTGATAGTATCACTTGCAATCCGGAGTTCTTCGAAACAAATATGTTGGAGCTCATCAAAGACTCTGGCTTTTCAAAGAAACACTTCATTGATCTTTTCAGAAAAGTTGTTGGTGTTACTCCAAAGTACTTTCAGCGAATTCTTCGTTTCAACTGTATTCTTCCTAAGGTTCAACAAGAAGAAGATATTTCATGGCCTCAAATTAGTGCAGAATGTGGATTCTATGACCAGGCTCATTTTATAAAAGAGTTTAAGACTTTTTCAGGGTTTAATCCTGGCGCCTTTCTAACGGAGCAAAAGGGACATGGCGAAGTAAATTTCTTCCCGATTAAATAGAGGTAACTTTTTTACAATACTCTTTGCACGCTTCATGCGAGATTCATCCGTCAATTCTAACGAACTATTATTTGATGGATATCTCTACAACTTTTCAAACTATTAACTGGCTGGCCGTTCTTATCGCTACCGCTTCAGCATTTTTTATTGGTGGGATGTGGTACGGTCCTGTTTTTGGTAAAGCATGGATGAAGGAAATGAATCTAACTGAAGAAGACCTGGGAAAAAGAAATCTTCCGAAAGTCTTCGGGGGTGCAATACTTTTAACTCTTATCGCTACTATTAACCTCGCTATGTTTATAGGTCCGGAAGCGGACGTTACTTTTGGAGGCTTGGCCGGCTTCTTTGCTGGCTTCGGCTGGGTTTCAACCTTTATTGGTACCATATATCTCTTTGGAGATAAAAGTTTAAAACTGTTTTTTATCGATGCAGGTTATTGCACGATAACCCTTACAACAATCGGGTTAATTCTCGGGGCACTCTAAAAATAAATATCACTATGGAAAAAGGATTACTGGAAAAAACGGGTAAATCTCTCTCTGAATGGATTGAGATTGTTACCGCACAAAACTTTGAGAAGTACGGTCAAATTATGACATTCCTGAAAACTGAACACGGCTTCACTCATGGCTTCGCCAATTTCGTTGCATTAAAAACCCTAAAATCAGACGCAGGCTCTCATGATGCTGATGACCTGGTTACGGCCCAATACGGAAAAGGCAAGGAAGCACTAAAACCTATTTACGATAAGATACTTGGAATCGTATCTGCGTTTGGTGATGATGTGGAAGTAGCCCCAAAAAAATCGAGCGTAAGTTTTCGCAGAAAGAGACAGTTTGCGCTAGTACAACCCTCTACAAAAACACGAGTTGATTTAGGCCTGAAACTAAATGATGCGGAACTTACTGAACGGCTTGAAAACTCCGGCCCTTTTGGAGCAATGTGTACAAACCGGGTAAAACTTACACAGGAGTCAGAAGTAGACAATGAACTCATTGGCTGGCTTAAAACCGCCTATGAACAAGCTGGTTAATCAGACCTCTCGCTTTAGCTATATAGGTTCTTTTTTAAGCTTATCGAAAGGACTTATATAGCATTTCTTCCCTTCCCGACTAGCACAGTATTGCACCTCTCTTAAACAGGATCAGGTTAATAACTCGAAATTATTAACAAATTATCCACATTTTAACCTTTCGTTTTTGTGTTCAATCCATTATAGTGCGTAGTAGCACTTTCGCTTAACAGCTTGAGCTACTTTATGTTTCACACAGACCGAATTAACTGACCTTTTTTTATGAGTACAACTTCAACCCTTCAACCTGACGTCAAAAACTTTATTAATGGAGATTTTGAGCCTAACCCCAAAGAAACAATAGATGTAATTAGCCCGATAGATGGCTCCGTGATATCAAAGGTTCCAATGTCCGGATTTGATCATCTTGACCAGGCTGTAAAAGCCGCTGAAGAGGCTTATCCTTCCTGGTCATCCAAGACTCTCAAAGAGCGTGTCCAGGTCTTTTTTCGCTACAGACAGCTCCTGGAAGCGAATATTGAGGAATTAACAGAGCTCGTTACCCTTGAAAACGGCAAGATATATTCGGAAGCGAGAGCAGAAGTGGAAAAGAGTATTGAATTATGTGAATTTGCCGTTTCCATGCCTCAGATTCTCACTAATGAAGTACAGGAAGTAAGTAGAGGGGTAGAGTGCAGAATAGAAAGGAAGTCACTTGGTGTAGTTGCTTCTATTTCCCCGTTTAATTTTCCAAACATGGTCCCTCACTGGACTGTCCCAAATGCCATTGTATTAGGTAATTGCATGATCTTAAAGCCTTCTGAAGTGGTTCCTTTAAGCGCCGTTCGTATGGCAGAGCTTTTAAAAGAAGCGGGGCTACCTGACGGAGTTTTCAACATCGTGCATGGCGGTAAAGAAATTGTAGAGGCTATTTGTGATCATCCTGACATCAAAGCGGTTTCTTTCGTTGGTTCAACTAAAGTGGCAAAGATTGTTTATAAACGAGCTACATCAACTTTAAAGAGATGTGTAGCTCTCGGTGGTGCAAAAAACCATCTTATTGTTCTTCCTGATGCAAACCCTGAAATGACCGCAAACAATGTTGTTGCTTCCATGTCTGGGTGCGCCGGACAGCGCTGTATGGCAGCCGCAGTTATGGTGGGTGTTGATCAGGTGGATCATATTGTTGAACGGATGATCTCGGAAGCTCAAAAAATCATCCCGGGAGACACTCTTGGTTCTGTAATCTCAAAAGAAGCGAAAGAGCGTATTGAAAAATACATCACTGACGCTGAGAAAGCAGGTGCCAAAGTTCTTGTAGATGGTCGTAATGCCACAGTTTCCGGGAAAGACGGCGGCTTTTATGTAGGACCTACTATTGTGGATTATGTAACTCCAGATATGGCTATTGCTAAGGAAGAAGTATTTGGCCCTGTTATTTCAATTATCCGCGCAAAAGACCTGGATGAAGCTTTATCTATCGAAAATAGCTCTGGTTATGGCAACGCAGCTGCAGTGTTCACTCAAAACGGAGGGTTTGCCCGGCAAGTAGTTGATCGCGCAAGCGCAGGTATGGTAGGTGTAAACATTGGCGTTCCTGTTCCTAGAGAGCCTTTTCCTTTCGGGGGGTGGAATGACTCTAAATTCGGTGTATGTGATATTACAGGGAAAAGCTCGATTGAATTCTGGACTCAGAATAAAAAGACATCCGTGAAATGGAATCCGGAAGCCCGGACAAACTGGATGAGCTAACAAAAACTTAAGATGGAAAAAGTTCTACAGGGTATGGATCATATCGTACAAGACAATTTAGACTACACATTATTCTCATGGGCTAAGCAAGGCGGGTTAAATCCCATCAATGCAAAAAGTGCCCACGGTGTATATGTATTTGACAGAGATGGTAAACGGTACCTGGATTTCTCTTCTCAATTGATGAACGTAAATATCGGGCATGGAAACCCCCGAATTGCTAATGCCGTGGCAAAGCAAATGAGTGAATTGAGTTATGTTTATCCGGGAATGGCTACTGATGTGCGCGGAAAACTTGGTAAAAAGATTGCTGAGATAACTCCCGGAAATCTTACCAAGTCATTCTTTACTCTTGGTGGGGCTGAAGCCGTTGAAAATGCTATAAAAGTTGCCCGGATGTATACCGGTCGGCATAAGATCATTTCACATTACAGGTCATATCATGGCGCTACCTATGGCGCTATTTCCGCAGGTGGAGATCCCCGAAAGTTCCCAATGGATAGCCAGGCTGTTCCAAATTTTGTGCATGTAGAAAACCCTTATTTCTACCGCTGCCCGTGGAATACTTCTTCAATGGAAGAATGTGGAGAAATGGCGGCAAAGAACATCGAAAACATTATTAAGTACGAAAATCCGGATAGTATCGCTGCTATATTAATTGAAGGCGAATCCGGATCGTCTGGGTGTATCAAATACCCACCAAATTATTGGAAGAGATTGAGAGAAATTGCTGATTCATATGGCATTTTACTGATCGATGATGAAACCATGAGTGGCTTTGGCCGGACGGGGAAGATGTTTGGGATTGATCATTCAGGAGTAACTCCTGACCTCATGTGTATGGCTAAAGGGCTCACTTCCGGCTACCTGCCACTTGGCGCCGTTGTAGTAACTGATACCATTGCCAAACATTTTAATGACAACCCATTGGTGATCGGGCTTACATATTCGGCTCATGCTGTTTCGTGCGCCGCTGCAGTTGAGAATATCCAGGTTATCGAGGACGAAAATATGGTGGCCAATGCAGCAAAAATGGGTCTTTATGTTGAGCAGGAAGTAGAAAAGCTTAAAGAGAAGCATCCATCTATAGGAGATTTTAGAAATACAGGATTGCTCGGCTGTATCGAGCTGGTAAAAAACCGCGAAACGAAAGAGCCGGTAACTCCCTGGAATGCCAAGCCTCACGAAATGGAAGCCACACTTAAGATGGCGTCAAAAATCCGGGAGTTGGGCATGTTCACCTTTGTTCGCTGGAACTGGATATTTATAGCCCCTCCTCTTTGTGTAACAACCGAACAAGTTGACGAAGGTCTTGACATCGTGTCGCAAGCAATTTCAATAGCTGATGAATATTATCTATGAGTGATTTATTAAAAACTGAAATTGTTGGTCTAGATGAAGATGTTTCATCTTCTGAACTTTACAGTGATGAACTTGCTCCTGTTCCTGAATCAGGACGAACCTGGAATACCTGGCACCTGGCTTCTATTTGGGTTGGAATGGCGGTATGTATTCCGACATATTTAATGGCTTCCTATATGATTCGCGCCGGGTTAAGCTGGTTCGAAGCTCTCATCATCATTAGCTTCGCGAATATTATTATTACTGTTCCGATGATACTGAACGGTCATGCTGGTGTGAAGTACGGAATTCCTTTTCCTGTTCTTGGAAGGGTGTCGTTTGGAACAAGAGGTATTCACCTGGCTTCTATTCTCAGGGCAATTGTTGCCTGTGGGTGGTTCGGTGTTCAAACCTGGATTGGTGGCCTTGCCATCTATGCCATTTTCATAGCCCTTACTGGTGGCGATGCTGTAGCCGGTTTTTCAATTGGTAAATTTACCTCTTTCATCGTGTTTTGGTTCATCAATATCTACTTTGTCTGGAAGGGAACTGAGAGTATTAAATGGCTGGAACAGTTTTCGGCTCCTATCCTTCTGTTGATCGGTGTTTTTCTAATCGGCTGGGGAGTTACAAAAGCCGATGGCTTTGCTATTGTTTTAGATCAAAGCAAACAGCTTCAACACCCTACCGCACAGCTTGAGGAAAGTGCGGGTCAGCTTTACCTGACGCTTGACCCTCTTACTGATAAAACCGGTTCGTCTTTCAAAGCGGATGAATACCAGCTAATAGCGAGTTCTGATCATGAACTTACGGATCAAAACTGGTTGCCAATTGAATCAAACCTTCGCACAAATATCTCTGACTTTGCCTCCGCACAAGAAGTTCATAATGGTGATAAAGCGCTGAGTGTTGTATTTCGTAAACTCAACGGTAGTTCTCCTACAGTTTCCAGTAATGTAACTTTAGCACTGGCTGATGATGGTGATACCGCTGTTGTTGAAAAGATTTGGGTTTACGTTTTATGGCTTACCGCTATGGTCGGGTTTTGGGCAACCATGTCATTGAGTATCGCCGATATTACCCGTTTTGCTAAAACCCAGACCTCACAGGTTGCTGGACAGTTTATTGGTTTGCCCG
Organism: Balneolaceae bacterium; assembly: GCA_040222185.1. Classification (GTDB taxonomy): domain Bacteria; phylum Bacteroidota; class Rhodothermia; order Balneolales; family Balneolaceae; genus JAVKDP01. The sequence continues at coordinate 71,982 of JAVKDP010000034.1, read as the reverse complement.
GCACCATGATCTTGTATTCTTTCGTCGGGATTTTTGTGACCTGTGCCGCCATCATCAACTTCGACTCTATTCTCATTGGAGAAGATGCACCCTGGGATCCGGTTACATTACTATCCATGTTTGATTCTCCTGTTGTTGTAATTGTCTCGCAAATATTCATGTTGATTGCCACCTTAAGTACGAACATCGCCGCTAATGTGATAGCTCCCGCAAATGCCTTTTCGAATCTATTCCCAAAGAAAATCAACTTTAGAACTGGTGGCGTTATAACAGGGCTGATCGGTATTGTGATTTGCCCGTGGCTATGGCTGGACGACATCAGCAGTCTTTTAATTTTTATTAGCGGGCTACTTGGGCCTGTATTAGGAATCATGCTTGCCGACTACTTCGCAGTTCGGAAAAAACACATTCACCTTACAGAGCTATATAAAGAAAAAGGTCTTTATTCTTACAATGGAACTGGGTTTAACTCTTCCGCTATGATCGCTTTTGCCGCCGGAACCGGTTTAGCTCTTGTTGGTTATTGGGTAGAAGCGTTGAGCTTTCTCTATTCACTATCATGGTTCACTGGTTTCATTCTTTCTTTTGTACTGTATTACTTCCTGATGAAAGACAAAAGCCTGGACCCTGAACCTGTTGCTGTTAATGTTTAACCCTGTTTGTTATGTCTATACTGATTAAAAATGGTCACCTTGTTAATGCTTCAGAAGATTTCGTAGCAGACCTATATATAGAAAATGATACCATTTCTGCGATTGGTGAAAACCTCTCCTTTAATGCTGATAAAGTAATTGACGCCTCTGGCAAACTCGTTTTTCCGGGAGGAATTGACCCGCACGTTCATCTGGACATGCCTTTTATGGGAACCTATTCAAGCGATGATTATGAAACCGGAACGCGTGCCGCTTTATTTGGCGGAACCACTACAGTTATCGACTTCATCCTGCAAACTCAGGGTGATACACTTAGAAACGCTCTGACCACCTGGCAAGCCAAATCAGAAGGAAAAGCTATTGGTGATTATTCCTACCATATGGCGGTTACTGATTTTAACGATGCCGTTGCCAAAGAAGTGGTTGAGATGATCGAGAAAGAAGGAATTACTTCCTTCAAAACGTTTATGGCCTACAAGGGCGCGCTGATGATTGACGACGGGCAAATGGTCCAGCTGATGAAAGTGGTTGAAAAGCACGGCGGCCTGGTAACCGTTCATGCCACAAATGGTGATATGATTGACTCATTGATTGCCAAACACCGATCTGAAGGAAAGCTTTCTCCGCTATATCATTACTTATCCCAGCCCGAAGTTACTGAAGCAGAAGCCTCAGCCAGGTTTGTTGACATGCTTGAGTACACAGGATGTACCGGGTACATTGTTCATATGACGTGTGAAGGGGCTCTTAACGCTGTTCGACGAGCCACCTTAAGAAACCAGCACCTTTTTGTTGAAACCTGCCCTCAGTATTTGCTCGTTGACGCTTCTGTGTATGATAACGGCTTTGAAAGCGCCAAATGGGTAATGAGCCCTCCCATCCGTGAAAAGAAAGACCAGGAAGCCTTATGGTCGGGGTTAAACCAGGGATTGGTAAACGTAATTGGAACCGATCACTGCCCGTTCAACTGGGATCAGAAACTAATGGGGAAAGATGATTTCTCTAAAATCCCGAATGGTCACCCGGCAATAGAACATCGCATGGAGTTAATCTTTTCAGAGGGTGTTAACAAGGGAAGGATTTCACTCAACAAATTTGTAGAGGTTACTGCCACCAATCCTGCTAAAATCTTTGGAATGCATCCACGTAAAGGTTCGCTTTCGGTTGGTACCGATGCTGATATTGTGGTCTTCAACCCAAATACTAAGCACACCATTTCAGTAGATACGCATCATATGAATGTGGATTATTCCAGTTATGAAGGTTGGGAAGTAACAGGGAAAACCGAGACTGTTTTACGAAGAGGAGATGTAGCCATTGAGAATGGTGAATGTCTTCTGAAGCCCGGTAGCGGGAAGTTTATTGCACGAGGAAAGACCACGAAAATCCTCTAAAGAAAATCAGAACTAATAAAGGAAAAGAAGATGCCAAGAAAAGTTAAATCCGGATTAATTCAAGTGAGCCTGCCCATGACAGAGGGTGAAGGTTCAATACAAGAAATCATGAAAGCAATGGAGGAAAAGCACATTCCTTACATTGAAGAAGCCGGAAAAAAGGGTGTTCAAATCCTTTGTATGCAGGAAATTTTTAATACTCCTTATTTTTGCCCTGGCCAGGATAAAGACTGGTACGCTTCAGCAGAAACTGTTCCGGGCCCTACCATAGAACGTATGCAAGAATATGCAAAGAAGTATGAAATGGTAATGATTGTTCCGGTATATGAAAAAGAACAGGCAGGAGTGTTCTATAATACCGCAGCTGTTATTGATGCGGACGGAAGCTATCTCGGCAAATACAGAAAAAATCATATCCCGCATACCACCGGCTTTTGGGAGAAATTCTTTTTTAAGCCAGGGAACCTGGGCTACCCGGTTTTCCAGACCAAATATGCCAAAGTGGGTGTTTATATCTGTTATGACCGCCATTTCCCGGATGGAGCCCGTGTACTGGGCTTAAATGGAGCTGAAATTGTATACAACCCGTCGGCTACTGTAGCTGGTTTATCTCAATATTTATGGAAATTGGAACAGCCAGCGCATGCTGCTGCTAACGGTTATTTCATGGGTTGCATTAATCGTGTTGGGGAAGAGAAGCCGTGGAACCTCGGCCGCTTTTATGGAACCTCCTATCATGTTGATCCACGTGGCCAAATCATTGACGAAGCTTCGGAATATGATGATGAGCTTTTAATATCTGAATTCGACCTGGATATGATTGATGAAGTTCGTTCAACCTGGCAGTTTTTCAGAGATCGCCGACCTGAGACGTATGGAAAATTAACCGAACTGTAACCGAAACTCTTTTTAGGTGTTCAACTATGGCCGATTATAAACGACCTGCAAGTGAAGAAGATTTTCATCTAAACTTTGCTCAGAAAAAGCCTTTAATGAACGATACCGAAGCTTATTTGGAAAGCTCCAGGTGCCTCTTTTGTTATGACGCTCCCTGTATTACCGCTTGTCCAACAGGCATTGATATCCCTTTGTTCATTAAACAGATTAGTTCCGGGAATACGGAGGGCGCCGCCCGGACTATTTTTGATCAGAACTGGTTTGGCAATGCCTGCGGAAAAGTGTGCCCTACTAAAGTACTGTGCGAAGGTTCTTGTGTATATAATCACCAGGATGTGAAACCAATAGATATTGGTAGACTCCAAACCTATGCTACCGATACTGTAATTGATTCAGGAAAAGCTCTTTTCACACCGGGTACACCGAATGGAAGAAAAGTAGCTATTATTGGCGCCGGACCTGCCGGAATATCTTGTGCCTGTGAACTTAGAACAATGGGATATGAAGTCGATCTTTTTGAAGCCAAGGAAAAACCATCCGGCTTAACGTTATATGGTACTGCCCCTTATAAAATCACCAATGAGGAAGTACTTTCCGAAATGGAATACCTGGAAAACAGCCTGGGTTATACTGTTCACTATAACTCCCCTATCTCAACTAAAGAACAAATTGAAGAGCTTCAGGCAAACTATGATGCTATTTTCCTTGGTGTAGGGCTGGGCCCAACAGCGAAATTGGATATTCCGGGAATTGACCTGGAAAATGTAGAAGGAGCTGTTGAGTTTGTGGAAGAACTTAGAATGAAACAACATGAAGTTGTAGTTCCTGATCGTGTGATTGTACTCGGTGGTGGAAATACAGCTATGGATGCTGCTTCTGAAACAGCACGGATGGGGGCAGAGTCTGTTACCCTGGCCTATCGTCGCTCTAAAGAACAAATGGGTGGATACTCATTCGAATATGACCTTGCAGTTAGCGCCGGGGCCAAAGGCCTATTTAATGTTCAGCCTGTTCGGGTGGTTGGAACAGATAAAGCTGAGGGTGTTGAATTCATTAAAACCGAACAAAAAAATGGAAAACTGGAATACATTACCGGAAGTGAGTTCATTCTGGAATGTGATTTGGTTATAAAAGCTACCGGACAGGCTAAGATGGCTCCCTTCTTTGATTTAATTGACGGGCTTGAGCTTGATTCCGGAAACCGGGTTATTGTTAATGAAGAGAGCTTTCAGACCACAAACCCATTCTTTTTTGCAGGCGGGGATTCTGTAAACGGAGGAGCCGAAGTTGTAAATGGAGCTCACGACGGAAAAGCTGCCGCTCACGGTATCGAAGCATGGCTTAATTCGCAAAATTCATAATCTAATTTATATATCTCATGGCTGATCTATCTATCAATTTTGCAGGAATAAAAGCTCCAAATCCATTTTGGCTGGCATCGGCACCACCAACAAATTCAGGTTACCAGATTATGAAAGCCTTTGAAGCAGGCTGGGGAGGTGCTGTTTGGAAAACACTCGGTGTGCCTGTAGTAAATGTTTCAAGCAGGTATGGATCAACAGATTATCGTGGCTCACGAATGGTAGGCTTCAACAATATTGAGTTGATATCTGACCGGCCTCTAGCCGACAACCTCAAAGAGATTGAAGAGGTTAAAAAGTACTTCCCGGATCATGCTGTAATTGCTTCCTTGATGGTAGAAAGTAAAGCAGAATGGCACCAGATAATCAAAGATTGTGAAAATGCAGGAGCTGACGGCCTTGAATTGAACTTTGGCTGCCCTCATGGTATGTGTGAGAGGGGAATGGGTTCTGCAGTTGGCCAGGAGCCCGAAGTTTTAAAAACTATCGTAGAATGGGTAATGGAAGTAGCCAAAGTTCCGGTTATTACCAAGCTATCTCCAAATATTTCACACATAACTGATCCTGGTTTAGCCTCGGTTCAGGGAGGAACAGATGCTATTTCATTAGTGAATACATTTAAAAGCATCGTGGGCATAAATCTGGATAACTATGCACCGTACCCGGATGTCGGAGGGGCAGGGAGCAATGGTGGATATTGTGGTCCCGCTGTTAAACCCATTGCCCTGAATATGGTGCGTGAGCTCGCTACTCATCTTGAAATAAAAGGCACGCCGATAAGCGGCATTGGCGGTATCGAAACCTGGAGAGATGTTGTGGAGTTTATTCTTCTGGGAGCTTCTTCAGTACAGGTTTGTACTTCAGTAATGCACTATGGATTTGGCATCGTTCGTGAAATCGAAGCGGGCGTGATCCAGTTTATGAATGACAAAGGCTATGACACCATCTACGATTTCGTCGGGAAAGCTTTGCCAAATGTGAAAGAGTGGAAAGACCTGAACCTGAATCACAAAGTAGTTGCTACTATTGATGAAGAAAAGTGTATTGGTTGCGAGTTATGCTATATCGCCTGCGAAGACGGTGCCCACCAGGCTATTGGCCTTTCAGGAGACCTCGGAAACAGAACACCATATATCATCGATGATAACTGTGTAGGCTGTAATCTTTGCTCGCTGGTTTGCCCGGTGCAAGATTGTATCACTATGGAGCGAAGAGATGATGGGAAAGTAGAGGTTACATGGGCAGAGCGCATGGATAATGATGATGTCCCAACTACATTCAACGACCCTCGTGCTGGCGGGCTAGGACATTATGTCCCGGAGCCTACACTTGCCTTAAAGAAGAATCGAAAATAGGAATAGGCCATTTCTACTTAGCTGGCAGGCTTATATAGAAAGTAGTTCCGCTGCCTTCTTCACTTTCAAGCCAGATTTTTCCTTCGTGTAAGTCGACAATCTGCTTTACTATCGACATCCCTATGCCTGTGGTTTTTTCTCCTTTTAAGCCGAGACGCCTGGCCTTGGAGAATTTGTCAAAAATATACTCTTGAAGGTTATCCGGTATCCCAATCCCGTCATCTTTAACCTCTATAACAATTTCTTCGGGGTTTTGATAGCTCGCCACCTTTACCATGCCCGGTTGGTCGGTAAATTTAAGGGCATTTGTGACAAGGTTTTCTATAACTCTCGCAAATTTTTCATGGTTTATATTTGCTACAATCTCCTCGTTCCGAATATCTAACTCCAGTTTAACGCCTTTTTCTTCTGCTCTCTGTTTGAAGTGAGTGAGTATGCTGGCAAGATATTGATGAAGATGAGTTTCTTTAGTTTCTAGATGATATTCATCACTTTCCAGTATGGCTATTTCTAGTAACTCTTCGATTAAAGCCTGCCCTTTCTCACATGCCTCGATAATGAGTTTAAGCATCAGTTCCTGATCGTCACTTAAATCAGGTAAATCCTTTAAAAGGATACCAGTAAGTCCCTGAATAGAAGTGATCGGGTTTCTAAGATCATGAACTACAGTAGACATGATCCTGTCTTTACTTAAATTCAACTGCTCTAACCGGGCGTTCTTTGCTTCAATCTCTTTACGTGCTTCAACTTTTTTGGTGATATCTCTTATTGCAGCTGCTACCCACTGCCCTTTCCTGGTGTTAATCGGGTTGAAAGTAATCTCGATTGGAAACTCTGTACCGTCCTTCTTCAAGCCTACTACCTCAATACCTCCTCCCATATTTTTAGCATTATGTTTTATAATGAACGACTTTTTATAAATCGGGTGGTTGGCGCGAAAGCGTTCAGGAGTTAAGTCTTCTGCTTTCATTTTAGAAAGTTCTTCTTTTGAGTAGCCAAAAAGTATTGACGCTATTTGGTTAGAAATCTTGATATTTCCTTCTTTATCGACGATCACCATCGCGTCAGGAGTAGATTCTAATAAAGACCGAAAGAGCGTTTCATTTTCTTTGATCTCGGTAATATCCTCAATGAAGCCTTCTAAAAACTCCAGCTCTCCATCCCTATTATAAACCCCTTTACCACGTTCAAAAACCCACTTAACCTCTCCTTTTTTCGGTTTTATGCGGTACTCAACTTCGAAGGAAACTTTTTTGTCCAGGGCGTTTTGAACTGTTTCCCAAACTGGCCCTGCATCCTCAGGATGAATCAGATCTTCCCCATAGCTAACCTTTGAACCGGTAAAATCTGTAGAAGCATATCCTGTGAGTTCGAGTGCTCCATAACTCACAAACTCCATCGTCCAGTCTTTATCGTTTCTGCAACGGTAAACCATTCCATCAACATTCGACATTATGCTTGTTAACTGAGCATTTCTCTCTTCTATAAGCTCCTGGTTTGTTTTGCTTTCTGTCTTCATCACTTAACGATTTAGTCTTTTTAGTTAAGGAGGGTATAATCTAGGTAATGTTACCTATACTTTAAAATGGCGAAACTGAGCCAGGGGAATATTAAAAATCACTGCCGCATAAGAAATTTTGAATTAAGTACAGAAGCTTGTCATTCCTGCAAAAGCAGGAATCTAACGCTGAGTTAAAAGCAAAACTCTTGCTTTAAAGATCGATGCATGATCATACCAAAAACATTCCTGAGGTAGAATGTTTAATCCGGATCTCGGGCATACGCCGCGAGATGACCTTGCAGCTTTGACAACAGTTAAAAAAACCTCAAACAGGATCATTCCTGCGAAGGCAGGAATCTAAAAAGGTCTTCTACCTACAACTTCTCGCTACACTTGATATGACAAAGCAGAGTTCAGTTATAGTTTTATGGCTTAAAAGCTTATATCTGGAACATTAATTATCCTTCGAATCTCATCCGTCTTAAAGCCGATAGCCATAGGACGTACCACATTAGGAATGGCTACTACATCATATAATTCCTGGACAATACCCTCCATTTTAATCCAGTGTACAATATCTCCAGTAGTTAAATCGATTATGTGCAACATGCACTTGGCTCCGGTTCCTTTTTCGGTCAACTTACCATCAAGGTCTAATCCGGAAAATGTTTTATTCTCCCTGCTTTTTGAGGTACCCACAATAGCATAGTTTCCATGAAAGGCCATTCCCCTTAGATACCCCGGGCAGAAAGAGATCGGTTCAAATAAACCACTATCAAAGTTAATCTTTCCAAACTCACCGGTTCCCGAGTTCAATACATACAGAGTTTCATTATACCATCGGGGAGAGTGGGGCATACTCATTCCCGTAGCTACGATTTCGTTGGTTTCGACGTCCATGATCAACCCGCCACTTTGACGATGATCTCTCCAGCCGTCAGCTACATCTGACTTTCCTACAATACTCACATATTTAGGACTCCCATCTTTCATTGCCAATCCGTTCATATGGCATCTATCCTCTGCGGCCAGCTTTGAGATAAATGGAGGCTTCCAAACGGGCTCAAAACTATGTGTTACGCTTGGTTTGGCAAGGCACCCAAATAATGTGTTTACAAAAAGAATATCTCCGTTTTTATCTTCTACCACATCGTGGATGTCAATATCAGCAGTGTTATATCCTACTGTTGGTACATACATCTTATCATAGCCCTGATGATTTTGACCAGCAGGCACTACATTTTCGAATCGCCACAACTGATATAGAGAACTTAAATACAGTGTTTGTTCACTAGCCCACATTCCCATAGCCCTGTTAAATGTTCGTTCAAAAATAGACATTCTTCCATCGGGCTGTAGCCCTATTAAAAACATCTTCCCTGTTTGGTAGGTAGAAAATCCAAGGCTTACACGATGCTCAGCCATCCAGGAAGTAACCTGGCGCGACCCGGAGATTTCGAGTTGAGGTTTTTGTGGGTTTGTAGGTTGGTTCATGGTGTTTGTTATTTACAGAATTCCTTCCAAAGTGACCGAAGAGTATGTTCAAAATTCCTTGAAAATGTTACTCCGTCACAAAGGGGTGAAGCCTTCATTTTTTCACGTAGTCCAAGTCTGATAGTATTCAATAAATCAGTATCAGAAGCCAAACCTATCACCTTGTTAATGTATTCTTTTTTATTGGAAGCAATCCATTCCGGACGTCCCAGGTTATTCAGAATTGATACTCCAAATCGGCTCACATATCGATCTCCTTCTAAACTAACCATTGGAACACCCATCCAAATCGTATCGTGAGAAGTAGTTCCCCCATTATGAGGAAAGGGGTCTAACGCGATATCCACTTTAGAATATGCCTCCAGATACTGGTAAATTTCACTGGAGCCTTCAAACAATAGTTGCTCATTATTTACCTCATGCTCCAGGAATTGATCCCTGAACCGTTCAATAGTACCTTTATCATTTAAATGAGAAGATTTAAGTAATAACTTTGCAGTTGGAAGTTTTGCCAGTAATTGAGCCCATAGCCGGATAGTGCCCGGGGTTAATTTATTGGTATTATTAAAACAACCGAAAGTGATATATCCATTTTTAAGAGCTGGTGTTTCTGAAACCTCTGGACAGGGGCTTATTGGCTTATAACAAGTAAAACTATTTGGTAAAAAAACCAGCTTCTCAGAGTAAAATTGTTGAGCCCCTTCAGGACTGACCCAGGTATCTTCAAACCTATAATCAATCTCCTGTACACCAGTTGTATTAATGTATCCAAGATAAGAAGCCTGAATAGGCGCTGGTTTCATTGTAAATACTTTAAGCCTGTTTCCGGCACTATGCCCTGCAAGATCAATCAGGATATCAATCTTATCATTTCTAATGGTCTGATATACTTGCTCATCATTTACCCCAATGGTTGATCGCCATCCATCCAGCAAACTCATAAAAGAGGATGTGAAGCCGTCTGGTTTTTCTACTTCGGCATACCCATAAAACTCGAACTCGGATTTATCATAGTTTTTGAAAAGTTGTTGGATGAATAAAGCTACTACATGAGCTTTAAAATCTGGTGACATGAATCCAACCCTAATTTTTTTGTTTGGGTTACGATCTATCCAGCTCCAGCCAGCATCTTTAATTCCTTTGCTTTGCTTTTCTCCCCAAAGTACATGTGCCTCATAAATATCTTGTTGAGAAACCTCTTCCAAATAGTTCAACGCGTACACCAAGCTAGAGTGAGCCTGATGAAATCCTGGGTCAGACTCGATGGCCTTTCTAAGATATTCTGAAGCTTCTTTATGACGATTGCTAAAAAGAAGTGTGGCTCCTAAATGATATAAAAGCTTCGCGTTTTGAGGCTGAAGCTCCAATGCCTTTTTAAAATGGAACTCTGCTTTAGCATAATTTCCCTGGCCTTTATATACATTTCCCAGGTTTCCATGAGCCTCCGTAAGGTCCGGGGCAAGCTCAAGGGTTTTAAGGGCCATTTCTTCTGCTTCTTCAAAACGTTTTAACCGATGATAGAGGTCTGTTAGATTATTAACTACCCGTACGTCACCAGGTTTGAGATTAAAGGCTTTTTTGTAGCAAAAAATAGCATCCTCGAGTTTCCCTGTTTCCGAAAGAAGTACACCTAATCTAAAATAGGCCTCCGCATTTCCCGGGTCTAATCGAATCACTTCCCGAAACTCGTTTAATGCTTTTTGAATGAAGCCATGCCGTTGTAACAGGTTTCCCAGGTTGAAATGCACCGATGGAGAGTTAGGAGAAACCTTTCGGGCTTTTCTGAGGAGATTCAATGCCCCTTGTGGGTCACGATTATAGACAATAGCCGCGAGATTGACCAGGCTATCTACATGACCCGGGTTCGTAGAGAGAACATGGTTGTATAGAGCTTCCGCATTAACCAGTTCTCCACGTTGGTGCAGAGTAATGGCTTTTTTAAAAACTTCCTGGTGTTGGTTCATAAACTAATTGTGCATCTGCTGCATAAAAGTAACCTGTACCAAAACGATTGAGGCTCGTATCAAAAAGTTACTCTCCTTTCTTATCTCTTAGCTTTTTCCAGGCATATGCGCCACCTGCTGCTGCTAGTAACCCAAGCCCACCATCAATCGGGGCTTGTGATGGGGCAGAAGGAAGGCCGGGTTGAGCTAAAACTACTGTTGTTGTTATTACTAAAATAGTGAGAGTAAGCAAGAACTGAATTATTGGTTTCATGAAAATCATTTTTTAACTGTTGAGTTATGAATTACTTAATTAGAGTCATTTTTCTTGTTAATTGCTGTCCGCCGGTGTTTAGTTTGTACACATAAACTCCACTGGAAAGCGAGCTTGCATTAAAGTTCACTTCATACCTTCCAATGGCTTTTTGTTCGTTAACCAGTTCGGCGACCCTCTGACCTAACAGGTTGAAGACTTCCAGGGTAACAAGTCCTGCGCGAGGCACCTCAAACAGAATCCTAGTGTTTGGATTGAAGGGGTTCGGATAGTTCTGCTCGAGTAAGATGTGCTCCGGCAGGTTTGGTCTGGGTTGTTCCGTATGAACACTTACCCCTGGTTTCATGATTAGTTGGTAGCGAATGCTGCTTGTTTTAGCTTTTACCTCGATGGGTGTTGGAAGTTTGGGTTGAGTAATTGCTTTAGCACTTGCTTTATCAATCTCAAGCTCTATACTTTTTCCCTCCTCCAGAGGATATTCTTCTTCTGTTTCATTGTCTCTTATTACAATTGACCAGTCCTCGAACTTGTCAAGACCCTCAAACGAAAGGGTAGCTACATGCTCGTTTAATACTCCACTCACTTCTAATGGAAAAATAACCTCGTCTACCTGGTCTATAGGAAGCGCGTTAATACTTAAGGTTTCCTCTGTATCTATTACTGTTGCTAATCTCAGATAGGTAGCACTCAATGGGGTCAACGCCAGTCCATCGAAATCGTCTCGGGATATCTCTCCACCTTCCTGGAAACTCAGCCAGGCATCGGTTTTCAAGCCTCCTGCTTCTGCATGAACCTTAAGTGCCTTTGGCTCGGGGTCAGCACGTTTTAGCAGACTAACGCTTGTTGAAACGGTATCGGCTGGCTCTATGGTTAATGAGCCGCTTCCTCCACTTCCTTCAATAAAGAATCCCTGGAACGTACCTATTTCGCCATTCGCCACATTACCTACACTCCCATTCCAGCTTTGGAACACGGAATTGGCATCGTCAAAAACATATACGGTATTGGAAAGATTGGTTTTAGTAAGCTCGTCCCAATCAATAGGAAACAGGTATGGGTTCCCTGCAAGAATAAAATCCCCATCACCCACCCCGTCAACAGCATTTATCGTTCCCGAATTGAAGGAAACATCGCTATCAAAATTTAGTGTGGTGAGGTTTTTGGGAAAACCAGCATCGCCGGCCGTACCTGGTCCATTATCGTCACTGAATACATACATTAGGAAGCCTTGTCCCGCGCTTGAGTTTCTATTACTCAAATTACTAGGGCTAGACCATATCTGGCTTTCTCCATCCCATACATATACATTTCCTGTTCCAAAGTCCGTGTCTCCATCTCCATCTGCTAATCCTTGTATCCAGAAGTCTGAGAGAAGTTCATCGTATAGAGTTCCATTACCAGGGGTGCTGAGCATTCTAAAGCCCTCATTCCCCGTAATACTCTGATTTAAAATAGGGCGTGTGAATACGTATGTCTCCCCAGAATTACTACCATTTGGATCACCATGTGTAGCACTAATAATAATGTCAATGCTCCCATCTCCATTAATATCGCCTGTAGCTATAGTCTGACCAATATAATCATTAGCATCTGTACCGTTGATCGCAAATCCGTTAGTTCCATTTAAAGAAGAAAGTTCGATTGAGGATGCGTAGCTGCTGCTGCCAAAAACTACGTATACTTGGCCTTCATCATCAGTGTTCGTATTAACTCTATCCGCGCCTACGATAAGATCTTTCGTTCCATCGTGGTTAATATCATTTACGGAGAATGATTGACCGCTTTCATCATTGGCACTAATACCGTTGAGTACAAATCCTGTAGTACCGTTTAAGGAGGATAACTCTATGGAAGACTCAAAACTACTACTACCAAACAAAACATACGTTTCACCAGAAGCAGAACCATTCGGATCAGCAGAAGTAGCTCCAATGATTACGTCTTTGATCCCATCACCATTAACATCTCCTGCAAATGCCGATTCCCCACTAAAGTCATTAGCATCAATTCCATTAATAATAAAGCCATTTGTACCGTCTATTACAGCTGAAATATCAATAGCCGAAGAGAAAGCTGTAGTTTTCCCAAAAATCACATAGGTCTCTCCAGCATCAGTATCTCCTTCTGGATCACCTCCAGAAGCCCCAATAATCAGGTCATCAATCCCGTCTCCGTTAACATCGCCAGTAGCCAGACCCTGTTCATAACCTAAAAAGTCATAATCATTTATCCTATTGAAAATAAAACCCGTTGTCCCATTTAAGGAAGAGGCATTTATTGAAGACGATAGATTATTCGCACCAAAAAGTACTTCAACTTTTTCAGTACTATAATATGCAGCCCCAGCTGACGTGATAATATCGTCAAAACCATCACCATTAATATCTCCACTGACAACGGTCCTTCCAGTGTAGTCATTACTCGAGCTACCATTAAAAATAAATCCGGATGTTCCATTCAATGAAGAAAGATTGATGGAAGAATCGAATGCCGTAGTTTTTCCATATACTACATAAATTTTACCCCCATCACTAAAACTCCCTCCACTTCCATTGGATGGGGCGGCCCGTTTAGCTCCAATAATAACATCGTCTAAGTTGTCCCCATTGATATCTCCCACTGCAATAGAACCACCACTATTATCATTTACATTTTCCCCATTAAGAACAAAGCCATTAGTTCCATTTAGAGATGATAATTCTAGAGAAGAAGAAAAACTGCTACTGCCAAAAATCACATACGTTTCACCAGAAGCAGAACCATTCGGATCAGCACTGGGCGCACTTATAATTACATCCGTTATCCCGTCTCCATTGATATCCCCGGCAGCCAAGGATTGACCAGATTGATCGCTTGCATCAATACCATTTAGTACAAAGCCATGAGGAGTACCGGTTAATGTGGAACTAATATCTATACTGGTTTGCGCTAACGCAACTGACGGCGTAATTAACAATCCGAGCGCGAGCGTTGATCCTGCAAACAACTGTTTACTTCGAAGCAATAGAACACCCTTAGCTACCCTCTTTATTGAAGCCCAAAGTGGTCTTGCTTCCTCTCCTATTCCCTCTATCCAACACGCTTCTAAGCCTGTAATTTTTGAGAGCCACTTATATAAACTCCGTACTTTGCGTTGTTCAATTTCTATGACAAGCGGTTGCTCTAACCTTCTTAACGGTACACTCATTTGTTAACCCCTTCACTGTTTATTAATTAACGAAATCAATCTAAGTCGGGGCATTGAAACGAGTCTGCCAACAACACTAACCAGTCTGCCAATCGGCTTTAATACATTGAAGATGAAGGCTTTTTGAGGTAAGAATTTGATGTCTCTCTTTGGTCGCAATCATCACTGTTCCTGCACAGGAATGACCAAAGAGGGATCTATTTAATCAGCTCACCAGGATGGACCTCGAAACGTTCTTCGAAGATTTTTGAGAAATAAAAAGGAGTGGAAAAACCTACTGAATAGGCTACCTCAGCTATTGTACCTACTTGTTGGGTTTCTAATATCTGGCGGGCTTTCTTTAGCCGAATTTCTCTTACAAATTGTTGTGGAGTAAACCCAGTAATATTCTTAATCATTCTATATAGCTGGCGCTCGCTTACTTTCATAGCTGATGAAAGTTCATGAGCCGTAATGGTAGACTGTTTGATCCTGGGTTCTATGTATTCCTGTAGTTCTTTTAGGAACGCCTCATTTTCTGTGATTGCATTTTCCTGATCTTGTAGGGCCAGGTTGTACTGAGCCCGTTGGAATTCCAGTTTTTGATTCCCCCATACGATCAAACCTATAAAAACAGAAGCCCCGATTACAATGAGGAACCCAAAGAACCAGGACGTTTCATAGAAATAGGGTTCTATGGTAATATTAATGGTACTAATGTGCGCTTCGTCCCATTTGTTTCCAATCCCCGCCTTAATCTTAAACGCATAGCTTCCCGGAGAAAGATTCTGATAGGCCACTTTTCGTGTATTCCCTGCAAAAACCCAATCTTCATCATGCCCTTCAAGTTTATGCGAGAACTGAATATCCTCTGATTTTAATTGATAATTGAAGGCTACATATTCAACTTCGAAGTCTCGTTGTTCTTTAGATAAAAGAATTTCATTGTTTTCCGTTCTCAAAACGGAGTCTTGAGAAATGATGGATTCAATAAGAGTAGGGAAAGAAAAGGCAAGGGCTTGTACGTCTTTGGGGTAAATACGAGCCATCCCAAAACGCATAGCGAACCAAAAGGCCCCATCGCTGGCAATAAGACCAGAGTTCTGTGCTGCTCCATTTGCTTCATTTCCAGGTAAACCATCTTCTTCCTGGTAAATCACCGGGTTAATTCTGGCTATTCCACCTGATGCAAAATCGTTAAGTTGCTTTTTATCTACCCAAAAAATACCCTGATTACTACTCATCCAAAAACGTTCGTATTCGTCTTCCAGAATGCTATGTATTACTGACCCAAACAGGCCATTATCGGGATTGTATTTAGTGATTTTAGTGGCAGACATCCCGTCTTCACTTAGTTCAATACGATTAAGACCCCCGCCCTGAAAACCAACCCAAAGAACTCCTTCAGTATCTTTGTATAGCGACCGGACATTTATACCTGAAAGCTGATCATTATCTTTAAAAGCGTGAAGAGAGTCTTGTTTAAGAATAAATAACGCCTTTGTAGCTGAGCCTACCCAAATGTCTTCATCTTTAGTTTTATATAGTTGGGCAATTCTTACTTCTTCTCCGTTCTTCTCAACGATTTTTTTCCATGTCTTTTCTCTGATATCGTATTCATACAAACCCTTTCGAGATCCTATATATAGCTGATCTTTATCCTTTTCTTGAATAACACTTATCCTGGTTCCTTGTCCACCAAATGGTGCTTCAACCATTTTGGAAGTGTTACTCTGGCGATCCCATAACTGAATATCATTAGAGGTTCCCATCCAAATATTGGAATTCGAGTCTTCATAAAATGAGAACACCCGATTGAACTGATTGTTTTCTGTCAAACCCTCAACTGCTCCATCTTTGACCCTCGATATAACACCACCGTTTGAAGAGGTCCAAATAGCACCATCGTGATCCTCGAATAATGGATAGACATTGTTAATCCCGTCTTCATTTCCGTAGCTGGTAAACAGGCTTTTGCTATACTGATACAGTCCATTTCCGGTCCCTATCCAGGCCTGATTTTGGTTGTCTACAAATAATGGGCTTATAAATGATCCTCCAAATTCGGGCACCAGCTTGTTTATAACTAGTTCATTCTTGTACGATAGACTATTACGAGCTTTAATCCATCCAAATTGAGAAGACCTTTGTACTTTATATTGGGTATTGTAATCAGATACACTCCCTGATGTATGATCATCTGCTTTATAAAACTTACCATTTTGAAAGACATAAGCCGATTCTACATTTGAAAGGAGTAGTTGGCCAGGAAGAAGTGAATCTGCTTCCATATAATACCATCGGCCGGGGGCAGTTTCAGGTAGTTCAAATTGCTCAATTTTATCTTTTTCGATTCTAATCAATAACTCCTTCTGTTGAGCCCATATAGAACCAATATCGTCTACTATAAAACTATATAAGTCTTCATTATTATGCGGAATGTGTGATACTTCTTTGTCTTGAATGCGATAAAAACCATTTTCTACCGCTACCCAAAGCGAGGTGTTTTGAATAGCTAGTCCAATAACTGAACTCTGTAAATCACTTTCAAAAACTCTCTTAAAGGAATCTTCAGAAAAAGTAAAAAGCCCGTCTTTGCCTGCAACCCATAGGGTACCGTCTGAAGTCAGTTCATAAGCATTAAGTCGTGTACCATGGGTATTAATAACATCCTGCCCGAAAGAGTGTGATGAAAACACTCCGTTCTTATAGCGAACATATCGCCCTTCCCCGTTTGAGCTATTATCAAACCAAAATTCTGCCTGTTCCTTCCCCGTTACATACCTAATTGCTGTGCTTTCGAAAGCTGAGGTATTCCCATTGTTGAATAGTTTAAACTTAGCACCATCAAACCTCACCAAACCTTCCAGAGTTCTAAGCCACATATAGCCATCAGAAGTATTCCATATCTCTATAATCTCGCTGGTAGGGAGACCATCCTCGGTAGTCCAATGCCTAGCGGTATAGCCAGGAGCTATTTCCTGGGCATAACTTTTCTCTTCAAGAAGAATAGTGGTAAGAATTAAAACGCTTACGAAAAGCGCGGTAGCACATCTTAGCATTGCTAAATGTACCAGTTCAAAGAGCAGAATAAAATGTGATTATTTAATTCAAACAAAAAAGGCGCTCAATTGAGCGCCTTGTTACTTTCTAAAAAGAAAAGTTTTTTCTTAGAGTGTTCCTCTCATTTCCTGCTCTCTTTCGATCGCTTCAAAAAGAGCTTTGAAGTTTCCTTTACCAAAGGAGGTAGCTCCTTTTCGCTGGATGATCTCAAAGAACATAGTAGGGCGCGCCTGTAACGTTCTGGTAAAGATTTGAAGTAAATATCCTTCATCATCCCGGTCTACCAGAATTCCTAACTCCTTAAGTTTGTCGATTGGCTCGTCAATCTTCCCAACGCGCTCTTCCAAAACGTCATAATATGTGGTTGGAACTGTAATAAACTCGATTCCTCTGTTCTTCAGGCTGGTAACAGTATGGATGATGTCATCTGTTGCAACAGCTACATGTTGAACACCTGCGCCCTCGTAAAAGTCGATATACTCATCAATCTGGGATTTTTTAAGACCAGCTGCCGGTTCGTTGATAGGAAATTTAATTCTACCATTTCCATTACTCATCACCTTACTCATTAGAGCGGTGTATTCCGTAGAAATGTCTTTATCATCAAAGGATAGAATTTGCTTGAACCCCAGTACATCTTCGTACCATTTTACCCATTTATTCATGGCTCCAAGCTCCACGTTTCCTACCATATGGTCCACATATTTCAATCCAATTGGCTCAGGGTTGTACTCCGTATTCCACTTTTTATAGCCCGGAAGGAATATGCCGTTATAATTTTTTCTTTCAACAAAGATATGAACTGTTTCTCCGTAGGTATGAATACCGGCCCGAACAACTTCGCCATGCTCATCGCTTTCAGTAGTAGGTTCAAAGTAAGATTCTGCCCCACGTTTCACTGCTTCATTGTATGCATAAGTCGCATCTTCAACCCACAAAGCAATTACCTTTACTCCATCACCATGCCTGTCGATGTGGCGCCCCATATCGGTACCACTATGAAGTGGAGACGTGAGTACCAACCGGATTTTATCCTGGATCACTACATACGATTCCCGATCTTTTAACCCGGTTTCTAGCCCGGCATAAGCATGTGCTTTAAAGCCAAAAGCTGAGCGGTAAAAATGAGCCGCTTGTTTAGCGTTGCTTACATAAAACTCTACATAATCTGTGCCCATGATTGGCATAAAATCATTTTCAGTACTTACCTGGTCAAGTGTCGCTGTTCTTTCCATATCAATCACAAAAATTTAGTTGTTATAACAACTAAATATACGTGGTCTGGAGCTCCGATAAAAGGGCTTTTGTATTAAGATTTGTCTCCCTTCTTGATATTCATCCTGAGGCTGTCGCCGAAGGATCATAGTGAATAGGTAAATGGTTGATCCTTTGCCGGTATGCTCAGGATGACAGGAAATATTACTATCTATTTAAGTTGATAATAAAGTATTCCACCACTTCTGGTGCCTACCAGAAACTCATTAATAGAGTCTCCATCCAGATCCACAAAAAGAGGGGCGCTTAATGGAGCGGTGGCGACCGGGAATGGGATTTCTGATCTCACAAAGTTAGGAACGTTTGCATCACCGTCATTTCTGAAGTAGAAAATCCCTTCAATTTTGCTGCCAATCATCAAGTCGAGGTCACCGTCTCCATCCATATCATTGAAGGCAGGAGCACTTCGGTGTTTGGTTTCAATTCCTTGAAAAGCGTCTTCTCTAAAGGTAAATGCAGGCTCCGTTTTAGATCCCGTGTTTTCATATAGGTATAACAATCCACTAGATGACCCAAGAACCAAATCCAAATCTCCATCAGCATCTATATCAACAGCACGGGGAACTGCATTACTACCGCGAGGGAGTTTTACCAGCTCATCAATAGCCAGGTCAAAGTCACTGCCATTATTCGAATAATATTGCACCTGCCCTTTCCAGTTTCCAAGTAATAAGTCGGGCAACCCGTCACCATTTAAGTCAGCAAGTTCCGGGGCATAGTGATAGGCCCTGGGCAGATTCATAGTGCCAGTAAGATGAAATTCCGGGTTCTTCTCGTTACCTCGATTTTCAAATCGATACACCTTGGAGGTTTTTAGGTCGCCGGGATCAATTTTGTTTGAAAGCAATAGATCCATATCGCCATCACCATCTAAATCACCTACAGCAGGAATACTTTCATCTCCAACATCGATGGTTTCCAGAAACTTGCGGGTAACCAGGGTAAACTCTTCATCTTCTTGTTCATAAAAATAGAAATTTTCCGCAATGGTGAGGTTTGCATTAAAAGCACCTCCAAGAACCCCCAGAAAAAGATCGGCGTCCCCGTCATTTCCCCAATCTATTAGAGCCGGGGCGTTATATCCACTTGTTTCAACAGGATCATTTTTTGGAAAACGCTGAGGTGCGCGCTGGAAATTTGCTCTATTCCTGTTCCCGGTATTTTCCAGGAGGAGAACGCCTGGTTCAAAAAAGTCCCCCCAAAAAATGTCTTCATCGCCATCGGAGTCGATATCCATAAAAGTCATAGTATTCGCCCCATGCATCGTGCCAAATTCATTGACGATTTCGATGTTTTGAAACCTGGAAGTGACAAGTTGAAACATAGGCAAACCATCATCATCGTCACCAATAGATTCATACCTGGTTACTGTTCCATCAAGGCTTCCAATAAAGAGGTCAAGAAGTCCATCGGAGTCAATATCCGTAACGTTGGGAATGTTCTGACGATCAGAAAAAATGGGGGTCCCTTGCGCATCTTTTAATGAGTCTGCCGCTAAAACATAAACCGGGTTCTCAGGAGAACCCTCATTACGATAAAAGCTGAGATAACTGAACGGTTTTTCTGTGAGCAGATCAAAATCTCCATCCTGATCCATATCTATAAACCGGAACCATTCTCCAATTTCAATATTTTGAAATGCATCAGTTCTAAAAGTGAGCGGAGCTTCAGAATCAGGATTTGTGTTTTCGAAGAACATCAGCTCATCGGTGTGTTCCTGTACGAATAAATCAGGATCTCCATCCGCATCAATATCCAAAAATTGTGGGCGTGGCGTATTCAATCCACCTAAAAAGGGGTGATCCATTTTATCCCCATTCCCAGCAATCACTGGAAAAGGATCAATTACCCGGGTATAAGTCGACGCTTTATGAGCTGAATTGGATTTTTTTAGTATTGGATTACAAGCAACTGATAAGAGTACGATAATTGTACAAGAAGTAACTTTTATAGATAAAGCTGAATTCATTGGATTATCTGCTTCCAATTCCTGTAGGGTTCATACCCACAGGGATTACCTTTACTATTTCAAGGGTTTCTGTATCAACTACGGTAACCATTCCCGGCTTTGCCATTTCCATCTCTTCATGATTTGAGTGAGAGCCATGATTGCCGTGTTCACCGTGATCTTGCTTATCATCCATCCCGCCCATGTTCATTATCATGTTATTATTGGTAACAAAGAGATACTTATTATCGCTGCTTAAAACTGCCCCATGAGGGCGGGAAAGCCCTTCACCTTCAATTACTTTTTCTATAGTTAAGTTGGTCATATTCATTACGGTGATAGAATTATCTTCCTTATTTCCGAAATAAACACGGGTTCCATCATCTGAATACACGGGGTGCCATGGCTGCGCATTTACATCAATGGTTTTCTTTAGCTGAGGAGAAAGAAGGTCTTTGATATCAAAAACAAGTAATTTTCCCGTCATTTGGGTAGTCCCCACCATCGTTTCCTGGTCAGGCGAAATGGCAAAATTTACAAACATGTGGTTCATCCCTTCCATTGTTATCAACTCTTGTTCCTGAGTTTCGGTATCAACACTTAGGATTTGATTGGAGACAAGGCTTGCAACAAATACATGTTCATTATTCGCAATGGTCGCTATCGCGTGTGGACGGGTAAAAAATAGATCCACCTCCTCTTTTAGCTGCATATCGCTTCGAGAAACAACCCCAAAACTCTGTGGAGGGTTAACGGCGCTCATTGAGCGGCCTACGAATAAAATATCTTTGGTAGGGTGAAGGGCGAGTAAACCCGGGACTTCCATTTCTGTTTGACCTACTAACTTATTTTCCCTGTCGAATTTTAATACCCGGTTCTCCCCAATTAATGTAACGTACCAGAAAGAGCCATTTGGTTCAACTGTGGCATGATGAGGCTTTGCATTTTCTGAAAAACCAAGCGTTTGCAGATCGATAGTTGTTTCAACTTCCAGGGTGGCTACATTAATGACCGAGATAGAAGCCGAATTCTGGTTACATACATATACAAATTCCTGGCTTAAGACTTGATTGCTTCCCAAAAAAGTAAATAAAGCCAGTAATAGGGTTATCATGGTCTTTTTTATGCTATTTGGCGAGAAAAGTATCATTGCAGATTTATAAGAGATGAATAGCTGCGGGTCGTAAATTAAAAAAGGCAGTATCTCATACAAGTTCACTTTGAAGAGATACTGCCGTCCGTCAATAATCTATGTTATCGATTAATTAGTTCCGGGGTTGTTTCCAGTACAAACAAACCTTCTGTTCCGCTGGTCATTACTACCACTCCACTTTTGAAGTATGGGTAGTTACTCCAGGTACCGCTAAAACCTGCGGCATCATCCGTGAATGGGAAGGTGTCGAAATAACCAACTTTCTTAGGGTTCGCAGCATCGCTGATATCGAATACCTGAAGACCGCTTACATAATTTGATTGGTACATCAGGTTATCTTTTATGTACAGGTTGTGATCAGAAGATGCATTATCATTGAAGAATTGAGCAAGAACTTGTGGATCATCTAAATCCGTTAGATCCCAGATTATAGTACGTGTTTCAGTAACATTTCCTATTAACTCATCCAACTCATCGTTTTGATAGAAATACCTTTGATCTTCAGAAAACCATCCCTGGTGAACGTATCCATAATCTGGATATGAACCAGTAGAAAGAGCGATTGGGTTATCTTTATCAGTTACGTCTGCTACACTGATGGCAGTTTCATTAGCTCCTACACAAACTTCTTTGCCTTGATGCTCCTCATCCGGACCATTGTAAATCACACATTGGGCATCATGAGAATATCCTGTTCCACTACGGCCAGTTGAGGGGTCAGCAAAACATCCCGCAAATTCAGGTTTTTTAGGATCCTGGATATTTACCATATGGAGGCCACCGCCGCAAGTGGTACCACCACCTCTTGCACCTACGATATATGCATATCCTGTTTCTTCATTAATTACCACATTGTGTGCACTATTTACATTGTCGTACACGAAATCTTCTTCAAGCAATAGAGCCTCTCCGTCATATGCACGCAATTTTGTTAAGTCAACAACTTGCATTCCATGTGGTCCAGCTCCATCAGCAACGATGTATGCATGATCTTTATACACTTTGATGTCGCGCCAAACATTTGCGCGTGCGCCTTCTGTCATAGGTAGGTTTGCTACATATACAGGATTTGAAGGATCACTAAGATCAACAAAAGAAGTTCCCTCAGAACGACCTACTAGTGCATATTCTTTTCCTGTTTCCGGGTCTTCCCAACCCCAAATATCATTTAGTCTTACTCCTCGTTCTCCGCCAACATCTCTCGTCGGAAGGAAAGAAACCAGGTTAACTTGCTCACAACCAAAAATACCAGCTGCACCAGCATCACAATCAACTTTTCCTTCTGTTACAGAAGCCAGAAGGCCAACAGGTTCACTAATTACAACATTAGAAGTTATCCAGTTTCCACTGTCGTCCAATTCTAAAATTGCCGCTTTACCAGCTCGGAAATCACCACCGGTTAAGCCGGTAACAACAATGCCTCCTTCTGTAGCAAGTGAAGCACCGTAGAAATCTCCACGTTGCTGGCCTGAGCTTTCTATTTTAGTTGAACCAGCCCAGTTTCCATCTTCATCCATAGGGAAACGATAAATAGTACCCGTTCCTCCGTTTGCATTTACTGCTCCAACCAATACTTCGCTTTCAGCAAAAGAAATGGCATATCCAAAAGAATGACGCTGCCTTTGATCAAAAGCTGCTAACTGGCCATCAGAAACCCAACCATCTTCTGTTTGACGGAACACAAATGCAGTTCCGATAGAGTTATTTCGGTATGCACCAACAATTGCTAAATCACCTTTAATAGCAACTTCACTTGCGTATCGACTTTCTTCCGTTAGCGAGTTGTATTTAAGAGTGCTATTAAGCGACCAGTTATTCTCATCGTCTAAGGAGTATACAAAAGCCGCACCTCCATCCTGAGTTGGAGCTCCTACTAAAAGATTCATTCCATCTACATCTATCGCACTACCAAATTGGGACTCTGCTGTATCTGGATTCATGATGATGGTATCTTGCAACCATACTCCTTCATTTTCTTTGTATACAACTACAGCTCCTGTTTCATAAGATGGTATTCCCACAAATGCGTATCCATCACTCAGGGCCACATCGGAGCCTGCAGAACTAACTGCAGAGTCTGAAACAACTGTAAACATGGTTAATTGTGACCAGGTACCGTCGTCTGCCTGTGCAAAAATATAAGCGCCGCCCTCGCCATCGTTTCTATTAGGGGCGCCTACCATTAGCAGGTTCCCGTTTGCAGATATTGAAGATCCAAATCTGTCACCGATTTCACCATTATCGGCCTTGATCATATTACTTTGTATCCAGTTTTCTCCGTCTTTTGTAAAGATGTACACAGCGCCGGGAATATGAACGTTATTAGGTTCCCCGATGAATACGTTTCCGTTCGAAATCTCAACAGCTTGTCCAAACCCTTGTAGTTGTGGCATGATGCCATCTGGAGTGGTTTGTGCAAAAGCATATTGAGCAGTCAATACAATAGAAAACGTATAGAATAAAATTGAGATGCGTTTCATGGATTGGTTGTATTTATTAAAATTTGCGGGTTGAATATAAAAGAAGTCACCCAGAATAGATTATACTAGTTATTTAGTGTAATATTTTTTAAAAGATGAAAAGAAATTGAATTGGCTCCTCATCTTTGATTTAAACTATGATTTGTCAACCTGATCATGCTTTAGAAGAGTCTTAGCGCATGAATCGCTAGATTCTTCGCGGGTACGCTCAGGGTTCCGAAGAAGAAATATCAGAAACTTCCAGCCAACTCTATAAAAGCGTCCATTGCTTCGGGGTTTCGGCAGGCATCTTTGTTTATGCTTTTTGTGATGTCCATCCCAAGCAGTGCTTTCTTAACGGGGACCTCCATCTTCTTTCCGCTTAATGTATATGGAATATCGGGAGCTTCGAAAATAGCATCCGGCACATGACGGGGTGAGCACTGTTCTCGCAATGAGGACTTTACAATGCCCGATAACTCTTCTATCGAGGTTCCTGCATCGGTTACCACAAATAAGGGCATGAAATCGTCGCCTCCTTCCCGCTCAAGGTTAACAATCAGGCTATCTTTTATGCCAGGTATTTTATCCAGTACTGCATAGATTTCTGCGGTTCCAATACGAATACCCTTCCTGTTTAATGTGGCATCAGATCTTCCCTGGATAATCAGGCTTCCATTTTCAAATACTTTGATCCAATCTCCATGTGCCCAATACCCCAGGAATTTTTCAAAATAACTGGATCGGTATCTTTCATTGTTTTCATCTCCCCAAAAGTATATCGGCATAGAAGGCATAGGCTTTGTAATTACCATTTCTCCAAGCGATCCGATCACTTCAGTTCCTTCTTCATTAAACCCGACAAGATTACAGCCCAAAGCGCGTCCCTGGATGGTTCCTCTATGTACTGGTTCATATGGAATGCCTCCAACAAAAGCTGTACAAACGTCTGTTCCTCCACTCATCGAGCAGAGCCAGACATCTTCAGAAACATGCTTATATACCCAGTCAAATGCTTCCGGAGGAAGTGGCGCTCCTGTTGAACCAATGGATCTTAACGAAGCCAGGTTTAATTCTTTTCCTGGAGAAAGACCTTTTTTCATACATGCTATAAGGAATGGAGCACTTGTCCCAAAGTGATGAATAGGCAACTCATCTGTTAACTCCCAAAGAGTATTTAAATCCGGATAGCCCGGGCTTCCATCAAAAAGAACCGCGGTTGCACCTGCAAGCAGACTGGCCTGGAGAAAATTCCACATCATCCAGCCTGTAGTTGTAAACCAGAAAAAATTCTCGCCCGGTTTTACATCATTATGAAAATGCATGTATTTAAGATGCTCCAGCAAAACACCGCCATGAGAATGAGTAATTGCCTTTGGTTTTCCGGTAGTTCCCGACGAGTACAGTACCCAGATCGGGTGCTCGAATTCTACTTTTTCAAAGGTCAGCGCTTCCGGAACTGTCTCCATCACACTTCCCCATGAAGTCCCGATTTCCTCTTGCTCTCCTTCCTCTCTTATCATGGGGATTAGAATCACTTCCTTAATTGAAGAAATAGAATTCGAGATTTGGTCTACTTCTGAAACCCGGCTTATAGTCTTTCCACCATAAACATATCCATTTGAGGCTATCAGGACCTTCGGCTCGATCAGGCTAAAACGATCCAATACAGTTTTAACTCCAAAGTCAGGAGAACAACAAGACCATATCGCCCCCAGTGAGTTCGCTGCCAGGAATGAAATAATCGCTTCTGGTGTGTTTGGGAGATAGCCAGCAATACAATCGCCTTTTTTGATTCCAATACTTTTAAAATAGGTGCGAACCCTGCTAACTGAAGCCTTTAGTTCAGCCCATGAAGTAGTTTGTACAGGTTGGCCTTCTTGTTTGAAGTGAAGGGCAGGCCGATCATCAGAGTATTGTTCAAAAATATGTTCCGCATAACTCAGCTTCGCACCCTCAAACCATTTTGTTCCGGGCATTTCCTGGTCGCTGATCACCTTACTGAACTCTCCTTCACTCTTTATCCCGAAGTATTCCCAAAGGCTTAACCAAAAATCTTCTAGCTGATCATTTGACCAGGCCCAAAGTTCCTGATAGCTTCTAAAGCTTAATTTTTTATTCTCGAGTAGCCAGTTCTCATAGTGTTTCAAGTTAGAGTTTTCAATAAACTCCGCTGAAGGCTCCCATAATATTCGATGTTCATCATTCATCTTCGATCGCAAGCAAAATAGCTAGTGCCTGAATTGGGTTTCCGTCTTCCAACACAGACTTGGCTAATTCATGAACCTTAGTTCTCAATTCATTTCCCGAATATGATTTTGAAAGTCCTATCTCCTCCAACATCCCTTTTACTTTATTAATCTGATCAGGAGTTGGTACTTGCTCGATATTGCCTAAACGCCCCAGGTTATTCCCGGTTAATACCTCACTTCGTTGAACTGAAATAGGCAGTTGATCCACTCCAATTCCTTTCGTTTGCAGTGGCTTGGGTATTTCAAATAAAGACTCTTTACCAGAACGGGTGTACCAGCTGCCTCCCATTCGCCCGATTAAATCGAGGATCGTTGTATCCAATTTTCCGGTATCATCCAGGTATTTCTCATTCACATGAATAAGCTGAACCCTGGCTAATACCAGGTTTCCTGCCCCGCCTTCTGTTCCAAGCTCTATCACCTGATCCACAGTACACTCGAAAGAAACCGGGCTTTCAGCAACTCTGGGCGGCTTAATTGTTTCAGAAGCAATTTCTGTAAATCCAGCCTTTGTAAACTCATTCACTCCCTTGGCATATTCTGTACTTGCCAGCGACATCTGTTCAACCATTGGGTAGTTAACAATATTGATCACCACTTCTGGAACTACCTTCACATTTTGGTATGTATGTTTGGTCGTATTGTCTCTGCCACGTCTTGCTGGTGAAAAAATGAGAATAGGAGGATTGGATGAAAAGACATTAAAAAAGCTGAATGGACTCAGATTTACGTTTCCATCTAAATCAACAGTACTTGCAAAAGAAATAGGGCGGGGAGCTACCGCAGAGCTCAGAAGATTTTGCCGTTCAGGTATAGAAAGACTTTTTGGGTCAATCGTTTTGAAGGAGTGGTCCATATTCTATGTACTTGGTAATAATTTAGATCGCACCTCACCAAAACCAACCCTGATTCCGTTGTTTTCAGAATGACCTTTCATAATTACAGTGTCTCCATCTTCAAGAAAAGTACGTTCCTCACCACCTTTTAGAGCAATTTTTTTCGAGCCTGACCATGATAGCTCCAGCATGGAGCCAAAAGAGTCTGGGGTTGGCCCTGAAATAGTTCCGGAAGCCATCATGTCCCCAATATTGATATTACATCCATTTGTGGTATGATGCGTAAGCTGCTGCGCCATGTTCCAATACATATACTTAAAATTGGTCTCGCAGATCGTTGTTGCTTCACTACCTTTTTCGGTCTGAATCTGAACTTCAAGGTTAATGTCAAAGTTCTTCTCACCCGAGTACTTAAGGTGTGGTAAAACTTCCGGTTCCTGCTTCGGGCTTGATACCCTGAATGGTTCCAACGCTTCCATCGTTACCACCCATGGAGAGATTGATGATGCAAAACTCTTTCCCAAAAATGGCCCTAGCGGTACATATTCCCACTTTTGAATATCTCTTGCAGACCAATCGTTGAATAGAACCATCCCAAAAATATGATCCTCTGCTGAGCCTGTTGTTACCGAGTCTCCTAAACCAGTTCCTTTTCCAACAATGAAGGCCATCTCCAGTTCGAAATCCATTCTCTTCGAAGGGCCAAATACAGGATTGCTATCTGCTGGTTTGGTTTGACCTTTCGGGCGATGAATATCCTGGCCGGAAACTATAATTGAAGATGCACGCCCGTGATATCCGACAGGTAAATGCCTCCAGTTTGGAAGGAGTGCATTATCAGGATCTCTAAACATCTTCCCGACATTGGTGGCATGCTCAATACTAGAATAGAAATCAGTATAGTCTCCAACCTTGACCGGCAGGTGCATTGTTGCATCTTCCTGGTCAACAAACACAGACGGATTTGAAAGCAGAACCGAATCTGCATCACACAATGTATTTTGAAGTCGCGTTCTGACAGAGTTAGTTACCTCTTTACCTAGCCCGATAAAATCATTTAAAAAAGGATTCTCAAAAATATCCGCTTCAATATTCAGATCGCTGAACATTCCTGACTTCTGAGCTTCAGAAAGATCTATGATCAGGTCACCTATCGCGACACCAACTCTTGGTGTTAGGCCTTTAGTAGAAAAAATACCAAATGGAAGATTGTGAATTGAGAAATCACTGTTTGTCGGGATTTCTACCCATGGATTTAATGAATTATTCAATGTACTACCGATTATAGATTATTTATTCTCCAGCCAGGATTGATAATATGTTCCGTCATCAATCTTTAAAGCATTTTCAGTAACCTTTAGCGGCTTGAATGTATCTACCATTACTGCCCACTCTTTCGTTTCTTTTTTCCCAATACTTCCTTCATATGCTCCCGGATGAGGACCGTGAGGAATACCTGCCGGATGCAATGAAATGTATCCTTGTTCTACATGATTCCTGCTCATGAAATCTCCATCTACATAATAGATCACTTCATCTGAATCTATATTTGAATGATGGTATGGGGAAGGAATTGCAATTGGGTGGTAGTCGTATAGCCTCGGAACAAAAGAGCAAACTACAAAAGCTGATGTCTCAAAAGTTTGATGAACGGGAGGCGGTTGGTGCACCCGACCAGTGATCGGCTCAAAGTTCTTGATCGAAAATCCATAAGGAAAGTTATAACCGTCCCAACCTACCACATCAAAAGGATGCGAATCGTAGGTAAGCTCGTGCATCATTCCCTGCTTCTTTACTTTCATCAGAAACTCGCCTTTCTCATCAAAGGTCTCGAGTTCTGTCGGAAGTTTATAATCCCGCTCGCAATAAGGGGAATGTTCCAGCATTTGGCCGAACCAGTTTCGATACCGCTTAGGGGAATAAATAGGAACGTAAGATTCTGTTATAAAATGACGATTGTCTTCATCGTCAAAACGAATCTGGTAAATGATACCACGAGGGATTAATAAATAGTCGCCTGGCTCAAAGTCTATATTTCCTATAAAGGTTCTTAGCGTTCCCGTTCCTCTATGGATAAAAATAAGTTCATCGGCATCGGTATTTTTATAAAAATACTCGGTGAGTGACTTCTTTGGTGCCGCAAGATGGATAGTTACGTCACTGTTTGTCAAAATTGCTTCACGGCTTTCCAGGTAGTCGTCCTGTGGCTTTATATCAAGCCCCTTCAACATCATGGACTTCATATTATTCGTAACGGCTACTTTCGGAGACACATCAACAGGCGCTCCTACTTCACGAATCATTGTTGGGCGATGAATGTGATAAGACAACATCGACATCCCATCAAAGCCAATGGTTCCGAATAGCTGCTCGTAGTATAAATTGCCATCAGGTTTTCTAAACTGTGTATGCCTTTTAGGCGGGATTTTTCCAAGACGATGATAGATAGGCATGTTTCTAAAAAATTAGTTACTCGACCATTGATTATATCGAATTATTAAGTTATTCGCAGAAAAAAAGTTGTTATAACAACTAATTTTTAGCTCAAATCTTATTGCCTTTATTTATCTATATTTGCCGTGAAATAAAAGAGGTGTTATGAGTGAAGAAAAACCAAAGAAAAAGAAACTTGGTTCGGTAAAGCGTGGTATTTCGGATATGTTCCGAACCTCTTACCGTACCCATATGGACTTGAGTGGTATTGCGGATAATAAGTCCAATATCATGATTAGTATCAATGGTATTATTATCTCGATTGTAATTGCTTCTATTTCCCCTAAAATAGATTCCAACCCCTGGTTACTCATCCCAACATCTGTACTTCTGTTAACCAGCCTGGGTTCAATGGTGTATGCTGTATTATCAGCGCGACCACGGGTTAGCAAAGAACTAGTTACACTTGAGGATGTTCGCGCAAACCGAGCAAATATCCTGTTCTTCGGAAACTTCTATACTATGGAACGAGAAGACTATGTTGAGGGACTTGAAGAGTTAATGCAGGATAGTGAGCGACTGTATGATAATATGGCGCGGGATATCCACGGACTGGGCGTGGTACTTGCTAAAAAGTACAAGCTGCTTCGGATTTCTTATACCATCTTCATGTTTGGTTTAATCCTTTCGGTACTCAGCTTTATAACTGTTTTTGCTATGGTAAGCTAGTTATTCTTCGCTTCTTTGATCGGCATAAGCCTGTGTAATCCGCTGATTCATCAGCCTTCTGTAGTTCGTAAACTCGTATTCACTTACCGTAAACTCTGATTTTAATTCACCGTCAAAACAAGTAATCACAAGTTTATTCTGGCGATCGGCTGGGGTTACAGTTACCTGGATATTTCCAAGTTTATAAGATTCAATAGGCTCAGACATTAAAATAAAAACAAGTTCGTTTGCTAACCCCAAAGATATTATTTTTAGGACCAATAAAATGACCTGAGCTTTTACCAGCTATGAATAAGAAAATTGTAATTACTGTCATCATAAGCGCCTTCATTGGAGTTTTTTTGTTCAACGCACTTAAAAACACCGCACCTATTGAGATTGAAAATGCTCCTGAATGGAGGACATTAGCACAAGCTCAGGACGAAGCTGCGCAAACCGGGAAATTGATTCTTGTTGATGTATTTGAAGTGGGGTGTAAATACTGCCGCGCGATGGAAAGAGAGGTATATCCCGATTCAACAGTAAGAACAGTGTTAGACGCAGGCTATATCCCAGCAAAAGTTGACGGAAACTCTGAAGAGCTGATTACATTTAACGGACAACAGGTGGTTTCAAGAGACTGGGCTCAAAGTTTTGGAGTCTATGTTTTCCCGGGCACACTAATTTTAGATCCTGAAGGAAATTTACTGAAAGAGCGAACCGGCTTTATGAACGTAGATGAGCTTCGCCAATTCCTTTATCGCTAACCTCACTCCTCGATGAATTTTACTAAAAGCGAAGCCATACTCCGCATACATTGCGAAGACAAGCCGGGCATTATAGCCGCAGTAACTCAATATGTACTTGAACATGGCGGGAATATTATTGACCTGGACCAGCATACTGATTCCGAAAAGCGAAAATTCTATATGCGTGTTTCCTGGGAGCTGGAAAACTTTGATTTAAAGCCCGAAGAAATCGGCGCTAGCTTTGAGCAAAAATTAGCTAACTCTTTGGAACTGAACTGGAGCCTGAACTTCTCTCATAAACCACCCCGAATTGCCCTTTTTGTGTCGAAGCAACAACACTGTTTGTTTGATATCATTGGGCGCTGGCAAACCAAAGAATGGGAAGTCGAAATACCTCTTATCATAAGTAATCATGAAGATGCTCGTGATGTAGCTGAGAAATTTGGGATCAATTTTTATCATTTTCCAATTACAAAAGAAAATAAAGCTGAACAGGAAACTGCTCAACTGGCTCTTTTAAAGGAGAACGATATTGACCTTATCGTACTCGCAAGATACATGCAGATTCTTTCCGGTAATTTTATTGATGAATTCAGAAATAAAATCATAAATATTCATCATTCTTTTCTTCCGGCCTTCCCTGGTGCGCGGCCTTATCACTCAGCCTATGAACGAGGAGTTAAAATTATCGGAGCAACCAGCCATTATGTAACCGAAGACCTTGATGAAGGGCCTATCATTGAGCAGGATATTGTACACGTAACCCATAGGGACGATGTAAAAAGTCTGGTTCGTAAAGGAAGAGATTTAGAAACATTAGTACTTTCCCGTGCTGTTTGGAAACATATTCAAAGAAAAACATTGGTAACCTCCAACAGGACGATTATTTTCAACTAAGAGTTAATTTAAACATCATCATTATGAAAAGAGTTTTACTACTGGCAATGCTATTTAGTGTCGTTGCTTCAACAGGATCAATCGCACAGGATAATTCATCAGAAAAGGAATATGGCTATGAGCTTTATGTTAGAGGCATAGAGGTTCCCTGGGGAATAGATTGGCTTCCTAACGGAAACATGTTGGTTACAGAACGAGCCGGAGGGTTGCTAATGTTTGAGCCCGGGCCAGATGAAGGAGTGATGATCACTGGTTTACCTGATGACATTTATGCGAGAGGACAGGGTGGCTTGCTGGATGTGAAAGTTCACCCCGATTATGAAGAAAATGGCTGGATTTACTTTGCTTACTCTTCAAGCACTGGTGAAGGAGGTGGTGCCAATACTGCAATTATCCGCGCTAAACTGGATGGAACTGCGCTGGTTGATATGGAAACTGTATACAAGGGCTCTCCAAATGCTACCCGTGGGGTTCATTACGCAGGCAGAATTGAATTCGATAATGATGGTTACCTGTTCTTTTCAATTGGTGATCGCGGAAGCAGAGATGCGAACCCTCAGGATCTTAGCAAAGATGGCGGGAAAATTTACCGCTTGATGGCTGACGGAACTGTCCCATCAGACAATCCTTTTGTTAACGAGGCGGGTGCTAAAACTGCAACGTATTCATATGGACACAGAAACCCTCAGGGAATGGAAATGAACCCTGTTACCGGAAAAATCTGGGCTCACGAACATGGCCCAAGAGGCGGTGATGAATTGAATATCGTTGAGCCTGGAAAAAATTATGGATGGCCTGTAATCAGCTATGGTATTAATTACAACGGAACCAGCTTCACTGATGAAACCGAACGCGAAGGAATGGAACAGCCAATTACATACTGGGTGCCATCTATCGCTCCATCAGGTTTAACCTTTGTAACAAGTGATACTTACCCGGACTGGAAAGGGCATGTACTGGTTGGCTCCCTGAAATTTGCAAACCTTAACCTTGTTAAGCTGGATGGCGATACCGTAACAGGTCGTGAGGAAGTTCTTAAAGGTATCGGCCGTGTTCGAAGTGTAAAGCAAGGCCCGGATGGAAATATCTATGTAGGTGTTGACGGACAAGGCATTTATAAAGTGACTGTGAAGTAAAAAAACTTCTCAAATACTTACATTTTTAAAAGCTCAGGTCTATGCCTGAGCTTTTTTTGTTATTCTAGCTAGGCTAAACCCCTAAACTCCAGCCGTCCCTGTACTCGCGTTTTACAAATTGGTTAGCTGGTTCAAAGTTGGTAATTCTCATATTTGGACCGTCCCAAAGTAACTGGATATTTCTCCCCGGATACCGAATTCTGTCCCTTTCTTGCAAAAGCCCCTCAGCATCGGTATATGCTTCTTTGTAATGCTCCTGGAAGTCATAGCTTCTGATTGCAAGGTTTCCCATTAAAATACTTTCTGTTAGCGGCCCCGCAAGATCGAATGACGAGCTTAACTTCGTTTCCCCATACCCTGCAATACAACCAGTAACCCATTGCTGGTAATGGCCTTCGGGCACACGTTCAACAGTTTGTGGAACTATTGTGGTTTCAGTTAGCGATGTTGGTAGTAATCGTGGATTTGAACCATAGGTATCACACATCATCTTTCCTTTATCGCCAATAAAAAGGACTCCATTTCCACCGCCGCCCATTGTCTCATTCGCTCCAAGCTCTTCAGGCCGCTCTGGCTGAATTCCTCCATCCATCCATTGTAATTTTACGGCTCTCCTGGATTCGTTTGCAGGGAAGTTCAGAACGATATGTGATGAAGGAGGACAGCTTTCCGGGAAGTACCCACGACGAAACTCTCCGACATATACGGAACCAACACTACATTCCACCCGGTCAGGGTATCCAAGCCCAAGAACTGTAAATGGAGCCTCAATTAAATGACAAGCCATGTCGCCTAAAGCGCCGGTTCCGTAATCCCACCATCCGCGCCAATTGAACGGAACCAGGTTATTGATATACTCTTTTTGAGGAGCGGTCCCCAGCCATAAATCCCAATCCAGCTCTGGTGGAACCGGTGCTATATCTTCAGACCAGGGTATACCTTGAGGCCAAACAGGTCGGTCGGTCCATGCTTTTACTGTATGCACTTCTCCAATTAATCCTGCTTCGTACCAATCGGCCATAAGCCGAACTCCTTCGCCTGATGCTCCCTGGTTTCCCATCTGGGTTACTACCTTATACTTCTCCGCTGCTTCTGTAAGCATTCTGGCTTCATAAATATCGTGAGTTAGAGGCTTTTCAACATATACATGTTTTCCAAGTTGCATAGCTGCCATTGCCTGTACAGCGTGGTTATGATCAGGTGTAGACACACAAACGGCGTCAATTCCTTTGTGCTCTTTATCCAGCATTTCCCTGTAGTCTTTGTAGTAAGGTGCTTCCGGAAAATTGGTTCTTGAATCCACTGCCCTTCGATCGTCTACATCACATAGAAAAGCTATTTTAGCCTGAAGGTGTTCTGTGAAGTTTCTCAGGTTACTGGTTCCTTTTCCTCCTGCACCTATGCCCGCTATATACAATGTATCACTTGGTGCTATAAATCCTTTGCCGCCCAATACATGCCTGGGAACGAATGTAAATGCAGCGCCGGCCAGCCCTATTTTTTTGATAAAATTTTTCCTTGAAATCGAGTCTGGGGCTTTTGCTTCTTCGGGTTTTGACATATTCGAAATGGTTAATTGGCGATAATAAAATCAAAAAGTGTGAGAATGACCAGCTTTGACTATTCGTTTATAATTTTATTTAATTTATACTTAAATAATTGTGATTAATAAAATAACATATCGCTTTCCCTTTTCCCAGTACCCAGCTGTTCGAATTTGCTTGTTACTCATTACAGGGATTCTGATTGGGCATCTAGTCTCAGTAAATATATATCTGCCTGTTGCATTATTTATTCTCACAGCTACTTTATCAGCCTTATTAGAACGAGCAAACAAGTCCTGGTTTAGTATTCATATTACCCACCTGACAACCATTCTTTTCTTTCTTACGATTAGCCTCTTTGGCTGGAGTCGCTACTCACTGGAAACAGGGAGCGAGCCTTCTCTTACCGTTCAGTTAATAAAAAGCGCCTCCTGGGAAACGGCTGTTTTTGAAGGCAAAGCGATAGCCACGAGCAGCTCTTCCTCAGGTAAAAAGAGAGCCGATGTTCTCATTAAAAAAACCCTTCTCTTAGCAGGGCCTGTTTCCAGTGAAAGTTACAAAGCGCGGGTTTTACTTCAGGATTCAGCCTTTTTTTCAGCGGGTGATACTGTTCGGTTCCTTGGTACAATTATCCCTGTCTCTGAAAAAAGAAACCCTTATCAATTTAACTATCAAAGCTATCTTCGTTCGCGGGGCATTGAGATTCAGGTTCGTATGGATAGCCTGGTTGCTTCTTCTCAAAACACAAGCAAAATTACATGGACCCGGTGGCGTACCCGGGCTTTAGAAATTGTTGATCGGAACTTTGATGAACAAACTGCTGGTATTGCAAAGGCGTTGCTTCTTGGCTATAAACAAGATTTGGAAGGAGAATCGAGGCAGGCTTTTGCCCGCGCCGGGTTATCACATATCATGGCTGTTTCGGGACTTCATGTTGGTTTTATTGTTGCTCCATTCTGGTTTCTTATCCCCATTTTCTGGAATAGGAAATATGGACGGCAGATCGGGTTTGTGTCATTGATTCTCATTCTCTGGCTTTATGCAGGGCTTACTGGTTTTTCTGCTTCTGTATTACGCGCTTCAATCACTGTCATCTTTCTAACCTGGGGCAAGCTTTTTTATAAGTTGCCAAACTCCATAAACCTGACAGCCGGTGCGGCTATATTTCTATTAATTCTTGATCCCACTCAATTATTCGACATCGGGTTTCAGCTTTCATTTTCGGCTGTAATTATTATCCTGCTCATTTTACCCGTTATACAAAAAGCTCTTCCCTACTGGCTTCGAGTTCGTTGGTATGCGGCTCCAATTATGGTTGTAATTGTGTCTATAGTGGTTCAGTTTGGCCTTTATCCCTTACAGGTATTTTACTTCGGTGAAGTTTCTTTGATAAGTCCACTTGCAAACGCACTGTTTGTTCCTTTGCTGGGCTTGCTGGTTCCTTTTGGGCTGGTAGGGATAATCGTTGGAGGGTTTCTCCCATCGATGGGAATATTCATCAGCTATCCGGTTCTGATGTTCCTGAAGAGCATGAATTTATTTGTAATAACGAGTTCTGAACTACACTGGGCATGGATGGAAATAAGCATGCCCAGTATGCTGATTTTTCCATTTTGGATTGCTCTGATCTTCTTTATTACAAGCTGGAGAGTTTCCAAGCTTAAGTGGAAGCTACTCGCAATTACTCTTTTTATTGGTTGCGTAGTACTTACCGAGAATATTCTCTACAAGTTGAGTTCGGAGGAGCTTAAGGTGACTATTTTTGATGTTGGACAGGGAGATGCTGCCCTTGTTCAAACCCCAAATGGTAAAACTATTGTTATCGATACTGGAACCTGGAGCCCGACAAATAACAGCGGAAGGTCTATTCTTTTACCTCATTTCAAAGAAACCGGAATAACCCGCCTGGACGCTGTAATACTGAGCCACCCGCATGCCGACCATATCGGAGGGATTCTTGACTTAATAGAAGGCATTCCAATTGGGGCAATTTATAACTCCGGGTATAAGTATGGGTCTAGTCTCTATAAGAATTATATATCATTGGCAGAATCTAAGGGTATTACCGTCTCTTCCTTGAAAACAGGTGATACCCTAGATATCGACCCGTCAGTTTTGTTCCTGGTTCTGGGACCTGAGGAAATGAGCTTTAGCAACGATCCGAATCAGCATTCTGTAGTGCTTAACATGATTTATGGTGAATCACGGTTTTTATTTACCGGAGATGCTGGAGAAGCCCAGGAAGAACGTCTGGTTGAAAATTATGGTGATTTGCTAGACGTTGATTTCCTTAAAGTAGGGCATCATGGAAGCAGGACCAGCTCGGCCATTCCTTTTTTGAACATTGTGACACCTAAGATATCTGTAGTTTCTCTGGCAGAAAGGAACAGGTTTAAACACCCTCACCCAGAAGCTATACAAAAAATCCAGCAGACGGGAACAGAGCTCTATTTTACCAGCCGCGATAAAGCTTTGGTCTTTACGTCCGGTGGAAAAAGCATCTTGAGAGAAACCTGGGAATAAAGCGCTCTAATTTGCTCTTTGTGCCGCTATTGCCCTTTTGATTTGCTCAAAGTGTCGGCGTTGGTGTGCCTCGTTAATTGCCAGGCAAGAGCTAATGCTCATCTTTAGAATAGGAAAAACCGGGTTGCCCACTTTAACTTTCCCAAGGTCCAGGTTTTCGGTTTCAGCTGTTTTGATGACATTAATAAACCGGTCTTGAATAGAATTAAAACCCTTAAGCAGTTCTTGTTTATCTAACTCTTTTATGGAAATGGGTTCGAAAACCGGAAATGTGGGGATTTTTGGATTGAATTCCGGGCTTACCACTTTTATGAACCATTTCAAATGAATCGGGTGCGTATATGGCCCTGATCCTTTTGCTAATCCGTCCGTGTCTTTTAAGAGCTTGCTTTCCAATACACTCACATACTGGTCCCCGGTTTTGATCAGATGGCTTAGCACTTCTCCCGCGCACCAACTGCCTTTTTTGGGAGGTGTATTAAAGGTTTTGAGGTCCAGCGGATCTACCAGTTCTTGAATCGTTGCTTTGGCCGAGTTGAAACCCTCTGTATAGAAGTTGTTCGTGTACATTTGAAAATTAGATTTAATAATCTCTGAGCTCATTTCTCAATGAGGATAATAACTATTCGGGAATAGAAAAAAATAGACAAAAGCACTCGGCAAGCTGGGTTTAAAGCAGTATATTCCAGATTCGGAATCTTCCAGGAAACTAGTACATGGCGAAAGCACAAACTGCAACTCAAAAAGCTCAGGATCTACAAAAAGAACGGCCCATTGTGGTTAAAGGGGCGCGGACTCATAACCTCAAGAATGTTGATGTTGAAATCCCGCGAAACAAGCTTACTGTAGTTACTGGTGTATCAGGCTCAGGAAAATCCAGCCTGGCTTTTGATACCATTTATGCTGAAGGCCAACGTCGATATGTGGAAAGCCTTTCAAGTTATGCCCGCCAGTTTCTGGAACGGATGGATAAGCCCGATGTAGATTTTATGCAGGGTATTTCTCCCGCAATGGCAATTCAGCAAAAGACGACCAGCAGCAATCCCCGCTCAACGGTTGGTACTACTACAGAGATTTACGATTACCTTCGCCTTCTTTTTGCAAGGGTTGGTACTACCTATTCTCCCATTTCCGGACGAAAAGTAAAAAAGGATTCTCCACGAACCGTTATACAGGAGTTGTTTGAAAGCCAGGAAGAAGGTGCCCGTTTCTACATCGGCTTCCCAATTCCAAAGCATGACAAGA
This sequence comes from Balneolaceae bacterium, assembly GCA_040222185.1. Classification (GTDB taxonomy): domain Bacteria; phylum Bacteroidota; class Rhodothermia; order Balneolales; family Balneolaceae; genus JAVKDP01. Next base: position 33,723 of record JAVKDP010000034.1, on the reverse strand, counting down.
AGAAAGTGGGGGATGAACTCAAAGTTCTGAAAGAAAAGGGGCTCACACGACTCCTAAAACTGGAAGACGAAAGCGTTATCGACCTCACTACTGATGAAGTTGATATAAAGAAATTCAAACAGGAAAAGTACCGTGTACTTGTAGACCGCCTCGTTTTAAAAGATGATGAAGCTACCATAACCCGTATAGCTGATTCACTTGAAACAGCTTTTAGAGAAGGCGCCGGAAGGTGTACCGTCAAGATGCGAAACGGGGAAGAACTTCCCTTTAGCGAACGTTTTGAGTTGGATGGAATAGAGTTCTCAGAACCCACTCCCCAAATGTTTTCCTTTAACAACCCTTTTGGAGCTTGTCCAAAATGTGAAGGTTTTGGAAGGGTAGCCGGAATTGATGAAGATCTCGTTATCCCGGATCAGGATAAAAGCCTTCGAAACAATGCCATTGCAGCATTCGATTCTCCAAAATTTAGCACCCACCTGAAGGAACTGGTTCGGGTAGCTGCACGAGAAAAGTTTTCTATAGACACCCCGTATTCTGAACTTCCGAAAGAGGTGAAAAAGATCGTCTGGAAAGGCAAAGATGAGTATATCGGTATCTGGAAATTCTTTGATCAGGTTAAATCAGAAAACTATAAAGTACACATGCGTGTTCTTTACTCAAGGTACCGTGGTTATAGCCGCTGCCCTGAGTGCGAGGGTTACAGAGTTAGAAAAGACTCTCACTACGTAAAAGTAGGAAGCATGCACGTTGGAGAGGTTTCAGAGTTAACCATCGGTCATGCCCGCGAGTATTTTGACAAGCTCGAGCTTACCGATTATGAAATGGAAGTGGCCGGGCAAATTCTATACGAAATCCAAAAACGCCTTAAGTACCTGGATGAAGTGGGCCTCGACTATCTTACGCTGGATAGGCTCGCAAATACCCTAAGTGGTGGAGAGTCTCAACGAATAAGCCTTGCGAATGCATTAGGGAGCTCGCTTATCGGAAGTATGTACGTATTGGATGAGCCCACGATTGGTTTGCACCCAAGAGATAACGATCGCTTAATCAAAATCCTGGAATCCCTTCGCGATATCGGAAATACTGTTTTGGTTGTAGAACATGACCCGGAAATGATGAAAGCGGCTGATAATGTAATCGATATTGGCCCTTTTGCGGGAGTGCATGGCGGCGAAATTGTTTTTGAAGGACCTTACGATAAGCTTCTTAAAGCCGATTCTTTAACGGGGAAGTTTTTAAGCCGCAGAAAAGATATTGAGATTCCAAAAAAACGAAGAAAAGGGAATGGGAAAGTTATTTCGCTTGAAGGTGCCAGCGAACACAATCTCAAAAATGTTGATGTTGAATTTCCTCTCGGCCTGCTTCTGGTGGTAACAGGCGTTTCCGGATCAGGGAAGTCCACCCTGGTACACGACACTTTATATGGTGGAATTCGAAAGCATATTGGATCTTACAACCAGAAAGTTGGTCGCTTCAGAAACCTGTCTGGCCTGAGCAGTATCCATAATGTGGAGATGGTTGATCAAAGCCCGATTGGCCGCTCTACCAGATCTAACCCTGCAACATATACCAAAGCTTTTGACGGTATCAGAGATGTATTTGCCAATACCCGGCAAGCAAAAATCATGGGTTACACTCCCGGGCATTTCTCTTTTAACGTGCCTGGTGGACGCTGCGAAACCTGCCAGGGAGAAGGTGTACAAAAGATTGAAATGCAGTTCATGGCTGATATTGAATTGACCTGTGAAGTGTGTAATGGTGCCCGGTTTAGAAAAGATATTCTCAATGTGAAGTATCGGGGGCAAAGCATTCACGATGTGCTGGAGATGCCAATTTCTGAAGCTATTGAGTTTTTTGTGGATGAGCAGTCCATTATCACAAAGCTCCAACCAATGGAAGATGTTGGCCTGGGTTACCTGAAACTGGGGCAGAGTGCCACAACTTTATCAGGCGGGGAAGCTCAAAGGGTTAAACTGGCCAGGTTTCTAAGTAAAACGAATACAGAGCATACTGTTTACTTTTTTGATGAGCCCACAACAGGTTTGCACTTCGAAGATGTTGCCAAACTACTTGGTGCTTTTAATGAGCTGGTACAGGCAGGGCATACTGTAATAATCATCGAACATAACCTTGATGTGATTAAGTGTGCTGACTGGATTATTGATGTTGGCCCTGAAGGAGGGTTTGGTGGAGGACAAATTGTGGCTGAAGGAACACCGGAAGATATTATGAAGGAAAAAAAGAGTTATACTGGGCAGTTTTTAAAAGATTACCTCAAGGAATAATTTTTTTGTAATTATTACAGCATTCTAAGCTCATTCTTTGTATCTGAATATTATTTTAAAGCATGTTTTCAAGACTTTTACTACTAAACTGGCGAATCTTTCTATCGAACCTGAATAGATTCCAGCTGTTATTGATGATTGGGTACATCATGTTCCTGGGGGTGATGTTGGTTAACCTCATCGGAACAGCCGTGGTGGTGGTACTCCTGGATACTGATCCCTGGATGCAAATGCAGATGCCATGGCTTACCCCAAAAGTGTACAGTTTTATCCTTCTTGTTTTTGCAAACAGCTATTGGGTAATGCATTTTTCATTCACCAACCTTCGCCTTCTCAATATTGAAGAAAACCGAAAGTTGTTAGGTTTTGGCTTCCCCCTCAAACGGCTTGCTAAATATCTTATGATTATTGGCTTTTGCCACCCTGTAAACATCATCTACAATTTCACCTGGGTAATCTTTTTGATGATCCAAGTGAGTGAGTGGTACCAGGTTCCTGTAGCGTTTGTAGGAGTGTTCTTGAATTATGTTATTATCTATTCCATCAAACACCGCTTTATACAAATCGTTGAGCGTAGGTTCATTGCTGTTGTAGTAGGTTTTTTGATTTTCGTATTTGCAATATTCCAGGGGATATCCATTCTGTCTGAGAACAAAAACGAGATATTTTACGAACTAATCCCAAGAATTGAGACTATTAACCAGTTCTTATCCTGGTTACCCGGCGGGATATTAATCCAGTCAGTAAATGTGGATTACGGTTTTGCCAATGCAGCCATTTTATTCTTCTTTATCGGGATACTAATAGGCCTGATCGTTGTAGATCACTTCAATAAAACCTGTGAAGGGCTTCACAAACCAGCGCTCCGAAAGGCCGAGGAAGCAACCAGTAAACTATGGCAGTTCCTTAGAAAGGTGTTCGGCTTAAATGCAGGTAAGTACTATTACTATGTGATGAAGCATCCATACAATCGCCTTCAGGTTCTTACGTTGGCTATCATTCCTATTGTGTATGTACCTCTTTTACTAAATGTGAATTATGAAATTGCTCAAACGGTTGCTATTCCCACCATACTGGCTGGTATTCCCGTGGCATTACTGGCGATGGGCATGGCCAATATGTATGGATATGAAAACAAGGAGTTTTTAATGCATCTCCAGTTTCCGGTTGACCTCGAAAAGCAATTGAAAGAAAGGTTTCTTGGCGTAATTATTCTTCCTCTGTTGGTATTCTATGCCATCACTGTTTTTGAATTATTGGTAATCCCACAGATCGGAGACATTTTTAACATCTTTGTGGCCAATACTTTTGTATTCCTGTGCTTTATGCTCCTCTTTATTTGGAGTTCCTATTATCAATACCAGAAGGCGACGTATTCTTCCTTTAGTTATAAGCACCCTATCATTCCGCAAAAAGTAACCTTTGCTATCTCGTTCACCATTTTCACAACCGGGTATTTAGTGTTTGTTCCCCTTGGAGATCTGGAGTGGTACAGAATCACAATTATGGGAACTGTAATTCTGATCATTGGAATATATTTATGGGGGCATATGGAAGTTCTTGTAAATCTTTTCAAAAAAAGAATACTAATGCGTATTTGGAGTGAACTATAATTAGTACCTTTGACAAACCAAGCTAAGAAATAACTGTTTTATGCTACCAATCCATCTTGATCTGGGATTTAATAAGATCTACTTCTACGAAGGAATTTATTTTCTGATATCCATCGCAATCGGTGTATTCTTTTGCTATAAAATGGTTAAGAAGCATGGTGGTAAGATTGAATTGTTTGACGGGCTTGTTACCTGGTCAATCATTGGGGCTCTAATTGGTGCCCGCCTGTCTCATTACCTGTTTTGGAACCTGGATATTCTGCTAGATAACCCGGCAGTCCTGTTTAGTATTTCCGGAGCCGGAAACAGTATTACTGGGGGTCTGGTTGGGGGAATGGTCGGCGGACTTTTGTTCACTCGTCGCAAAGGAATGAACTACTTTGAATATTTTTCTCTCATTTCACCCGGCCTTCTTTTTGGGCAAGCGGTCGGGAGAATTGGTTGTTTTCTGAATGGCGACGCTCACGGAACAGCAACCAGTTCTTTTTTAGGTGTTCAGTTTCCACGATATGGCACAACTGTTCCTGCATTTGAGTCTGATTACGGAATTTCAAGTTCTGCCTGGCAGTGGTCATATCAAAATGGATTGGTTGACCAGGCTTCAACACTAAGTGCCGCGTTACATCCTACACAGCTTTATGAGTTTGCCGGAGACCTTGTATTAATGGGTATTGTACTTTGGGTGTTTAACAAAATCTGGCATACGGATAAAAAGTCTCCTCTGATCTTCTTTATTCACACTGGGGGTTATGCTCTACTACGCTTTGCCCTTGAGTTCATCCGTGGAGATCGTGAGTTTGTGGCTTTTGCGAATATGACCAATCTTCAACTTGTGCTATTGGCATATGGAGTCTTCTCCATTGTTTATGCACTCAGGTTTTACTCTAAGAGAAAAGCGAATGGCTAATGCAATTTCAATACATAACCTGGTTAAGAACTACGAACAGGTAGAAGTACTCAAAGATCTCAACCTGGATGTTCCAGAAGGAACAATCTTTGGCCTAATCGGACCAAATGGTGCTGGAAAAAGCACTTTAATTGGTGTATTAACTGGCTTGCTGGACTATGAAGCTGGCGATATTGAGATTAATGGTCTCGCCCTAAACCCTAAAAATGAACTGGAGATAAAAAGACACCTGTCTTCTGTTCTGCAACCGCCATTATTATTTGAGCAGTTCAGTTGTTTAGAGTTTATCGAGTATGTGTGTGATATCTACGACGTGGATAAAAAGGACCTGATTGAGAAGACCTATTCATTAATGGACTTCTTTGAGATTAAAGATTTTGCCAAGATTAAAGTGAATAAGCTTTCATCCGGAAGCCGCAAGAAACTGGCTTTTTGTACTGCGGTTTTAGTACAACCTAAAGTATTACTCCTGGATGAACCTTTCGAGGCTGTTGATGTAATTTCTATCGACCGAATGAAAACCATCATTCGTAAACTCAAAGCCAGGGGAGTTACTATTATAGTAACGAGCCATATCCTTGAAGTAGTAGAAAACCTGTGTGACGATATTGCCATTCTTCACGACGGCTTTATCATCGCTTATCTTGACTCCATAAGCCGAAGAGAGCTCCAGGGTGAAGAAACACTACATGATGTATTCGAGAAGTACGTTGGTATCGAAAAGAAAGACGATATTGTAGATTGGTTGTAGGTACTAACCCCTACTTTACCTCGCCCAAACTTTACCGCCTGCTTCTTCAAAGGTAATGCATCCGCTATAATAGCCCGGCACCTGCGTATACTGAAGAACCTGTGTCATACCTACTTCTGAAGAGAAGTATCCGGCTATGGTGTTTTCCTTCATTAGCCACATAAATGGCCTTGGGGCATTCCAATCCACATTTCCGCCAAAAACAGCCTCATGCTCTTTGTAGATAAAATCTTTTTGCTCCTGTGCTGATGCTTCCGTAAAAGGTTTGCCTAATTCTTGTTCAGCTTTGTCCTGGAACTCTGTCATTTTTGTTATGAAGTCATTTCGATCTTCTTCCTCCCAGATGGTAAAAATCATATCGTCCATAAACTGGGGAACCCCAACTTCTAATGCGCCGGGTGTATCTGTTTCAGGAATAATTATTTCTGAAACCTGTCCCAAAAACTTGATCTGCTCCGGGCTAAAATTCTTAGCTGTAGCACTACTACTGGCTGAACATCCGCTTAAAAACCCAAGTATGGTTGGGGCACTGATTGCTCCCCCTAACATTAAGGCTGTTCTTCTAAGCGCTTCTCTTCGATTAATTATATTTTTTGATGCTTCTGACATGGCTTATAAATTTCCTTTTTTCAATTCTTCTACAGCATGATTAGCGGCTCTTGCAGTAAGTGCCATATAAGTTAATGATGGGTTTTGGCAAGCTGCTGATGTCATGCAAGCACCATCGGTTACAAATACATTTTGCACTTCATGTACCTGGTTCCACTTATTGAGTACTGATGTTTTTGGATCTTTACCCATTCGCGCGGTTCCCATCTCATGAATTCCTAAACCTGGTGAAGGTTCTCTATTCCATTTGTTGATGTTTTTGAGCCCGGCTGCTTCCAGCATCTCTGCTGCAGAGTCAGCCATGTCTTCACGCATCTTATATTCATTCTCAAATGCCGCTACATCAAATACGACTGTTGGCAATCCAAACTTATCCAGCACATCCGTAGTAAGGGTCATTTTGTTCTCGTGGTATGGCAACCATTCACCAAAACCGCCGATTCCAAATCCCCAGCCTGAAGGTTCATTCACTTCTTCCTTAATTGCCGGGCCTATACTTAGTTCAGCTACATTCTTCTGCCAGCCATTTCTTCCTGCTCCACCCTGGTAACCATACCCGCGAATAAAGTCCGGGTGCTTGGTAGTGATATTTCTAAACCTCGGAATATAAATCCCGTTAGGTCTCCGGCCATAGTAATACATGTCTTCAAAACCATCGAATGAACCAGATGCTCCAACTCCTAAATGGTGATCCATCATATTATGACCAAGTTCACCAGAAGCATTTCCCATTCCGTTGGCAAAATGCTCTGTTGAATTCAAAAGAATCCACGTGCTGCCTACAGTAGATGCATTGAGGAATACTATTTTGGCATAATACTCTTTGTACTCAAATGTAACAGCATCCAGAACACGAACTCCTGTCGCTTTTTGTGTTTCGGGATCATATAAAACCTCGGTTACAATAGAATCGGGACGAAGAGTCATATTTCCGGAAGCAACAGCTGCTGGTAGTGTTGAAGATTGTGAACTGAAATACCCGCTAAAAGGGCACCCTCGATCACACATGTTTCTGTATTGGCATCCAGCCCTTCCTTTATGCGGCTGTGTAATATTGGCCACACGGCCAATCGTCATCATTCGGTCTTTAAACTTGGCCTCGATGCGTTTCTTAACTTCTTTTTCTACACAGGTAAAATCCATTGGGGGTAGAAACTTCCCATCCGGTAATTGAGCAAGCCCTTCATTCCTTCCACTTATACCGGCATGCATTTCAACATAGTCATACCACGGTGCTAGATCGGCATAGCGAATTGGCCAATCTACTCCATAACCATCCTTAGCATTTGCTTCAAAATCCATTTCGCTCCAACGATACGACTGTCTTCCCCACATAAGAGATCGTCCACCCACATGATTTCCCCTCATCCAGTCAAAGCGCTTTACTTCGGTATATGGGTTTTCATCGTCTCTTACCCACCAGTGCTTTGTTGCCTGGCGAATGGTATATCCTGTTCTCTTCTGTTTTTCATAGTGCTTCATCTCCTCAGGAGGAACCTGGTTATTGTGAGGCAGTTCCCAGGGCTCAGTCGCCATAGTGGGATAATCTTTAATATGCTCAACTTGACGGCCTCTCTCTAAAACAAGTGTTTTAAGTCCTTTCTCTGTGAGTTCTTTAGCAGCCCAGCCACCGCTAATTCCAGTCCCTACAACAATCGCGTCGTAGGTATTATCTTGCTTCGCTTTTAAATTTAAATTCATGTGTTCTTTTGGTTAGACGAATAGACATTAATGTAAATAAAAATTATTGGCATACAATCTGAGATTTGTAAATATTATTCAAGTAAATAAACTAGCCGCAAAAAAATCAATCACCTTATGGGAATCTCACGGAAAGAGGCATTAAAGGGAATCGCAAGCGCTTCACTTTTAGGTGTTTTAGACTTATCGACTGATAATAAACCTGAAAGAAAAAAAGATCTTGTCCAAAGCTTCCGTCATTCCGTTTGTCGCTGGCCATATGGTAGTAAATCTCTTGATGAGCTTTGCGAAGCGGCAGTGGATATAGGAATCCAGTCTATTGAGCTACTCAACCCCGAGGACTTTGATACTATTAAGCGTTATGGTTTGACATGCGCCATGGCCAATTCCGTCCCTCTTAGCCTAACCGAAGGCTTTAACGACCCTTCCCTGCACGGTCAATTACAAAAAAACTATGAAGCATTAATTCCTGTAGTAGCAGAGGCTGGGTTTAAAAACATTATCTGTTTTTCAGGAAATAGAAACGGGTTGGATGATGACGCAGGATTAGAAAATTGTGCTGTTGGGCTCGAACCTGTTGTTAAAAAAGCTGCTGAATTTGATCTGACCATCTGTATGGAACTTCTGAACTCCAGAGTAGATCATGCTGACTATCAATGTGACCATACAGAGTGGGGCGTAGCTTTGTGTGAAAAGCTGGGGCTGGATAATTTCAAATTGCTGTATGATATCTATCATATGCAGATTATGGAAGGTGATATCATAGCAACCATAAGGAAGTACAAAGATTATATAGGGCATTATCATACTGGTGGCGTGCCTGGAAGAAATGAAATTGACGAAACACAGGAGCTGAACTATAAAGCTATTATGGAGGCTATCTCTGAAACTGGATTTGATGGTTTCGTTGCCCAGGAGTTCATTCCAAAAAATGAAGATATTTTCGCCTCTCTCCGCCAGGGAGTTGAAATTTGTTCCGTTTAATATATTCAGGAGGATAAAATGAAAAAGACACTTGGATTACTTCTTACCACATTACTATTAATCTCAACTGCTTTTGCCCAGGGAATACCCGATGCAAAAGTTCCTCAAGGGGAAAACCTCGCCGTGCCCGAGGGATGGGAGATCAGGTTAGACCGACCAAACGCGGAGGTTGTAGTTGGTTCGGATGCTGAAACTGCCGATATCTTTTTTGTGAATATGACTCCCGGCTGGCATATCACAACAGGGCCGAGAGCCATTTTTTATCACCCGGAAAGTGTGGTTTCCAGCGATTTCAAAATTAAATCGCTAATACACCTCTTTGACACCAAGGGGAGAGACCGTGAAGGGTTTGGATTATTTTTTGGCGGAAAAAATCTCCAGGAAGACTCCCAGGAGTACCTTTACTTCCTGATACGCAACACCGGAGACTTTCTAGTGAAAGCCCGAAAAGGCTCTGAAACTGAGAATATTATTGGGTGGACTGCTTCTGATACCATCGTAAAATATGTAGGTGGCGATGACCCGACAGGAACCAATGAGCTGGCAGTTGAAGTAGTTGATGGTATGATCAAGTTCCATATTAATGGTACAGAAGTTTCCAGCATTAGTGCAGATGGTTGGGTTACAGATGGAATATTCGGTCTCAGAGTTAATCACCAGGTTAACCTCCACATTGAAGATTTAAGTGTTGAATAAGGGGTATAAAATAATACCGAATCGCCAGGTTCTTTTATCCGGACTTACTCTCCTTTTGTTATTAATGGGATGCAACCGAACTACCAATAAGCTTGCGGATTCTAATTTCAGAGACCTTTCTGTAGAACCTCTTCCGCAAAGAGCTTTATCCTTTCCTGCTGAAATTGAAGACTCTTTAGGTTGGGGAAACCTTGTTGAGTCACCCTTTAAGAAAAAACAGGAAGAATTCAGGTTTGTTTTAACCTCAAATAAAGCCCCTTATCATCTTTTCAAAATTTCTAACCGCAAGGGGATAAAAGGAGAGAGTGTTCTTTTTTGGGAAAAGGAAACTTCTGCGAGCTTGACAGACGCTTTCCAAAATATGGAGCAGCATTTAAATGGGCGATGCTCTGAATTCAAAGAAACTGCCCAATACCAGTACTGCACGCCTATTTACAGTGTAGAGCCAAACTGGGAACAAATCTATAATGCTTTAGAAAGAGATAGTATCTGGACGCTTTCTGGCCAAAGCTCTTCTGCACAAAGTGGGAATTCATGGAAATTCAATACCCAGGTGCGTCATGGCAATTACTACCGCTCTTATAGTTATACGAATCCGGATCAGTCTCAAAAAACCCCTGAAATTCTTAACGCACTTTCTGTGATTACTCAGCTTAATCGTGTTTCAGAGTCGTTTTTTAAAACAGATAATTTTAAAAGTTAATAAGGGATAAACACAGGTTAACTTGGCTCTACTTTTACCCTTTGCGATGAAAGCGAAGTGTGGCGGTTTCAGTCGGATCTTGTGAATCTTGTAAATAGTAGCGGATTGCCTTTTTCGATTAGCGACAATGACGGGCTTTTATTTTATGTCTCGGTCCAGGGAACACTTAAGGATGAATGGTATGCCAACCGGGAAAATTCAGGGGTTCAAAAAACACTATTTGCTGAAGAGTTAAATCATATCTCGCTGGTTTCAAAAAATAAATGCCCGGATTTTTAGCCAATCACATCAATATGTGACTGGTCTTTATTCGAGGAGTTCTTTTCTTACAAACCGTAATTAAATCTCTCTGCGCTATGAAAAACTTCTTCCTTCTTACTGTTTTGTTCGGGATACTAATCGGGTGTTCTAATCAAAGTGAATTCGATAAACAAATTAGAAGCCTTGAAAACTCTCAAGCAAAGTGGAACGTCACAAAGGTTCCTACCTATTCTTATCAATTCAAGCGGTCTTGTTTTTGCCCATTTACCGCAGAGGTAACCGTAGTAGTTGATGGCGACTCTGTTATTCATGTTCTTGACCCTGAAACCGAAGAGCCCATTACAGTTGAGATAGATGGCGAAACTATAAATATCCTGGACGTTTACCCTGAAATATACTACACCATTGATCAACTGTTTGAGGAGCTAAAAAAAGCAGCTAAAGAAGCGGACGAAATGGATTTTGCTTTTAATGCTGCCTATGGATACCCATCTGAAGTTTTTATCGATTATTATAAAACTGCTATCGATGACGAAATCTCATACCGCCTGGATAATCTTAAAAAAATAACGACGATTACCTTTTAAGCCTCTTCTACAGGGCGAACTCGTCCTTTAAGCGATTAATTTTCTCGGTTTGCGATGCATCTATTTTGCCCTCACAGGTCGCAATGGTGTCCAACAGGCTAAAAACCAGCCTTTTACCATCATCACTAAAGTTAGATTTTACATAGCTAATCGCCTCTTCAACCACCTTCTTTACATTCTCTGTGCTCATCGCTCCAATATGGCTCATGGTTTGATGATAAGTACTCATGTCGTAGTTCATGTTTTCAAGAACTCGTTTCACCGCAACCTGCTCACGATAGGAAATACTACCATCTGTACTTTCAATCCAGAAAATTAATACGTCAATTGCTGTTTCGTCGGTTAAGGCGTAGGTGCTCATAGTATGTAACCTGTATCAGAGAGTTAAAATTCTTCCGAGATCATAGTACACATTTTCTCGAGAAGTTCTTGCTGTTCCCGGGTAATTGAGTTTTTGGTGTGTGAATCAATGTCCAGTTGCGCTACGAATTGGCCTCCTTTCATGATTGGAACTACAATTTCGGATTGTACATCAATGCTGCACGCCAGGTAATTTTCCTCTGCATATACATCTTGTGAAACAATGGTCTCGTGGCTCAACGCAACCTGGCCGCAAATCCCCTTACCAAAAGGAATCCGGTTATGATCTGTTCGCGCCCCTACAAATGGCCCTAAAACAAGCTCATCTTTCCCATCAGGGTCTGCCATATAAAAACCAACCCAGTTAAATGTTGGGACTTCATCTGCCAGTAATTCACAGATAGCGAAAAGCTTTTCATCTCTGGTTACTTCTCTGGATAGGATTTCTTCAGCTGAGCTAATCAGCTTTTCTTGTATGGAAAGTTCTTCGGTCGCGTTCATGATCATCAAAATTAAAGTGTCTCCGAAAATAAAAGAAACCACGAGGAAATAAAGTTAAGCTTTGATAAAAAGAAACTATGAGCCCATTTAAGTTTTCAAAAAGGTGCGTATCTTTGACGCGATGGAACAATTACTAAATGATATAATTTCTTTCTCTACTGATGTGATGGGCACCGGAGCACTACTAATAGCCAGTTTTACTTCTCTTTTTTCTGTGGTTAACCCGCTTACAGCTATGCCTGTATTTATGTCGTTAACGGAACAAAATACGGCTGACGAAAAAGCTAAAATGGCCCGGAAGGCAAGTGTTTATATGTTCTGTATCCTGGCTGTATTCCTTTTTGTTGGAACTTATATACTCAGCTTTTTTGGCATCAGCCTTTCAGGTATTCGTATTGCTGGTGGCCTGGTAATTATGCGCGCCGGATTTTCGATGTTAAACCCGGAAACAGGTGGAAGAAAATTAACCCGTAAGGACAAGGAAGCGGCAATGGACAAAGAGGATGTTTCCTTTAGTCCCTTAGCGATGCCCCTACTCTCCGGTCCGGGAAGTATTGCTGTGGTAATCGGTTTTGGTTCACAAGCGTCCGGGCCTGTTGATTTCATCATACACACTGTGGCTATTTTCTTAATCGCATTGTTGGCCTGGTCTATTATGCGTGTATCTCCCTGGTTAAGCAAAGCCATTGGGCGTTCTGGTATGACCGCTACCACCAGAATGATGGGTTTTATCGCGCTGGCTATTGGTGTTCAGTTTGTGATTAACGGTATTGCCAGTTTTTTCGGGTTGAAATAACCTCTGTTCCCGAGAAATGTTGAAACGGGCAATTTTTTAATTTACGAACGTTAATCTTCCCTGATTGCCGATTTTACTCATTAAGGTTACATTGACCGCTTATATGCCACTTACCCAACCGAAACCAACTTCTTGACTTCTGGAAACTTTAGAGAATCTTTTATCCGCCTTTTCATCATTCATGTGGGGAACACCTTTAGTAGTACTTCTTTGTGGAGGTGGGCTGTACTTCATGATTTACTCCCGCATGACTCCTTATCGCTACTTTGGCCATGCCGTAAATATTTTAAGAGGGAAGTATGATGACCCGGATGATCCGGGAGATATCAACCACTTTGAGGCGTTGTCGAGCGCGTTAGCCGCAACTATAGGTTTAGGAAACATTAGTGGTGTAGCCGTAGCCATTGCAGCCGGTGGCCCCGGAGCTGTATTCTGGATGTGGATGAGCGCGCTGGTTGGGATTGCAACCAAATTCTTTACCTGTACCCTTTCCATTATGTATCGTGGAAAAGATTCCAATGGAGATATCCAGGGTGGAACCATGTATATGATTACCGAAGGCCTCGGGAAAAAATGGAAACCTTTAGCGGCACTCTTTGCCGTAGCAGGAATGTTTGGAGCCCTTCCTGTTTTCCAGGCAAACCAGCTGAACCAGGCTATCCGTGATGTTATTCTTGTGCCTAATGGCTTAGCAGATCCCAATAATCATTTTATGACCGATCTGATTACAGGCATCATTATTCTGTTGGTAGTTGGAACTGTAATTTTTGGTGGAATTAAGAGAATCGGGAAAGTAGCCAGCAAAATGGTGCCTTCAATGGTTGTGCTTTATGTTGCATGTGTGTTAGTAATACTGGGAATTCACTTCGATGTACTTGGTGAATATTTACTCCTAATTGTGACAGATGCATTTACAGCTGATGCTGCTATGGGCGGGGCAATTGGAGCCCTTATCATTTTAGGTGTTCGAAGAGCAGCATTCTCAAACGAAGCTGGTATCGGTACAGCAACGCTAGCTCATGGTGCCGCTAAAACAAAAGAACCGGTACGTGAAGGGCTCGTTGCCATGCTCGGGCCTTTTATTGATACCATTGTTGTTTGTACAATGACTGCCTTAGCCATTTTAGTAACTGATGTTTGGAGAACCGGAGACGAAAACGGTATTACTTTAACAGCATCTGCATTTGAAGAAGCTCTTGGGCCAATTGGTATTTACTTGTTAATGATTAGTGTTACGATCTTTGCGGCCAGTTCACTGTTCACCTACTCTTATTATGGTACCAAGTGTCTTGGGTTCCTTGCCGGCGCACAACGTCAGAAGTGGTATAACCTGTTTTATGTGGGTTCCATTTTACTGGGAGCTACCGCAAGTATTTCAGCAATCATAAACCTTATTGATGGTATGTACGCGGTTATGGCCATCCCGACAATGACGGTTGCTTTACTTCTATCCCCAAAAGTGATGGATGCTGCGAAAGATTACTTTGCCCGGATGGAGAAGAAAGAGATTCTTTAGATCATTCTATAAACCCAGAGAAATGCCATTGTAAAAAGCTTTATTTGGGATTTTAAATCCCCTTAAAAACCGTTTTCTTGTAGTTCCAATTCTAACGTAACTACAAGAATCTATGAAACGAGGTTTATTGTTCATTCTGGGGTGCATTCTTTCGCTTCAGGTAAGCGCACAAACACCCACCATTCAAGAGAAAACCAAAGATTTAAAGGTAACCAAAGGGTATTTCGATTATTACTATGATGAAGACAACGATAAGCTCTGGCTTAAAGTAGATGCCCTTAATGAACAGTTTTTATACGCTAATTATTTAGCAGCAGGTGTTGGTTCAAATGATATAGGGTTGGATCGAAGCCAGCAAGGTGGTCAGCGCGTGGTTTATTTCGAAAAACGCGGCCCAAAATTGATGCTTATTCAACCTAACCTGGATTACATTGCAGTTTCAGATAACGAGCTTGAAAAAAAGTCGGTTCGGGAAGCCTTTGCTTCGTCCATCCTTCATGGCTTTAAAATAGAAGCGGAAGAAAAGGGAAGCTATCTCATCGATTTAACCCCTTTTCTAATCCGGGATGCTCATGGCGTAATTGGTCGATTACAACAACGGGGCGAAGGTAGTTACAGCCTCGACAAAAGCCGTTCTTCACTCTATGCAGAAGGAACTTTCAACTTCCCAAAGAACTCCGAGTTTGAAACCTTGCTTACCTTTGGTGGAAGAAACCCCGGTGGCCAGGTCAGGTCAGTAGTTCCTTCACCGACTTCTATTACCGTTCGCCAGCATCATTCTTTTGTTGAGCTTCCGGATGATAAGTATGAACCTCGTTTATTTGATCCGCGTGGTGGTTTTTATGCCACTTCATTTATGGATTATGCTGCTCCAATTGATGAGCCCATGATGGTTAGGTACATCAATCGGCATCGCCTGGAGAAGAAAAACCCGAATGCCGAAATGAGTGAAGCCGTAGAGCCAATTGTTTATTATTTAGATAACGGAACCCCGGAACCGGTTAGAAGCGCTCTGCTGGATGGTGCCCGCTGGTGGAACCAGGCTTTTGAAGCAGCTGGGTATAAAGATGCTTTCCAGGTTAGAGTCCTTCCTGATGATGCGCACCCGCTGGACATTCGCTACAATGTAATTAACTGGGTTCATCGCTCTACGAGAGGTTGGTCATATGGTGGTTCCGTTGTTGATCCAAGAACAGGAGAAATCATTAAAGGAAATGTACTCCTTGGTTCGCTTAGGGTTCGCCAGGATTATATGATCGCAACAGGTTTACTGGCTCCATTTGAAGAAGGGGCAGACGAAGACCCAAGAATGCTGGAAATGGCTTTGGCTCGTATCCGTCAGCTTTCGGCACATGAAATCGGCCATACACTTGGTATTTTTCACAACTTTGCTGCAAGTGTAAACGACCGTGCTTCCGTAATGGATTATCCACACCCGAAAGTTGATATCAAAAATGGAGAGCTAGACTTATCGGACGCTTATGATGACAAAATTGGTGCATGGGATAATGTTACCATTGCATTCGGATACCAGGATTTCCCTGATGGAACCAATGAAGCCGAAGCTTTAAATAAAATACTGGAGGATGCTCATTCCTCAGGATTAAAATACATTTCTGATAGTGATGCACGGCCTCAGGGTGGCGCCCATCCTTATGCTCATTTATGGGAATATGGTTCTGATGTAAGCTCCCAGCTTTCCCACATCCTGGAAGTGCGCAAAATCGCGCTCGATAATTTCGGAGAAGCGAATATTCCAATGGGAACATCCATGTCTCAGCTGGAAGATGTCCTTGTTCCTATTTACTTATTCCACCGTTACCAGTTGGAAGGAACGGTAAAGCTCATTGGCGGGCTGGATTATACCTACAAGCTTCGTGGTGACAACCAGCCTACTCCAGAAATTGTTTCTGCTTCAACCCAAAGGAAAGCCCTAAATGAAATGCTGAGAGCTATTGATCCTGAAGTATTGGCTGTTCCTGAAAATATTCTTGATATGATCCCAACACGTCCGGCCGGGATTGGAGGATCAAGAGAGCTTTTCAGAGGAAATACCGGGCCTTCGCTTGATGCATTGGGAATAGCACAAACTGCTGCTAATGTACCTTTGAGCCTGATTCTAAATCCACAGAGAGCCAACCGCCTGGTTGAGTATGGCGCTCGCGATAATAACCTCAGTTTATCTGAAACCATCGATTCTATTATCGATGCTAGCTGGGATAAAAGTGCCGGAGACGATTATCTCGGTTCAATCCAGAACGTAGTAAATCATTTAGTGACCGTTAATTTGATTCGGCTCCATGCTTCAAGACAGACAAACCCACTCACTAAAGCTATTGTATTCGGAAAACTGGTTGAACTACAGGAAATGTTAGAAGAAAAAGACGGGGCAGTAGCCATGCAGGCAGCACTAATGATTGACAGCTACCTGGACGATCCGGCTGAATTTGAACTTCCAGGATCTTTAAATCCACCACCTGGATCGCCTATTGGCTCCGGCCCAATGTTTTATTGCGAGTTTTAGACCGGAACCTAACAAGCTTCCGTTTATGAAAATCATTCCTCCTGAAACACTACTCTCGGCCTATTCCCAGGGAATTTTCCCGATGGCTGAGACGCGTGATTCTGAGGATGTAGATTGGTATTCAGCTTCTAAAAGAGGCATTATTCCAATTAATGATTTCCATATCTCAAAAAATGTGCTTCGTATTATCCGGCAAGGTAAGTTCATGGTCAAAATTAACTCTCGCTTCAGGGATGTGGTCAAAGCCTGTTCCCAACGTGATACAACCTGGATCAACGACCTGATTCTTAATTCCTACGATGTTCTTAACCAGGCAGGGCATGCCCACAGTGTTGAAGTTTATATTGAAGATGAGCTGGTCGGCGGACTGTATGGCGTGAGTTTAAAATCTGCTTTCTTTGGAGAAAGTATGTTTAAAACTGAACCGGAAGCCGATAAAGTAGCCCTCTATTATTGTCACAAGATTTTATCAGAAAACGGTTTTACTCTGTGGGACACTCAGTTCTATACTGATCATCTTTCGCAATTTGGATGTATAGAAATTGATGCTGACACATACCAGGAACAACTACAAAAAGCCCTCGAAAAAGAAGCTTCTTTTACTTTTCTAGTGTAACAATCATCATCCCTGCAGGAAAGAGCCTCGACAAGAATGTCGCTTCATATAAAGTCTTGATTGGGTTGGCCAGGTTAACAAGAGGTTCAACAAGGTAATTATACAGATAAAAACCTTTTTCGAATGTAATCCTGGTACTGCGAACTTTTCCGAAATGGAAATCGAAGTAATAGTCGCGGCCATAAGAAGCTCCTTTCACAAAGAAGTTGAAGGTTTTAAATGAAAACATCTTCTTGTGTGTAGGGTCGATGAAGTTATAGCGAGAGGTGAAATGAGGAACCCTGATTTCAATAGTGCCACCCGGTTTTAGTACACGATGTAAATCTTTGAGCAGCGGGATGTATTCCAGGTGCTCAAGAATATCCTGCGCCAGAACATGATCAAATTCCTCATCCGCAAAAGGGAGGGGTAGTTCGTTTATATCGTGAACAACATCTACCCCTTCTAATTCGGCGATATCCAGGTTTATCCATCCATCACGGATATCTGTTCCGCAACCAAGATTTAGTTTCTTCATGTTATGCTTTTACTTTCAGGACAAACATACTGAAATTGAATTGCTTTAACACAAAAAAGCCGCATCAAGCGCTAACTTGATACGGCTTAGCTTATCATATTTGAATAAAGAATCTAGTACTCGTTGATCACGATTTGTCTTAATGCTGCATCCCTGGAGATGGTGCCTCTGTCAAGCTGGTCTAGTACCGATTTCTTGATTTGAACATCTACTCTTTCAGGTATCTCATCCAGGCGGCCGCTTAGAGTTATAGAAAGCAGCAGGTATTGATCTGAGTTAACAGAGCTCAAGGTTCTTCCATAATCCACGATATACTCGGAAACATTTGTCTTAAGGTTTTCAAAGGCCTGGGTAACAGTCTTCAGATACTCCTGGTACTCTTCTTTTTCTTTATCATTATCATAACCAGTGGTAACCCTCATGAACTCACTTGTTACTGTGGTTGGGAAGCGTCTCGAGTTTGTTCCATAGCGAACTGAAAAAGAGAATAAGGCGCCAAAGTTATCCAACATTAAATAGTTAACATTGCCGGATAGTCTGTATGCATCTCCTTTTTGGTCGCGAAGTGCTGTCTCAAAGATATTTCCCATCACTTTTAGATCGAGATATTCTCTGTCTTTTGAAGTAGCAACAGCCAGGCGGTCTTCAAATTTATCTGCATTGATTCTTCCTGTTCTGAATTCTTTCAGGTCTGAGACTTTGGTTGAAACTGAGATTACAGGAATCTCTTCTTTTTCATCTTCATCGTCTGCTGCTACATTTTGCCCCTGTACTGTTGTTGTAGCAGTTGTAACTCTTCCGGTAAGCAGGCGGGCATAGGAATATGCGTTGTTATTTTTCGCCCCAAAAATAACCATCACTTTTTCATCGTCTTTTAGTTGCCCTATGGTTGATGCATAGTCGCGCAGAAAAGACTGTATTCTTGAGGTTATTGACTCCTGGTCTACTTCTTCTTTTTTCTTATCACTACCTACCGCATCATAGTAGAATGTATATTGGGAATCACCGCTTCCAGATAGTACACGGTATGTACTTCCCCAAATTCCTGTATTTCCTACATTAAAAATTACTCCAAAGCCCGGAAGGTAGGTTCCCCGAACATTATCCCCATGAAAAGTTCCCGTCCCGGAAACCACAAAGGTTTGGTTTGATCCTGATGGTGATATTTGTGTTCTGAATAGCTCGCCAAGAATGTTTTCCATTATTCTGATATCGCGATTCATTCTGTTTGCATCGATAGATGTTGATTGTGCAAATGCTGTGGCTGGAGCTATAGTGATAGTCAACAACCCGATCAGTAGATATGTTCTAAATGATTTCATGTGTATTACCTGTTATTATTTAATGCTTACGGTTTCTATGATTTCGCCCAATACCTGATCGGTTTGCCGAAAGCGGTCATATGTAGTTTCTTCGAGGCTTGTAAGCCCGATGTTTATTAATTCTAAATCTGTGCTTCGCTGATCGTTCAAATAATCTGCAAAGCTCGCAAATGTTTGTTGAAATTGAACCTCTTGCTGCTCTTGTGCTGCAAGCACGATTTCATTTACAAGTTGTGCGTTTTCGCGTTGCACCTGGTTTATAATCATCTCAACCTGGGCAGCAGAATACCCTGTTTGAACGGGCGGCTGTTCTCCAAATGTGATGCTAAAGCCATTGTCGCCATTTGAGATGTTCATGTTTGTGAAGGCTCCCATCACAAAAAAGAGAAATACAAAGGTGGCCATCGCAAAACCTGTTCTTCCAAACCCCGATTGTGGGCTTAAAAAAGCTGCCAGACCCTTCCACCAAGGCTCGGAGGTACTTGTGCTTTTCTTTTCGGGCTCCATCATAACCAACTGCTCTGCCGGACTTTGAACCGGTAGGTGCTGAAGAAGAGAGCGGGTATCAGATAGTTCTTCCAACTCTAGCTTAAGGTCTTCATGCTGGTTTACAAAAAGTTCTAATTCTTGTTTTTCTGTGTCGTTGAGCTCTCCATAGATATAATCCATGAAAAGAATTCTGGCTTCGTCTTTAGTCATAACTAAACACCTCTTTTTTAATATTCCAGGAATCGAACGTCTTCTTTAAAGCCCTCAGGCCATAGTATAATCGAGACTTTATCGTATTCTCTGATTCATCTAAAATTTCTGCTATTTCTTTGAAGGTTAACCCTTCATATTCTTTCATAATTACTACCATTCTCTGTTCATTAGGTAGTTGGAGTAAGGCTTTGTGCAATAGCACTAGTGCTTCACTTCTTATTAGCCCGCCATCTGCCGGGGTCTCAAGCTGGGTTTGAGGAGCCACTTTCAAAACCTCTAAAGAGGTAGATCGTTTTCTTCCTGCTCTTTTTAATTCATCAAGGCAGAGATTGTTTGCGATACGATATAACCAGGATCCAAATTTTTGAACATCATCTAACGTGTTCAGCTTTTGGTACGCTTTAATAAAAGTCTTTTGTGTGATCTCAGCTGCATCATCACTACTTGCAAAATATCTGTATGCGAAGTGATGTATCCTGTCTTGCCAGCGCCCAACAAGCTGGTTAAAGGCCTGATGGTTGCCACCCAAAAAGTCTTGTACTAATCGTGCGTCTTCCATGTTATCGTTTTGCAATTAAGCTCCAAAAATTAGTTTCGGCTGTAAGACGAGCTTAACTACAATTTAGTTTTAACAAAGATTATTTGTGGGGAGAAAGTTGAGGTATTGATAGGTTGAACCTTAATGCTGCCGTCAATTTTTGACCTTCTCTGTCTCCTCCTTACTAAGGAGGAGTACTCGTTTTAGAGTTTTTATATCTACCGGCAGTTATGTAACTCTACCTGGCTCAAACTCCCCTCCTTTAATAGGAGGGGTTGGGGGAGGTCAAAAATTTAGTGCTTAAACTCTTTCGTAAGAACCTAACCATACTATTTCAGGCAATCCCAAGCTCCAATTGCTCGAAATACTCATTCTCTGACAAGTTTAAATTCGATAAGGATATTCCCAATAATCTCACTTCGCGATTTCCTGCGTCAGTTTGCTCAAGCAGTTGGCGGGCTATCGTAGAAATTTCTTCTGCTTTATTGGTATGATGGGTTAAGGACTGGCTCCTGGTTATAGTATCGAAATTCTTATAGCGCACTTTTAGGGTAATCGTTTTTCCGGCGGCGTTAATTTTCTGCATTCCTTCAGAAATCGATTCAGACAACTCCATAAGGAAATTATTTACCCAATCCAGGTCCCCCATATCTTCTGAAAAGGTTCGCTCCTTCCCATATGATTTTCGGATACGATGAGATTTCACTTCTCTTTTATCAATGCCACGAACAATTTTGTAGTAATGGCGTCCCGATTTTCCGAATGCCTTAACCAGGTCAATTTCTGTCCACTTCTTCAGGTCTCCACCATTTTTAATTCCAAGAGCATGCATTTTCTTCTGAGTTGCCTTGCCAACTCCAAAAAACTTCTTGATATCCAGCTCCTCTAAAAAGGCTACCGCCTTTTCTGGTGGTACTAATGTTAGCCCGTTTGGCTTGTTATAATCGGAGGCAACTTTTGCAAGGAATTTGTTGTGTGCTACCCCAGCAGAAGCAGTTAATTGGGTCACATCAGTGATTTTTTGCAGAATTTCTTTTGCTATAAGAGTAGCGGAAGGGTTGTTCTTATGGTTTTCTGTGACATCCAGGTATGCTTCATCCAGTGAAAGGGGCTCTACAAGGTCGGTGTATTCAAAGAATATTTCTCTAATTTGGTTGGACGCTAGTTTATAGGCTTCAAAGTTTGCCTTAACAAAAATACCATGAGGACATAGCCGCGCTGCCTGTGAACATGGCATTGCTGAATGTACTCCGAATTTACGGGCCTCATAACTCGCTGTTGATACAACTCCCCGCCCATTTGGTGAGCCCCCAATGATAACAGCCTTACCTCTTAACTCAGGATTATCCCTTTGCTCGACAGCGGCAAAAAAGGCATCCATATCTACATGAATGATTTTCCGAATATATTCTTCCCCAATCATAACATATATTATACATATAAATTATGTAAGAATGAACCAAAGAATCTATTTCAGGAAGATTAAACCGAGACTTTAAGTACTTACCCCTCAGCCTGGATTTGGGCTGCAATTTGCTGAACTTCATCCATTACGCGAAGTAAATTTCCACTCCAAATCATCTCGATTTGTTCTTCCGTATATCCTCTTTTAACAAGCTCAATAGTAACACTTAATGTTTCAGAAGCATCCATCCAGCCGTCAACACCGCCCCCACCATCAAAGTCTGAGCTTATGCCAACATGCTCGATTCCGATCAGGTTAACCAAATAATCGATATGGTCTGCAAAGTCCTCTACATTAACAGGTGGTGCTGTTTGTGATACTTCTTTATCAATCCTGGGCTTCGCAGCGTCCAGTACTTTTCGGTATGCCACTAAATATTCACTTCTCGCCTCCGGGCTCATTCTTCGGGTAGAATCCCTGGAAACAATCTCGAAGTTCATCTCTGCGGCAACTTCTTCCTCTATTTTTGAAGTGGCTTCTCGATACGCTGTATGCTTTTCTGAGTTTACATAGCTACGAAAGGCTACCGTCTGAACTACACCGCCGTTTCTTTTCAACGCCATTAATTCCTCATCGTCCAGGTTTCTGCTTACTGTTGGGTCTAACGTTCTTGCAGAAGAATGTGAAGCAATAACCGGGGCCCTGGAAAGAGCCATGGTTTGCATATTTGCTGCTTTAGAAGGGTGAGAAAGATCGATCATGATTCCCCATTTGTTCATTTCTTTGATCACTTCCTTCCCAAAATCACTTACTCCATTATGTAACCAGGTATCATCTCTTTCTCCTGTGTTAGAATCGCTTAGTTGACTATGGCCGTTATGAGATAGGGACATATATCGTGCACCACGATCATGAAACTCTTTTACCCTGCTAATTTCCATTCCAAGGGGATATGCATTTTCTACTCCAATTAAAGCGACTTTTTTTCCTGAAGCATGAATTCTCCGAACATCATCAGAATTAAGAGCTAACTCAATACGATCGGGAGCAATCTCTTTTGTTAGTCGATGAATAGCATCGAACCTTGAAAGTGCATTTTCATATGCCGCATCAAAACCCTCCTGGTCCAGTTCTGCTTGTCTGGTAAATACGATAAGAAATATTGCATCCAGCCCACCTGCTTCGAGTTTGGGAAGGTCAACCTGAGTTTCCAGGTTCATGGTGTAGTTTTTTTCTATAGTAAAGTTCGCAGGGTTAATGTCTACATGTGTATCCAGCGTGATTACATCATCATGTATCTGTTGAGCTTTCACCAGAATTTCCGGACTTACTTTTGGATCTGAATTACAGCCCGTCATCAAAGAAAAAGAAACAAGCAAAAGAAGAGATAAAGCTTTCATATCGTAGTTAGTTAATTATAAATCTGGGTTAAATATAAAACCCGCTAACCGAAAGAAAAGTAAAATGATATATGCTACATCAAGTTAGCAGGAACAAAAAGCACAAAAAAGGTATAAGCATTCACATAAGAATTAGAAAGAATGTAGACCATCCAATTAATGAACACAAAAGATCGACAAATTCAGCTTTTCCTCCAGATATTTTTAGCATTGACAGGCATTTATATAATAACTGTTAACGTATGGAGATTGAACCTCGAGATATGGGATCAGGGCATTTTCGAGTTTTATAATGGCGAAATCCCGGTTTTTAAAGTTTCCGCTGGTTTTATCACGGGTACTACCAGCCTGATAGCATCTGCGTTATTGTGGATGAGAGTTAGTTTGGCACATGCCTTTGCCATTCTTTGTTCCGGACTTTTATTCAGTTACAACCTGGTTGAACTTGGTGAAGTGATCTCTTCCAACCCCTACCATGCTATTCCTATGGTTTTTATCCTGATTGTGGTACTCCAAAGTTTTCCGTTTCTGATTCGCCGAACCAGCCGCCATTTATGATCTGTTAAAAGAGTACTGCCTCGAAACCTGAGAGCTTATGCATCGTGTAAGCTCATCATGGAGAAAATCTCACAAAAAGATATAGATTGGCTACTAAATCCCTCTCAGGACTTTAGGTTCAATGAAACTATTGAAGAGGAAAAGGTTAAGAAAACTTCTTTTCGAAGAAAGGTTTTTAAGTTTTTGTTCGGTACCCTTGTAGTTATTGGCCTCGGAATTGTCCCTTTCTTTGTGCTTATCCGTACCGCTGTATTTCTTAATCTTGCGAAAGATTGGAATGGCTGGGCCGCCCTCCTTGGAGGTATCGGGGCTTCGATTTCACTTCTTATTATTTACATTCTTTTCCTCTTTCGAAAAGTGAAAAGTAAAAAGCGCCTCTTCCAGCTTGGCTTCGGAGGTGTAAGTACTCTAGTTGCAGGGTTCTGTATCTACGGCTTACTATATCTTTCCAGTGTAAATGCTAAAACAGAGTCGGTCAGAGAGGTTTACAGGTCTCTTCATCCCATACTAAGAGTTGCTGTGGCCACCACTTCTTTGGCCCAAAACAGCCTTGTAATTACAGATATAAAGCGTACCCCTGAAGATTATACTGCAATGGGATTAACTCCCCGGCAAAGCTCTCTTCACTATCCGCAGGAAAGCGGGTTTGTACATGCTATAGACCTGAGAACGATCGGCCATTCCCAATTCCGAAATAAATCCTTAGAACTGGCACTCCAGGCAATGGGCTTTCAAACAATCCGCCATGTCGGCACAGCTGACCATCTGCATATCGCATTGCCAATTTCTAATGAATAAAAAAGCGCTTTTTTATTGTTTCTAAACTAGAATATCCCGACCATTGAAGTCAAAAATTACGAC
Organism: Balneolaceae bacterium; assembly: GCA_040222185.1. Lineage (GTDB taxonomy): Bacteria > Bacteroidota > Rhodothermia > Balneolales > Balneolaceae > JAVKDP01. The sequence continues at coordinate 9,010 of JAVKDP010000034.1, read as the reverse complement.
TCATAAGAAAGCTATATGTCATCTTATAAATTCTTCGAACAGGTCAACAAGAATTTCGATAAAGCCGCTCAGTACACAAAGTTTGATAAGGGGATTCTGAGCCAGATTAAAATGTGTAACACTGTCTATCATGTTTCTTTTCCTCTTCGAAGAGATAACGGCAAGGTAGAAGTTATTGAAGGATGGCGGGTTGAGCATAGCCATCACAAAACACCGACAAAAGGTGGTATTCGCTATAGCCATAAAGTGGATGAAGATGAAACGATGGCGCTTGCTGCTTTAATGAGTTACAAGTGTGCTATTGTTGATGTTCCTTTTGGAGGGGCTAAAGGTGGTGTTAAAATCAGTACCCGAAGTTATTCGGAAGGCGAACTTGAGCGTATTACACGGCGATATACTTTTGAGTTAGTGAAAAAGGGATTTATTGGTCCTGGTATTGATGTTCCTGCTCCTGATTATGGTACTGGCGCTCGTGAAATGGGGTGGATTCTGGATACCTATCGCCAACTAAAAGATGATATGAATGCCGAGGCCTGCGTTACAGGGAAGCCAATCCAAATGGGTGGTATCAGGGGAAGAACGGAAGCTACGGGACGTGGTGTGTACTTTGGTATCCGTGAAGCTTGTAATGTAAAAGCCGACATGGAGCGGTTGGGCTTAAGTGTTGGCGTTGACGGCAAAACTTTTGTAGTTCAAGGGCTGGGTAATGTAGGCTATCACGCTTCTCTTTATATGACCCAGGCTGGAGCAAAACTAATTGGTGTAGCAGAGCTTGAAGGTGCGATCTACGACCCAAATGGAATGGATCTGGACGAACTCGTTGCTTACCGTAAAGAAACCGGAAGCATCATTGGTTTTGGAAACAGTAAAGAACTGCCTTCAAACAAAGATATTTTTACCCAGGAATGTGATATTCTTATTCCTGCGGCTCTTGAAAGCCAGATTACCGGCGATAATGCTCACTTGATAAAAGCTAAAATCCTTGCTGAAGCTGCAAACGGACCAACTACTGCAGATGCCCATGAAATGCTTAAAGAGCGTGGTGCACTTATTATTCCAGATACCTTCCTGAATGCCGGTGGTGTTGTGGTTTCTTACTTCGAGTGGCTGAAAGATATCCAGCATGTTCGTTACGGGCGTATGAACAAACGCTTCGATGAGGAAAGCCTCATGAAGATTGTTAAAGAAATTGAAGCTGTTTCAGGAAAGAAATACTCTGAAAGTGAGCTTGATCGTTTAACTCATGGTGCAGAAGAATATGACCTGGTAGATTCTGGCTTGGAAGAAACCATGATTACGGCTTATCAGCAAATCACAGAATTAAGAGAACTGCATAATCTAACGGATTTAAGAACGGCTGCTTTCATCAATGCCATCAACAAGATTGGTACAATGTACGAGCAGATGGGCATTTTCCCTTGATCAGTATCGCATAGTTACTATTCAGGTGACTAAAAAGCATTAGTCCTTAATCCTTTTTATGTTCATCTATGAATGAGTCCCAAATAATAGACATTGCTGTAAATGAATACGCGGTAGGAGCGTTCATTGGGTATTTATTCATTCTTATCAGCATAGGACTCTATTCTGCTCGGTTTTCTTCCTCAGGAATAAGTGAATTTTTTGTTGGCGGCAGAAAAATGAACCGTATGGTCATCGCTCTTTCTGCTGTGGTTTCGGGGCGTAGTGCCTGGCTTTTACTTGGCGTTACTGGTTTAATCTATGCCCGTGGACTTTCTGGCGTATGGGCTGTGGTTGGATATACTATCGTCGAACTTATTCTATTTCTAACCTATGCCAGGCGTCTTCGAGAGTTTTCCGGCAAACATGATTGTATCACCGTTCCGGATTTCTTTGAAGAACGTTTTAAGGATAAGTCAGGAACTCTTAGGATCATCCTGGTTACTACTTTTCTTTTATTTATGGTAAGCTACGTTTCTGCTCAATTTGTAGCCGGGGGTAAAGCATTTTCTTCCAGCTTTGGCCTGGAACAGAATACAGGGGTTTTGCTTTCTGCCGGAATTATCCTCGCTTATACTGTAATTGGTGGTTTTCTGGCTGTTAGTTTAACTGATGCCTTCCAGGCTTTCTTCATGATTTTTGCACTCATTTTTCTTCCGGTAATTGCAATAAACGACCTTGGGGGATGGGCTGTAATGGTAGAACAGTTAAACCTCCAGGACATAGCTCTTATGGATCCTTTTGCTTTAGGGTTTGGGGTGTTTATCGGTTTTATTGGTATTGGATTAGGGTCTCCGGGTAATCCGCATATTCTTGCCCGGTACATGGCTATTGATGATCCAAAACAGCTCAAGTTTGCGGCGGCTATTGGAACTTTCTGGAATATTGTGATGGCGATCGGGGCGGTACTTATCGGGTTGGTAGGCCGGGCTTATTTCCCGGATGCTTCCATGCTACCCGGCGCGGATACTGAGAACCTATACCCTTTTCTGGCCCAGAATCATCTCCATCCTGTCTTGTTTGGAATTGTAATAGCATCCATTTTTGCTGCTATTATGTCTACTGCTGACTCCCAGTTACTTGTTGCCGCCTCGAGTGTAGTAAGAGATGTGTATGATAAAATCATCAAAAAAGACGAGAATATTCCACAAAAAAAATTGGTCTTTTATAGCCGCATCGTAGTTTTGCTAATAGTGATTCTCGCAATCGTTTTTGGATGGTTTGCCCAGGACCTTGTATACTGGTTGGTGCTCTTTGCTTGGGGTGGGTTGGGAGCATCACTCGGGCCAACTTCAATATTGGCGTTATATTGGAAAGGAACTACTAAGCAGGGTGTTATTGCCGGGATTATTACAGGAACTGCCGTTACCATCGTTTGGTATTTTATTCCTGTATTGAAAAGTAATTTATATGAACTTGTTCCCGCATTTTTTGCCAGTTTGTTGGTAACAATTCTGGTGAGTAAGTTCACACTTCCGGAAAAAACCAATGTATAAAGTATCCGGTATTCCCAGTATTATAAGTTGGTTACTTTCTTTTTTTATTATGTAACTAAACTAGAATTGTCGTCGTTTTTTAGCTTTATTGTTGAAATCCTTAATCTCGCTGTAAATGAAGTTTTTCTCTTCCCAGATATCTTATTTTATTGCCAATAAGAATACTAAAACAAACATTTCAAAACTTTTGAAGTTTATTGGTATTCTCCTCTTTCTTATTACTATTTATGGTGTTCTGTTCCACATAATCATGGAAATGGAGGGGCAGGAACATAGCTGGATGACCGGGTTCTACTGGACACTAGTAACCATGAGTACACTTGGTTTTGGCGACATCACCTTTACATCTGATTTAGGCCGTTTCTTTTCAATGCTGGTTCTTGGGTCTGGTATTATTGTGCTTTTAATCATGCTTCCCTTCACCTTTATTGAGTTTTTCTACGCCCCATGGATGGAGGCTCAATCACGTGCACGGGCACCCCGTGAACTTCCATCTACTATGAAAGATCATGTGGTTATTACTTCCTTTGACCCGATTACAAAAGCTCTTATTGAGAAACTTTCGCAATACCAAAAGGACTATGTTTTATTAGTTCAGGATTTAACAACCGCCCTGGATTTATATGATGATGGATATAGGGTTATGCTTGGAGAGGCTGATGACCCTGAGACTTATAAAAAACTCCAGATTCACCAGGCTTCTCTTGTTGTGGCGGGTGGTTCTGATATGTTTAATACCAATGTTGCTCACACCGTTCGGGAGTTCAACGAGCACATAAAAATTGTGGCTACTGCCAACTCACATGATTCTGTCGATATCCTAAAGCTTGCAGGGTGTGATCATGTTCTTCATATGGGTAACCTGCTCGGAAGAGCCCTTTCCCGAAGAACCCTTGGACAAGATGCACGGGTTCACACGATTGGGCGACTTGGAGATATCGTGATTGCAGAAGCCACCGCACATGACACTCCTTTTGTTGGAAAAACACTTAGAGAAACACAATTAAGGGAAAAATTAGGAATCAATATCGTTGGAATCTGGGAACGGGGAAAGTTTTTGGGTTCTCATCCTGACACAAAAATAAACAATCATAGCGTGTTAATGATGGCGGGCTCTGTTGGTCAATTAAGAAAGTATGATGAGCTGGTTGGGATTTACGGTGTGAATGAACACCCGGTAATTATTATCGGCGGAGGTAGAGTTGGCCGGGCAGCAGCATATCATTTAAAACGCCGGAATATGAGCTTTAAAATCATTGATAAAAACCCGGACAGAATACGAAATCCTGAAAACTTTATTCTAGGTGATGCCAATGATTTGAACACGCTTAAAATGGCAGGAATAGATACTGCACACAGTGTTATTATCAGTACAAACCAGGATGATATTAATATTTACCTCACTATTTACTGTCGCCACCTCCGCCCTGATATTCATATTGTTGCACGTTCATCGGTAGAAAGAAATGTTCATTCATTACACCGTGCTGGGGCTGATTTTGTGATGTCTTATGCTACGATGGGATCAAATGCCGTGTTCAATATCTATGAAGAGAACGACATTATTATGATTGCTGAAGGCTTGAATGTATTTAGTTTAAAAACCCCAAAGAAAATAGCGGGCTCAACTATGATTGAAGCTGATATTCGGCATAAAACGGGTTGTAATGTGATTGCTTATACCTGTAATGGAGATCAGGTTATTAATCCAGACCCAACGATTCCTATTCCTGAAAACAGTGATTTGATCTTAATCGGAGAGACCGAAGCCGAAGAAAAATTCATCCAGATGTTCGGGGATGCCTAACCCACTCACTGTCATCCTGAACTCGTTTCAGGATCTTTGGAGGGCTATAGAGCTACAATAACGCCTACCAAACCTATTGCCATTCACAGCATCCTTTCCTTTATTCATCATTCACTTAATAGCAGGAAAGGGAATACATGGTATCAGAACTTCGGGAACATCATCAAAGAGCGATTGAAAACCTGGTTAACGAGTATAAAGACGATAGCCGGTTTCCAGCACTTATAATAGGGGGGTCGGTAGCAAAAGGGCTTGCCAGAGAAGATTCGGATATTGACTTCATGATAGTGGCCACTGATGAAGAGTTTCAACGAAGATCACACAGCGGGGTAAATGGAGACCTTTTCATCAACAGAACAGATTTATGTGATTACCCAGGTGGTTTTGTGGATGGTAAAATCATAAACATGGAATATCTGCATAAAGTAGCCAATAAAGGAAATGAACCATCCCGGGCAGCTTTTGACGGAGCATTTATCGGGTATTCCCGGATGAGAGGCTTAGATGAGGTTTTTAATAACATCCATAAATATCCCGAGGAAGATCGTGAGCAGCGAATGAAATCGTTCTATTCGATGGCTTTCATCCAGAACTGGCTAATGGGAGAAGCAGATCGCCATAACAATTTGTACACACAGACCCGGGCGGCATCTCAGCTTGCCTTATTTGCCGGACGACTTATCCTCGCTCACAACCGGGTGTTTTTTCCATACCATAAATGGTTCCTTCAATACATCGATAAGTGCACTGAAAAGCCCGCTGATTTCTTGTCCAATATTGATTCATTACTTAAAGAGCCAAGCTCCAAGACAGCTAATCTCTTATTTCAAAGCCTTAAAGATTTTAAAGACTGGGGAGTTACTGACCTTGAAGCATTTGGTTGGTTTATGGAAGAAGTGGAATGGAGCTGGATGAATGACAATACTCCTCTTGAGGATTTATAAGAACTAGTACATAACAAATAGAACTTTGATGAACGAAAAAGAAGGCGCTTTTAGATTTACTTACTTTACTGAGAAATATGTCGAAACCTGCGAATTTTATGCTGCATCACTGCGATTTAACCTGGAACATTCCTGGGATAGAAGTGAAGTTGATAAAGGGTCTTTGTTTAAAGCTGGATCAGGTTTAATAGAGGTTTTACTCAAAACAGATGATGAAAAACACAGGGTAGCTGGATTAGATTACAGAATACCACAAGGAGTTTTTATGTGTATCCAGGTATGGAATATTGATGAACTATTTAATCAGTATAAAGCAAAAGGAATCCCTTTTAAACAAGAAGTAACCAGCCAGTCCTGGGGGCACCGAAGCTTCTCCGTTCTCGATCCAAATGGTATCGTTTTATTTTTCTTTGAAGAGCAATTTCAGTAATTGAGATAAGGTTTGATTGAAATTTTGTGAAACCTATGCCATTAGGTGCAGTCATATCTTTGATACAAATCAATCTTTCTTATGAAATACTATCTCACTCTCTCATTCATTCTTCTGAGCTTCAATTCGTATGGACAGAATTTAAACTCTGAGGATTTTAAGGAAATAAACGTAGAACAGAATCTAAACCTTGAAGTTCTGTTTACTATCTATTCTCAAATCTGGACTCCCTTTTTATACGATGGAGTAACTGAATCAATGTTGGCAAATACCCGATTAATGCAGGTCAACTATCAGCAATTCAAGAAATTCAAAGATCATAAAGCTATTAATGTTACCAGAGAGTTTATGAATAAAAGTGGTACTGACTTTTTTCTGTATGCTTTCTATTACGAAGATTTTCCTGGTAAAAAACGAACCAGGGAAATCCCTGACATTCTCACTAAATATGTAAACCCTGATCGCACCCTAGCCCTCGAAGAAATTGATAGTGTAATGAGTTTAGCCGCTGATTTTTATCATGAATCTGATTTTGATGAATTTTACCGACAGAACTCCTATGTATATCAACTTGCGAAAAATGAGGTTTCAAAGAATCTGCCTGATCAGAATTTCATTCCATTCCTCGAAAACTATTTCGGAGATAAATATGATAGTTATGATTTTTATGTAATTCCTTTCTTTAAAGCAGAGTTTGGAATGGCATTTCAGTTCGAGAGCGAAAATGAAATAAGAAATTTCACATTCATATCTCCATTTAAGCCTTCGGAACTTGAAGAAAATACGGTGAAGTATATTGGATATGATAGCCAAGAGGATATACTTGAATGGGTAGTCCATGAATACTCTCATACTTTTTTCTATCCCTCACTATCTAAAAAAGAAAACCTGGACGCTCTTAATGAATTTGAAGAGTTGTTTATACCCATAGAATCCAGTCCGCAAATAGGAGATTGGTTTTCCATGTTTGGAGAGCATATTGCAGTAGCATTTGAAGTTAGAACAGCTGAATTATTAGGACAAAAAAAACGACAAGCGGCTCTTTTAAAGAAGCATGAGGACTGGCATTACCTGGATCACTTCATCAATCAACTTAAGCTTTATGAAAACAATAGAGATACTTATCCAACCATTGGTGATTTCATGCCAGTATTGATTGCTTCCAGTCAGGATTTAAGGTAAGCCTACCTATTCTGATTAAAACTATAGAAATTTGTTTTATGTTGATTTAAACACAGAACTACTATTTTATTCATCACATGTTAAAAACTGACTATTGATGAATTACCAAACATTTGAACCCCATCCTGATTTAGCATCGTTGATTAGCTGTTATTGGACCTTAGAAGTTCCAGCTGATTTTGAATCTCAAAAACAGCGGATTGTTCCTGATGGCTGTATTGAAATGGCCTTTATCCTGGGGGATGACATAAAGAGATATACTTCTGAAGATGATTTTATTCTTCAGCCTCGGGCAATGGTACTTGGACAAACTATTGAACCCTTTTATATAGAACCTACAGGTTACGTTAATACATTTGCAGTCCGATTTTACCCTTATGGTTTTGCTAATTTCGTAACTGTGCCTATCAAATCATTGGCCAACAAAGAGACGCCAATCGATGTGTTATTTGGAGAAGAAACTGCTGAGAAATTGGAACAAGAAATTATTCAGGCTGCCGATGTTCATGAGAGAGTAAAGGTAATTGAGCGTTTCTTGTTGAATAAATTGAGTGAGCAATCAACTGTTGATAATATTGTAAAAACTACCATAGATGCGCTCTTATCAACGAAGGGAAATGCATCTATAAATACTATTCTTAAGGAAGATCTGTCCAAAAGAAGACAACTTGAAAGAAATTTTGTTAAACAAATCGGGATTAGCCCGAAGCAATTAGGAAAAGTAATACGCTTACAAAGTGCTTTAAAAATGTTGCTCAACGAAGAAGGTGAAAACCTCACTAATATCGCCTATGAAAGTGAATATTATGACCAGGCACATTTTATAAAAGACTTCAAAGAGTTTACCGGGATTAGCCCGAAAGATTTTTTAGAAAACGAACACATGACCCTTTCTTCCATTTTCTACAAATAGATTAAGCATGTCGCATTTTTACAATTTCATATCTCACTTGAGATATAATTTTGTAAAAACAATTAATTACCAGGTATGAAGAGAATTATATTAAGTCTTTCAATGATAATATTGGCCATTAGTTTTATGGCTTTTAATATCGTGGAAAGCTCTAACTCTGAAACACACCAAATTCATTCAAACTTAAATCCAAATACAGACAACATGAATAGTTTTATTTCCATTTTTGAAATTCCGGCAACAGATATTTCACGGGCAGTTAATTTTTACCAGGCAATCATGGACATTGAAATTGAGAAAATGGAGTTTCCAGGTATGAAAATGGGACTACTACCATATGAAGAACAGATGGTTACCGGGGTTATCGTTCAGGGAGAGGGATACCAGCCTTCAGAAAGCGGTGTAACCATATACTTAAATGGTGGAGAAGATCTTCAGGTTATTCTAGATAAAGTTGAGAATAACGGCGGAAAAATTATCATTCCTAAAACACACCATGCAGATGAAAGTGGCTTTTTCGCAATCTTTCTGGATTCGGAAGGGAATAAACTGGGTTTGCATTCTCCTAATTAGTTCAAGAAAAATTGAATAGTCATTCTGAGCGAAAGCGAAGAATCTTCTTACGAATTTATTCAAGGTCTTTAAAAGACGTTCTGTGTCTTACCCTAAGATCCTGAAACAAGTTCAGGATGACTTTTATTACTCTACCTCTTAAACATCTATAAACGCACTTTGCTTTGCGTTCACTACATCTGCATTATGGTTTTTCGCAGGAGT
>JAVKDP010000033.1:0-17544 GCA_040222185.1 Balneolaceae bacterium | reverse complement strand
ACAACATCAGCTCCCATTTCGCCAGGAGGAGTTAATAGTGTTAAGCTCAGTAAATCTGCTGCTACTACTACATGAACCTGGTTTTCATGAGCCGCTTCAATCAAGCTACTGTAATTCTCAACAGACCCATTAGTAGCCGGGTATTGAAGTAAAACTCCATATAACTCAGGATCCGTTACGTCCAGTTGGTTATGATCCCCAACTACAACTTGTACTCCGATAGGTTCCGAACGAGTATTTAAAACATCGATTGTTTGAGGATGGCAAGCTTCACTTACAAAAAACTTGAGCGCTGATTTTCTTTTTGCTCCTTTTCGCTGTCCTAGCAACATACTCATTGCTTCAGCGGCAGCAGTACCTTCATCCAACAAAGATGCATTTGCGATCTCCATTCCGGTTAAATCACTAACCATAGTCTGGAAATTGATCAAAGCTTCAAGCCTGCCTTGTGCAATTTCTGCCTGGTAAGGAGTGTAAGCTGTATACCATGCAGGGTTCTCTAAAATATTTCGCTTAATCACATTAGGAACATGAGTATCATAATAACCCATCCCAATAAATGAAGAGTTTATCTTATTCTTTGACGCCAACTTCTTGAACTCCTCAAGAAAGTCTACTTCACTTAGAGCTGGTGGCAAGTTCATAGGCTGTGAAAGCCTGATCCCTTCCGGTATAGTTTCTTCTATGAGTTGATCAAGACTTTCAGCCTTGATCTTTTGTAACATTTCCTGTGTAGCTTCGGTGTCTGATCCATTGTGGCGGTGTGCAAAAAGCTCTTTTTCGAAGTTTATACTCATTAAAGTATGATCCTAGATTTAGATTACGATATAAGATTTACATGTTGTATTCAGCAAAGAACAAATTTGGAATTCAGAAGTTCCAAGACGGCCTCCAAAAGTAAGGAAAATCATATTTAAATAAGCGTAAAATCATTTCCAAAGAAGATATTTTCTCCTTTTATTTTAGTCTGCTCTTTTTTGGGCGAAATCCTTAATAAATCCTTCTATTAATGAGAAAGACAATACAGGCACTCCTTGTTATTTTTCTTTTGAGTGCTACCCAGCTTTTTGCTCAGAATACAAACGGACTCCAAATTATAATTGAACCAGATCCTTTGAAATTTAATGTTGGAGATGAGGTTCGATTAGTTGCTAAAGTAGTAGACAGTATGGGGGTTGTTCAGCCAGATACTGTTTTATTCTTTTCTCGTGCTAGTCGGTCATTTACAGTGACCCGCGATGGCTACGCAAAGGCACTTGCACCGGGTATGCACACGGTAATTGTTTTTAAGAATGCCCAGGGTGATAATCCCCGCATGCGTAAAGATATTGTTGTAGATGTAACATATCCCCAAATAGACAGAATAGTTTTTGCAGAAATACCAACGCAAATGTACGCTGGGACAAGTTTTCAAATGGATGCCAAGGTCTATGACGAGCTCGATTTTCTCCGGGACGATTTAGAAGTAACAGAGTTTAAATCGTCAAAAACTTCAGTGGCAGATGTAAATCGTTTTGGTAAGATAACGGCAAAGAAGAAAGGGAAATTCAAATTTACTGCTACTTATGAAGGCATTGAAAACAGCTTTGAAATTAAAGTGGTAGACAATCCTGTAACCTCCATAGAAGTATCAATAGATGAAGACCTGGCAAGAACTGGTGATGTATTACATATCTCTGCGGTTGCCAAAGATAAAAAAGGCCGTGTTGTTGAGGATGCCCCCATTGTATACTCTTTCACTTCCTCTCCTGATGACAATTTAGGGCAAGGTGCTTCTGCTCAGATCGAGCAAGACGGACGCTTCGTTGCTAATCATTCCGGACTATATACACTTATGGCTCGTAATGGTGGCTCTATTGATGAAGTAACTGTTAAAATTAACCCGAGAAATGTAGCCCGAGATATTGAAGTGTTAGGAAATGGTGCTGTTACCGATGTAGCTACTTCCGATCTTTGGGTTTGGGAAGGTGTTGATGGTCGTGATTATGCCGTTACCGGAACCTGGGGAGCAAAAGGCGACGCTTATTTCTGGGATGTCACCGACCCGACTAATATCACACCAATTGATACCATTCGTGTAGATGCAAGAACAGTAAATGACGTTAAAGTATCGGATGACGGAAGGATTGCAATCATTTCCAGGGAAGGAGCTTCTGATCGAAAAAACGGACTGGTTATTCTCGATGTTACAGATCCATCTAATGTGGAAGTCTTATCCAGGTTTGATGACGGTTTAACCGGCGGTGTACATAATGTATTTATTTATGAAGACCACGTGTATGCTATTAATAATGGGCGTAAGTATGATATTATAAATATTGAAGACCCTTCAAATCCTTATAGAGTAAGCGTGTTTGAGCTTGACACTCCAGGCCATGCAGTTCACGATGTGTGGGTAGTGGATGGTATTGCTTACTCATCTAACTGGGCTGATGGAGTTGTAGCCGTTGATGTAGGTGGAATGGCTTCAGCTGATATGCCAGGTGCAGGTGGTTCTCCTGAGAATCCTGTTCAACTTGGAAGTTTTACTTACCCAAGTGGCTGGAATCATGCTGCTTTTCCTTTTAAAAGTGAATCTTCTGATAAATTCTATATTGCTGCGGGTGATGAAGCATTTCCAAATGGAATTCCGGCCGGATGGATTCACTTCTTTGAGCTTGATAACTGGGAACAATCACGAGAAGTAGCACGGTATGAAGTTCCTGAAGCTGGCACTCACAACATCTGGATTAAAGATGACATCATGTTTGTAGCCTATTACCAGGGCGGTTTAAGAATTGTTGATGTATCTGGTGAGCTAATGGGAAATTTATATGACCAGGGAAGAGAAATAGCCAAATTTTTACCTACGGCTTCTGAAGGTATTGCCCCTAATTCTCCCCAGGCATGGGGACCACAACCTTATAAAGACATGATCTTTGTATCTGATATGAATTCGGGACTTTGGGCCTTGCGTATGAGTCCTGTTAATGAAACTGCAAGTGCAAACTAAGCGCTTTAGAAAAACAAACTAATACTACACCAATGAAAAAAACCTCGAAATATTCACTTTTATCTGTTCTTGTTTTGTTACTGGGAGTTTCTCTTAGTACTGCAAGTTTAGCTCAGGAAAAGAAAATTGTTATTGAACCTGCTGAAGTGAAACTCAAGCTAAATGAAGAGCTTCAATTAAAAGCTACTGTATATGATGCTGATGGCAATGTTACGCAAGATACCGTCCAGTTCTTTTCCAGAAGCCGACGAAACCTGGGTGTTACTCAGCAAGGACTTGTTACTGCCTATAAGCCGGGATCCTATGCTATTTTGGTTCGTACTATTGGCGCTAACAGGGTTAGCCTGAATGTACCTGTTACAATTGAATACCCTCCAGTAACTAGCGTGAAATTTTCAGGAACGCCTGGAAATGTATATGAAGGAACTTCCTTCCCACTACATTTCGAAGTAATGGACGCATCAGGTGCTATGCGTGATAATGTAGAAGTAATGCTTACCAGCTCAAACGAGAAAGTTGCTACTGTAAATGACTTCAATGAAATCAAACTCCTCAAAAAAGGAAATGTGACAATTACTGCGAAAGCAGAAGATGTTACTCAAACCTGGAAAATCTCTGTGAAAGATAATCCAACTGATGATATCGAACTCACACACAATTATGATGGCAAGTCTATTCGTACAGGTGATGTAGTTCGTTTTGTAGGAAAAGCAAAAACGAGTAGAGGAGCGGATGTAGCAGACGCCCCGATTAACTATGCATTTATCGCTACACCAGATGATAACCTCGGTCAAGGCGCATCAGCTTTAATTGAGCAAGATGGACGCTTTGTTGCAAACCATCCTGGTAAATACACCATCCTGGCTCGTTCAGGAAACCAGGTAGAAGAAACTACTATAAGAGTTGTTTATAGAAATGTTCAACGCCCTGTGCAGGTTGTAGGTCAGGGAATCGTTCCTGATGTTAAGACCTCTGATCTTTGGATTTGGGAAGGTGTTGACGGACGTGACTACGCTATTACAGGAACCTGGGGAGCAAGAGGTGAGGCCTTCTTCTGGGATGTTACAGACCCTTCAAATATCCATACAATCGATACCGTTCAGGTTGATGCAAGAACGGTAAACGATGTGAAAGTATCTGAAGATGGTCGTATCGCAGTAATTACACGTGAAGGTGCTTCTGATCGGAAAAACGGTATTATCATTTTAGATGTAACCGATCCAAGTAATGTGAAGACTCTTTCAGAATACAACAAGGATCTTACTGGCGGTGTACACAATGCGTTTATTTATGAAAACCATGTATACGCCGTAAATAACGGTCGTAGATATGACATCATCAACATTGATGACCCAACAAACCCAACTACAGTTGGTAGGTTTGAATTAGATACTCCAGGACATGCTATTCATGATGTTTGGATTGAAGATGGTATCGCTTATTCATCAAACTGGGGTGATGGAATTATAGCTGTAGATATTGGAAGTAACACAAGCGCTGATATGCCGGGTGCAGGTGGCTCACCATCTAATCCTGTTCCGCTGGGAAGTTATAAGTACCCAAGTGGATGGAATCACGCTGCTTTCCCTTTCAAAAGTAAGTCTACTGGTGATTTCTATGTAGCTGCCGGCGATGAAGCATTCCCTTACGGCCTAGATTTTTCCGGCCCAAACAGAGCTGCAGGTTATGTTCACTTTGTGAAATTTGATGGGTGGGAAAATCCAAAAGAAGTAGCTCGATATGAAGTACCCGAAGCTGGTTCTCATAACTACTGGATCGAAGATGACATCATGTATGCCGCATTCTATAATGGTGGTTTAAGAATTGTTGATATCTCCGGTGAGTTGATGGGAGACTTATACCAACAGGGCCGTGAAATCGCCATGTTCTTACCTCGTCATAAAGACGCTGCTATTCCTAACGCTCCTTTCACATGGGGACCTCAACCTTATAAGGGACATATTTTCTTATCTGACTGGAACTCAGGAATCTGGGCAATAAAACTTGGTGAAAGTACTTCTAGTGGAACTAATTAATAGACTTCATATGAAAGTAAGAATTCAACTTCTATCGGTAATAGCTGTTCTTGTAATAGCTATTGCCCCTGTTCAGGATACCTCGGCGCAGGATTATTATGTTTATGTAGCCGCTGAATCGGAAGACCAGGTTCACCTTGTACATTTTGATGCTGAAAGCAGAAAAGCCAATATTGCTAAAACTATTGATGTAGGACGTTACCCAACAGAAATAGACGGACCGCACGGGCTTACTGTTTCTCCTGATGGGGAATACTGGTTTGTGTCTATTGCACATGGTAATCCTTATGGCTTATTGGCCAAGTATAAAACAGGTACCGATGAACTTGTTGGCACTACTGAACTAGGCATGTTCCCTGCCAGTATGGAGATTTCTGAAGCAACCGGCTTTTTGTATGTAGTGAACTTCAACCTTCATGGAGATATGATTCCAAGTACTGTTTCTGTGGTTGATCCGGATATGATGGACGTTCTTATGGAGATTGAAACAGGTATCATGCCGCATGGCTCAAGACTCAACACAGCAGGAACACGAAAATATCATGTTTCGATGATGACTGATGAGCTTATTGAAGTTGATACAGAACTTCTTGAGGTTGCACGCCGCTTGAAGCTTTCTAAAGGCGGATCATCTTCAATGGGTGAAATGGATCACTCAAAGATGGATCATTCTGCTATGAATCATGGTGATATGATGCATAAACCTGTTGAAAAACCAACCTGGGCTGATCCACATCCAACCAAACCATTTGTTTACGTTGCTGGTAATGGATCAAATGAAGTGCTTGAGATAAATACTGAGAAGTGGGAAGTAACCCGTAGATTTGATTCTGGAAAAGCCCCTTATAATCTCGAAGTAAGTAACGATGGAAAACTTCTTGTAGTAAGCTATAAAGGAGAAGGAAGTACCGGGGTTTGGGATCTGGAAACCGGAAAAGAGTTGGCAAAAATTGCGAATACCAGAAGAGTGTCACATGGTGTAGCCATTTCTCCTGATAGCAAATTTGCATTTATATCAGTAGAAGGTATTGGTGGTGAGCCTGGTTCTGTTGACGTTATTGACCTTACAGAGAACACACTCGTTGACCATGTAGAAACCGGTAAGCAAGCTGGTGGAATCTACTTTTGGAAGCAAACAGATTAAACTGATTTTCTTTTAGACGAGAAAAATAGAGTGGCTAACGCTTTGGCCACTCACTTCCAAAGATACTATTTCTTCCGAAGTTAATGCCTCTATTTTATATCCTAACTTCTCTCCCATCGATATTATCAAAGGCTCCAGGCGACCTTTATCGGTATTAAACTTAACATAAGCTCCGTTTATCCTCAGGTCAATCTTTTTAATAGCCCTGCTTATCATATCAACGCACCGAAGTATCTCAACGGAAGTATAACTATCCTTTCCATTTGATTTTTTTGGGCTGAATTTCTTCTTGGAAATACTCATCGTTTTGATTTCGCCCGTTTTCAAATCAGGCTGGAGCCATTCAAATTGATGATCCAATTTTTGAATAAAGTAAGTGATGTATTTAGGCGTTTTACTAATCAGATTAAAATTTAAATCAGTAACCCAAATATCTTTAACCTGGTCAAGAGGTATATCAAACCATATACTGTTTTCAGCTATTTCAAATGAAAAAGAGGCATCTTTCTTTGCCTTTCCTTTGAATAGTATTTTATGAGGCTTGTCTAATGCAGGGATAATAGTCTTAGAATTACCCGATAATTCTATTTGAAGAGAAATTTCATCTGTCTCCGGAGATACAAAATCCGGGGCATTATTCTCTACCTCACACTCAATCTCAAAAAACCTAAGCAGTATTCTTGCATAGTTTTCCTGTATTGGAACCCCAAAAGCATCGCTATTAGTCACTAGTTATTCCTTAATTAACACCCATACGAAAGTATTAATTTTTTTCTCATTAAAACGTGAGAAATGATTAATAATTAAAATTTAGCTTAGACTAAATTTTTTTTAAGCCTAAACAAACTGTACCTTTAAAATAAAAACATGATTATTCCTGATTGGTTTTTAAGCCTTAACCCGATTGTTCAAGCCCTCCTCGGTGGGCTTTTCACCTGGGGAGTTACAGCACTCGGTGCATCCCTTGTATTCTTCACTAAGAAAATAAACTATGCTCTTTTAGATAGTATGATGGGCTTTGCAGCCGGAGTTATGATTGCTGCAAGTGTTTGGTCTCTTATTATACCATCGATTGATATGGCAGAAGCTCAAGAAGTAATTTCATGGATGCCTGCGGTAATCGGTTTTTTGGGTGGAGGCGTTTTCTTAAGAATATGTGATCAATACTTACCTCACCTTCATATAGGCCTTCCAAAATCGGAAGCTGAAGGAATCCCAACTAGCTGGAGAAGATCTACCTTACTTGTTCTCGCGATTACATTACATAATATTCCTGAGGGTTTGGCTATAGGAGTTCTTTTCGGAGCCGCCGCCACTGGTGTCGATCCAACCGGAACAGCTACCGTAGCTGCAGCTGTTACACTTGCTATAGGTATCGGGATTCAGAACTTTCCGGAAGGCACAGCTGTTTCGATGCCCTTACGCAGAGATGGACTTGGCAGAGGTAAGAGTTTTTGGTTTGGGCAGCTTTCAGGTGTTGTTGAGCCTGTTTCAGCGGTAATTGGCGCAGCAGCCGTAATCTTTATACAACCAATTCTACCTTACGCATTAGCATTTGCAGCTGGCGCCATGATTTATGTTGTTATTGAAGAGTTGATACCTGAAAGCCAGCAGCATGGCAATACAGATATTGCTACGCTGGGAACTATGGTAGGATTCTGTTTAATGATGGTATTGGATGTAGCTCTCGGATAAAGCTACCACTTTTACTTACAGGTCTATCTTCATACAAACAGCGGTTTCAGCACAGAGTTCTGAAAACTCTGTGCTACGCTGCATAGCTTCAGGTGCTGAATTCCTTTCGATTGTTTTAAAACCAAGTTTTGTAAAAAAAGAAGCTGCGGTTTCTGTAAGAAGGAATATTGATTTCAATTGTTTTACTGAGCTCTCATCAAGAATGAATTTGACAAGCTGTGTACCTATTCCTTGATGAGCACTTTCTTTTTCAATAGCCAGAGATCTCAGTAAAGCAGTATCTTCAATTATCTCCAATCCAACACAGGCTACTAGATCTCTCCCTTTTTTGACAACATAAAACTCTATATCGGAGTCACCGATATCCTGGGTTGGAAGATCATATTCGCTTAGTAATCTTATAATACTTCCTAAGTCCTCTTCACTTGCTACATTAATTTGCAGGCTCATCTACTTCTTCCTTTTCTACAGGCCACTTAAATACACTGAGTGCATCATCGTATTCCAAATCATAAATCTCAAAAACTCTTCCACCAGCACCAGAGGCTGCCGTTAATTTTACACTTGCCAAATCTTTTCTTTTCTGAAATGGATTAATACTCATCTCAGCAACCTGCGTCCTGTTCCGCCTCAAGATAGCAGTGGTTTTTGCAAGAACACGATACTGTAGCTTTATAACACTATCAGTATAACCCAATTCTGCATCTTTAAATCTAATCCAACCCAACAATGAGAAAGGAACTACCAGGCTATATAGTATCCAGCCATGTTCCCAGAATATCCATAACACCGATACTAGTATCAACACCATATAATTCGGACGTCTTAAATACTTAAATAATGCTTTTTTTGGAGGAGTTACATCGGTCTCCGGCTCCGTATATTCATTAAGGAATTCGAAAAAGAACTCTTCCAGATATTCTTTCTTAACAAACGGGAGCAAAACAATCGATTTCTCCTGGTTCTGTTTCTCATACCCGGCACTTTCTGCATATAACATTCCAAAACCAAACGGTTGCCTCAAAACTCCCTCTACAAACCGAACCGCTTGAATCCTGTTGAATGGAACAGTGATATGTTTACGTTCCAGTAGTCCGCTCGTGATCGTTAATTCCTTATCATTTTTCTCGATTTTAAAATCCGAGTACTTAAGGATCACCCCAATAAATGAGAGGATATATGAAACAATGAAAATGAACAAGAATAATGCAAAGTAAACCGAAGTATTATCCAGTCCAGGAATATTTCTTGTTATATATTCGATATTTTCAACATTGATAAATTCTTCCAATTGGCCTGATACAGCCCCAAGAATAGATGCAATAACCCCAAAATTACCAGACGTTAGTGCAGCAAGAAGTAAATCTTTACCTGGCAAATGCCACACCTGGCTGGGTGCTTTTGCTATAGTTTCAACTTCAAAATCATGTTCAATGTCAATTGATTGTGTGGAAGAGTTACTCTCACCTCTTAGAACGGAGCGTAACTCTTCAGCCTCTTCTCTTGTTATCGCACTAATTGTGGCACTTTCTGTACCGCTGCCGGCAGATTTGACCTCAACTTTTACCAATCCAAACATTCGCTGTAAAATCCCTTCTGTAATATCAATTACCTGGATTCGGTCTTTAGTGAGATAAAGCTTTTTCCGAATAAGAATACCTTTATTAATCTGAAGCTCATCTCCCACTACTCTGTAGGTAAAAAGTAACCAGCCAAAGATTCCAAGTACAAGGGTGGACAAAATCCCGAACATAAAAAAGTACCAGAAGTATTCACCCGTATTTCGTGAGCCAACTACCAGAAAGATTGCTATAGGAACAATATTCTGGCGAAGCATCCCCAACAGTGAGGTAATTGCTGCAACAGGATGTTGTCTCTTAAACTCAGACATCTTCCCTGGCTTGTCTTACCAGTTCAGAAATCAATGTACGTAGCTCAGAGGCCGTTTCATCATCCAGAGCTGGTATTTCATGTGTAGTAGCCGCTGTTGATATGCTTAATGCTGACAAACCAAACTTTCTGTAGATTGGGCCTTGCTTGGTGTCAACATGCTGAATCCGGTTTACAGGAACCATTGTTCTTTTCCTGATGATAATGCCATGAAGCATATCTACACCTTTTTCGGTTACTTCGTACTTCCACCTCTTCCAACGAACAACGGGAAATACATATCCCACTACAATGTGTAAAGTGATAGCCACTATCACAGATAAGATGACAATCCAGATCGGAGCATCTTTATTTATATGAGCAATAATTGGTATTACAGGAATCGAGTACCAAAGTAAACCAAATAGAATACCTGTTGTTCTCCAGGCTGTTATTGCATTTTTATCAATTCGTTTTTCTGGTGAATCAATCATTAATAATTATTTAAATCGTTCCTTCTACTTTATTTGATGCCCCGCTTTCATCAACCTTGAACATAATAACAAGACCTAAGAGAAGCATCACAAGAATAACACCCATTCCCCACCTTTGATTACTCATAAGAACCGTAATCCAGCCTACCAGAATTGGACCTGCAAAAGAGGTAGCCTTACCTGATAAAGCCAACAAACCATACATTTGATTTCTTTTATCTATAGGTGCTAATCGACCCATTAAAGTTCTGCTTGCTGCCTGAACCGGTCCCACAAAGATTCCTAAGAGCAAACCCCAAACCCAAAACCACATTACCGATTGAACAAAGATTACTGCGATTACAGGAATGATTACCCCAATAAGAGATACGATAATTGTTTTCTTACTTCCAGACTTGTCATCCAGCCAGGCAAAGCCATACGCACCTATACCTGCGGTTATATTTAAACCTATTCCAAAATAAAAAATGTCAGCTGTTTCGAATCCAAAAGTCCCGGCAGCATATACACCACCCATTGCAAAAATTGTTGCTAATCCATCATTATAAAAAACCCGTGCTATCAAGAAACGAGTTATATCAGGCCTCTTTTTTAAAGTCTCAAAACCGTCTTTTAGTTTTTTAAACCCTTCACTTACTGCCTCCTTATAGGGCTTTTCTTTTGATGGAGTATCTTGAGTTCTCATGAAGAAAGGAATGCTAAACAGGGCATACCAAACTCCGGTAAGCAAAAAAGTAATACGTGTATTTTCGGCACTCACTTTATCTAAACCAAACAACTCCGGTCCATTAAGAAAGAAGACAAAATAGCCAACCACTAAGCAAACCAGGCCACCAATATAACCAAGACTCCATCCCCAGCCCGACCACCTTCCGATTTTATCTGGAGGTGCAAGATCAGGTAACATTGCATTATAGAAAATCAGAGATAGTTCAGCCCCTACTGTAGCAATAAATGCCATGATTAGTGAAAACCAAAGAAACTCTGCTCCCGGCTTTGCAAACCATAATCCACAACAACCGATAACGGCCAGTATTGTGAAAAACAGAACCCAGGGTTTCCGACGGCCTCCTTCATCGGCAATAGAACCTAGAATTGGTGCCAGGATCGCAATTACTATTCCAGCTAATCCTACCATATTACCCCAAAGAGCGGTTCCAATCGTTTCGTTCTCAGCAATTGAGGAGGAGAAATAAGCTGCGAAAATAAAAGTGAGAATCATTACAAAGTAGGCACTGTTAGCCCAATCGTATAGCGCCCAGGAGAATAGCCCCTTCGAATTTTTCTCAGTTGATGACATAAAACTGTTTGTGTCTGAAAGTAACGTCCGAATATCGGGGAGGGAAAGGAGAATGCAAAGAATTAGTTTTATTGAATTACTAACTCAAAAAACGATACCCAAATCCATGAACAGTTAAGATATGCTTAGGGTAGCGGCTGTCCTCTTCAAGTTTTTGACGCAACCAGGCGATATGAACATCTACGGTTCGGGTTGACGGAAGTGCGTCGTACCCCCAAACTTCATTTAATAGCTGATCTCTGGTGAGAATTCCATCTTCATTCTCTACAAGAAATTTTAACAACTGAAACTCCTTGGCTGAGAGAGACAGTTCATCTCCGTTTCTTGAAACAGTCATTTTTTTGAAATCAATTTGAACATCTCCGAATTCAAACTCGTTTGGACTGTTTTTCTCTTCTTTCTTCTTTTGTTTACGAAGCTGAACTTCGACCCTCGCTAGCAATTCCATCATCTCAAAGGGTTTCTGCATATAATCATCAGCACCGAGCTTTAATCCAAGAACTTTATCTATGACCTGCCCTTTTGCTGTAAGCATAATGATTGGCGTATGAATACCATTTTGTCTCAAATCACGACAAATATCCAATCCACCTTTTTTGGGAAGCATCAAATCAAGAATAATTAAATCATAATCATCCTTAGATGCTTTTTGATAGCCCTCATCTCCATCGGTTGCGGAATCGACTTCATAACGTTCTTCCTCCAAACGGTCTTTAATCGTCATAACAAGGCCCGCTTCATCCTCAACAAGAAGTATCCGATGCTTATGATCCATATTCACCTTTTAATGGAATTACAAAGCTAAAAACTGAACCTTCGCCAACCATACTTTTTAGAGAAACTTCTCCTTTATGAGCAACGGCTACTTTCTGTACTAAGCTAAGCCCGATTCCATTTCCCCGTACCTGTTCGGCTACTGGTTTCTCTCCCCTGAAAAAAGGTTTGAAGATATCCTTTTGTTCGCTTTCAGGAATTCCAATTCCGTAATCCTGTACCTGGATTCTCAATGCCGCATTTCCTTTTAAAGAAACATCATCCAGTTTCAGTAAAATTGAACTACTGTCCCCTTTAAATTTGACGGCATTTTGAATAAGGTTGGTAACACTTAAAAAGAGAGCTTCAGGATCTGCATATACTTCTTTGGACCTCGTTTGTATAGAATAATCGAGGGTAACTGATTGTTCTTCGAGCAAAGGGAAACATTCTTCCTTAATAGAGTCCACAAATGATTCGATATTTACCTCGGTAAAGTGATATATCCTTTTCCCGGATTGAATCCCTGAAAACTCCATAATCTGATCTACCATATCACTTAATCTTCTGCCTTCTTTCAACATAAGATCAGCATACTGCTGTTTCCGTTCTTCTGTCTGTATTACACCCTCACTTAGATTTTCTGCTGCTGAGCGAATCACAGTGAGTGGAGTTCTAAGCTCATGAGAAACCCCTGCTACAAACAGCATTTGTTGATCGGCCAATTGTCTTGACCGTTGAGCAAATATGACAATTAAAGCCCCGCTAATCCCAAGAATAAATAAAATCCCAAAGCTTATACCCAGGTTTTTGATCCTCGTTTTGTTTACAAAAGCATCCAATGAACCATCTTTAAAAGTAAGCCAGAACTGCCAGCCCGGATTTATAATAGATGCATTAAGTGCTGTAGTTATCGTTGTATCTTTACTTATACGAAGTCCGGTTGTATTCTCTGCAGTAACTGAGTTCGTAGTTTCGGAAAAGAAATGAGCCCTTACGCTTGTATTGTTAGAATCAGAAAAACCTCTGATCACCTGCCTTTCTGATATTCCTTCCATAAAGTTCATCTCGATTCTTCTGGAAGAATCGGAAACATTAATGTTTTCGAGCGGTGATTTTGCTCCAAAAACGAATAAACTCTCGAAATTATACTCATTTAGATCAACCTGAACATCCGGGTCAGGAATATCGGCTTTGTCACCAGTAGAGTAATACACCCAATCAGGCTTAGTCTCATTTACTATACTGAGATGATATTGATCTGCAAAAGATTCAGTGAAATACGTACTTGCAACACTTGGGATAAAACTATCCTTAATGAATTCATCATCCAGCTTCAAAAGTACTATATCATCCAATTGATCCACTGATAATTGTACCGATACATTCTGCCCAAACTCTTGTTCGGTTAATGTTAATACATCTAAAATCTGAAGAGGAACTGAAATAAAGGTTGGATCGTCAAAATCCGGACGTACTCTTAACGAGATGCCATGTTTTTCTTCATCTGGCTTATAATGATCTGCCAACCACTCCTCGATCTCTTCATCTGGGTCTATTTTATTTAATAGTGAGGGATCAGAGCCAAAGGAAAATACAGCAGGCTCTTTGTCCTCAGTTTTCTTTATGAAATAGATTGATTTAACAATACTGGAATTCTCTCCGCTTACCCGGTTCCAGTTTAAATACGACTGGCTTAACAAGGCCGCAATATCTTCTTCCCGATCAGAAACCTGAATTTTAAAACTTCTACCTAAATCGCTGAAGGTTTGGTTGAAATCAGCTACAAAGTTTTCGGATGAAGCGGATAAGCTCTCCTCCAGTCTTTCCTTCTCACCTTCACTAACACTTCCTAACCATTGGTATTGAAGTATCGCCAGGGTAACCAGGGCAGTAACCATTATTGATAGAAATCCATATGTAAGCCATTTGCTTTGCATGGCAGAAATTAACGTGTTTTCGCGCTATTCAAAAAGATTTAGCATGGATTTAACATCCTTAACAAAGTTTTTGCCAGCCCTTAACAACTCGAAAGAATGGGTTTCGAATATTGGCGCCGAATTATTGAAACCCTAAAAACAGATCAATGAAAAAAACGAAAACAATATTCTTACTGCTCTTATTCTCTGCATTACTCTCTGTAATGACGAATGCTCAAACCCGAACCATGAGTTTCGACGCCAATACCAGCCTAATGCTTCAGGAGTTTTCAGCCATGTTGACCTTTGAAGAAGATCAGATTAAGGTTGCCATGAGAATGGGAAGAGATGAAGCCAAAGCCGGGGAGGACAGGCTCGAAGAAGGTGATGTAATTGTAATGATGAATGGAACCCGGGCGAAAGACATCCCCAGCCTGAGAGAAGTTTACGAAGCCTTGGAAAATGACACTGAAATCAAAATTGGAGTTCAGAGAGGGCAGGAACGTTTTATTCTACGAGCTATGAAAGGCGATGTACCTGAAGGATCAGGGACAAGAATGGTGATGGAATTTGATGATGAAGGTGACGGTGCTCCCCCGGTTATTGTTGGCTCGCTTGGTTTGATCTTGACTGATACCGATGCAGGAATTGAAGTAAATAGAGTTATTGAACCTCTAATGCCAGACGTCTTAAAAGAGCTTGATATTCAGGGCTATAGAATCACTGAATTGAATGGTGAGAAACCTGAAAATGCAGCAGCAGCTCTTAAAACAATAAATGAGTTAGAGGTTGGCGATGAAATCTCGATAACATTTACTACTGACGGTGACGAAAAAGAGATCAAATTCAAAAAGCCTGAATCAAGAGGTAACTTTTCAATGACGGGTAATAATGAATAAGAAAATGAAGAGTCTTATCAGCCTGTTCCTTGTTGCTATATGCTTTGGGTTATTACTACCTGAAACAAGCAACGCACAAAGCCCTTTCCCTAATGCGCGTGATGATAGCTATCCGTTGTTAGGCCTGAAACGAGCTAAAAGCTTGTACGACCGAACCAAAAGCGAGCTTGAAAGGCAAAAGGAACTGTACAGCAAAAACCTGATCTCTAAGGAACAGTATGAGGCAACGCTTAATACATACCAGGATGCTGAAGTTAATTACCAGCAATCGTTACTTGTTCTTTTGTTTGAGCAACAGTTTGTAAGTATAAAGCGAGCAGTAAAATCTCAGGATGAAAACTCAAAAAAACAGGTAAATGTTACGCTTGAGAATACATCCGGAGCTACCGAGGAGTTTTCCCAGATTGTAAATATGGAAGACGACCTCTTCCGTTCATTACAGCCTGATGTGATTCATAATGTCTATGTTTCACTAAGTAACGATGATGGCGCTATCATAAGCTCCCCTTATGAAATAAAACTTTCTGAACTTAGAAGTGGACAACCAAAGACTGTAGAGTTTGAACTACTCCAGGATATTGATGAGGTGACAGTAAACATTATCTACGGAAATGGTTCTTCTAGAAGCCCCAAAGTATTCCTTGAAAAGGATGCCACAGCAAATCGGGTACTCATTCAATCGGAACGCTTTTCTCAAGAAGTTGAGCTGGGAAACACTGCAACTTTTGGATTAGGACTTGAGCTTTTTAGCGGAACAAATGACACATACAAGCTTGAGGTAGTAAATCTACCTGCTTCTGTTACCCGCTATTTTAATGAAGTAGGTGCAACAGGAAGAATCAGCCAGATCAAGTTTACCGAAAGCAAGAATAGTATCGACGCTAATCTTCAAATTACACTGCCTGATCGACCCACAGATGATGTACCTATGGATAACCCAATTCCATTTTATGTATTAGCTGTTCCGATCAGCCAATTAGGTGAAGTTTCTTCCAGGTTGAATGAAACATGGACTGAAGCTGAAATCGAAGCCCTGAATGTTGGATTCGTTCGTCTTGAGATGATTCCAAGAGGTGTGGGTAGACTCGTAGTAAAAGCACCTCAGCTTTATAATGAAGGAAATAACGAAAGCGAGGTTGAATTCACTTTCCAGGTAGTAAACGAAGGTTCGCGAAGGCTGGACAACATCGAGTTTGAGCTTGATGCCCCTTTTGAGTGGGAGAAAAGAATTGAGCCTGCCATCATTCCAAGTTTAGGAATTCGTGAAGAACAAACCGTAAAGCTCTATCTCACCCCTCCAGGAGATGTTAGTGTGGGAAGGTTCGAAACGCGAATGAGATCAACAGGCCTCTCTGACAGCCAGCCCGTAAATGCTGAAGACAAGACCTTTACGGTCCAGATTGCGGCTCAGGCAAGCATACTCGGCACCTCTATTATTCTTTTCCTGATTATCGGATTAGTAGGCGGCCTGGTGTACTTCGGCATTAAACTTTCAAGGAAGTAGTGCTTAAAAAAACAGCAAACTCTTTTAAAAATTAACAGCGACATAACGAGAACAATCATGGAAAACGAAATCATAAAACAAGCTCCACTTCTAGAAGCCAGAAACCTGACTAAAGTGTACGAGGATGGCGTAAAAGCTTTAGATAATCTGGAATTAAAGGTTCATCCCGGTGAAATCTTTGCCATGCTAGGCGGTAACGGCGCCGGCAAAACCACAACCATAAATATCTTTTTGGATTTTATACAACCTAGTAGCGGGAATGCATTCATAAACGGAATCGATTCGAATGAAGATCCTCTAGAAGCAAAAAAAGGAGTGGCTTTCGTATCCGAAAACGTTCAGCTCTATCCTAACTTTACAGCCATTCAAAATGTTGACTTTTTTGTTCGCCTGGGTGGCAGAAGCAATTATAAACGTAGCGACTATGAAGCTGCGCTGGTTCGAGTAGGTTTACAGAGAGAGGCCTTTGATAAAAAGCTCAAGGATTTCTCAAAAGGGATGCGCCAAAAATGTGGTATCGCTATCGCCATACTGAAAGACGCTCCTGCTATTCTGCTTGATGAGCCTACCTCCGGGCTGGATCCGAAAGCCGGAAAGGAATTTACCCGTTTGATTGGTGAGCTCAGAGATGAGGGTAAAGCCATTTTAATGAGTACACATGATATTTTCAGAGCTAAAGAAATAGCAGATCATGTAGGCATTCTGAATGGAGGTATTTTGGTAGCTCAAAAAACCAACGCCGAACTAAAAGGTGTGAACCTTGAAGAGCTTTATGTGGAATATATGACTGGCTATATGGATGAAGAACATTCAAAACTGGAAAATGCACTAGTTAGCGAGGCCTGATTATGTTTAAACTTATATTTCTAAAAGAACTGAAAGAAATCATACAAAGCAGCCGGTTCACCATAAGCTTTGCAGTATGTTCTGTGCTCATTA
>JAVKDP010000032.1:0-13353 GCA_040222185.1 Balneolaceae bacterium | reverse complement strand
CTCTCAGCTAGATGTCCGGATGGGGCTTCCCGTGCGCTACCTCATCTGCGTGATTCACTGCATCGAAGTAATGCCACAGATCAAGTTTATTTCGCACAAACTCGACATTAAAGGGAGGTGCAGCCGAACCAATACCCATTGGGATATTCCGGCCTTTTAGTTCGTGTAGTAATTCGGGTAAACCATCTAAAAGAGCCAGTTGAGGTTCAAAGATCTTTTGGTATTCGAGTTCTTTTTCATGAGAAATACGAAGCCTATCTTCAAGAGAGTAACGGTTACCAAATAAACGTTTCAGGATTTCAGTGTTTACCCCGTGTGCTTTTTGATGCACTTCCTCAAGTGTCATCTCTAACCCGTATTCAGCGAATTTCTTCTGCCATGCCTGGTGATGGATCATCATGTTGTCGATCATCGTACCGTCCATGTCGAATATTATGCCTTTTAGCATTAGGAGAGAGGGTTATGATGTTTAGAGAATTGAGGCGATGTTTGAATAATTATGAATTATGGATTTTGGATTAGTGACTGCACTAATCCAAAATCCATAATCTGAAGTTTTTAATTTCTTACTCGCCGATATGTTTGTGATTACCTTTGTCGTGGCGTTTTCTGAGCGTTTTTACCACTTTGTGCATCGGGATATTCTTTTGAGCGAGGAGCAGCATCAGATGAAAGAGCAGGTCTGAAGCTTCTTCAATCGTTTCTTTTTTTCCTTTTGAGCCTTTGTTCTTTGAAGCAATAACTGTTTCTACAGCTTCTTCACCTACCTTCTGGGCAATTTTATCCAGGCCTTTCTTGAACATCGTGGTAGTATAAGAGCCTCGTGGCATCTGGTCTTTACGGTCATATAAAAGATCCTCGAGTTCCCTAAGAAAAACGAGATCTAAATCGGTCAATGGCTTTTTAACACCCATAGGTAATAGTAATCCCTGATTAAAAATTGGACACGAAGTTCAACAATTTAAAGCTCCGAATCAAAGTGTTGAAGAAATTTAATATGGATATTTAGGCTTAATAAGGGTGATTTTTGGAGTTTTTTTAAAAAAGATCATTTTGATGTAAGAAATGTGTAGAGTAGTGGTACTAACAGGGCAAATGATCTATAGATGACAGAAGAAGAACAGAAAAGGATTTTCGATACCTGGTTGGGGAAATACCGTCCACTGCTTTTTAAAGTAGTACGGGCGTATGCATTTAACCTGGCTGACCAGGAAGATCTTTTTCAGGATATTTCGCTTCAGGTGTGGCGATCGATTCCCAACTTCAGAAAGGAATCGCAAGTGAGTACCTGGTTGTATAGAGTCTCTCTGAATACAGCATTAAGGCGAAATAGAACAGAGAGCAAATACAAGGATAACCAGTATCCATTTGAACATGTGGAGCACTTGTTGGAGGAACGGGAAGAACCTGTTGATGAACGCCTGGCCTGGCTTTATGGCGAGATTGCCAAACTGAATGAGGTTGATCGTTCATTAACGCTGTTGCTCCTGGACGGTTTCAGTTATAAGGAGATGGCTGAAGTTCTTGGTATATCAGAAAGTAACATTGGGGTGAAGATTCACCGAATTAAAAAGTATTTAACTACTCAATCACAAAAATTTGAGAAGCATGGAGTTTGATGAAATGAAGAAAATATGGGACTCACAGAATAGTGAACACTTATACGTGATCAATGAAGACGCATTACATAATAGAATCAGAACGAAGAAAAAACGCTCGCAGCAACTGGTATCACTGGCTGAGGTTATAATAATGATTTCCTTGTTGGTTGCCGGGTCAATTATTTTACTGGCAAATCTTGTTAGGGGAGAGCATATCATCTTTAAATACTTTGCAGCTATCGTGTTTTATTTAGGAGCTGCTTACCTGTGGTTTAAAAGAAGTGAAAGGAAGAAGGGCGAGGGCAGGTTTGAGAATACCATGATGGGGGACCTGGAACATGCTCTTTCGAATTCAAATCACCAGGTTATGTTATCTGGAACATTCTTGTATAAAGTATTTCCAGTGATATCTATAGGAGCCTTGATAGGAGAATGGGTGACTTCAGGCTTTTCGTGGATGATTCCTGCAATCGTAGTGTTCTTTATTGTAATGTATTTCGCAAGCAGATGGGAGCACGGGTGCTATGTGTCTAAACTCAGGGAGTTGGAGTCTTTAAAAGCGATGTTGGTGGAGTAGAAGAGAATTATGAATTAAAGATTCAAAATTATGAATTGTAGGTATGGCTAGAGCTACAATTCATAATTTTTAATTCATAATCTTTAATTTCCTAAACATAACCCGGGGCAAAGACACTGCCTTTGGGAGACAATGCACTCTGCCGAGGGTCGGTCATCTACCTTGAGAATCGTCCTAGATTGGACTCCCTTCTGCTTTACCCTTTACTGCTTTTGATTTTCCAATCATAGAAAGTGGTACGAATTTCTTTATCTGTGATGAAGCTTTTTCCCAATCAGACAAGATGTATTTTGCTCGTGAAGAACCTGTTTCTTTTAAATACTCCTTAAGGATTGATTTAAGCTTTGACAAATCTGCCGCACTGATATCGTCTTCACCGATGTAATCTTTATTAATTTTAGAACCCGGATCTTCATACATATAAAGTACACCACCCGTCATCCCAGCTCCTATATTATCGGATGTAGAACCCAGGTTAACCACTGTACCATTGGTCATATATTCACAGGCATGAAGTCCTGTTCCTTCAACTACGGCAGTGGCACCACTGTTTCGGACGGCAACTCGATCACCGGCCTGGCCATATACAAAGAGTTGGCCTCCTGTGGCACCATACAATGTACAATTCCCAATGATGGCGTTATCCTCAGGCTTGTAAGTAGCATTTTCGGGAGGAACTATCACTGTTTTACCTCCGGACATTGATTTACAAACCGAATCGTTGGCTTCACCAATTAAACGGATATCAACATCTTTGGTCTGGAACACCCCGAAGCTTTGCCCTGCACTTCCTTTAAAGGTTAGATTGATTTTCTTTGTGTAAGGTTTGACATCGGTTTGTTCGCCTTTGATCCCCGCCAGTCTGGCTTTGCTAACTCTTTCAGCCAGGTATCCGAATAGCGTAGCTAAAGCAGATCGGTCTGTATTTATGATCGGGTACTCTTTGCTTACATCAACATCCTGATCAATGTATTCAGTAAGTTCATTTACCAGTGTAGTATTCAATTCACTGATAGGCTCAGCAAGGCTTTCTAGTTCGGCTTCTTTTTTATAAGCCGGAGCATCAATAAAGAAGCTAAGATCAAGATTCAGTTCATTGATCAGGTCAATATGTGTTCCGTTAATGGAAAGTAGCTCCGTATTTCCACAAATATCTTGTAACGAAGTCTCGCCCATCGTTGCCAAAATCCTACGCACATCTTCTGCAATGTAAGTCAACGTTTTTATGATATGATCTTTATGGCCTTTGTACTTGGCTTTGAACTTAGGATCATGGGTTGCGATACCAGTTGGGCAAGTGTTTTTCTCACAAATACGAGCCATAACACAGCCTTCTGCAATAAGAAGAAGTTTTCCGAAGTCGAATTCTTCCGCACCAAGAATAGATGCTAGAACGATGTCTTTTCCGGAGCAAAGTCCACCATCAGTTCTCAGGATTACCCGATCTCTGAGATTGTTTTCAACCAGGGCCTGATGAACTTCAAGCAATCCGATTTCCCAGGGGAGCCCGGCATGTTTCATAGAAGAAAGAGAAGCCGCGCCTGTTCCACCTTCCCCACCAGAAACCTGTATTGAATCAGCACCAGCCTTAGCCACTCCAACAGCAATGGTTCCGATATTTTCACCGGCAACAAGCTTTACACTTACTTTTCCATTTGGATGTACTTGCTTCAGATCATTGATAAGTTGCTTTAAATCTTCAATACTATAAATATCATGCAATGGCGGTGGGGAGATCAAGTCGAAGCCCGGATTAGCATAACGGGCTTTAGCAATATCAGCATCTACCTTTAGACCCATTAACTGGCCGCCTTCTCCGGGTTTTGCACCCTGGCATACTTTAATCTGGATTTCTTCACCTGAAACTAAATACTCAGCAGTAACACCAAATCTACCTGAAGCAATTTGCTTGATTGTAGCACCGATTCCTTCTTCAAAGTAAAAAGGGTTTTCACCACCTTCACCACTGTTACACCTTCCGCCAATTTCTCTCATGGCAAGGAATATATCTCTTTGAGATTCAGCGCTAATGGCCCCAAACGACATTGCTCCTGAGCCAAAAGTTGGAAGGATATGATCAACTGGTTTTACGGCATCGAGCTTAACCGGGGTCTTGGCTTTTCTAGGATTGAACAGATGACGCAATGCAACAGGTTCATCATCCAGGCCAAGTTTTAGATATTCATCAAATAGCTCCATGTCATTCAGGTCGAGATCTTTCTCACGAACTAAATTGTGAATGAGCTTGGAACGGGTGTTAGTCATGGAATGCTTTTCACCCATTTTACCCCGCGCATGTTCCTTGTACTGGAAGCTTTTGAACGGTTTAAATTCTTCAACCTCTTTCTGAGAGTTAAGCTGGGTTCTCTTAAGCACCATTTCAGCTACCTGGTCAATTTCCAGGCCACCAATCGGGCTTTGGATTCCAGGAAAGTATTCATCCTTAATGCCATCCCCCAAACCAAGGGCTGAATATAATTTCGCACTTTGATAGCTGCGTACTACAGAAATACCTGACTTAGCCATGATTTTCAGTAACCCATTCTCATAAGCTTTAAGCAGGTTTTTCTCCTTAATATTTGAGTCCAGGTCTTTAAGCTGGCGCGCCTCACCATTCCGTGCAATATCAAGAGCGAGATAAGGACAAACAGCTTGTGCACCAAAGCCGATTAAAGCTGCAGCATGATGAGTACTCTTCACTTCACCAGTATCCACGATAACGGCAGCATTTAGCTTTAGCCCTTCGTCGTTCAGGGAGTTAACTACTTTTCTAAGCGTTAGCAAACTAGGAAGCGGGGTATGTTCCAGGTTAGCTTCTCTGTCGCTAAGAATAAGTATAGTATGACCATCACGAACTGCGTTAATAGCCTCTTCACCAATTTTTTCCAGTTTTGCTTTGAAGCCCACAACTCCATGCGTTCTCTTGAATGTTGTATTGATAACATAAGGAACAACCCGGTCGAGCTCTGTTTGATTTGAAATACATGAATAGATGTACTCCATTTGGGCAAGGCTCAAAAACGGACTTTTTACTTCATACGCAGGAGCGGGGGGGATCAGTTCTTTAGGCTCAAAGATGTTAGGCTTTTTTCCAAGGTAGACTGTTAAATCGGTAACTACTTTTTCACGGATGTAATCCAGTGGAGGATTGGTAACCTGTGAAAAGTTTTGGTAGAAGAAATCAAAAAATGGTCTTGGCTCAGTTGAAAGTACTGCAAGCCGTGCTGTATCACCCATAGAACCGATAGGCTCTTTACCCGTTTGGGCCATTGGGTAGATAATCTTGGTAAGCTCTTCATCTGTAAACGAGAAGAAAGGGAGCTTATCCTGGTAGCGCTCTTCAATATTAGAAACTTTTTTAGGGATCAACTCAACTCTTGAATCGAACGGAGCATCATAATTCTCTTTTGAGTGGCTTGGGTCTCGGAACAATACACTTCCATCTGAGAGATCAACCGTTACTCCTCGTCCGGCATATAACGTTCCTTTTCCTTCCACAAGACTTTCATCAAGATTAAAAGTGCCGGCTTCTGAAGAAAGGTAGAAATGATCTTTGGTACGAGCCCATCGGCAAGGGCGAAATCCGTTCCGATCTAAACGAGCGCCTATAGTATATCCATTTGCATAGGTAATAAGAGCAGGACCATCCCAGGGCTCCATTGCCCGGCTCCAGAATTTGTAGAATTTATTTCCTTCAGTTGCCGGAGGCATACAGATCGCTAAGATATCTTCTACATTAGGAATACTACTTCGATACCTGAGCGCTTCAACCATCTCATTTAAACTACCAGAATCACTAATGCCTTCTCTTGTGAGGATTTCGTTTTTCTCCGCACCAATCATCTTTTCACGAGATTTAGCCCATGAACGGTTTCCGGCTATGGTATTGATTTCTCCATTATGACCAATTAAACGGAAAGGCTGGGCTTTATCCCATGATGTAGTAGTGTTGGTACTAAACCGTCTGTGAAATAAACAGAAACGAGTAGTGTACTTTGGATTCTTTAAATCCAGGTAAAACTCTTCAAGAGCATAAGATTGAGTGAGGGCTTTATATACAATGGTCTTCGCAGAAAGAGAAGTGAAGAAAAGCTCATTATGCAGATTACTATTAAATAGCTTTGATTTAGTGAGTTGCTTTGCAGTGTATAATCGTTTGTCAAAAGAAAGCATGGTTTTTGCACGATACGGCCTTTTAATAACCGCATGCATAATTACAGGAACTGTTTTCTTTGCGTCCTCACCCAAACCGCTTTGATTAACAGGTACATCACGATATTCGAGGATATCCAAACCAAAAAGGGCAAAGGTGCTTTCAAATATCTTTAATGCCTTCTGTTGTTTTGTGCGCTTCCTGGAAAGGAAAAGTGTAGCAACCGCTACAGTATCTTGTTCATAGCCCAGAAGTTCGAAAGGGATGTCGGTCATTATTCCGGCTCCGTCACCGGTAATTCCATCTGCTGCACAGGCACCTCTATGTTCTACACATCTCAATGCGTGCAGACCTTCAAGCAGATGGTTATGGCTGTAGTCCTGGTTTCTGCTAACTATAAAACCAACGCCACATGCCGACTTTTCCGCTCCAGTATATCTTAATTTATTTTGCTCTTTCATTCCTCAACTTATTTCTTTTCTGAAGTGCGTAAGTACAAAAAGCATAAAAATCCGGTGTTTGTCAAACTTTCGGACAAGTGTTGTAGAGGAGGTTAATCTAATAAAATTAGGTTTTAAAGCGTTTTAAAACGCTTTTTTAATACGAAGTGTTGAGATGAATGAAAGAAGTGAATTTGGAAAAGCGCTTTTCAATAAAAACGGATAAACTTAATTATTTAGTCATATATAAATAATCGACTAAATAATTAAAATTGAAAATAAATTGAAAAAAGCTTCGATTTCCTTAAGATGTACTGGTTTTTCGAACAGATATTCCATTTTCAGCCATTTCAGATTTTAAATCGTGTATTTCAATTTCTTTGAAGTGAAAGATACTTGCAGCCAGAACAGCATCAGAATTTGCAATTTGAACTGCGTCGATACAATGCTGAATAGTTCCGGCTCCACCGCTGGCTATTACAGGGATTTGAAGGTGTCTATTTACAATTTTGAGCAACTCCAGGTCGAAGCCGCTTTTAGTTCCGTCACGATCCATACTAGTAAGGAGTATTTCTCCAGCTCCGCGTTCTTCTACTTCCTGCATCCACTCTAAAGCATCCAGGCCAGTGTCTTCAGTTCCTCCTTTTATATATACATTCCAGGATTCCTCATTCTTCTTGGCATCAACAGCTGCAACTATAGCCTGTGCCCCAAAAGCTTCTGATGCACGATTTACCAAATCCGGGTCTTTCACAATACTGCTATTCAAAGAAACTTTATCTGCACCGGCTTTTAGGAGCTCTTCAATCTCATCTACTGATTTAATTCCACCACCTACGGTAAATGGGATATTTATTTCTTTAGCGATTCGGGTAACCAGCTGAACCAGGGTTTTTCGTTTCTCAAGAGTAGCTGTTATGTCCAGGAATACAAGCTCATCGGCTCCTTCTTTGGAATATCTCTGTGCCAGTTCAACGGGATCACCGGCGTCGCGAAGCCCTAAAAAGTTTACACCTTTTACAGTTCGTCCATTTTTAATATCCAGGCAGGGAATGATTCGTTTTGTGAGCATAGTATGATTTGAGAATGAGGGAAGCTAAAATACAAATTTGAAGATGTAGTTGGAGCGGAAAATGAGAATTAAAACGAAGAAAAAGTTTTTATATAGATGGTAAAGGTCTTAACTTTGCGACCTTGTAAAAAGGGGCCTGTAGCTCAGTTGGTTAGAGCAGTCGACTCATAATCGATTGGTCGGGGGTTCAAGTCCCTCCAGGCCCACATTTTCAACCCATGTAGATCATAGATTTACATGGGTTTTTTGTTTCTTCAATATCGTTCGTATTTGGAAATACTATCGACTTCACTACATTTCCTGGTCTTCTCTAATAGTGATAAACATCTAACCATTCATCATCTTCAGATATGAAGAAATTATTTTTAGTAAGTGGAGTATTAATTTTTTTCTGTGTGTGCACTCCAAATCAAAAACAAGAAACACTTATATACGAGGAGACCTGGGAGTCACTTTCGACTAATGAAAAAGAGCCTGAATGGTTTAAGGATGCAAAACTGGGTATCTATTTCCATTGGGGAGTATATAGTGTTCCTGCGTTCGACAGTGAATGGTATCCAAGGTGGATGTATGTACCAAACCGGGGAAATGAATGGGGCGGTAGGGTATTTAGTTATCATGAAAATACATATGGCCCGGCTTCGGAGTTTAACTATCATGATTTTGTGCCAATGTTTAAAGCAGAGCATTTTGACGCCGAAGAATGGGCTTCATTGTTTAAAAGTACCGGAGCCCGGTTTGCTGGCCCTGTAGCGCAGCATCACGATGGATTTGCTATGTGGGATAGCGATGTGAATCCATGGAATTCAGCTGATATGGGTCCTCAGAAGGATGTACTGGGAGAACTTTTTGCAGAACTGAAAAAGATCGAAATGAAAACTATTGCGACCTTTCATCATGCAAAACTACTCCAGAGGTATGCAGATGATTCCACCAATTGGGCAGGAGCAAATCCTAATCCGGGTCCGAATAGTCATTTCCCTTACCATCCTGATTATGCTACTTCATCTGATGACCCTGAACTCAGATTATTGTACGGAAATATGAATGAAGTGGAGTTCAATGAGTATTGGTTAGACCAGGTGAAAGAAGTGGTAGATAATTACGCACCGGATATGATCTGGTTTGATTCCTGGCTGGATGAAATTCCGGAAAACTATCTCCAGAGAATGGTCGCTCATCAGTTCAATAAGGGAGTTAGCCGTGGGCAACAACCTTTGGTTGCTCACAAACAGGAAGACCTACCGTCGGATGTCGGAATACTGGATATTGAACAGGGTGGGAAAACGGAAATATCAGAAGATTACTGGCTGACGGATATTACAATAAGTCATGGGGCCTGGAATTATACCCAGGGACAAACCTACAAAGAGCCTTCCCTTCTGATCCGGAATATGATTGATGTATGGAGCAAGAAAGGGGTGGTGTTGCTAAATGTATCTCCACGTGCAGATGGGATTATTACAGATGAACAAAGAGAAGTTTTAGCGACTATTGGAGATTGGATAGACAAACATGAGGAAGCTGTTTATGAAACAAGAGCTCACTCTGTATTCGGGTATGGGATTGCTGAATTTGAAGAAGGGCATTTCGGAGGCCAGTCAGCAACCATCGAATATAATAAAGATGATTTCAGGTTTACGACTACCAAGGATGGCAGATCTATTTATGTTTACTCACTAGGGCTACCTGAAGCTAATTCTACACTGGAGATTCATCACGTCGTAGAAGCAATTTCATCCCGTAAAGTAAAACGCGTTTCCGTAGTTGGGAGTGATGCTGAACTGACCTGGTCGGTTGATGCAGATAATTTATTTATCACAACACCTGAAGCTTCCTTAATGGATGAAATTGCTACGGTTTTTAAAGTGGAGTTCGAGTAAGAGTATCGGAATGGAAGCAGGAATAAAAGAATAATGATGATTTTATGTTGCAGTTTGCTATTAGATTTATCGATCTAACACCTATATTTTTTGTTATAGGCTGGCTCTTGTTAGCAGGTTGGTCATTAAGTTTGATAGTAATACTTTCGGGTAGGGAGAAACATGATATGCAGAATATGAAGGATAAGATCCTCAAGGGAGAAGAAGTTCCTTTTTTGTTGCTGCTTAAAAGAACAGGGTATTCTATGTGCATATTGGCAGCTATTGTATATGTACTATCAGTTTTTGTCGATTAGAGATAAAAAAAGCCTCTCAAGATATTTTTGAGAGGCTTTTGTTTTATAAGGAAGAATTTTTCGAATTACTTCATCAGGAGCATTTTCCTGGAGAGGACTCTTCCGTCGAACTCCAGTTGATAGAAGTAAACTCCACTGGATAAACCAGAAGCATCAAAGTTAACAGTATGAGCTCCCTGGTTTAGGTTTCCATCAACAAGTATCTGAACTGTCTGCCCCACTACATTGAATATGCGAAGTTTTGCGTCTCCCGCTTTTGGCAGATTAAATCCGATTTGAGTAGATGGGTTGAACGGGTTCGGGTAGTTCTGCGAAAGCGAGAATTCAATCGGGGTATCAATATCTGGTTCATTAGGTATGATCAGGGCTTCAGCATCAGGCACGAGGTAATCATAGTGAATAACATTCGCAGGATTAGGGCCTGTCCATCGTAGGTACATGCCTGCTTCACCCGTAGTATGAACATATTCGACTTTGATTTTGCGCTTTTCGCCTTCTACCATTGCAATTTGTTGTGCCGAAGAAACTTCCTCATCATCAATAAACACTTTTGCACTACCATTTATAGTACTTGTTGAGAATCGGTAATTGCCGGTAGTTGGTCCAATCACTTCGCCTTCCCATCTTACACTAAATTCATTTCGGGATATTCCTACTACCGGAACTCCCGTTCCCCAATTCCAGGCTACCATCGGTTCTTTTCTAACAACTTCTTCGCCTGTAAAATCATTATTAGAAAAGTAAGTGGCAGTTAAGCCTTTGAGGGAATCCGAGTTTTCTTTGGCAACTCCTTGTCCATGGAATTCAAACCAGTTAAAGTTTCCGATACCATTTGGATTTGAAGTATTCTTAAAGACAAAATACACATCATGTGTGCCACCGGGGTTGTCCAGGTCTGTCGTAAAATAATCATAGGTCTGCCAACCTCCAGTAAGAGCTGTTTTAGTACTTGCTATAAGAGGCCCATTAATGCCATCAATTCTCACCTCAACAGTAGCCGGGTTCTGCTGGGTAGCATACCGCACAGTAAAGAATTCTATATTTTCAAAATTCATTGGGCCAAACTTTAGAGCTGAACCATTATTCACAAAACCAATATTTTGCCCTCCGCCAAGGAAGTCTCCAGTAGCTTCGGGTTGTACATCAAATAATTCAAGAGCGTGTTCTGCTTGCTTTAATTTTGGTTGTAATACAGCAAGTGCGTTTCCTGTAAGTGGAGTAGATGCTCCACCACCATTATCTTCATATGTTGCATTGAAAACGTAAAACACATTATCGGGACCATCACCATGACTTACGGTAAGGAATTCTCCCTCACAACCATTACTTGGACCAGCGCCATGAGAGTGATCGTCATGACCAATTGAAGGTTCAGTTTCAATCGCAGAGCATTCAATTCCTTCTCCAATTGAACCTTCTTCTACGTCGGTAACTGATACCTTATATTCAATAGCATCCCCCTCAATATAAAAGCCACCATCAAAAGGATAATCAATAGTAACTACAGGAGCAGTGTTTCCTGCAACGATCTCAATTTGATCAACTGATGTTTCTCCGTCAGGATCAGTAACGGTAAGTGTCACTAAATAAGCCCCAGCTTCCGTAAAGGTATAACTTGGTGTTTCAGTGCTATCGTCTTCTACATTGTCACCATCAAAATCCCATGAGAATTTTAAGAAATCAGCGTCGGGATCGCTGGAGAGTTCTGCTGAGAAATCTACACTTAGAGGAGCAGAGCCACTGGTTATTGAAGCCTGTAGAAATGCTTGAGGAGGCCGGTTTCCTAAGTTCTCAACATAGTCGATTTTGATAATCCGGGCGTCAGCATTTCCGCCTCCAAAACCTGTTCCCCACTCAATAATGTACATAGCACCGTCGGGTCCGAATTGCATATCAATAGGCCGGTTAAGTACTAAATCATCTAAGAACGGATTTATCTGAAGTAGATTACCATCTTTATCATATCGAACTTCTTTAATCCAGTTTCGGGTCCATTCCAAAATGAATAGTGTGCTATCATAATATTGAGGGAAACCACCAGTCTCACTGTTCAATGGGTCGAATTCAAAGAATCCACCAGCAATAGCAGTACGGTTCCCTTCTTCAAATTCCGGGCGTTCAGGTGTAAAGCCGTATGTATAGTAAAGCCAGGCTGGCTCTGCCGCAGGAAGGTTGGTGGCACCAGTATTATTTACAGATTCGTTTACTGGAGCATCACAATTAAAGTCTCCACTTGATATTCCTGTTGCGTAGTCGAAATCGTTGTATGCAATATTATCCGCGATACAATAAGGCCATCCGAAATTACCACCCGTTTTAGTGCGGTTAAACTCATCGTATCCAACGGGCCCTCTAAGCGGACTATCTTCACGGGAATCAGGGCCTACTTCACCCCAAACCAATTCGCCGGTGTCGTTGCTTATGGCCATTCTGTAAGGGTTTCTTGTTCCCATTACATAAATCTCGGGTTTACCAACTTCAGAATCGGTAAACATATTTCCAGCAGGTATAGAATAAGTACCATCATCTTCTGGCTTAATGCGAAGAATTTTTCCTCTTAAATCCTGGGTGTTAGCTGAAGTACGTTGTGCATCCCATGGCTCTCTTCCTGATCTTTCATCTATTGGTGACCAACCATCAGCAAAAGGATTCGAGTTATCCCCGGTAGCAATGTAGAGGTTTCCCGCTGCATCAAATTCCAAATCTCCACCAGAGTGGCAACACTCAGTTCTTTGAGTTGGGATCTCAATAAGTATTTTTTCTGACGCGGGAACAATTTTATTATCTACAAAATCGAACCTTGAAACACGTTGCTCGTTTTCTGAAGTCGGAGAATAAAAGAAGTAAACCCATGAATTTGTTTCGAAATCCGGGTCAAGAACAACACCAATTAAACCATCTTCAAAACCTGAGAATACATTGATTGTTCCTGCAAGTTCAATAACGCCTGTTTCCTTATTTCTTAATTTTACATCGCCGCCACGTTCGATATAAAGCACATCCAGGTTAGGTAGTACGGCAAGGGAAATTGGATTAACCGGGTTGTTATCTACAATAGTGACCTGGAATTTCTCATCAACCGTACCGATATATTGACCTTGTACATCGCCGGCAGCATAAAGGATTCCGCCGAGAATATGGTTAACGAAATCTGGCTCTGAGTAACTTGCTTCAGTATGGCCACCACCTGTGTACCATGCACGTCCTCCGCCATATTCATGTAACCAGGCAATAGGATGATCATATCCCATGTTTCCGCCGCCATAAGTGCTTTCGTCAAGAGTCATTAGTACATGCACCTTTCCTCTAGGGTTTTCCTGGTAATTATACC
>JAVKDP010000031.1:0-4907 GCA_040222185.1 Balneolaceae bacterium | reverse complement strand
CAAAGTTTTACAATATCCATCCTTTTCTTTAGAAGTAGTTTCAGCTCGAAATACCTAATTCGGGCGATGGAAGGAGGAGCCTATAATTCGGACTTTTTACTCAAATCTTAACTATCGGGGTAAAAATGAAGAAAATTATTATTGGCTTTTTCGGAGTATCTCTTTTCCTGGCATCATGCGCTACCATTCAGACTAAAATCGGTCAGGTTGCTTTGAAGTTCATGACAAAAAAAGAAAAAGATTTCACTCAAATGGCAGCAATTGGAATGTATCAAACCAATATGTATTCGCCTGAAACTGGAATTACACTTGGAACTAATGCAGACTGGACTGAAGGGCAAAATGCAGTAGGTGTTCACCTGATAAAACCGGGCGGTGCAATTGGACTAATAGATTTAGAAGGTACTGTAACGGTAGATGGCCAACCGGCTACTAGTTATGGCGGCGGAGTTTATATGGCTTTATTTGATGGAGATGATACTTCAACAAAAACCGTCCGGTTGGAAAATGTAGATGGAGTTGCTACAGAGTTTGATATTAGTCCTGCTCCATCCATTTCAATAAAGAGTATAAATGGGCAAACAGACGAGGTGACGCTCGATTTAAGTGAAGACTTTGAAATAGAGCTGGATTACAACGCAGCAGCAAGAGGCAAAAGAGTTCGCATAGCTTTGATAACCAAAGCTGTTGGCGTAAAAGGTTTTGCATGGTTTCAATCCACCAATATTCAAGATAAAATTACAGTGTCAGCAGATGCATTCAGGCACAAACATATAACGGGTGGAGGGCCAACTGGTAAAGATGTAACCAAATGGGCTACTGGTGAAAATCATCTCCAGGTGAGTGTTATCGAGGATGATCGGAGTGATGCAAATCAACCATTTACCTATTTCAAAAGAACATCAACATCCTTCGATACTAAACCAGTTATGTTATCAGGCTCTACTGAGGGTCGAACTTCGATCAATATCAAAGGAGATGTAGAAGCTGATAACGGTAAATTTAAATATGGAGCTACGTCATCAAATGCATGGTATGCCAGGCCTTTAAATACAAATATTGGAAAAATTGGCATTGCTTCTCTGTCAGTAGAGGGTTTTTTATATGATCAGGAAACAAGTACCAGTGAAAGCGACTATGGTTCTTATAAAGTAATAACCACAACTACTACTACATGGCAGTTCCCTCAATTGGACGATGTGTACTGGAACCAGTTCCTTGAAAATATTTACGGGGATATGGTGAATATGCTGGAAGATGAATATGGTGCAAACGTGGTTGACGTAGATAAAATCACTTCAAATCCAATCTACGATAACTTTTATGTACCGGGTGATGAAAACACGGTAAAGTATATAAGCAAAAACCTTCGCGATACTAAACGTCTGTTTGCAGCTTCATTAGGAGAGATGTTAGCTGAACGCAAGACTTCACTTATTGCTGATGAAGATGCTATGGCATCTTTACTGAGAGATATGGATATGGACGCATTGATGAATATTTCAATCGATTACCGGGTTGCAGGTGATGGAGATGATAAAATTGTGTTACTCCCTTTAGTAAGCTACCAGGTGATTGGCCAAACTCAGGCATTTGACGGAATGGCAAATACCTGGCTTCAGGGAACAATTCAAGGTCCTGGAGTATCATTTAGTAGAAGTGAGTTTTCTGATCTAAATGCTCTTAACAGAATCGGGCAAAAGGATAT
Source organism: Balneolaceae bacterium (assembly GCA_040222185.1). Classification (GTDB taxonomy): domain Bacteria; phylum Bacteroidota; class Rhodothermia; order Balneolales; family Balneolaceae; genus JAVKDP01. Next base: position 3,199 of record JAVKDP010000031.1, on the reverse strand, counting down.
GATTGTTGATCTCATCAGGAGATCAATAAAAGACTTGACCTCAAAACAAGCTGAGTTTGGATACGATAACGTTTGGAACACAGCACTCACAAACTAGTTTGTATTGACCAGACAAAAAAAAGCAACGCGAAAAGGCCACTCAGGAATGAGTGGTTTTTTTATTTATAAAGCCTTCATATAGAAAGCATAAGCTTCCTTAAAACTATAAAGAGGAAGTAACATGTATACCTATACAACAGCAGAAGAAGCTGTAAAACTAATTACATCGAATGATAGAGTACTAATCCATGGAGTAAACGCAGTACCATATAGTCTGGTTAAAGCTATGGTTGACAGAGCATCGGAGCTTAGGAATGTAGAGATTGTTCATATCCATACCGAAAGAGATATACTATACACGAAGCCAGAGTATAGAGATAGCTTTCATAGCAATTCTTTTTTTGTAGGCGCTAATGTAAGAACCGCAGTTAAGGAAGGGAGAGGGGATTATATACCAGTATTTTTAAGTGAAGTCCCGGGATTAATTCGCAAAGATATTCTTCCGATTGATGTGGCATTGTTAAATGTATCCCCACCTGATAAACACGGATATTGTTCTCTTGGGGTATCTTTGGTAGGTAGCTTCCCGGCATCACAAAAGGCAAAAGTGATTATTGCCCAGATTAATCCAAATATGCCGAGAACGCATGGAGATGGATTTATCCATGTAAGCAATATCGATGCTATGGTGGAAGTAGATGACCCGTTGCCGGAACAAATACTACCAGAACCAAACGATGTCGAAATGAGGATAGGTAGATTTTGTTCAGAATTGGTAGAAGACGGGTCAACTTTACAGATGGGAATTGGAGCTATCCCAAATGCTGTTTTAAAAAGCCTGGTGAACCACAAAAACCTTGGTATTCATACCGAGATGTTTGCAGATGGAGTGATTGACCTGGTTGAAAGAGGAATAATAAATGGGGTTAAAAAAGCCAAATACGCTGGGAAAATTGTAAGCGGCTTTGTGATGGGGTCGAAGCGTGTATATGATTTTATTGATGATAATCCATCGGTAGCAATGCTGGATATTGCCTATGTAAATGACACTGCAATAATCCGACAAAACCCCAAAGTTACGGCTATAAACAGCGCAATTGAGGTTGATATCACAGGCCAGGTTTGCGCCGATTCAATTGGTATGTATCATTATTCAGGTGTGGGTGGCCAAATGGATTTCATCCGGGGCGCTTCTCTTTCGAAAGGAGGGAAACCTATTATTGCATTTCCATCCACTACAAAAAAAGGAATCAGTAGGATAGTCCCATTCCTTCGTCAGGGAGCAGGGGTTGTTTCCACAAGAGCACATGTTCACTATATCGTGACGGAATATGGGATTGCTAATCTATATGGGAAGAATCTCTATCAACGAGCAAGAGCTATGGTGGAAATTGCGCATCCTGATCATCGGGAGGAACTAGATAAAGCAGTATTTGAAAGGTTCAGGAGGTAAGAAGAACAAGTCTGATCGCAGTGATACATTCAAAATAAAAAAGCCACTCAGGGATGAGTGGCTTTTTCGTTATAAAACCGGCTTTTTTTAATTATGATCACCTCATATCATATCTTAGAAAAGCCAGGAAACTCCCACCAAAGGTGAGAATAATGAAGATGAAGAGGAGTCCGAAATCGAGGACACTGTTTCCAAATGAGACACCCGCCTGAACTACCGGCGCCGAATATTGAGGCATTTCACTGGTATCAAGAGTTTGGTCATTTCTACCAAAATCGATGCTAACGCCTTCCTCAGAATCAATGCTGATATTGAAACCACCATGTCCACCTGCTTCTTCCTGTTTTGCTTGTGTATATGCAGTGAAGTCGTCTTTATAAATTCTCATACTTTCCTCATATCGGTTTTTTAAATCGATATCAGTACCGGCAATATTCATCGCTGCCAACCTGAACGAAGAAACCGGGGATATTCTTGCTAAATTGAAGGCTAGCCGTTCCTGCACTTTCTTCTTGTTCTGAACATCCTCAAAAAGCTTTCGGTTGTTATCAACAATGTCGGTTTGTACTTGCTTGCGGGCAGCATCATCTTCCTCAAGCCATTCCCATTCCATTTCATCACGATAAGCTCTTCGTTGATCTTCATCCATGCCTTCCATTTCTGCTGATCGTTCTCTCCAAACACCACTTAGTGATGCGGAGTATTCATCCCAACGAGCTTTTTGAAACGCTTCTTGTTTAGCTTCTACCTGGGCAATAGATTCAACATCTACAAATTGACCAGCCGCCATAACTCCCATTCTTGGAAGAATCAGAACCCCGCTAATCCATATTACTAACAGCAGCAAAAAGGAGAGTGAGGACTTTCGCGTAATGGATGAAACCAGTATTCCAATACCAATAAAGAAAGTGATATACAGTATTGATAGGCCCATTAACCCCATGATACTGGTCCAGTCAGACCCCGAAACCGGCACCTTAAAGACCACAATCAGGAGTAAGCCTATGAGGATTGGAATTAGTAGTGGAACAATCAAGCCAAGCCATATCCCTGCAAATTTTGCAACGAGGTAATTTACTCTTGATACCGAATTGGCAAATGCGAGTTTTAAGGTTCCATTTTCTCGTTCTCCATTGATTGCGTCATAAGTAAACAGGATTGCAAAGAGTGACAGTACGACCTGTACAATAAAGGCAAAGTCAATGAATCTAAAAATGGCAAACAGGGTCTCATCTGAATAAGGGCTTCGGGTCAATTTCACATCATTAGATGAAGAGATATTGGAAAGTCTTCCAACATCAAAATGTAATCCAGACACAAAGATTTGCATAGGGGTTGGTTCCCGGTGTGCAATATTCCTGACAGAAGTCCAACTGGTAGACTGTGCAATATTTTGCTGGGCAATCTGCTTGTTTGCTTCAAATTGGTCAATTGCATTGTTGTACTCATTAATCCCAATGAATACACTAACCAGGATTAGAATGGAGCATACAAGGAAGGTAGCGGTGAATTTAGGACTCAAAAGAATGTTTTTGAGTTCTTTTTGAATTAATAATGAAAGCATGATAATCTGAATTTGAATTGAGTGTTTGAAGCGATCGTTATCTTAGATCATATCTAAGGAATGCAGCAAAGGCTCCACCAAAAAAGAGGATATTAAAGAGCACCAGCAGGCCCATATCCAGTAAGCTGTTACTTGCCGCTGTT
>JAVKDP010000030.1:0-26418 GCA_040222185.1 Balneolaceae bacterium | reverse complement strand
GCTGATAGCTGATAGCTGATAGCTGATAGCTGATAGCTGATAGCTGATAGCTGATAGCTGATAGCTGATAGCTGATAGCTGATAGCTGATAGCTGATAGCTGATAGCTGATAGCTGATAGCTGATAGCTGATAGCTGAATTAAAAAAAATTATGGACGGCACCCAAAGAAAAGATATTAAACCAGGAAACTCTGTTGAAGTAGTTCAGAAACACCATCAACGTAGCGGAGAACTAACTTCCGGAGTGGTGCAACGGTTACTTACAAAATCTCCTTCTCACCCACATGGCATTAAAGTAATGCTGGAATCCGGAATTGTGGGAAGAGTAAAGAAAGTAAATTAGAGCTTTATATTATATCTCTATAAGCAAAATATGCCGAAACCTTTATGTTGATTTAGCCGTGTAAAACCGACACTAAAATGGAGGAAAATGGGTATTTGGGCTGAATCTGCAAAAACACTTAAGTTCAACAATTCAATGCTTAGAGGAAAAACCCTTTTCAAAACATTGAGTGAGAATTCAAGATATAATATCCTTCAATCCGAAATTGATCCCGAAAAAATGAACTTCGGGTTAGATTTAGTTCAAAAAAGAAAGAACAGAAGAACTCTAATATTCTTTCTTCTTATTTATCCGATTACTATTTCTGCATTTGTAATCTGGATACTCTCCATTATTTGATCAATCCTCGAAAACACCGAAAGTCTGATCAGGCCGCATTGCTAATACTGCTTCTACCATTAAATTGATTAGGTCTTCAACATCATTCACATTACAAGTCTCTACAGGTGAATGCATATATCGTAATGGAAGTGAGATCAATGCACTCGGTATTCCAGTCTGCTGATAAAAAATACTATCGGTATCGGTTCCTGTTCTTACACTTGTAGCTTCATGCTGGATATCGATCTTAGCTTCTGAACAAACTGTTTCCAGAAAATCGACTACCTTCGGATGGTTAGCCCCTCCGTGTTGAATTGCGGGACCTTTACCCATTTCTACTGTTCCGTGCTGTTTCTGATCGATTCCGGGAGTATCAGTGGCATGTGTTACATCAGTTACCAATGCAACATCCGGCATAAACCGGTAACTCATCATTCGTGCTCCAAATCCTCCCACTTCTTCCTGCACTGAGTTCAATGCAATTACATTTACTTTAAGATCTTTCTTTCTCTCGCTTATCTTTCGGAGCGCTTCAGCAATAATATATCCACCTATTCTATTATCAAGTGCACGACCTGTTAAAATATCCTCATTCAGATATTCCAGATCCGAGGAATATGTAATCGGATCACCAACTTGTATCAACTCAAGAGCTTCTTCTTTTGAACTAACGCCGATATCAACATAAATGTCTTTCCAGGCCGGCTGTTTACCTCCACCGTTTTTAGTGTCCTGCAAATGAATGGCTGTATTTCCGGTCACTCCAACAACTCTGCCTCTTTTGTTGTGGATGAATACCTTTTTTGCACGTGCTATGGTAGAATCACTGCCCCCAAGCTTGTTGATATACACAAATCCCTGATCAGAAATATGTTGGACTACCATTCCGATCTCATCACAATGAGCTTCCAATAAAACTGTAGCTACATCTCCGCTGGTATTGATCTTACCGGCGGCTGAACCATAAGCATCGGTTACCACTTCATCCGAAAACTGATCTACATAATCTTTCCATATTTTAACTCCTGCTTTTTCAAATCCGGTTGGACTTGGAGTAATGAGCAGATCTTCTAAAAATTGTTTACTGGAATTGTTAGCCATGCCTGTATCGTTGTAATTATCTTAAATTAATTTAGCATCGAATATAACGAAAGAAGTATATAATATTGAATATTCAACAAGGAATAATGAATATTGAACTGCCTATATTTTGATAATTAAATTTTAAAAGAATGAATGATACTTCGATATTCAGTATTCAATATTCGAAATTCATTGATTCCTAATTTAAAAGCATGATCAAACCTGACTACGATTCCGATTTCTTTTACCATTGGCATGAGCTAACTGTACGATTCAGTGATGTAGATTCACTTCAGCATGTCAATAATGCAACATTCAGTACTTATTACGAAGAGTCCCGATTACGTTTTCTGGGTGAATATTTCGAAATGAGTAAAGAGTATTACGAAGGACGTTCTTTTGTGATGGTTCGTTCTGAAATTGAATATCTTGGTCAGATCAAATTTCCCAACACCATCTTAATAGGAACCGGCATTCTGAAAGTTGGTAATTCCAGTCTGGATACCTATCAGGCTATTTATAACAAAGAATCTAAAAAGCTAATGAGTGTTGCTCAAACTACCGGAGTTTGGTTCGATGTGAATAAACAACGACCGGTAAAACTACCTGAAATTCAGAACCTGGAAGCCATGCTCATAAAAACTGATCAAGATGGATAAAAGCACCAGGTACAAAATTTTCAATGACCCAGTACATGGATTCATCACCGTTCCAAAAGGAATCATTCTAAGACTGATTGACCATCCATACCTCCAGCGATTGAGAAGAATTCGTCAACTTGGATTGGGCTATCTGGTTTTTCCGGCAGCGGAGCATTCAAGATTTTCACATGCATTAGGTGCGCTTGAATTAGCTAAACGTGTACTGAATAATCTTCTGGAAAAAGATACAACCATCACCAAAAAAGAATATGAAGGGACTTTAATTGCAATATTGCTTCATGATGTTGGTCATGGTCCCCTATCTCACACTTTGGAACACACCTTGATCAAAGACTTCAATCATGAGCAAATGAGTTTAGCCATCATGAAAGAACTCAATAAGGAATTTGAGGGAGAACTGGACACGGCAATAGCTATATTCACCAATCAATATAAAAAGAAGTTTCTGCATCAACTCATTTCTTCACAGCTTGATCTGGACAGGTTGGATTATCTGAGCAGAGACAGTTTCTTTACCGGTGTTTCTGAAGGTCGTATTGGTATAAACAGAATTCTGAAAACGATGCGTGTCCATAAGGGAAACATTGTAATAGAAAAAAAAGGAATTTATGCGATCGAAAACTACATCATAGCCCGAAGATTGATGTATATGCAAGTTTATTTACACAAAACGGTACTAAGTGCTGATGCCTTAATAAGAGCTGTATTTAAAAGGATTCGGGATTTGTTAGACTCCGGTTACGAACTGGATTTTGCCTCTGATAGTCTGCGATACTTTATGCAAGATCAGCCTTCTGCTAAAAAACAAATCACCGGTAAGATGATTAAAGCATATACCTCTCTAGATGACTACGACATCTATTTAAATATAAAGTTCTGGACCCAAAGCAGTGACAATATCCTTGCTGAACTCTGCAACCGCTTTTTGAACCGAAGCTTATTCAGAACCACTTTCTTTGAAAACTCGCCCTCTGAAAAAGATCATGAGAACATTAAAAAACAGACTAAACTGAATTTAAAAAAGCTGGGTTTACCACATGATGATGAATCTGCTTCTTATTTTTATAGTTTTGATCAAAGCTATTCCGAGGCTTACAAATACCAAAACGAGAGCATTTGGATCTTAGAAAACGATAATGCAGTGGAATTTTCCAAAGCTGCGGACACCAAAAATATAATCGCTTTAACAGAGCCTGTTGTCAAAAACTATTGTGTTCACTTAAAAGAAGTTAAAATCTAGACCAACCTGTCTCCGAAGAAATTCAGGAAGTATGGAAATCTACCAATCTGTCAAGCGGCTTGCGTACCACGATAGAGAGATCCATGCCTCGCTCAGATAGCACCTCTTCAAGTATTTCCTGGTAAACTGAAGCTATTGATCCAACAAAGCCTATCTTCTTTTCTTTCGATTCTTCGAAATAGCTAAGTTGTTTATCCGCAAAAGCTTCAAATCCCCTTCTTACCATATTCGTTATAAACGGATGATCTCTGTAATCACCCAAAATCTTTGAGAAAGAAGCCACAAATCTGTTAGCCTGTGGCTCTTCATAGATCTTATGCAGTACACTTTCTAACGACATATCACTTGTTTCTTCCAGAGCCTTTCTCAGATCTTCCGGCATAGTTTTATAGTAATATGCATTCAGAATTCGCTTTCCGAAATATCCACCGCTTCCTTCATCTCCGAAAACAAATCCTAGTGAGGGAATTGATTTCACGATCTTTTCGCCATCATACACACATGAATTTGAACCTGTTCCTAAAATGCAGGCAACTCCCTCCTTTTTACCAAAACAAGCGATAGCAGCTCCAAGCATGTCACTTTCAATATGAATATCAGAATCCGGAAAATTCTCTCTTATTGCATTCTGAAGTATTGCCTTTCTGGATTCATTCCCACTACCTGAACCATAGAAGAAAATCTCATCTACCCGGGTGTTATTTAAACTGGTTTTAACTCCATTTTTAATAGCTTCAGAAAGCTGTCCGTGTGTTCTGAAATAAGGATTTAATCCGTCACTTTTAAAAAATTCCTTGCCCTCTTGTTTTACTAAAACCCATTCCGTTTTTGTCGAACCACTGTCAGCTATTAAAATGCTCATTTATATTTTTTGTTAAATTTTATTGAAGATACTTAACACATTATTTCATTACCACATTAAGAATAATTTTTAAGTACATTCCGAAAATAATTTAATTTATATGACCTCAATCAGCGGTATTTCTTCGGGTAAACGATTAGTTTCTTTGGATTTTTTCAGAGGAGCAACTGTTGCTGCCATGATACTTGTTAACAATCCCGGATCATGGTCTCATATCTATGGACCTTTAAAACACGCTCCCTGGCATGGCTGGACTCCAACCGACCTGATTTTTCCTTTTTTCTTATTCATTGTAGGTGTTTCCATTGTGCTGGCATTCACCAAAGCCAGAAATAAAGGAGCTCATGATTCTGACCTTTTAAAAAAGACTTTAATAAGAGCTGCCAAAATATTTGGATTAGGTCTGGCTTTAACGGCATTTCCGTATTTGACTTTTTCTCCGGAATTCGGGCTTCATTCAAACCTGATTGATATCAGAATTCCCGGTGTTTTGCAAAGAATTGCTGTGTGTTATGCTATCGGAAGTGTCTTATTTCTATATACCAAACCAAAAACCCAAATGTACACCCTTGCAGGTTTATTGATAGGGTATTGGATTCTGATGATTGGAATACCTGTTCCGGGATTCGGAGCGGGAGCTATCGACAACCCCGAAGGTAATCTTGCTGCTTATATTGATCAACTCACTTTATCCGGACATACCTGGAAAGAAAACTGGGATCCTGAGGGATTGCTAAGCACTCTACCTGCTATAGGAACTACTTTGATAGGAATTTGGACAGGCAGAATATTAATGAAAGATCACGAATCCGAAAGCTCAAGAACACTTCATTTCTTTATTTGGGGATTTGTTCTAATTATAATCGGTTACATCTGGAGTTGGGTCTTTCCTATCAATAAAAACATATGGACCAGTTCTTATGCTCTTTTCACCGGTGGACAAGCCATGTGTATTTTTGGATTATGCTACTGGTTTTTAGATGTGAGAGAAAAACAAAAATTCACTGACTGGGGAGTCGCTTTTGGATTGAATGCAATAACCGTTTTCTTCTTAAGCGGAATTATTGCCCGGATTTTAGGGATGATTACTTTCAACTACGGCGATGCAACGTACTCTGTAAAAGGTTGGATCTATGAAGTAGTACTCAAGTCAATTGCTTCACCTATTAATGCCTCAATCTTATATGCTATAATGTGGATACTTCTTTTTTGGGGATTAGCCCACTGGATGAGGAAAAAGAATATTATTATTAAAGTGTAGATACTGAAAATCCTGATTAAGCATCGTTCTAACTTACGTTACTTAATCAAGGTCATTCTTCGTGTAATGGTATTCCCTTTGGAACTCAGTTGGTAAATATATATACCTGATGAAAGATTAGAGCCATCAAAAGATATATTATGTGATCCTGAGCTCAAATTTTCATTCAGAAGTGTTAAAACCTCTCTTCCAAGGATATCATATATCTTAAGTGTGGTATACCCGCTTTTCGCTAGACTGAAACTAATAACCGTACTTGGATTGAATGGATTAGGATAATTCTGGTCTAATTTACTTTCCTTAGGAATATCAGGCATTTCTTCTATCGACACGCTTAAATTTTTCGGATAACTTAACCTCATATTGTCGAAATAAATCGAGCCGGAATAGGTTTCTCCTGTTTGTTGCTCAGACTTCAATTTGATCCCAATACCCGTAATTGTAATAGGATAATAGTAGCTGCTAAATGGATCTGTAGCCTGAACATTTTCCATAGAAAGGTAATACTCCTCGAAATCTGTATTATCAGCATATCTTTTTAGTCTGATCGTGAACTCTTCACCATTATCATCTGTAAGGATAGCGTCCATCAAATGCTGTTTTCCATCGGTAAGTCCATCAATTATGATAGTATCAGGAACTCCAAAAACAGGGATATTGGTTCTTACATACGCCCACGTGCTTGGCGTACCTGCATAGGTAAACTGGTAGTCGATTTTTAAAGCTTTCTCTCCTTCTGAGAATATGTTGTCTGTAGTGCTGACTGATGAATTAGCGAGATCTATATTTTCACCATCTAATGAAATCCCTTCAATGCTTTCAAAATCCTCTATCTTCGTTATACCGCTCCCGACTTGAACCTCAACTTGAGATGTGTCTGAGACTCCATCAAAAGTCCCGATAACATTAGTAACTCCTTCAGCCAAGCCTTTAAAAACTCCATTTTCTATGGTTCCTATGTTTTCATCTTCAACTTCCCAAGTTACGTTGGTATTGGAAACTGATTGAGATACTCCATCACTGTCAAATGATTTATTAAAAAACACAAGGTCCTGATTATCATCCGTTACAGCTTGTTCAGGAAATAAATTAAAACTCATTATTCCTTTGATCTCAACCAAAGATGAATCTTTATAGCCATTGTATTCCACAAACACAAAACCTGTATCAGGATTGTTGCCTGCTGTAAATAGTCCTGTATCAGAAATTTCAGCATCAAAACCTTCACTTAGAGAAAATGTAAGATCCTCTGTATTAAAGTCTGCCGGAAAGTAGTTCTCATCTGTGCCTTGTACTTTATATGTAAAGCTTTGATCTCTGTATATTTTTTTGATTGAAGGATCGATATTTAACCGTTGCAGACTCCCAGTTTTCTGCTTATTCGAAACCAACATCAAAGCATTGGCGACTGACCTTTCTCCTGCTCCATCTGAAGGGGAATTGGCAACTTCATTATGAACTACTAAAGTGGTTGATCCTCCTCCGTCAAGATTCAGAGCATTATAAGCTCCAATCCCTAACATAAAATCACCTAATTCAGTAAGTGTCATACCGGCACTGGTCGATTGCCTTCCATCAACCGTCACCAAATAGAACTTAGTTGTATCCGCATTAAACCCGAGTGCAGATCTGGGATGTCTTTCGGGCCAATTTCCTTGATTTACTCCATTGTTCAGAAACTTAGCACTACCACCAACAGCATCCATTAATGCATCAGTAGCGGGAGAAATTTTATGATTGATAGTTAATGTATCACCCGGAGAGACTCCATTTAAAATAGTTGCACCGGATCCATGTCCTGAAAGCACGAAAGTGGAATCTGTAAGACTGGAGTTCCCTTCATTTACAGATTTGGAAACTACAACTGTTCTTACTTCTCCGTTAACAATCCAGGGATCAATAGCCTTTAAAGTTAATTCCGTTCCGAAATTATTAGTAGCAGTACTGGACCCAAAAAAATGATTATAGAAAATTATATCATTGCTGTTTCTTACTCTGTTTACATTGCTGATAGTGTTAGTAGTTTCACCAATTTTCAACACACCATCATAACTGGTGGTATTTATAAACATTTCAGCATTGTTGGAATATCCAAATACCTCTCTGTTTATAGGCTTTGTTAAAATTTCACCATTCAGAACCTGTAAATTTGTAGGAGTTCCTCCACTATAGAAATCTCCGTTAATAGCAGCAATTATTTCATGACCGGGCACAGATTTTCGGGCAGACATTGAGCTTGTTTTTTCATAAGCGGCTAATCTGTCCTGTGCTTTTACAGTTTCCAAGCTATAAATTCCACTGGTAAGGTCGAACTCAACTACTTCCAGAGTCCAAGGCACTGATGGTGCAACTATAGAGTAATGAAATGCCCCTTCACCAATTTGTTTGACATTAACAGTATCGAACTCAACCTGTGAAAAAACAGATGCAGGAACTAATAAGAAAATTGACAGGCATAGAAATTTATTCATATTTAATAAATAAGAATTAAAAGAACTTCATTTGCAATAAACCTCGTGAGAAACTATTTGATCAAAGTCATTCTACGGGTAAATGTATTCCCTTTGGAACTCAGTTGATAGATATAGATACCGGATGAGAGATTAGAACCATTAAAAGAAACATCATGTGTCCCTGAGGTCATATTTTCATTCAGTAAAGTTGACACTTCTCTACCCAGCATATCATATACTTTTAGTGTAGTAAAGCCACTTTCCGCCAATCTGAAGCTTATCACTGTTGTTGGGTTAAATGGGTTAGGATAGTTTTGAGATAATTGAAATTCTTTTACTAATTCAGATTCTTCCTCAGTTGATACAACAATTCCTGCTTCTTCTGCAGGAGTAGGATCACTTTCTACATTATTTCTACTCGCGGCGGTTACAAAATACCAATACCCATTTTCCGACGGCGGAGTAATGTCTGTAAAAGTAGTATCCCCGGTAACTTCAATAAGGTTATAGTACTTTGTCATTTCCTCAGCTTCACTCGGAGCCGTTCCTGAATCTACTCTGTAAACAGCATATTTAACCAATGAGTCTGTATGGCTATTTGCATTGGATTTAGTAATCTGATCTATGGACGAAGGACTCCAGGAAATATTAAAAATATATTCGGTCTCCGAATCTCTGTTCACCACGAGGTTTTCGGGAGTTTCCGGCTTAGCCATACTTTTCCACTCCATAATAGGCTGTAGAGCATCATATTTATAAAAATTATTCCTTAAAGTATCTGCAAAACCTTTAGATGAAAAACCGGTTAGATTTTTTTCTCTGAAAAATACACTACCCTGTATTTTAGGATTTTCACGGTTTATCCTGACTTGTTTAGGAACTTCTGTTGCTGAGTAAGTGCCATCTCCGGTGTTAGAATCACTTCTGTACAGTGCATGTCCCGGATAAATATGTCTTTCATTAGCCGCAGCACTGTCTGCCCACCAATTTGCAAGCGCTCTGTAATCCTGACCATATGGACCGAACCTGTTTATTCCCCAATATAGTTGTGGGGTGATATAATCAATAGTTCTGTCATGTAGCCATGCAATTCCGTCTCCGTAAATAACCTCATACGCATTCATTCCACTTATTCCTTCAGGCACACCACTTTTCCAAATTCCAAACGGACTTATTCCAAACTTAACCCACGGTTTAACAACTTGCATGCTGTCATAAAGTGCTTCTACAAAAATATCGATATTATTTCGTCGCCAGTCACCTTTATCAGTAAAGCCACGTGGGTATTTTATAAAAGTGCTATCATCTAATGCTTCGTTTGCGGCACTTGAACCCATATGATTTGACGGATATGGATAGAAATAATCGTCGAAATGAATTCCGTCTACATCATACCTGTTCACCACATCCATTACTATCTGTACATTGTAATCAATTACATCCGGCAAACCGGGATTCATAATTGCAATATTATCATTCATCACAAACAGCCATTCTGGATGTGTATTTGAAACATGTTTTTCATCTCTTTGGCTGGTATCAAACTTTTTTCTTTTACCCTTTTCATATTCTTTTTGAAGAAATGGCTTTAAACTTTCATCTACATCTTCTTCTGTTGCATATCCGGGTAATGCCTTTTGTGTGAAGTCACTTGGTATAGTTCTCATTGCTCTGTATGGATTCAACCATGCGTGTAACTCCATTCCTCTTTTGTGAGCTTCTTCAATAGCAAATTCTAACGGATCCCAATATGGGTCAGGAGCTTTTCCTTCCTCTCCAGTAAGATATTTTGACCATGGCTCGATAGGAGAATCATAAAGTGCATCCCCTTCAGTTCTGATCTGAAAGAAAACTATATTAATTCCTATTTCATCCAGTTTATTTAATTTGTTGATAAGATCTTCTTTTTGAAATCTAACCGGGATACCACCTGCTTGCGGCCAATCCAGATTTATAACAGTAGCCATCCATGTACCTCTGAATTCATATTTAGGTACATCTTCTTGGGAGAATGCCATAGCCGGAGCTAAAATAAATAACAGGATAAATAGCTTTTTCATAAAACGTGTTGTGCTCTCTATTATGGATAAAAAAAAGGCAGCACAAGGCTGCCTTTTGTGTTAAATAATTGCTTATTTGATTAAAGTCATACGATTAGTTAAACGTACGCCATTCGCTTGTAGTGTATAGATATACACACCGGAAGCAAGATTTGTAGCATCGAAAGTAACAGTATGATCACCTGCATTCTTTCTGTTGTTAACTAATGTTGCAACTTCTCTACCTGTAATATCATAAACTCTCAAAGTCACTAAACCAGCCTGACCAATTGTGTAGTTGATATTAGTAGTTGGGTTAAATGGGTTAGGATAGTTCTGTCCCAATTTAAATCCTTCAGGTATTTCCGTTACGAGATCTTCATTTGAAGTAAATACCTGAGTAGTCGTGAACTTCTGAAGATCATGAGGAGTATCTCCACCATTGAAAACACCAACATATGCAACTGTACCATCTGCATTGAAATCTAGTCCTCTAGGGCGACCACCATCGAATTCCCCTGTAAAGTCCGGATTCCATGCACCCGCAGTCCAACGGATACTATCCAATGGTTCTTCATTTTCAGTTCCCAGAGCAGCATAATCAAATGCGTACCATGTTTGTGGTGTATATGGTGCATCAGGAACATCATTTAAAGAACCAGCGCCTATCCAGAGGTAATCTGTTTTAGGATGTAGATCGAAACTTTCAGCTTTGATTCCTCTTAAAACTGTATCCGGAACACCGAATCCACTAAACTCATCAGGTTTTTGGTATCTCAATACAAATCCATTAGTATAACCAGCCCACCAAATTGTTTGACCATCAGCTGAAACTTGAAGGTCTCTAGAGAAACTTCCTGTAATTGTAATAACAGATTCCGGATTCTCTAGGTTAGAATCATATTTCAAAATTGGTGTATCAGCACCACAAACTGCTCCAACATAGATATTACCAGCCGCATCTGTACTTGATTCAGTTATTGCACAAACGTCGGGAACATCCGCTTTAGCAATACCTTCTCCTGTTTTATAATCGACTTTATAAAGTCTGTTGAATTGAGAAATAATGATATTTCCATCAGCTACACTAGCTTCAATTCCTCTCCCGGAATACCCTTCGTAAGCCGTTCCTGTCCATACTCTTCCCAATGTATCATTAGGAGTGGTACCATCTGCATATTCAATCACTTTAAGTGGAGAGAAACTTGCGGGTGTTCCATCAGCATTATAAACATAAATCGCTCTTGTCGATAAAGTATCAGGGTCTCCATTGTTTCCATCTCTGTTTGTGATGATAGTTTCAGTAGCTGAAAATGGTTGAATCCAAATCTTCCCATCCGGGTCAACTGCTACTCCGTGAACTTCAAGGAATGAGTCACTTGTATTTGCAGTATCCGGTAAAAATGTATTATCGAATGTCCACTGAGCATTTGCTAACATAGGAGCCAGCAAAAAGCCTAGTAGAATTATTAGTTTGTTGTTTTTCATAATTCTCCTTTTTGTATCCGTGTTTCTATAAGTATTATTTAATTGTTTAGTGTTAAACAGTCTGCACTGTGTAAGTTTTCTTAAAACCCAAATATTCCTGCCCGCATGCGATCATACATATCCATAAAATTCACACTGGCATCATCTCCTTCTGTAACTACCACAGCAATTTCGTCATCTCTCCAAGTAATTCCAAAAGTTCCTTGTTTAATCATACCTTGATAAAATGGTTCGTGTCTCAAAGATGGATAAACTCTCACTATACTAGATTCGCCTGTATTACCGATCAATAATTCACCATTAGAGGCTAAAATTAAAGACGTAATATTACCTTCGTAATTTGCACCAAAATCAAAGTATAATTCACCGGCGTTTAAGTTACCACCGCCGTCAATACTAAACTTCCAAATTTGTTGACTTCCATTTATCAGCCCTCCCACAAATAATTCATTGTTATTGTCAAAATAAGCTACTGAATTAAATTGTCCGGTGAACGGAAACTTTGTTTCTGCTTTAGACGAAGCATCAAATCTGTGAATCTGATCACTATCAAGTCCCACTGCCCAAAGAAACCCGTTATCATCAAAAACCATATCATTGATTTTAAGATTTCCTGATGAAGATGCAGCCCAAACTGAATCTCTTACATCTGATCCAAATGTTTTAAAGAATATAGCTCTGATACTTTGCTGAGATGTAAACATTTTTCCTCCCGGACCTATTTCAAGATCACTGAACGATGTGAATCTCATAGTACTATCTACAGGGTAAGGTCTTGTATCCTCAGGATCAGGTCGGGGTTCACCGGGATATTTAACCAGATCTCTGGTAATGGTTCCATCCGGAGCAATTCTTGTATATCTAATTACTCCGTTACGATTTATTATAGTGTATACATTGTTATTAGCATCTACTGCAACTGGAGTAGTTGGAACGGAATTATTATCAGTTCCGGGATAAAACCCCTGAGGCTGTATTAAAGTATATGGAACACTCTCGCTTAAAAATTCAGCTCCTCTTCTTGAAACTACTACAGGAAGATCTACTCCGTGAATAACTCCTGGTCTTACTATTAACTGGGTTTCTGAAGCTACTTTTACAACACCCGGAGAACCTCCAAAATTGATCGTCATTTCATCAACTTCGGAAGAGAAGCCTTCTCCGGTAACAATCACAGAATCTACTCCTGCCAAATATCCATTTACAGGAGAAATACCGGTAATAACAGGTCTGGCTTCCGGAGATTCATAGTCCGGATCAAAAACACTATTCTCATCTGTACAAGTGATAAACGCTAAAGCAAATAGCAGTAAAAAAACAGGTAAAAGTTTAATTTTGACTTTCATTACTCTTCTAAAATTTAAAATCCTAATTGAACACTTATTCTATTTACTTCACCAAATACACCAAATTGTGTATAAGAATAATCCACACCCAGATCGAAACCAGCCAGAGGTTGTCTTATACCAATACCAAGTGCAAACTCTTCCTCATCTTTTGGAAATCCATACCCCGCTCTAATCATGAACCGATTTATAAATGCATATTCTAACCCAAATAATAGTTGTTCATCATAATCTCTTGGACGATTTGCATCTATACTTACCAACAATGAATGATCCTCAAGATCGGTTAAGTCTAACACATCCATGGAAATACCAATTTTGAACGTAAGGGGTAATTCTGAATTTTCAGTATCATATGATACTTCCGGAGAAAAATTTCTGAGAGCCATGGCAAAGTTCAGACTTTCAAATCCCGTTTTATACAATATCCCGAAATCCAATACAGCTGTTGAAGCCGAATATGATTGAGTTGTGAATCCGCCGGCTCCGTCTGAACCTGTAGTAACTGAACCCAGATCCTGAGTAGCGTATCTGAAATTCGCTCCTACAGAGAACTGATCCGTGATTGCATTTGCGTAAGATAGCCCAAATACCATTGCAGTTGGGTTAATGAAGCCAATATCTCTGTAGCCTTTCTCTTCGCTTTCATCTACTACTGTGGAAATGATATCTCCATAGTCAACTGAAATTGCATTTAATCCAAAAATACCATACTTGCCATCAGAAGGTCTGTATATTAGTGAAGCTGAATTATGATTGATATCAGTGATCCATTGAACTGAACCTACTGAAGCAGAATACTTTGATTTAATATTGACCATTGTGGCCGGATTATAAAAAGCGCTGTAAGCACCCATCTCAACTGAAGTAACTGCATCTGACAATCCCGATGCCCTAGCTGATGGAGAAACACTTAAGAACTTCATACTTGTTTGTGCTCTCTTCTTTTGGCCATGTACCTGCGTACTTGTTAGAAGTAAAGCCAGACCAAATAAAATTAACTTACTTATTCTCACTGTTTCACCTATAAAATGATTACAATTTTTCTTATCGCTACTTTACCAAAATCTTCGTCGTTCGGATCTTCATTAATAATCCTTGCAATGTAAATTCCACTTACTACTCGCTGTCGGAAATCAGTTCTAAGATCCCAGAATTCATCCCCACTCCCGTTATCATGTTCAATGGTTCGGACAAGTTCACCGATCTCAGTATAGATTTCTATAGTACAAATACCCGGAATCTCATAGAAAGCGATTCTGTCTCTTCCATCCTGATCAAGCAATAATGACTGGTCAATATTAGGGTTGTAAGGATTAGGAACTACTCTTATATCTTCCATAGCTTCTCCTGCAGCCCTTAATAGTCTGGCTGGGTCATAAGACTGTGAGTAATAACGATTACTTATAAGACTTGTTCCTGTAGGTGTTAATCCCGTTCCATCGCTGTTAGGATTTCCAACACTCACTATATAATAATAATAATCTCTACCTCGGATGGGTACATCTAGTTCATAAAGGCTTGGGTCATTAATTCTAGCGGCATCACCATCATTTAATTCCCGAGCAGAAGCCGGTACCTCAGCTAATAATCTATATGTGCTATCTACTCTGCCTGAAGCTCTGTAAATCTGAAAACCTTGTATATCAGCTTCATTCCCTTCAAATTGCCAGTCAAGTTGAATTCCATCTCCTGCAGAAGTTACCGAAAAAATACTTGGTGGCAGCGGTGCTTCAGGTATATTAAAATCAGAATTAAAGTTTGCCAGTGCTCTTTCAAAAGTTTGAAATAATGAATCTCGTCCTGTAAAAACCCATTCATTCTTTGTCATACTTAATGTCTGACCATTAACTTCAGCTTCTATATCTTCGTACTCACCTGAGCCTGGGTCTAAAACATCTTCCTTAAACCCTCTACCAACTTGTTCTGCAAGATCCCGGGAAATACCGGCAGAAGCTTCTGCAATAACAATACGGACACTTTCTCCTGGAGCCAGAGTATATGGTCCATATCCATAGTTGTAAGCGAAACCTCCGTCATTATTTCCTAGTTTAGGGTCACCAGTTGGTTGAATAAACCCATCATAACCGGAAGGCTCCACCTGATAAGCGTGACGAGTTGATCCTCGTCCTTTAGTCATCATATTATACTCTGCAGCCATTTTGGTTGCATTAAATGCACTGTTGTTGGCGTAAAGATTATCATCATTGTGCTCTTCAGCCATGGTAAATGGCTGAGCAGGGTCATCAGAATCATCGTTGGCTGAAGCATCTGCATGAAGGGTAACAGTTCCAACAAAATGGTATGCTTCTAATCGGCCGGTTGTATCATCTGCAGATAAATATCCACCCGTTGTGTTAGGTACAAAAATGGGTGCACCTACATTATCATAATTTACATCAGAAGAAGGATAATATCCGTGCCATGCAAACTGAGCTCTGAAATTCTCGGTCTCTTCAGGTCTTTGACCGTCTCCTCTTCTGTCATTCATCGTATTTTGCCCCCAACCCGATCCATTACCAATAGTGTATCTGGAAGCTTTAACAGGAGCCATACGGTTTAAGAAATAGGGTACGAATCCCTCAACTGTTCTGTTTGGAAACTCAATTTCATCATCATCATCTACATTTCCGGTATTGGTAAATATATATTCGATTACATGATAGTTATCATGATAGCCTTGACTGAACTGCATTGCAGTTCTTTGTACTGTTACTCCTAATAAAGTATTGGTTATTGCAACAATCTTTCGATCAGCTTTCATACTTGGATCTACTTCATCATTGGTAACACTTTTACTGAAAGAAACCAATCCATCCACACTAACCTCAGGAGGATCGAACTTACTAACTGTTTCCATCGATACCGGGTAGAACTCGCCAAGCCCTGTAACTCTGGGACCAACATGAACTACACGAAAATTCCAAGTTTGTTGTTCGTCAGTGAAATTGGTTGCACCTAACCAAAGAGCTTTCATTGCCTGAGCATCCTGCCCTCTGTAAATAGCAGGCCATTGCCAACCTCCTTGTTGTTCAATTATAAAGCCCTGCTCTATCTCAGAACCCAAACTGGAATAGAAATTATGAAATGAACCTGCTGACAGCCATCTATACTCAACTTGAGCGTTACTATCCTTAAAAGGATAAAAACACAATGCTACTAGCAGTAACCAACTAAATTTATAAAAATATTTTTTTGACATATTTAACGAACTACTCTTAAAATGAAAATCTGATTCCAAATCTTATTGTTCTTGGATCTAAGAAATTAAAAAACCTTTGATTTGGCATATTAATATATGCTTTCTCATCTAATACTTTATTTACATATTTGCTGTCTGCATCAACAAACCCACTCCCGTCCCACTGATAATATTTACCTTCTGTGGTATTATAATAAAGAGCTCTTGTGTTCCCACTTGCTGGCAATGTTGTTGACACTTCAATAGGTACATATGTTACATCTGCCGGCCTATAATCACCAGGTTTATCATCTCCGGGAACCCTTTGATTCAAAAGACCTATTTCATCTAAAACATCTTTTGGGAGATGAAGCGACCCCATGTAAGCTAAAAAGTCAGTACCGTTAACAGATCCGGAATTATATGGGTTAAAGTTTCTTCTGTTGATCACATTTGAGACATCTGCAAAAAACTTAACCGAACTCCCATTATTTAAGCTAATATCCTTAGTGATTCTTAAGCTTGTGCCCCAAGAATCCCTTAGCTGCAAGTTATCAATTACTCCGGGTATGGAACCTCCACCAGTATAGGTTATTTTAGCACCGGCTCTCCAGGAAACAAGAGGTACAATCTGCCAATTAGCTAATGGTTTTGTCCCTAGCAGTTCCGGTCCAAAATCTCTCGGAGATTGTAAATACAGTTGTAATCTTGCAAATGGCTGAGGAACTGGTCGGAATATATCATTATCACCGGTGGTTCTTTCGTAATTACGTTGATCGAATGGATTCTCAAAGTTTTCTAAAGTCCCAAACAGACCTCTTGAAGCAATACTATAGGTATAATTTACTTCTCCCCAGAAATATTTCCCTCTTTGCTTTCGGAGAGTAAACTCAAATCCTCTCACATCTTCATAGGAAAAAGGTCTGCTTACCGTATAACTGTTGTTATCTCTACTTGTGAATCCAACCTGAATTGGTTGATCACTTAAGTCTTTATAGTAACCACTTACTCTTACTAAATAGTTTTCGAGAATATTATGCTCATAGCCCAACTCATAACTAACTGTTCTGGGAAGTTTATTACCAGGAGCCGCCACTCTTACTACTGTATTTGTAAAAGGCTCTACTCGTGTTAAATACAGGTTTTCAGGATCAGGCAACTGAACTTGATGACCGTAATTGAAGAAAAACTTACTCTGTTCAGTAATAGGGAATGATACTCCTAATCTTGGCTGTAATATAATTTGTGGTTTTACATCTGATGTAGCTGCTGAATCTAAAGCAGATGCATTTCCGGTATCGAAAAGATCGGTAAATGGTTCGTAATCGTACCAACTTATATTAGGATCAGAATAGGTTAATCGTAATCCAAGATTTGCGATCATACCATTAAATTCCAACTTATCCTGAACAAAAGCCGCCATTCTGATCGGTGTAGTATTCCAGACTGATCTTGTTCTACCGGAAGGCAACACTTTGTCAAATGAGCCATAGTTCACCATACTATTAGTTCGGATAAACTCAAATCCGGCTTTTACTTCATTTACTCTGTCTACCTGGCTTGTAATTTTAAAGCTGGCACTTAGTACAGAAACTTCACTACTATCTCTCGCTGTACTCATACCCACTCCCATCCGCATTCCGGAAGCCAAACCAAATGAAGTTTCATCAAAAAAGCCATACGGACCTTCATCAAACCCAACTCCACCAAAGAATATTACATCTGATGTATCTCTTAGTGCACTTGGGTTGGTAGAATTTGTAGAAATGTAATTATTGACCTTTACTTCGTAGAAAGTAGTATTTGAAATGGAGTGAGTAAATTGAGCACCTAAGTTAAAAGTGGTTTGCTCTGTTGGTGCCCAATAATCTGTTGCGAAAATTCTTGATTCAATGAAACTTACGTTATCCATACTACCGGCAATACCAGACGGAGAAACAAAGAATCCCGGATTACCTGCCTGGCTTGCAGATGTTCCTGTTTCCCTGCTGTAAAGTCCGTCAACAGACAATTTCATGCCTGAAGCGATATTACTGGTTAATTTACTTTGAAAAGTTGTTTGCTTGTATCTGTCACGAGACAACGGAACCATATAAATGGTTTGTGTTTCTCTAAAAGAAGTTGAAAACCTGAGATCTCCAAGCCGTTTGCTTACATAAGGAACAGGCCCCCCAAAGGTAAAATCTATTTCATAGTCAGGATCAGATATTGCAAAATCCTTTCTGTGTTGCCATAAAAACGCTTGTTGTGCTGCTTCAGGACTTAAATCATTGCTTGGATCATCATCAGCTAACGTTGATTGTGAAAAAGCATTCCATCCTTGAAAACTAGGATATTCCTCTTGTGTATAAGAATCCCAAGCTCCGTTATCGGTTCCTGTCCATGCCACATCATCATCTAAATACGGTCTTAACCAATAAGAATTTGGGTCGTTAACAGATTGACCTACATTTTTTTGTTGTGGAGGAGTAATTCTAATTAAACCATCAAGCGTATATCTGTCTCTTTCCCCTTCTTTACTAGTCACATTTATCAGACCGGATCTTAAATTTCCATACTCTGCACTAAAACCACCTGTTTGTACCTGAACATTTTCAATTGAAGTAATACTTATTCCTGTAAATGGAGAATTACTTCTTTCCGAACGTAATGTAAATCCGTTCAAGTTAAAGGATACTTCATCACTTCCACTACCTCTTACACTCAATCCTTCAACCCCGGCTTGTAAACCAACAGCAGCGGTTACGCTCGTGATAGGGAGAGCATCCAGACTTTCCTTACTTATATTAGATTGACTTGAAGCAACATCTTTTTGAACAACCGGCCGCTCAGCAATTACAACAATTTCCTCACCTTCAAAAGTCTCTTCCCTCATTGTAATATCGATATTGGTCGTTAGATCAATATTGATCTCTACGTTTTCGATCACTACCGGTGCAAAACCAATGTAGGTAGCTTTTAATGTATACGTTCCCGGCTTAACATTCAGAATTTGATAGAACCCATCTGCCTGAGCCGCTGATCCTTGTAAAGTACCTTCAATTACAACCGTTGCTCCCGGTAAAGGCTCACCGGATGAATCTTTAATGAATCCATTTATCTTACCTGATTGAGCAAAAAGGGTTGATGAAAGTAAAGTAAAGATGAAAAGAAGTAGTAGCTGTTTTAAACCCATATATTTTCAAATTGAATAAAAGAAAACTTTCCCTTGGAAGGGCTTTTTTCATTGAGTTAACATTTTAATAAAAAAAAATTATTGTTAAAAAAAATTAGTGATCGGATAACATTTTTTGATAGAAAACACTGAAACCTTCTTAGAACAAAATTGAGACACTTTTTTTACTATGAAACCCGATAAATACGCTTTTCGAGTTATTCAAATACATATGTACATAATAAACACAATCTATTTTCTTTGAGAGCAAGACCAACAATGTTCTAAGAAAATTATTCGATTACTTTTTTTGGAACCGATATTTTTGTCAAAAAAAAAGCCCTTTAAAAAAGGGCTTCGAATCTGAAACTTTCTATCGTCTGTTTCCAAAAATTCTCAACAGAAAAATAAACATATTTATAAAGTCCAGATACAGAGCTAAAGCTCCCATCACTGCACCTTTTTTACCTTGCTCGGAATCCGCATCAACCTCCAGACTCATATTTTTTATCTTTTGAGTGTCATAAGCTGTTAATCCAATAAATATGGCAACACCTGCATAACTAATGATCCAGTATAGTGTAGAACTTGCCAAGAAAATGTTTACGATAGTGGCAATGATGATTCCGATAAGAGCCATAAACAAAAACCCTCCTAGCGAAGTCAGATCTTTCTTTGTGAAATATCCATAAGCACTACAAATACCAAAAGTCCCCGCCGTTATAAAAAATGTGGATGCAATAGACGCACTGGTATACACATAAAATAATACAGATAGTGTAACTCCATTCAACGCAGAATAGAGAATAAACAGAGCTGTGGCAAAACCCGAACTCATCGAATCTATCCTTGACACCATCCACCAAACAAGCCCTAATTCAATAGCAATGAGTATATAAAACGGCATTGCACTTGATGCGCCGGTAAACATTCCCATAAATGCACCCGAATCTGCAACTCTCATTGCTACAATTCCGGTGATGGTTAAAGCCAATCCCATCCAGACATATACTTTGTTGACAAAACTTGTCTGGATACTTTTTACTTCTTCAGCGGTAAGATTTTGAACCTGATTTTGCATTTAGGATAAAATTAATTTCATATTTAAACTACTTTACTAAAATACAAAATCCGATATCAATAAGTAAGTAGCTTACCCACCAAACCAATAACTAAATTTAACTAAGAATACATTGGTCGGCTCCGGATCTAACAGGTTCCCAAAATCGTTTCCAAAATTAAACTCCCCATTAGGTCTGAATCCGCTTCTTTGTTGTTGCCATACTAAAAAGAAAGTCGACCCGGGACTGTACTCCCATCTGAATACAGCGTTACCTTGCAGAGATGAGACATTAAAATCTAACGGTCTTACCGTAAATGACTCTTCACCACCGGCACCATCAGGATCCACATTATAGCTTCCATCAGCGTTTTGAGTAACCGAACCTTTATCCTCGCCATATACATCAAAACCAAAACCGCCCGGATTGTTAAACTCTTTAAGCTTTGAATATTTGCCTGAAGCAATAAAAGGTCTGACATAAGTTTGCAAGCTCATTTTTGTATTGAAAGTCCAGTTCAACCTAAACGAAGTGGAGAAGTCAGTCTGTTTTATATCAGAAAATATATATCTGTTTCCAAACGTTTGATTCTCATCTAAAGCATTATCAGCTTGCTCCCTTCTTAGAATAAATTGATCCACATCGTTTTGATACCCATACTCAGGTTCAACTGAAATCTGAATAAATGTTGTAGGTCGGTAAGACAAGTAACCCCAGAAATAGTGATCGTATTCTCCTACTCTGTCTTCTCTGTGGAATTGTCCTATTCCACCTGACAATCTCTTTGAGCTGTTTGAATTAATATTAAAGTTAAAATTCCAGCTCCCAGGCATCATAAAAGTTGGTCCACCTCTAGTCACTCGGTCTGAAATTGTATCAAAATTTGCATTACCATTTATATTAAAAGACCACAGATTTTTAAATTGGAAGTATCCACCTGCATTATATCCTCTCGCTATAAGGTCGTTATCAAAATTCCAGGCATGAGTTGTGTAACTCCATAGATTAATAAACTGTAAGAATTTGGGATCGTTTTCCTGATACTGAATACCCGTTGAAACAGCCCGGTAATCTGCTCTGTTCTGAAAACCAATATCATTGGTCTCATAGCCTGGTGTAACCATTGACCCTGTAACTGACCAAGTCCAGTTTTCCCCACTTGCTTTTTGCAAGCTCAATTCTGAAGCCAATCCACTCAAACTCGTTTTATTAGTATCAACAGAAAGACCTTCGGAATCAATTCTTTGATAGTATCTTTGAGGAGCATTCTGAGTTCGTGTAATTGCATCAGTTGTACCAAAAACGGAACTTACTGATGCAGTACCACTCACAATCCAGGAACGATCATTCCAACCGTGCTCAAAATCCGCTCCGGATATAAAAGCTGAGTTATGGAGCCTGTTTTCAAAATACGTTCCACCAATATCCCGGTTCATTCCACTAAAAAACCCGCCTACCACAGTATTCCCACTGTTAAAATCTTGCTTTAATCTGCTTACAAGAAAATTGTTGGAAGGTTGAGCTATAAAATTACCTTTAGTAGTGTTCCCATTATCCAGATTTGCTGTATAATTTGATCTTTCTTCCAATGTTCTTGCATAAAGAGTTCCAACTGATAAACCCGACTTTGTTTTACCACTTAATTTAGCAGCTCCAAGAATTTTCGTTTGATTTGGTGTGTTTGTAAAAGTTGAATTAGTTTGTGAGGGATCATATAAACTGTTTCCACTAAATCGATTAGCTTCTGATAAATTACCCTGAGGAGAACGCCCTATCCTTCTTGAATAAAAAGTATTCGGATTACCGAAATTGTTAAATGTCTTTGTTCCTCCAAATCTGAAAATTTCGTTCCCTTCTAAGAAAAATGGTCTTCTTTCTGAGAAGAACTGTTCGAATTGAGAAAGATTTATTGTAGCCGGATCTGCTTCAACCTGACCAAAATCCGGGTTTAAAGTAGCTGTTAATGTTAGGTCAGAAGTAACACCGTATTTAATATCTCCACCAATATTGGCATCTAACTCATTTTCATTATAGTATGGGTTGTTTGGATTACCTGGTGCTCTTTCCAAAACTGATGATACATAAGGAGTAATTTCCAATCTTCTGGGCTCTTCAAGATCTCTGATACCATTTAATCGCCCGAATAAAGAAACACTTCCGGATGCTGATTGAGAAGTTGGTGCCCAAAAGTTAAATTCCTGATGCCTCGCTATTCTTCTTTGAAAATTAACTCCCCATGATTTTATATCGTCTTTAGAACTAAAACGTAATTGAGACATTGGAATTCTCATCTCTACTGACCAGCCGCCTTCCACCATCTTTGCTTCTGCTTCCCAAACGGCATCCCATAACACATCCTCGCCTCTGTCATCAAAATACAAGATATCTTTTTGTACTCCTCTTGGATTTACTGCAAAAGTAAATGCAGTTCGCTTATCATTGTAGCTGTCTAAACTCACATATACCCAATCACTGGTCTCATTTCCATCTCTTCTGAATAATGATGCAATTACAGAATCCGGTGCATTATCATACGCCATTATACCTACATAAACTTCATTGTCCGTATATAAGATCCTTGCTTCCGTTTTCTGGGAGGGATTTCCACCGTCTCTTGGAGATCTTTGTGTAAAACCCGTAGCTACCGGAGCAGTGGACCAAATTGCCTCATTAAGTATCCCGTCTAATTTGATATTTTGTCCGGAAATTCTCACCGCTTCCATTGTAGGGTTTTGTGCATAT
The DNA here is from genome assembly GCA_040222185.1 of Balneolaceae bacterium. Lineage (GTDB taxonomy): Bacteria > Bacteroidota > Rhodothermia > Balneolales > Balneolaceae > JAVKDP01. Next base: position 3,182 of record JAVKDP010000030.1, on the reverse strand, counting down.
CCGAAACGATAGTCTATATTGTCTTTTTTAAGACTTATGGTTCTCAACTCTTCTCCTTCTTCCGGTATATTTTGTTGTGCTTGTACACTAAAATTCAGGCATAGCAATAGTAGGGTAATGGTAAATTTCCGCATGACAGTAGGTTTTTAAGGCTTTGGTAAGAAACTGCAAATCATTCTCTCCAAATGATTTGCAGTATTTTTATTTAACTCTGATAGTTAGACGAGTGTAATTTTAATTCGTTACTCTGATTTACTAGTTTTTACGAATTGAAATATCTCCGTGGAGCGTTTTGAATAAATATTCAGGGCCTCCACCATTAACTGTACCGTAAACCCATTTATTTATAGATACTTTGTACTGACCTTTTTTGGACGAGACTTGAGTATCCGTTGGGTTTCGTTCGATGTCCATGTCAAAGTTGGTATATACATCTCCCCAGTCTGTTTTCATTTTCGCTGAAAACTTAGCATTCTCAGGTAAAGCGATCTCAATATCACCATTCACACCTGTAAACGACATTGGGGCGTTGGGATCGATCTTTACAAAACTGACTTCTATATCTCCGTTTACACTGTTTACTAAAGCAGAGCCGGATATATCCATCACTTCCACGTCACCATTTACAGATTCGATCTCTACTTGCCCTTCCAGACCTCTCACTTCCACGTCGCCATGAACAGCATTTAGTTTTAGGGAAAAGTTTTTGGGAACGTAAACAGTCAGTTCAAGATCATTGTGTTGTGGCTGGCTATTTATTTTAACCACATTATTGTCTTCTGTGATTTCCAGGCTTAGGCCTCCTGATGATATTCTCCTTAAACCGTTTTTGCGATTATTCCAGTTATCGTCGTCGTCGTCACCGTTATATTTTACGATAACATCCTGGCGATCATGCGTTTCTACAATTATATCATCCGCATAAACCAGATCAATTCGCAGCATCCCTTTTTGTCCGGGTTTGGATAAAGGAACAGTTATATCATCCTGAGCTACCAAAGGGTTTGACACAACCAACACAAGCAATGCACTAAATAGGGTAATTATTATTTTTTTCATGATTCTCTTATTTCTTGATTTTATTTTATTTTTCGTATGTAGGAACTTCAGTTAACCGTCTCGAAATCCATTTTTGATAAACCGTCTCCAATTTGAATTGGTGTGGATTTACCGATTCGGTATCTGTAACCTTTTCCGTCTTTTTCCTTGTTCAATTGGGCTTTAAGTCGAGTTACTTGTTCAAAATCTGTATAGAGATCACCGTGTAAACTTTCAAAAGTTACTACAGCACCTAAATCTTTTGGTGAATAAATTTCCATGCTTCCGTTTACCGTATTAAACCGTGAATCATCTGTCGGGCTTTCAGCAAAATATACTTCAATATCTCCATTTACAGTATGAGCATGAGTTTTGCCTGCTACTTCTTTTAAAACCACATCTCCGTTTACATTTCCGGCGTCCACACCATTCATCATATTTTCAACTATGAGCTTTCCTCCGTTTACAGTTGATGCTTTTACCATCATGCTTTCCGGCATCTTTACTTCGATGTTGAATTCAAAATGAACTTCGTCGTAGTCATCCCACCTGTCTCGATTCCAGTTCATGGAATGTCTCATTTTTCCATCTTTGAATTTCACTTCAACTCCCGGAGCCTGAACATATACATAAATTTTTCCCTCATGCTCTTCCTGGCGAAGGTAGATCTCGTCAATGGTTTTTTGGTCCAGTTCTCCTCTTTTCTTTCGGATGGTTTTGGAGCCTGTTATAAGGATCTCATCTCCATTATAACCGCTAACTTTCAAATCACCATTTATGTTTTTTATGATAAACCCATCAATAGATGACAAAGCGCTTTTCTTTATCTGAATGTCGATACCTTCAGTTACTCTTTTATTTTGAGCGGTTACCGTAATCGCAAACAATCCTACGAGTAGTATTCCTATGATTTTTTTCATGATTCTTCCTTCCTTAAAGCGACGCAATGGTGCTTTCCAGTTTCTCTTTTACATTGATATTTAAATTTCTTTCCTGAATCAGATTTTCGAATTCAGATTTTGAGTTTTGCAATCCCAGTTCAACCATGGCATCAGCCAGGGCTATAATTACCACATCAGAGTTTTGGGCTCCGATCGCACTAACCAGACCTTCCCGAACATTTTCGTCTTCACCCCATTTCTTTAAGGTTTCAATGGTTTGAACTCTTACGTTCACGCTTTCATCATTATTGAGTGTGAATAATAAAGCACGTACAGCTTTTCCATCAGCTATCGGTAATTCAGCACTTATATTTACTGCTCTCAACCTGTCTGTTGTGGAAGCGCCTTCCAGCATACTAACAATCATCATCTCTCTCATATCCTGCATTTGATTAGTTAATTCATTGATCTGGGAATCGTTGCTACCCAATTGCGATCCGATAAATCCGCCGAATATCAACAGCACAAAAGCGTATGCCAACCGAGGCATGGTTAAGGCTGCAAACAATTCATTCAGCTTTTCTGAAATATTGAATATTGGTTTAGCAGAAGCTTTTTCTTCTTCCAACATTGCATAAAACCTATCGCTCATTTCCGAAGACGGCTCCGGAGCGGAAAGTACTTCCAGCTCGTTGTGTAATTGTTCCATTGCTTTGAAGTCGATCATATCGATCTCACCGCTGGCAATCAGAGCTTCTACTTTTGTTTTTTGTTGTTCATCTAATTCACCGTTTAAATATCCGGCGATCAGTTCTTCATATTTTTCATTCATCACTGTATTCCTCACTTAATGTGTGTACAATGTTTTTTAAATCTTTCATTGCCCTAAAGAATCTTACTTTTACTGCACTTTCTGTCACTCCCTGAATTTCGGCGATCTCTGCGTATTTCAAACCTTCATACCGGCTTAAGATCACAACTTCTTTCTTATCCTCATCGAGTTGATCGAGTGCTAACTCTAGTATCTTCTTTCGTTTTGTTCGCTCATCCATTTCACCAAATTCAGGAGGGGCACCTCCCATCCGATCTTCATTAAGCTCTTCTTTTTCATTATGCTTTTTATTTTGGCGATAATGATCAATATGCGCATTACGAGCTATGCTGAACATCCATGTTGTAAATGCCCCTGATCCTGAATAGGTGCTTCGATATTTGAGCATGCGCTCGAACACCGATTGAACAAGATCTTCACTCACATCGGTT
>JAVKDP010000029.1:0-8472 GCA_040222185.1 Balneolaceae bacterium | reverse complement strand
ATAGTTCCAATGCTAACATTCTGCCCGGTAACTTTAATTACCAATTCGCGAATAGCTACACCGTAAGCATTCTCTTGTAATCTCCAGATTGAAAGTAATATGATTTCCTCGTAGCGTGATAATAACTTCATAATGTTTCGTTTTTGAATTCGAACTGATATCTATTCGAAAATAGAATAAATAAGTTTCGATCAAAAATAATTTATCTGAAGAGGAGAGAAGAGGATGGATAAATCAACGTTTATCACTTAGTAATTGGGTAATGATCTCCTGAAACATATTTAGCCCTGTTGGAATAATTTCATCCGGAAAATCATAATCAGAATGATGTAGCGCAGGAGCTTCGGTACCAGAACCTAATCCGAACATAGCTGTTTTACATCGTTTCGAAAACCAGCCAAAATCTTCACCAAATTTTAAAGGAAACGGACGTTCAATTAATTCTAATCCATTTTTTATGGCTGATTTTTTAATAAGTTCGTTACAGTTATTATCGTTTTTTACTGCTGGAAAATATTCCAGCCATTCCAGGTTCAGATTGAGTTGATGCTTCTTAGAAACCTGTGATAAGATAGATTGAACACTTTGTTTAAGTTGATCCATTACACTTTCAGACCATGTTCTGATGGTATAGTGTATTTCTCCATATCCGGGAGAAACACCATATGCTTTTTCACCCATAGTGATATGTATCGGTGTTAGAATAGAGAAGTTTTTCTGATATGGGTCTGACTTGTTCAGCTTCGCAAACGCTGCAATTATTTCAGCAATGCTTTGAGAGGGGTTGATGCCATGTTCTGGTTCAGCTGCATGAGATTCTCTTCCGGTTAATTGAATTATTAAACTTTGAACAGAAGCTGAAAAGTAATTCTCCAAAGTTATTATGGAGTGGAGCGGTTCACCAGGTAAATTATGTAAGGCAAAAGCATAATCGATATGTATATCCTTAAACTTTTGATCATTGAGCACTTTAAAGGCTCCCTTACCTGTTTCTTCAGCTGGCTGGAAAAGCAGGATAATTTTACCTGAGTCGAAGGTTTGTTCTTTTAGCCAGAATACTAAACCAGCAACCATAGCCATATGGCCATCATGCCCGCATTTATGTGAAACGCCCGGTTTGGTAGATTTATATTCGAATGTATTTGGCTCAAGAATAGGGAGTGCATCAAGCTCACACCTTATCATTATCACAGGGCCGGGTTTTCGGTAGGAAAAAATAGCAGCAAGACCATGCCCACCAATTTCATCTATGATTTCAGTATTAGAGTGTGTTGATATGAACTCTTTAATCCGTTTAGCTGTATGTATCTCCTGTCCTGATAGTTCCGGGTATTTATGTAGTTCCCGGCGTAACGTTTTTATTTCTGAAAGCATATAACAATCAAATAAAAAAGGCAGACACTTTATAGTGTCTGCCTGTAAAAGTTCAAAAAAAGTAGTTTAATGACTTTCTTCAGTAGTATGATTTTTCTTCATGTAGAAATATAACCCAGCAAACAGAACTACTAATATTGCAGGAAGAATAGTCATATAACCTAATGTAGCCTGTGGGCCTTCTGTATCAATTGAAGCTCCCATAATAGGCAGGATCAATGAAGTAGCAACCATTCCGGTTCCACCCATAATTGATAGTCCAAGAGCACCACTTTCGGGTACATATTCCGCCACAAAACCAATCATAGTTGGCCAGAAGTAACAAATACCAATTGCAAATACTACAGCAGATGCTAATGTTGGGCCAACACCAGAAACTGTGCTAAGCAAGTATAAACCTATTGTTGAAAGGATAGCAGAACCTAAGAGTACTCCTGATGGATTTAAACGGTGAATAATGGGACCCGCAAAATATCTACCTACAGCCATAATTCCGGTGATCAATACCAGGATTAGAATTGGGCTAACTCCTCCTTCAGTAAGTAAAGCATTGATGAATTGGTTAGTCCCTAACTCCGAACTTGCTGTCAGGAACATGCAGATGAAGATGAAAGGGAAGAGAAGACTCATTTTATTTACCACTTTACTTTCAATAGCAATGAGAGCTAAAAAGCCTGCAACAACGAAGTATGTGATATTTGAAGAGAAGTCAATGCTTAGGCTTGGAACCGAAGCGAAAAGAATCATCACTGATACAATCAAAATGATCGTATAAGGAGCGGAAACGTTCTTAAGCATGTCCTTGTATGAAACTCCACTAGCAACCCGCTCTGTTTCTGGAATTTCCTGTCCCAGGAATAGATAACCATAAGCAAAAAGAGGGATAAACAAGAGGCCAACCAGTATAATCCAGCTTAATCCAAGAGTATCAATCAATAAGAATGCCAGAAGTCCACCTAATACAATACCGCCCGGGAACCATACATGAAACTTGTTCAACATTTTTGTTTTAGCATCCGGATAGATTGTAGCAATTAAAGGATTAAATGCTGCTTCCACACACCCGTTTCCTAATCCAATAAATACATTTGATACGAAAAGCATGGTTTTATCCCTTGCAAGAAGTAGTATTACAAGACCAATTAGTTGAAGAAAAAATGCGGCCCAGATTACTTTTTTGGTTTTAACAATGTCAATGATCAATCCACCTGCAAACATTGCGATAGTGAATCCCCAGAAAGCAGGGCCAAATGCCCATCCGATTTCTTCAGCAGTTAAACCGTAGTCCATTCCAAAAACGCCTTCAATTTGAGCTCTAACGGCAAAGGAAAGGGAGGTAACAATCAAGGCCAGACAGCTACCCAGGAAGAGTCTGTTTCTATTTAATGCGATTTCCATGTATTAAAATTGGTTAGTTAAGGGTTCGATGAGTTTCTTTCCTAAAGAATGGCTTAACCTACTGCGTTTCAACTAATAATTAAAGCGCTTTTTTGCGCTTTTAGCTCAATAATTGTGAGAAAATTTCCCAAACTTTCGGGTTAAATTATTGAACAGGAGAGAAGCTAATACTTTTCCATCTACCTCGTGAGTAAGCAAAACCATCTCCTTCGGGAATCTTGCCATTCGAATGGGAGTTGAATTCAACCCGAATAGTTTGTCCTTGTTTAATCGAAATATTCTCAAGGTTGAATTCAAATAACTCAAAATCAACTTCCGACTCTGGGTTCTGAAATTCTCCAACAAGTTCTTTATCAATCAATATTCGGTAGCTTGATTCTCCATCGGTCTCTACCATACTAGAAAAAGTAGCATCATATTTTCCACTTTCTCCTTTAAAGGAGTGTTCAGCTATAGCAAAAAAATCTTTAAACTGTTCAGCATCAATGGCTAATACTTCTCGGTCAAGATCAGTATACCCATCACCAAAGCCTTCTTCTGAAACCAGTTCAAAATCACTTAAAGCATTTAAAGTAATAGTGGTATCGTCAATATTAACAGAATTGTCTTCCTTTGGTTTAGAGCAGAAGACAAGTAGTAAGGACAAGGAGAGTAAAAACAGATTGTATTTCATTTGACGAATTTTGATAGAATTAATATTTCTGACATAGCTAAGGTTAGTATCAAATTTTCAGAATACTTAAATGATCATGATTAGTATAAAAAAGCTTAAAAAAAAGTGTATTTTTGCAGCTAATTATTATCTCTAGTAGAATGAACCACATTATGCAGATTGGTTGGGGGAATACACCATAGAAAAAAAAGATACTCTCAAGAAGTACATATACCCAAAACTCAAGTTTGGGGTCAGTTCTTTAATATCAACCAGTGTTGATTATGTAATATTTTTCTTTTTGCTTTCAACCCCTTGGGCAGTAGTAGTGAGCCAAGCCTTAGCGCAGAGTATTGGAATGTTAACTAATTTTCTACTTCAGAGGTTTTTCATCTTTGAAAAAGCAAGATCTCTACCCGTTTCATTTTTGTGGTCATTAAGCTTCTCTTTAATAGCTATTTTACTTGCTAGTATTTCAGTTCACTTTTTGTACAAGATTTCCTTTTTCCAGGAATACCCTTTGGTGATGAAAGCTGGAATAACAATAGCTTTTTTCTTTTTTAATTTTTACACAAAACAATACGCTTTCGAGAAAAAAATACAATGGTAAAATCTCTATCTGAAATCTCGATACCTGTCGAAAAAGTTTTTTGGGCCTTGTTTTCATTTCTAGTGGTATACATTGTATATGCTTCTTATTCAATGAGGATTTTTTATCCCGACGGGACCATTTTCTTTGTCCACTTACTTGAACATGCTACACCTGTACACTGGCATTGGGATCGACAATTTGCGTATTACGTTCAGCATTTTCCTTTAATAAGTGCTATAAAATCAGGCATCACAGACATACCAACCTTAGCGCGGATTCATACGGCCTGGTATTTTAGTTTTGGAGCCTTATCACTTTTAGCATCATACCTGAGCTTACCTAAAGAGAAAAAGATTTTCATCCTGTTTCCTCTTTTTTGGATGTTCGGAATTTATATGCAGACAGAATTTTTCCCGATAACCCCAGGGCGTATGTTAAGTGCAATTTTCTGGGTTGTAACCATACAGTTAATATTCAGGTCATCCTGGAAAAGCCTGTTCTTGATAGTTCTTGTTTCGTGGTGTACACTGAGAATCTACCAGGGAATGATGATACTTGGACCCGTTCTAGCTTTATTAAGTTACTGGCGATTTTCTCAGTTCGAACAGAAAGGTAAAGCGTTGCCTATAGCATATATACTACTTGGGTTATATTACTTATCAGGTGCATTTTTATCCTTTTTATCAGTGTTAGATCCACAAGATAAAACGAGCTTTCTAACCTTTATCTTTGGTCTGTTTCTTTTTATTGATGAAGAAGGATATCCCTCTTTTCCGCTTCTTTTCGGGCTCTTGGGTTCTTTATTTTTTCTTTTTAGAGTTTATAAAAACAGGAAAACAGATAAGTCATTTTTTCCTAAAACTATCATCGGGCTTTTAACTGTTCTTGGAGTTCTGACATTTATTTCACCTTTATTCTGGCCAGAAGCTATGGCTCCTGAAACCCATCAACAGGTAAGGTCTATAAATATATACCTCTGCGTAATACTTGCAGCATTCTTGTTTTTAACGGCTACAAAAAAGCTAAGGCTCAATACAGAATGGAAAACCAATGCAATCCCTTTCGTTCTGATTCTGGGATTACTGCAGGTATACTGGAACATGATGGCTACCTATCAATGGAACAATTACCTCGATATTTTCACAGAAACTTTATCAGAGGCTCCTGATGGTTTAATACTTGCCCAGGATACGAAATTATTGGACCTCAACAATGAGTATGGTTTATCCAATGGATTCCATAATGACTGGGATACTCCACTTATGAGTATTCTTTTTGCTCCTGATGGAGGAGAAATCGAAACCATTATGGCTCATTCTTATGATAATATTTACCACCCTGTAGATCCAAGAGATACCGATCAACTTCCCAACCTGGAAAAATACAATGTCGATTATAGTCGTTATTTATTGGCACTAAGCAAGCAGGATAGTATATCTATACCCGACAGGCCTCTTCCTGAAATTTTAAAATGGATAGAAACGAACACTACCGGGGTGAACGATTTTTTTGACGAGGATTAAATCCAGATTCAAATTTTCAATTTAGTTCAAAGAGTAGTTCAGATAGCATTAACGGGTTCAAGGTAGTCTGAACGAAGCTGCATTAATCTATCTACAAATTTCTTATTCATTGGGAATACAGAGTCTTTTTTAAGCTTGATAAATGCTCCGTCTGCGTAAATACTAAAGTGCTTAGTCTGGTATATATTTAAACGATAATAAGGAATCACCCATACATAGTTATTGACCTTGTTATTGATATATACAAGGATTCCTTTTTCCCTCAATTCAATATTGATGGTCTTTCTATCCTGACTCTCTCCAAAATGCTTAGAGAACTTTGGGCTGTATTCTTCTACGTATAAACGAGAACAACCGTTACCACCCATTTTTAGTCTTTCAAGGAAAGAGTAGGGGTGACCAACCATGCTGTTGATTTCATCACGGATTTCTTTGTCATTATGGTTATTCAGAAAGATCATTAGATGAAGAATTATTTAGCTATCAATTGCGATGGTATAACTAAAAATGCCTTCTGGAAGTTCCTTAAGCTATATTCAGACCTTTGTTTGAGGATCGGTAAATAGGCTTCTACTTATCCATGAGCCTTAACAATTCACTCTAATTCGTAAGTCACAATTTGCAGACCCTGATCATAGGTTTGACTATCCTTTAAAATCCATTTTAGAGCTGTTTTAGATGATCCAAATAGTTTGGTACCCCCGCCAAGTATAATAGGATTGATTTTTAACTTAAGCTGATCAACCATTCCATTATCCAGGAGCCACCCGGCAAATTTGCCACCGCCGCAAAGATAGATATCTGTTTCAGATTGCTGCCGAATCTCTTCAATTCTTTGGATAGTAGCTTTTTCAATATGAACGGCTTCATGAAGCTCATCAATACTCAAGGATTCAGAAAAGATGAAATGCTCCATATGAGGATAGGCTGGTTGTCCGGGTTTTAGCCCAAACTGAAAACCAAATTCATAGGTCTTTCGACCCATGATCACTGTCTTAAAGTCCAGTAAGTCTTTCAGGTAAGTATCTACACCGTTGCCTTCATGTGCAAAATAGCTGATGTCTTCATTAGGCCCTGAAATGTATCCATCTAATGATGTTGCTACGTAATAAACGATCTTGTTCAATCTGTCTCCTGTTTCTCTTTAATTTGTTAGGAAAATATATTTTATCCGGAATTTTTCTAAAAGCAAAAAACGGCTATTTAGCTTTCCAGGTACTCTTTAAATGATGACGTCATAACCGCTGGCCAAGCCTCTTTAACAGCTTCATAATACCAGTCCCAGTCTTTCCCGGATTGATATCCATCCTGGCAAAGATAAACATTGGTCATTTCTCCATTTGCAACGGCTTTAATCGTGAGGCTCATTGGCCCCAGAAAAGACTTCTCAGGATTGAGATATATAAAATCATTTATGATTAACTCTCCATTAGGGTCATAAGATTCTATGATTCCTGATGAAACGAACCCAAAACCTTTCTCAGAGATATTCCAGGCCAGGGTATAAAGTCCGCCTTTCTTTTTTTCGATAAGAACTCTTTCAACATGCCACCAATCGTTTAGCATTTTCGGATCAGTAAATGCTTTGATTACCCTTTCAGGAGTGGCTTTGATCGCTATGTTCACTTCAACTTTTCTCATTTTTCAGGTAAATAATCTCCTAGCAGGTTCCAATCCATACCATTTCCCCAGCCATGACCATGGTCACTAATGTTCTTTACTTTGTGTGCTTCTCCAACCTGGTGTTCACCATAACTCAGCAAAGATAAGATTGTTCCCGGGCGTAAATGTTCACTGGCCCAGCTTATTGGAGAATCTCCATTTGCATCTTTAGCTTCTTTATCCGCTCCGTGCTCAAGTAAGTAACTAATGATTCGTTCATCAGCATAAGCGGCTGCTCTGTGCAGGGGAGTTTCACCTTTTGTTCGTACATCACGCATAAAAGCTCCCGTTTCTAAACGAGGGATAGTTTTAGCATTTACATTAGCGCCTTTCTCTACTAGTAGCTTTACCACATAGAAGTAGTAAGGTCGTCCGGCTTTTGCCAGGGCATTATGCAATGGAGTTTCATTCGTTTTGTCAACAAAGGCATTAACGTCCGCACCCTGGTTTATGAGGAAGTCACAAACTTTCCAATGCCCAAAAAAGGCTGCATTTCCTAATTCCCCATTTATATCAATGCTTTCAAGCGTTCCGCCTGATTCAATAATGGCTCTTAGCGCGGTTGTATCATTGTAGTATACTAACCACTGAATTAGCTTTACAGGGCCTTGATGGAGAATCTCTTTCCAGTTATGCTCTTTCAGTAGCTGGAAAATATAATCTGTTCTGCCTCTACTAATATGCTCTATTATCTTTTCTGTGGTCATTTTGTTCTCACTCGTTATTTGAACAGGGTAAAATGAAAAAACCAGATTTATTTATAAAATATTTTAAATCTCAGCCATTGGGGCGGAAGAAATTCCAGGTAGTAAATGCTCCTCCAACATCGGCACTTCCTGTTATTTCATAGCCAAAATATTCATATAGAGAAACGTTCTGAGGTACTTCTGTGGATAAGCTTATCCCTGTAGCTTCTTCATCTTCAAAAGTAAGTTGATGCGCATGATTCAGGAGTAGCTTACCAATTCCTTTGCTTTGGCATTCTTTTCTAACACCAATCATATTGAGATGGAGTTGTGGAGTATCTACATCAAACTGGCTACAAGTAGAACCAAAAAGTTCATACCTGGATTTTGCTTCATCTCCAAGCTCATCCCATACCTTTACTTTTAATGCATCCAGTTCAGAAGAGGTATAGCTTTTGTATGGAATTGATATCAAGGTAACTCCCTGCATACGTCCCGGCGCTCCAATACCAATTACATATTCGTTTTTCAGAAACCTGTTTTGAACAAAGAAATGGATGAGTTTACGGTATTTACTCTCATAGT
>JAVKDP010000028.1:0-72538 GCA_040222185.1 Balneolaceae bacterium | reverse complement strand
GAATTATGGAATAATAAGCCCAGTCTTTTGCGAGTATTTTTTTATTCGGAGTATTAAAGCTAAGAAGGGTTATTGCAAATTCGTTTTTCTTCAGGAATGTATCGTATGCATTACCGGACAATTGATCGCTCCCAAAAATGCTATCTCTTATTTCATAAACACTATTCATATGCTCACCAGTAGTCACAAAATAGGAGTTGGACTCTTGATGTATTTCCGGGATTTGAACATTCTTGTCACTCCACCATTCCTTGATGTACTTCAGGTACTTAAATGTATATTTGGCGAATAGTTCTTCCATACTCTATGATTTATTATATAATCGATCGCAGAAGATAGTAGCTTGAAGTGTGCTACCCAAGTTCATCAAACAAATGATTTATTCTTGAACTTTTCTATTCAGGAAGGCAAAGGTTAACAGGGTTATTCATAAGGTGCTAACTCAATAGTCACCTTTCTTAAGTCAAAAGCAAGGCAGCCTTCAATAGGTCGGGAGTATTCGATAGGGTTTTCGTAACTCCAGGCAATATCTTTTTTGTGCGTATTTCCTGCGGTCATCAAATGCCAATAGCTGGCCTCTCCTTTAATGGGGCATTTATATTTGGTATCACTTAGAATGAATTGAGACATTTCAATCTGACTCTTGGGGATATAATAAGTTGGATCATAAATTTTTCGGCCAACTTCTTTTAACACTATTGCATCGTAGGTTTCTGCTATAAGCTGCCCTTCAAAATAAATTCGTACTCTCCGGCAAGGCTTTTCAAGCTCATGGTAATGTTCTTTAGTGGATGGATTATTGACCATTGTGATATAGCTGATTAACAAAAAAGGATACGAGGCTTCAACCCTCGCATCATGATTACTTATTTAGGGTTTCTTTAACATAAATGGATCAGGCAGCAACGAGTTTCCCCTTCTTGCCAACCAGTTTCCCTGTTTGTATATGTGTTTCCAGGCCATCAATAACACCCATGAGTATGTTGCTGAATTGTTTTTTCATGACCAGCTTAGCCATAGCGTTTCCCAGAGATCCGTATTTAGGTTGAAATTTCATATCAAAACTTACTTGTGTTTGATTATCTGATATCTCAGTGACTGAAATAGTTACCAGGCTTGTCTCTATCGGGAATGGTCCGGGATCGATTACTTCAACGGAATATTTTTCACCTTCATGGTAGTTAAATACTTTTTCTTTTATTTCACCACCGCTATACATTACACAGGTTCGCTCTGAACCATTTCCACTTGGTATGCCATTAGTTATGGGAGAAGTCTCAATCATAGGGTGTACTTTATGAATAGATCCAAAATCTTTTAACTCTTCCCAGACCCTTATTTTAGGTGCATTTATTACTTTCGAAATACTTAACTCGTGCATAATTTTAATAATTAGTTGAAATTTTCTGTCTCAAACTTATCCCGCAATTTGTTATGCTAAAAAAGAATGGCACGAAGCGGAGTTTTTTGGGATAAATGGGTAGAAATGAGTCCCATAATCTCAAATTTGGTATGAAGAGGGGTTTAATTCCCCGTCAAAAATCCTATGTTGAACACAGAATTAAAACAGCAGAACGAAAAACGAATAGTGAGCACTCCTGATAATCAAAAAAAGGAAACTCGTAGCCTGGTTGCTATAATGTTTGCTGATCTGGCCAGTTACTACAACCTGGTTGGGCAGGATGAACGCCAGGCTAAAGTGATCAGGTCAACATTTCTGACAACAGTTAAGAGTGTTGTAGAAAAGCATGAAGGTAAAATTATCCAGAGCTATGGCGATGGTACGTTGAGTACATTCTCCAGCTCTATAAACAGCATGAAGGCGGCAAAGGAATTGCAGCAACTTTCAGCAATGCAAAAGAACCTGGCTCAAAACATTCGTATTGGTGTACATATCGGAGATATCCTTTTTGACACGGAAGGAGTATTGGGTGATGGAGTTAATGTAGCGGCCCGTCTTGAGGGGCTTGGTGTGGGTGGCAGTGTTATGTTTTCTGAGAAAGTATACGATGACATCAAAAATCACGGAACATTTACCCCTGTGTTCCTGGGTGAGTTTGAATTAAAAAATGTTCTTGAACCAGTTAAAGTATTTGCACTTGGTAATGAGGGACTGGTTCTACCCCGGCATGATCAAATCAGGGCTACCCGAAGCAACTTCCTGAATAGTATAGCCGTTTTACCTTTTGCTGATTTGAGTGAACAGGATTCAAATGAGTTTTTAAGCGATGGGATTACGGACGAAATCATCAACTCGCTTTCTAAAATCGAAGGGCTTAAAGTAACCTCAAGAACCTCAAGTTTTTCATTTAAAGGAAACCTGAAAGATGTTCGGAAAATAGGCAAAGAACTCGGAGTAGGGTCAGTACTGGAAGGAACGGTGCAAAGGTCAGGGAATAGAATAAAGGTATCAGCAAGGTTATATAACTCATCGGACGGTTACCAGGTCTGGTCAGATATTTTTACCGGGAAACTCGGAGATATATTTGATCTTCAGGACGAGATTGCACATAAAATTACCCGTCAATTAAGGGCCAGCTTCACGGCAAGGAAAAAGCATCTAAAAGCAGCTCCCACACAAAATATTGAAGCTTACAACCTGTATTTACAGGCCAGGTATTATTGGAATAACGGTTCAGTTCCTCAGCTTAAAAAGGCAATCGATTTATTTAAAGAGTGCCTTGAGTTACAGCCCGACTTCGGCGAAGCGTGGTCAGGGCTGGCAACAGCTTATGCCTATTTAGGTGCGTATGGGCAAATGCCACCAGAACAGGTTTACCCGGATGCCAGGAAAGCAGCACTTAAAGCACTGGATATTGATCACAGGTTAGCTGAGTCACAGATCGCTTTGGCTTTTGTTGAGTTTTTCTATGAGCTGGATTGGGTAAAAGCAGGACTTTCATTTGAAAGAGCATTGGAATTAAATCCGGGCTCAGCACATGCTCATCATACCTATAGTTGGTACCTTTCTGCAATGGGAAGACATAACGAAGCAATTAATGAGGTGAATATTGCATTGCACCTCGATCCCCTATCTCCATCAATAAGCACTTATTTGGCTGAAGCTTATTTTTACGCAGGCCGGGTCGATGAGGCTTTGGCTCAATATGATAAAGTGCTGGAGCGATATCCGGATCATAACCGGGCCCTTGAATTTAAAGCTGGGATTGTAGCAGACAGAGGTGATTTAGATGGGGCTATGGAGATTTGGAAGAAAATAAAGTCACTAAGTATAAATCCTCTTCATGGAATAACCGGGTTAGGGTTTATATATGCCCAGATGGGAGAGTTTGAGAAGGCAGAAGAGATAATTGAGCAGATTCGTGGGCGAGAAAAAACAGAAACACATATTAATTTCTCAAACGATTACGCCTTTATTTACATGGGAATGGGGGAACATGAGAAGGCACTGGATGCACTTGAAAAATCATTCGAAGCCCGTTCAGGAGTATTTACTATTTCTTTGCACCCGCTTTTTGACCCACTGAGAAAGAAAGAACGTTTTAAAAGGTTGATGTCCCAGATAAAAAAGAAACCAAAAAAAGGTGAGGTAAATCCTAAAGAAGCACTTTTTTCTGAGACTGACGAGATCACCATCAAATCTGAAATCAATGAATACCTGACACTTAGTTCTGAAGCTTTTATATATGCAGAAGCGGATGGGAATTACTCCAAGATCGTTTGGGAGGAGGAGGGAGAAATAAAAAGCCGGTTATTACGCATTGTAATCAAAAAACTACAGGGCCAGCTCATAAGTCCTCTTTTTGTACGATGCCACAGGTCATATATCATCAACCTGAAGAAAAGTTTTAAGGTACTGGGTAATGCAAGGGGCTATCGATTGAAGTATGAAGCACTGAATATCGAAATACCAGTATCCCGTTCTAAGGGAAGTGAAATCATCGGTTTGATTAAGACATAAAAAAAGCCCTCTTAGATGTTCTAAGAGGGCTTCTAATCAAGCATAGATGACCATAATGCTTAGTTGATTAAGCGCTTATTTTTGATGCTGATTGCATCACAAAATCTTTTATAGCTTCAAATGCAGCTAACGTTTTCTCAATATGAGCATCGTTATGAGCCGCAGTAGGGATAAGTCGGATCAGGACAACTCCCTTTGGAACTACAGGATAAGAAACACCGCTCACAAATACACCATATTCTTCCCGAAGCTTTCTCATGATATCCATACATAAGTCGGTACTTCCTTGTGTAAGTACAGGAGTAACCGGGCTTTCAGATGGAAGAACATTATATCCGATTTTTTGTAAGCCTTCACGCAGTTTGATAGTGTTTTTCCAAAGTTTTTCTCTCCATTCAGGATGCTGACGAATCATTTCGAGCCTTTTTCGTGCAGTAACAACAATTGGAAGTGGTAGTGACTTCGCAAAAATCTGACTTCTTACATTAGCTTTTAAAAACTTGATAACACGTGGTTCAGATGCAATAAAAGCCCCGATTAAAGCAGCAGCTTTTGCAAAGGTTCCAAAATAAATATCAATACCATCCTGGCATCCAAGCTGAGTTCCAGTACCGGAACCATCATCACCAAGTGTTCCAAAACCATGAGCATCATCTACTAACAAGCGGAAAGGAATTTCTTTCTTTAGCTCAATGATTTCATTCAGGATTCCGAGATCCCCGGTCATACCGAATACGCCTTCGGTAATAACAAGAATAGATGAATTATCTTTCTTTTTGGCTGCAGCTCTGTATAATTGCTTTTTGAAGCTCTCAATATCATTGTGCTTAAAAACAGATTTATCACACATTGCAAGCTGCTTACCATCTACAATACATGCGTGGCTTAGCTCATCATAAATCAGGAAGTCGTTACGATCAACCAGTGAATGAATCACACTCATAATACCCTGGTAGCCATAATTTAACAGCATAGCTTCCGGCTTGTGAATAAATTCAGCAAGTTCAGCTTCAAGAGCTTCATGTTCCGTTGAGTTACCAGTCATTAACCGGGCACCCATTGGTGCACTTAGTGAGTACTTAGCCGTAGCCTCTGCATCAACTTTTCTAATTTCTTCGTTGCTACCAATGCCCAGATAATCATTGATACTCCAAACCACTACATCTTTATCGTTGAATTTCATTTCAGGTCCAAGAGGTCCTTCCAGTCTTGGAAAAGTGTAGTACCCGTATCCTTCTGATGTGAATGGCCCCAGTGGGCTTGGTCTTCCTTCTAGCTTGTCAAATAAGTCCATGCAAGTGACTAAAGTGAATTATTGAGTGTTGTAGTATATTTTAAAAAACGTAAAAAGGTACGGAAATCTACACTTAAGTAAAAGATGGTTAGAACTCTGGTTTCAAAACAAATAAACCGGCAACAATATCACTAACAATGATTACACCACTATCAAAGAAAGGGTAATTACTCCAGCTTCCATCAGCATTTACATGATCAGTACTTGGCTGTGTATCGAAATATGCAACTTCCTCAAGGTCAATATTATCAAGGTCATCGATCCGTAGCACTCGTAAACCAGCCGCATAATTAGATTGATACATATAATCACCCTTTACATAAAGGTTATGATCTGTTGAGGTAGTAGTATGGTCATAATGACCAATAAAAGAAGGGCTATCCAGGTTTTTTACATTCCAGATATACGTTTTTGTGTTGCGATTCAGATTGCTTTCATCCAATTCATCATTCATCAAGAAGTAACTATGATCTTCAGTCAGCCATCCCTGGTGAGAATACTGCATTTGAGATAATCCACTAAAGCCAATAGTCGTAGGTGATGATTTGTCAGAAACATCAGAAATGACTACCGCGCCTTCGGCTGAGCTAAAGCAAACTTCTTTGCCCTGATGTTCAGTGTCTGGTCCCTGGTAGTTTACACACTGTGTATCGTGGATATAGCCTACTCCAATATTTGGAAAAGATTCAAGGTCTGTTTCTTCATCAAAGTAACATCCCGCAAAGGTTGGAGTTAAGGGGCTATTGATATCAACGATGTGAATTCCGGTAGAATCGCGTTGACCACAAAAGTCAGAAGTGGTAACTCCCGTTACAAAGGCAAAACCTGTATTTTCATTGATTGCGACATTATGCGCCCCGGCAAACTTGTCATATAGTGCATCATGTGAGAAGGATAGTGGTGTGCCGTCATAGCTTCGTAACCGGGTAAGATCAAAAACCTGCATTCCATGAGCCTGGTTATCACTAACTACATACATATAATTGTTATGAACCTTCATATCCCTCCAAATAGAACCTTTTTCCAGTTTTTTTGAAAGAAGGTTACTATTAACTCCAATAAAGCAACCAGGGAAATCCAGCGCAGAAAGATTTTTAAATTTATCTGTAATGAGTGATTCTTCAAGCTTTCCTACAATAATAGGTTCAACCGGATTAGAAATATCAACAAAGCTTACTCCATCAGTAAGCCCAACTAAAGCATATTCTTTATTAGTCATGGGGTCTGTCCAGCCCCATATATCATTGCTTGCAGTTCCACCAAGTTGAGCATTCGAAATGTGCGCGTACATACTGATATTCTTACAGGGGAAGAAGTCATTGGATAAACCGTCTGTACATTCAAAATTAGCGGCGGGCATCTGAGTGTCAGGGGTGTCAACGTCTGATGGTGAATCTTTACAAGAGGAGAAACAAATAAACACTGATAGGACTAAAAGAACCTGGATATTTAAAAACTTCATGAGCAAAACTAAATTATTTGAATGAATATACTAATCTTAAAGAAAGGTATGTAACAACCAATAGACAGTACGTTCTATTGAGTAGAAATATTTTCTGAAATGATGCAGGGAAAACCAGAAAAGTGCAGATTACATCATAAGAGAACCTTTATTTTTTATTAAAGTAACAAGTAATTATTTAGCTTAGAGTGTTGAACAAACAAAGTCATTCATCATGCTGTTGATCATCAAATACATTGCAAAACTTCTGAAAGCATTGTCCTCAGAAGCCTCTCCTTCCCAAATAGCCGGAGGAGTAATTCTTGGAATGATTATTGGCCTAACACCCATCGCTTCCTTTCACAATCTCATCATTGTGGTGCTTATTATTATTTTGAAAGTGAATATAGGGATGGCAATTTTAGGTTTTTTTGTGTTTAGCGGTGTAGCCTACTTAGCTGATCCGCTATTTCACAGCATTGGCACATCTATTTTAGAAAACCAGGGGCTCCAGGCTACATTTACCAGTATGTATGATAGTGAATGGTGGGCAATGACCCGTTTTTATAACACCGTTGTTATTGGGAGTTTTATTAGTGCTGTTATACTTTCGATCCCAATGTTTCCAGTTACTATTTTCGGGGTAAATCAATATCGGGATAAGGTACATGCAAAAGTTCAGAAGTGGAAGATTGTGAAGGCTTTGAAAGGTTCTAAAGTTTATTCTATTTATCAAACAGTAAACAGGGTGAGGAGCTGATATGAGAGTTAAAGGAGTTATTTTTATATTAGTCGTAGCCTTACTGGGATTTGGCTTGAGCTTCATTAGCGTCGAAGGTTGGATTGAGGAAAGCATAGAAGAACAGGCAAGCATCTTAAATGAAGCTAAAGTAGAAATAGACGGGTTTACATTTGATGTTTTTGGACTACATGTGGGTTGGTCAAGGTTACAGGTTACCAACCCGAATAACACGATGATGAATACATTTGAAACCGGAGAGACTGAATTTGATGTAGAATTCTGGCCATTGCTTTGGAGAAAGGTAATTATTGAAGACGTTCGGTTAACCGGCTTTGCACTTGAGACTGAAAGGGAAACGGACGGATATTTTGAAATCCCAGTTTCAGAAGAGACCGGAGAGCCTGAAGAACCGGGATTTATTGCTGAGGTAACTTCTGAAGTTGGGAATGAGATTTCAAAAAATGCCCAGATGGAATTCAGCGATGTAAAAGATGACATCAATGTGGATAGCCTCATGGCAATGGTGAACCTCCAATCACTGGATAAAATGGACTCTTTAAAAACCGGGCTGGAGCAGAATTACCAGAATTGGAATAATACTATTACCAATAATACAGTTGAGGAAGATGTAAAGAACATCCGCACTACTGTTGAAGCAATCGATATCAACAAGTTAAAAGACCCAAAACAGGCTATCGCTGCCTTAAATAGTCTTAAAAAAGTAACAGCGCAAGCGGATTCAATCAGGACGTTTATCACTACAACAAAAAGCACCTTTCAAACAGATTTAGCTAATTCGAAAGAGAGTTTGGGAAGTATTGATACCTGGATTCAGGAAGATATTGATAGAGCTGCAAATGTAGCGAAATTACCAGAGATCAATGCTCAGAGTATCGGAACGGCATTATTCGGTGGAAGTTTACTAGGTGATTTTAATAGTTATTTAGAATACCTGGGGATGGCCAGAACTTATGGCAGTAAACTAATTGGAAGTGATGATGAAGAGGAGAAAATAGAACGGTATGAAGGTGTGAATTATGAGTTCACAGATAAGTACGACTGGCCTTCGTTTTGGGTTAAGAACATTGAGTTATCAGGTCGCACCAATACAGATATTGATTTATCCGGACAGGTTACTGATATAAGTAGTGACCAGGAAAAAACGGGAAAACCGATCATTTTTGATCTTGGTGGAGAAGATGAGAATGCCGTGAGTCTCACAGTTGATGGTGAAATCAATTATTTGGGAGAAGAACCTAAAGAACAGGTTAAAGTAGCGTATCAGGGGTTTTCACTTCAAAGCACTAAAATATCGCCGTCAGAGCTTTTGCCCTACGACCTGACCCAAGGAACAGGGAGATTAAGTGTAGATCTTAGTGTAATTGACAAAAGGATTGAAAGTGAAGTAGAATACCTTGCCGAGAATATTAATTTCGATTTTGAAAGCGCTGGAAGCCCAAAGAATACTGTCGAGTCATTAATTCGCTCAGCAATTTCAGATACAGATCAAATCAATGCAACCGCACTAATCAATAATACTTCAGGCCCTTTAAATGTAAGAGTTCGATCTAATATTGATGATCTGTTCCTGAATGCTCTAAAAGGAACGGTTACAAAAGAAGTAGAAGAGGCAAAACGCAAAATTCAAAATGAAGTAGAAGGACGAGTAAATGATAAAAAGGCTGAAGTAGAGACCTTTGCAAGAGAGAAAGAAGCCGAACTCAGGTCAGAATATGATAAATATGAAGCCCGGGTTAATGAACAGCTTAAAGTTGTTGATGAGAAAAAAGCTGAACTAGAAAAGAAAAAGAAAGAGTTGGAAGATGCTATTAAGAACAGAGCGCAGGACGCGATAAAGAAAATAGGCTTCTAGTTTTTTCCTTTTAAAGTTACCCAGGAAACTGCCGCTCCTACTAAAGTAATAACAGCTGAAATCTTCATTAGTAGCTGAAAGGATGCTATAAAAGAATCGTTTATGATTTCACGAGCGAGCACCTTTTGTTGTAGAGGAATAGTATCAGCCAATGAAATTCCGGCAAGTTTTATGGATTGATCCTGTACTGATTCCTTTAAATCCTGGGATAGTTGAACAGAATCAAAATTGCTCATCAACTCAGTAGAGAACACCTGCACTGCAATCAATCCAAGAATGGCCACAGCCAGCATCCCTGCAAGCCTTGAAACAGAGTTGTTGACTCCAGAAGCGACCCCTGTTTGATGGTTCTCAACCGAATTCATTACAGCAGTTGTAAGTGGTGATACAGTAATTGCCATTCCAATTCCGGTGATCATTAAGCCCGGGAAAAAGGAAGTCCAGAAGTCAGTACTATACTCCGGGAGGCTTAATGCATAATAACCAGCTGCTGTTATTACAGGGCCAACAATAAGCGGTAATCGTTCACCATATCTATCTACTAATCCACCTGACCACCGGGAAAGAACACCCATCGTAATCGTAAAAGGTAGAAAGACCGCGCCGGCTTCAGTTGCTGAATATCCCTGCACTTGTATCAAATTAAAAGGGAGGAAGAAGAATACTCCACTTAATGCAAAATAAATCAGTAAAGTAACCAGGTTAACACCACTGAAGCTTTTCGACTTGAACACAGTCATGGGCATCATCGGATCAGCTGTAGTATTCTCATTGTAGATAAACAGAAGGATGAGAAGAATTCCTCCGAAAAGTGTACCTAGTACAAAAGGGTGGAAAAATCCAAGCTCAGAGGCCTGTATTAAGCCAATGCTGATTAAACCAAATCCAAGTGAAGCAAGGATAGCGCCTTTCCAATCCAGTTTCTGTGATTTAATATCGTCTTTAAATTCAGGAACCTTCAGAAGTAATATGGCAAATGCTGCAAGAGCTATAGGAATACTGATAAAGAAGACCGGACGCCATGAGTAAGAATCAACAAGCCAGCCCCCAAGAATTGGCCCTATAGCTGTAGTAATTGCTGAAAAAGCCGACCAGGTTCCAATGGCTTTGCCTCGCTCTTCTTTTGGGTAAGCAGAACTTACTAATGCGAGACTGTTTGGGATAAGAAGAGCTCCACCAATTCCCTGGAGAATGCGAGCAAGAATTAACTGGAATACAGAAGTTGACAAACCACTCCAAACAGAGGCTGCTGCAAAAATAAGAACACCTAAGCCAAACATCTTTTTTCGGCCATAAAGATCGCCAAGAGATCCACCAACAAGTATCAACGCTGCCAGTACTATAGTATAACCGTTAACGATCCATTGCATATCAGCAACCGAACCATCAAAAGAAGTTTGAATGGCAGGTAATGCTACATTTACCACTGAGCCATTTACAAAGGCTATACTCGAACCCAGAACAGAAGTAACAAGTACCCAAAATTTAGAGTTTTGCTTACACTCATTAGATTCTTTCGAATCAATGATCAGCTCATCACAAGGTGTTTTGGAAATGGAAATCATAAGCAGTCACCCAACGGCATTTTTACATTTCAACTAGTGTAAGAAATCTATCGCAATAATCTATTTCCTGAATTTGTACAGAGGCAAAAAAAAGGGCTACACTATTGCGCAGCCCTTTTCTTGTAATTTAGGTTTTTGTATTACTTGGCGAGCAACATTTTCTTGGTAAATGATTTCCCACCTGCATTTAATCTGTAAATATAGATGCCTGTGGAAAGGTTTGAAGCATCAAAAGTAACCGTATGAACTCCCGCAGACCGTTGTCCATCTACCAAACGAGCTACTTCCTGTCCCAGCATATTATATACTGATAAAGTTACATTGGCAGTTTCATTCAGCTCGAAATCGATAGTTGTACTCGGGTTGAACGGGTTAGGATAGTTTTGAGAAATTGAAATTTCTTCCGGGATTTCAACAAAAGCCTCATCCGTGCTAACAACATCTTTTGACATAACAGGAGTACCAAATACTATGTAAGCAACCTGCTCGGTGGTATGGCTCCGTTCGTTGTTTGATATCTGGTCTTCATCAAAAGCCAGGCTTAAACTTGTTAATGAAACTGATCCAGACCCATACAGCACTGGCCACCCTCCATCATTACCATCCATTGCAGCAGCACTAACTATTGCACTTTCTGATGTTGAAAGCCCTGAAATAGAGTAGTTATAAGGTGGAGCATTGGTTACGGATTTTACAATATCAGATCCAAGACCAGCCGAAAATGGAGTAGAATCGATTGTTCCTGAGCCAGACTCGATGATTACGTACCCAATTGTTTCGTTAGAGCGACTTGTGTTTGAGTCTTCCCCAACATGTTTTCCGACACGTAAGTTAGAGCTATTTGGAGCTGTAGTTCTGGAACTGCCTCTTGCCCAGAATACGGACCATTCAGAATCATTTTCTGACATAACCTGCCCAAGCACTACTGGAGACGAATAACTGTTACTATAACTTTGTGATTGAGCAGACCATGAGCCTTTAAAATCGGTAGTTGTAGAAGTAAATTTAACAGCTTCCATTTTTACTCCATCAGCTGCATCAGTATAAACTCCTTCTTCCATTACCATATAATGAACAGTATAACCGGATAAGGCAGTGTTTCCAGGGTTTTGGACTTTTACTTCAAAGCTGTTTCCTGAAGCATTGCGGATCCTTGTAACTGCTGGCAGATTAGTATTGTCATAGAGAGGAGAAGCTACCACTACCATTGAAGTATACGTCTCGCTTAGATTTACGGTTTGCCAGCTTGAGCTTACCCCACTAAGAACACCTTGTGCAAGCTTTATACTTGAAGAACTAACAGCATCTACTGTAGCAGTGGTTTGGGCTTGATTGGTGGCTCCGTCATTATCTGTTACAGTTAAAGAAACAGTATAGGATCCGGCAGAAGCATAGGTATGAGATGGATTTGCCAGGGTGCTTGAGTTTCCATCACCGAATGTCCATGCGTATGAAGCAATACTGCCATCACTATCAGAAGAACCGGCACTACTCATAGCAATTGATATGCCTTCAGTACCTGTATATGGTCCATTTATGACAGCAGTTGGATCTGCGTTTGCAGATGGCTGAACTTGTGGATCACCATTCGCAGAGGCAACGCTCCAATCAGAGAATGTATCTGTATCAGTAGTAACGTTAGTTCTGGTTATGCTACTTCCAGTGGGAGCTGTTGGGCTCGATGTACTTCCCCAACCTGTAGGAACTCCACCAGAGGCGCCACCTTCCCATGCAACAGCATCGACGGTTTGCCCACTATCATTTTTAAGCAATAAGGCATCTCCTGTATTATTTAGAGCAGGAATTGAGCCGTATATATCTGCATCGAAAGAGTATAACGCATTAAACCCAGTACTATTTATTGCAACTGTCAGATAGGTTGCATCCAAAATAGTAGTATTAGCTGGGAAAGTGTAGACACTTCCGGTGCCGTTGTTATCAGTTATAGTCCAGCTCGAGAGATCGACATCTGAACCCGTTCCATTATAAATCTCTATCCATTCTTCCTGAGAATCCGTTCCGGGTGTATCATAAAAGACTTCACTAAATAATACACCTGTTCCGCTAATATCAGTAACTGTAGCCGATGTACTTGAAACTCCGGTAGCTCCCAGATTGTCGGTTACGGTTAGTTGCACAGTATATGAACCAGCAGAAGAATAGGAATGAGTAGGATTGGCCAGGGTACTTGAATTCCCATCACCAAATGTCCAGCTATAAGAAGCGATAGTTCCATCGCTATCAGAAGAGCCGCTACTGCTAAATGCGATACTTGCCCCTGTATTTCCAGCATAAGGACCGTTTGCTACAGCTACCGGAGCGGCATTAGTTGGTTGAACTTGTGGATTACCATTTCCAGAAACAACACTCCAGTCAGAGAAGGTATCAGTATCAGTAGTAACATTGGTCCTGGTTATACTACTCCCTGTAGGAGCAGATGGACTTGAGGAGCTTCCCCAACCTGAGGGTACTCCACTAGAAGCACCACCTTCCCATGCAACGGCATCAATCAGAGTGCTGGTTGCATCGTTTAAGAGTAAGGCATCTCCTGAATTGTTTAAAGCAGGAATGGAGCCATATACATCTGCATCAAAGCTATAAAGGGCATTAAACCCGGTACTGTTAACAGCGATGGTTAGATAAGTACCAGAAGAAATAGTAGTTCCGCCAGGGATGGTAAAAGTTGAACCTGTGCCGTTATTATCGGTTATAGTCCAGTTTGAAAGGTCAACCGAATTTGAGGTTCCGTTGTATAGTTCTATCCATTCTTCCTGGGAATCTGTACCTGGTGTATCATAGAAAACTTCACTAAATACAACAGCCCCCGAACCGCTACCGGTTGAGATTGTAGCTGTAGTAACGTCATTCGAAGTTGCACCTCCATTATCAGTAACAGTAAGACTAACTGAGTAAGAACCGTCAGCTGCATAAGTGTGAGATGGATTAGCTAATGTACTTGAATTTCCATCACCAAATGTCCAGCTATAAGAAGTAATGGTTCCATCACTATCGGAAGATCCGGCACTACTGAAATTTACAGGGCCCGTTGTGGTTCCATTATAAGGACCGTTTGCGTTGGCAACTGGTGGTATATTACCTCCTCCAGATCCAAGGCTTACAAAATCGGCATATACCGGAAGATGATCAGAAGCATCATGAATAGCTTGTGCAACAGCAGCACTAACCACAGAGTTAGGTCCATCGATTAATGAAGTATCAAAATGGTTCCCATCGTTTCCGAAAGCAGTATATGTACCTGGAATCATATCAACTTTCGCATTATCATTTATTCCAAAAGATGTAAGAATAAAGTCGAAGCGATCATCTAACCCTCCATTAGCTCCACCTCCAAATTGAGTGGTTCTCGGGCTTTGTGTATGAACACTGGCAAACGCAGGATTAATATGCCAGTCTCCAACTCCGCCTGATGCAGCAAGAGGATCTTCTGCGCGGCCATCGTTATCAGCTTCGTTTGCAATAAACTTTTGGTATGCTGGCTCGTTACTGTCGTATAAATTAAAATCACCAACAATCACAAACTCTGTCCCAGCAGGGAGGTTATTGAGATGATTTCTGAGAATAGTCACTTCGGCTTCCCGAAGAGTTTCATTTGAAGATCCTGAACTGGCCTTTAAATGAGCACTGTAGAATCGAATTTCATTACTACCGATTTGCATTACATATTCTGAAATCTCTCGTAGTGCAGTTGGAATTTCAGTTTGAGAAGTTAAAGTTCCAATAGAATTACGATAGAACAGCATGTTATCAGTGTCAGTACCATTTATAAAAGTGGCTCTTGAATACTGATTACCAGCAGCGTTTAAAGCGCTAAGAATTAAATCTGCACCGGCTGCGTCTACAATCTCCTGCATAAGAAGAATATCAGGATTGGCTGCTTGCAGAACGGTTTGGAAGGCTGCCTGACGGTCGGTATCGGTTCCATCAAGTTTTAAGCCATTGTATGTCATTACTCGAAAATTGACATTCTGAGCAAAAACAAATGAAGAGAAGAGAAAGGTGAGGCAAATAAATGCCAACGACATACGAACGTATGTATGTAATCTGTTACCCATAGTGGTGACTCCTGTACGTTGTTAGTTTTAGGAGACCTCAAGAAGTGGTGACAGCCAATTACGGTTGGCTGGTGGAGGCTCCTCATCCCTAATTACGAGGATTACACATAAGGTCGTAACATTATAGGGAATAGGTACTTGTAAAAGCAAGTAAATATTCTGTTACCAGAAAATTAGAAGACAAAAAAAAGGGTTTATCTGGTCAGAATCGCTATTTTTACAAACATTATTTTTTAAAAGTCCTTCAATATTATTTTAAAATTACTCAATGAAATCATTAGCAAAAAAATGGTGGGTGTACCCGCTGTTATTATTGATAATCTACTCGATTACATTCCCTTTCTTTTTCAGAAATCCAGATTACCCGCTTTTCTTTGAAGTGTATTCGAGGTTTAACGGAACACTTGAACATATCGCTATCGACGAAAACAAAGAGCAACTGATTCAGAATTTTGAGTCAGTAGAAATAGGAGCGTTAGCTACAGACTTTACCTTGGCAGATGTTGATGGAAACAGCAGGTCATTATCTGATTTTAAAGGGAAAACAGTACTGCTGACTTTTTGGGCGTCGTGGTGCCCGGCCTGCAGAGGGGAAAACAAACACCTGGCCGAGATCTATCCAGAGTATAAAGGTAAGGGTTTTGAGATTTTTGCCGTTTCTCTTGATAGAAGTAAGAAGAACTGGGAAAAGGCCATTGAGAAAGATGGAATAACATGGACCCAGGTTTCAGATTTAGAGGGTGTCGATTCCCCGATTGCTACTCAATATGGTGTGTATTCAACTCCAACTACCTTTCTGATAAATGAAGAAGGGATTATCATTGCTAAAGATGTACAGGGTGAAGCCCTGGATAAAGAGTTGGCAGATATCTTCTAGGTAAGCCGAATTAATTTCTTGTAAAATCTATTAGTTTTCTGCCCCAACCACCTGACCCAGTATGGCCTCCATAGCTATAACTATGAAAAACTAGTCCTGTGTCCGCCTTTACCACATAGTTTCCTTCAATATGTAGTTGTTTATCAACTAACATTCTTGAGTGAGGAGCATATCTTCTCTTAAATTTATTATCATAATAATACTCATCATTCTTGCCTTCCTTACCCCCACGTAATATAAATACAAAGGAATCCCCGGAATTATGATAAAAAGGTCCCCCTGCATGGACAACGTTTTCAAGGGGTAATTCTGAGTTAAGTAACTCTATATCAATTTCAGAAGTAACCTTGTTCTCATAAATCTGATAGTGTGATTTAATATAGGTTTGCGTAGTGTCGAACATTTGTGCAGAGCCCTCTGTATCCGACTGTACCGTATACCCTTCATTTATTGATTCAAATTCATAGATATAAAAAGAATCATTTTCGTCTATAAATGAACTGGTTGTAGTAATAGTGCTGATGCTTTCTGAACTCGTGCCATTTGAACCAAATTGAATTGAGTTAGAATGGCTATGATATATCCATTGGATATTATCACCAAGAGGAAAAAAGTCTAACATTCGTTGATCCATTCGAATCATTATTTTTTCACTCAGGGACTCAGCAACAGCTATTGTAGTATCTGTTGCTAAATGGAATTCACTATCTAAAGAAAAGACGTACTCTCCAGGCTCAATGTTATGTATTTTAAAATAACCGAATTCATTCGTTTCATAAGATTCACCATTTACTGTTAATCTAACATTTTTGTTGAAAAGGGTGTCTCCAAGAAATAGATCATAAACAAAACCTTCTATTACTATCTCTTCATCAATTTCAGTAATGGTATTCTTACAAGACAATGCAATAAAAGGCAGGGTAAGAAAGAGTGTAAATAAGACTTTGGTATATTTCATTGCTCTATCATTTAATTCAATCTAGCAATAAGAAATACTTTTTATATAAAGAAAGTATAAACTCTACAAATTCGAGTCAGCCAGGTACTCGTGAACATATTTAATACTCATAGCCCCTTCACCAACGGCTGAAGCCACACGGTTCATGGCTCCGGCGCGCACATCCCCTGCAGCGAAAATCCCCGGAGAACATGTCTCAAGAAGATATGGCTGACGTTCTAGTTTCCATACTTTCTGAAACTCATCATATTTTCCTAAATCCCTGCCAGTTTCTATAAAGCCTCGATCATTCTTGATCACACTGGCTTTTATCCAGTCGGTATATGGGCGCGCGCCAATAAATATGAAAAGTCCGTCAGCATCTACTTCATTCTGTGAATCGTCTTTATTATTCTTAATCACCAGCTTTTGAAGCTGCCCGTTTCCAGAAGCTTCAATTACTTCAGTTTCGCCAAGAACTTCAATATTCTCAGTACCATTAATCTGATCAATCAGATAGGAAGACATACTTGATGTCAGCGAATCTTTTCGAATAGTGATGAATACATTTTTAGCAAAGGTAGAAAGATACATCGCAGCTTGTCCGGCTGAGTTCCCACCACCGACCAGGTAAACTTGTTTGTCCTTAAAAGCGTGAGCTTCAGTCATAGCTGCTCCATAATAGATTCCAGCCCCGGTGAAGTCTGAAATGCCTTTGCTTTCAAGTTTTCTATAATTCACGCCCGTTGTTACAACCACAGCTTTGGCATTTATGACACTGCCGTCAGAAAGCTTAACGGTTTTATATTGATCTGTAGTTGAAATGTCTTCTACTTCTTGAGGTGATAAAAACTCCACACCAAAGCGTGTTGCCTGTGTGATGGCTCTTCGTGCTAAATCTGAGCCACTTAACCCTTTTGGGAACCCAAGGTAATTTTCAATTCGGGAACTGGTTCCGGCCTGACCACCCGGAGCTCTTTTTTCAATGAGCAAGGTTTTTAAACCTTCTGAGCCACCATAAACAGCAGCTGCTAATCCAGCTGGTCCGGCGCCAATAATGGCTACGTCATAAATATTTTCAGATGCTGAAGGGCTTCGGCCAAGCTTATTTGCAATCTCCAACGGGGTTGGGTTTTCAATATGGCTTCCGTCCTCAAAGAAAATGGCAGGGAGGTCTTTATGTTCAATACTATATTCAGAAACTATCTCTGATGCCTTTTCCTCGTTTTCGATATCCAGCCAACGATATGGGATCAGGTTTCCGGACAAATAATCCTTTACCGTATGAGACTTTGGTGAATATTGATAGCCAACCAGTTTAATCCCTTGAAATTCCGGTTTGAAGTTTGCATGCCATTCATCAAGTAAGTCTTCTAAAACAGGGTAGAGTTTTTCTTCCGGTGGATCCCAGGGTTTCAGTAAATAGTAATCAAGGCTAACCTCATTGATTGCCTTTATAGCAGCATCAGTATCAGAATAGGCAGTTAAGAGCACCCGTCTTGCTTCAGGAAAAATGACTTTTGCCTGTTCAAGAAAGTCAACCCCGATCATTTCAGGCATTCTTTGATCAGAAAGAAATAAGGCGACTGTTTCACCTTTCTTTTTTAACTCAGGCAGTGTTTCCAGTGCTTCTTTAGCTGAATCGGTACTAAGTACTCTGTATTCGGCTCTGAATTTCGATCGTAAGTCCCGGGTAACAGCGCGTAATACCTGAGGGTCGTCATCAATGGCAAATAATATCGGTTTATTCATCTCTTTGGATATTTAAAATCAGGAAAGTGGAAAGAGTAACTGAAAGGTAGTATTACCGGGAACAGAATCAACTTTGATACTGCCACCATGCTTGCTAATAATTTTATGGACCACATCCAGCCCCAGTCCTGTTCCTTTTCCAACATCTTTTGTTGTGAAGAAAGGGTCAAATATTTTATTCTGAATGTCTTGTGGGATTCCTTTACCATTATCTGTAATTGAAACCAGGAGATCCTTTGTTCGGCCTTCAGCTTTAACATCAATCTTGCCACCTATTTCAACAGCATCTATCGCATTATCAAGCAGGTTTGTCCAAACCTGGTTTAGCTCGCTTACGAATCCATTAAAAACAGGAAGATTATCAGGGATATGCAGCTCTATATCTATTTGCTTCTGTTTCGACTTATGATGCAGCATAGTAACAGTGCTTTTGAGTACTTTCTTTAACTCAACAGGCTGTTTATCAGAACCCCGATCCATGTGCGAATAGGTTTTCACAGAAGAAATGAGATCAGAAATCCGGTTTGCAGCGTCTTCAATCTCATCCACCATTTTTTCAGTAGTTAATACATCTTCAATCCAACCCAATACAGCTGGTAAGTAGTCCTCGGATACATGGGTTTTTACAAACTCCAGTTCTTCAATATTAAAGCAAAACTCAGAGAAGGTTTCAGCAAACTCAAAGCCTGCTTCTACTCCATGATCTTCCATCCAATCAGTGAGTTCATCTTCTAAAGCGGTTCTTTCCATGAGCGAAAGATGATTGGAAGATCCCTTTCCGGCTTTCTTAAAAACCAGCTCATTTACCGCATCAACCTGCTCATTCGTGAGCTGAATATTCATGACATCTTTAAACTTCTCAGGAGTGGTCCGCAATCTTTTTTTCAACTCTGTTGCACCCCTAACCATAGCTGATGCCGGGTTATTCAGTTCATGAGCAAGCCCGGCGCTTAGCTTTCCTAGAGCAACCATCTTCTCATCTTGTTGTACTCTTGAGGTAAATGTCCGGATTCTGTCAGACATTGAGTGTACAAATGCTTCAATAAGTTCATAATGCTTGGCTATCTCCGGGAATAAATCCTGGTGAGTAGTTATAAGAGTCGTTTCTTCCATCACAGTTAAAAATGCGATAGTAGTTTGCATCCTGGAAAAAGGAGGGCGCCCAAGAATTTCACCTTCTCCAAAACTTCCCATGCGTTGCATTTTTTCCCCACGTTTGAGCTGAACACTCACCTCGCCACTCAGCATAATCATCATAGTGGTAACATCATCTCCGGGCCTTGATATGATATCATCAGGCTGAAAAGTCGAAACTTCAGAGTTTTCAACCAACCATTTGAGTTGATCAGCTGGAACATTCTCAAATGTTGTAAAGGATTTTAATTTCTGAACGATTGAGTCACTCATGATTACAACATTTCATTATGTATGTAGCAGTAACGCCAGCTTTCACCGGGCTCAACAGATCTGATAACCGGGTGATCATTTCTCATATAATGTTTTCTGGCATGTTTATTCTTTGATGAATCGCAACAACCCACATATCCGCAGGTCATGCACATTCTAAGATGTACCCAGGAATCGCCTTGTTGAATACAGGTTTCGCATTCATGGGAAGTTGGTTCGGTAATTTCAATCAGGGTTTCGTGTTCACAGCTCATATCACATAATCTCCAATGACATTGATCCTTCAATTTCCTCACTGATACTTAGCTCAGCAAGTTTTCGACCAGCCTGCTTCATTGGTAAGCAAACAGCATTCGCGCCGGCTTCCCTAAGAGCGGTATGTTCTTCATCACGCATTGTAAGTGCATAGATATCATTTTCAAAATTATTATCCCGAAGCATTCGTGTTGCTTCTACCTTGGTACTTGGGTTAGGCATCGCAAGCATAACAGCTTCTACTTCTTCCAGCCCGATATTTTGCCAAAGTTCAGGATCACTGGCATCTCCATACACCACTCTGCGCCGTGCTTTTATATTATTTTCGATTCGGGCGGGATCAATATCCATACCTGTAACTCTTAGATTCCTTTCCTTTAAATAATCATAGGCTGCTTCACCTGCCTGGCCCATACCAACAATTAAATAGTGGGCTCCACCAAGATTAACCACTTGTTGACCAGGGTGTTTAACATCTCGTTCAAAAGGTACCAGTTTATGCTCGAGTGCATTCCAAAGCCTGTTCGCATTGCTCGTTAAGGGAGCGTTTATAGCATAAGAAGCGGCTGTAACAAGGGCAAAAACTATAATAGTTGATTCAGGGATAAAACCTGCACTAACCGCTGCTGCTCCTGCTATCAAAGTAAATTCACTATAGGCACTCAACGTAGTAGTAACCATAAAGGAGTTCCTGGATCGAAGTTTAAATCCGATAAGAAGGAAGAAGTATAGAATAGATTTCAAAGGAAGTAAGGCCAGGATTACTATTCCAAAGACTAAAGCGTCCATTGTAGGTAAGCCGGCAAGACCTACTTCTAAGAAAAATCCAACCAGGAAAGCTTCTTTAATTCCCCAAAGCTTTTCAGCCAGCTCATCAGCTTCTTCATGGCCCGAAAGTAAAGCACCACCAACTAAAGCTCCGAGTTCTGATGAAAGTCCAAGAACTTCAAACAAAGTCCCCATTCCAACTGCGAGGATTAATCCAAACAAGAGTTGTAGTTCTTCGTGTCCGCTTTGAGTAAGAAGCTTGATCAGTAGTGGGCGTAAAAAAGGCAAAAGTAGTAAGCCAAAGCTATAAAGTGAAGGGGCTCCACCTCCGGTAAGTGCTAAAACAGTAATAGCGACAAGATCCTGCAGTATTAATATACCGATGGAAACACGGGCATGATAAGCTCCAAGCTCTCCGCGAGCTTCTAAAGCTTTTGCCGCAAGTACTGTACTGGAAAAGCCAAGCAATATACCTATGATTATGGAAGCAATAGGATCGTAACCAAAAGCCGTGGCCAGGAATCCAAAAATTACAGTACTGATTAATAAGTGTATACCACCAGCACCAAAGACCTCAGGCCGTAAGATGTTTTTTATCCGAAGATGAAGACCAACAGTAAATAAAAGAAGTAGTACACCAAGGTGACCAACCTCATGAATAATTTCAGTTTCAAGGTGAATACCAGAAACAGATAAAACTATTCCAGCTACCAGATACCCTATTAAAGGAGGAAGTTTTATTTGCTTTACGAGCATCCCTAACACGTAAGCCAGACCCAGCCAAAGAATTTCCATTTAAGAAAAGTAAAGATTCAAATTTGATTCGATTAAGGCTGAATATGCTGAATCTCAACTTCGTTGACAAGAAAACCAGATCATCATTCTCTATGTGCCAGATAGAGGCTTTCGTAATCGTTTAAAACAATTAACGGATTACTATAAAAATGTTCGTTAAACCTGATTAGCAATCATCTCATTTATAGAGTTGATTTCATCCTCATTCACAAGATGTCCCATTCCAGGGTATAGCTTTTTAACAACGCTTGCATTCAATTTGTTCAGGACTTCTTCTGTTTCGTTCACGCGCTCTTTTGGAATGTGTGAATCAATATCACTACAACCCAGGAAAATGGGAGTTTGATCAAGATTTCCCTCATAGGAATCGAAGTCTATACTTTCTCCTATAAGTCCACCACTTAATGCAATCAACCCGGCATATTTAGCAGGGTTTCTTGCAATAAACTCGGATGCTAAACAGGCTCCTTGTGAAAACCCAAGAAGAAATATGTTATCCTTTTTAAATCCTTCCTTTTCAAGCTTCGAAATAATATCCTGAATTGCCTGTAGACCTGAATCTATACCGGGTTGGTTATGCTCTCTGGGAACCAGGAAAGAATAAGGATACCAGGTGTGATTACTAGCCTGTGGAGCAATGAAGGTAATCTTCTCGGTATTTTTGAATTCTTTTGATAACCCCAAAATACTTTGAGCTGATGCACCGCGGCCATGAATCATAATCATTGCTGCGTTTGCATCACTGAGTTCAGCTCCAGCTGCAGCAATGGGTTGGCTTTGGTGTGGTCCGATAAAATCACTCATATTATATCTCAAGGTTTGGAAGAATATTCTCGATTAATGATCTTCGTGGTTCAAGCCATGGGGTAAGGATAAGTTTTTCTCCCAGGTGTTCGAATTCCTCATCCACATCATAACCGGGATCGTCAGTAGCAATTTCAAATAAAACTCCACCTGGCTCACGAAAATAAACCGAGTTGAACCAATGACGATCAATGACATCAGTAGGTTGAAGACCTTTATTGAGTACTTTTTCTCTAAGCTCTTTTAAGTCCTCCAAATCTTTGGCCCTGAATGCCACGTGATGAACAATACCTCGTCCTCCTCGCCCATGATCTTCATCTGAAGTTTCGAGGATAACAGAACTTACAATATCAGCATTCGTTTGATATAATGTCTGGCTGTTCTTGGAGGATTTTTCTTCAAAGCTGAAAAGATCTTCAAGTATATGCGCAGTACCATCTGCATTTCCAACTTTTAGACGCGTTGACTCAAATCCCTGTATGGCATAGTCATTGGGAACAGGCCCCTCATAAGAACTCACCTTGTCTTTTGCCTGTCCATCGAAAATAAGATCTAACTCGAGCCCGTCCGGGTCTTCAAAACGAATACCCTGTTTCCCAAAAACGTCAAAATAATCAGATACAATAAGTCCCTGGTTCTTTAACCTGGTAAACCAGTAATCCTGGGAACCTTCCGGCACCCTGAACGCCACATTTACAGATTCTCCTACACCTTTAGTGCCTTTATGCGCCCTGGGCCAGGGGAAAAAAGTTAAACTGGAACCAGGGGTAGCTGCTTCGTTTCCATAGAACAGGTGGTAGGTTCCCGGGTCATCCTGGTTTACTGATTTTTTTACCATTCTCATGCCTAAAGTCTGTGTATAGAACTTTACGTTGACGGCTGGTTCTCCTGCAAGAACGCTGATGTGATGTAATCCTTTTTGATGTTTCATAAGTGTATTCCATTTAATTCAGGCTTATGATAGAAAATAGTTTAACATTAAACTATTTGAGTTTCTCTATAGAGTCTATTGCGGTAGCCGATAAGCGCTATCTAGAAAAAAAGCTTGAACTAAAATTTGACACTCAGAAATTAATTTTCTCTAAAGTAGATGTAAAAATTAGCAAACGATGCCAGAATTTATTTTATTGATAGCGCTTTCATAGACAATAGGGGTTTCAATAATGTTAGAGGAAAACATAAAATGCTGCGATAGATGCGGCGCAAAAGAAGGTCATAAACGGCCGGTTGGAAGGTATTTAGTAGAACTTCATACACTTGATGTACTCGGGAAAAAGTTAGAGCTTTGTATAACTTGCTATAAGTTTAAGAGAAGAGAACTCAGGAAGATTGCAGCAAAAGATGAAATAGAAAAGGTAGGTTTCATATCTAATCTCAGGAAAGCTTACAAAGAAGCATTTCATCATAGTTCGCAAGAATACTAGCCAGCTTTATTTCTTTAAGAATTTAACAATCTCTCGGAGTATTTTATTCGGTGCACTAAAAGAATGCTGAATGAATATATATCTGATTGTAATACTGGTGACTATTGCCATAGACTTTTTGCTCGACATTGTCTCAAACGGGCTGAATATTAAAGCCCTTACAAAAAAACTCCCTGAAGAATTCACTGAAGTTTATGATGAACAGACATACTCAAAGTCTCAGCAGTATACGAGAGTAAGAACTAAATTTGGGTTTATAACCGGTACTTTCGATCTGATTCTTGTCCTAGGTTTCTGGTTTGCAGGAGGTTTCAACGTATTGGATGAGATAGTGCGAGCTTTTGGTTTTGGGGAGTTGATAACCGGTTTATGCTACATTTCAATTCTAATACTGGCTAAATCCATAATATCACTTCCATTCAGTTTGTATTCCACCTTTGTAATCGAAGAAAAATTCGGTTTTAATAAGAGCACTCTAAAAATATTCTTTACCGACTTGCTAAAAGGCTTATTCCTGGCGGTGATTATTGGGCTACCATTGATCGCTGGAATATTGAGTTTCTTCATGTACTCTGGCGAGCTGGCATGGCTGTATGCCTGGGGAGCAGTAACCGCATTTACACTAATAATGCAGTATGTAGCTCCTACCTGGATCATGCCACTCTTTAATAAGTTTACTCCACTCGAAGAAGGAGAGCTTAAGACAGCGATTGAGGAATACACCTCTAAAGTTGACTTTTCCTTAAAGGGGCTTTTTGTGATTGATGGGTCAAAACGTTCCAGCAAATCAAATGCATTCTTCACGGGATTTGGCAAAAATAAAAGGGTGGCGCTATATGACACACTTATCGAAAATCATACCCATGATGAGTTGGTGTCAGTACTGGCACATGAAATAGGGCATTATAAAAAGAAGCACATTATAAAAAGTATGATAACAAGTATCATTCAAACAGGCGTGTTGTTCTTTCTACTGTCTATATTCCTGAACTCTAAAGAACTTTTTGATGCCTTTTATATGGATCAGATGTCAGTATATACCGGGCTGATTTTCTTTGGAATGCTATATGCTCCTATCGAGATGATACTATCCATTTTTATGCAGATGATGTCTCGGAAGCATGAGTACGAAGCCGATGCATTTGCTGCTGAAACAACGGGCAAACCTGAAGACATGATTTCAACACTAAAAAAGTTATCAAAAGACAATCTTTCTAACCTAACTCCGCACCCTTTTTATGTATTTCTAAACTACTCTCACCCAACAGCATTACAGAGAATCCATGCAATCAGAGCTTTAAAATAATGAATAATAAAACAAGGAATATTGAGACCATTGCCATTCATGGAAGTACTCAGCATACCTCTGGCTCAAGAAGTATTGTACCTCCGTTGGAGCCTTCTACAAATTTTGAACATGATAAGAAAGGATACCAGGAAGGTGATTACATATACACGAGGTACGGGAATCCGAATAGAACCCAGTTGGAGAATGTCCTCAAAGAAATGGAGGGAGGTGAAGCCTGCGCTGTGTTTGCTTCTGGAATAGCTTCTATCACCTCGGTTTTTATGTCTGTTAAAAAGGGTTCGCACATTTTAATACCAGAAGACATATACCATGGGTCAAGGGCATTATTGGAGAAATTCGCAGACCGTTGGAGTATAGAGTATAGTTCTGTTGACCCTTCGAATCTTGAGGATTATAAAGAAGCTTTCCGGAAAAATACTGAACTGGTACTCCTGGAAACGCCCTCAAACCCTTTACTTAGAATTACTAACCTTGAAGAAGCCATTCAAATTGCACATAGCAAAGGAGCTGTAGTTTGTGTTGATAACACATTTGCAACACCTTACAACTTGAATCCAATTCAGTTTGGAGCAAATCTGGTCATGCATTCTACAAGTAAGTTTTTGGGTGGTCATTCAGATATCCTTGGAGGAGCGATAATATCTGCTAAAGAAGATCATCTTTTTAATAGCATAAGAACTATCCAGCAAAGTCAGGGCTCGGTTCCTTCTCCAAGAGATTGTTGGTTGTTAAGCCGGAGCATCCGGAGTTTTCCATATCGTATTCGAGGCCACAATACAAATGCTCAAAGAGTAGCTGAGTACCTTGATCGTCACTCAAAAGTGAAAGAGGTATTTTATCCTGGGTTAGCAAATCATATGGGCCATGAAATTGCCAGTTCGCAAATGAAGGGTTTTGGAGGTATGCTGTCATTTCTGGTTGATGGAGATTACGATAAGACACTTCGTGTTGTGGCTTCATCAAAAATAATCCGACGAGCTACCAGTCTTGGTGGGATAGAAAGTTTATGGGAGCATCGAAGATCCAGTGAAAGTGAGTCTTCAACAACCCCTGAAAACCTCATCCGGTTTAGTGTAGGGCTTGAGCATATCGATGATCTGTTAGCAGATTTAGAAGGTGCTTTAGCTTAAAAAAGTCATCAAAATTGGAAGCGCTTTTTCATAATAATTAGGAACGATCTTCATTTTGAACTAATTGTAATTATCCTGAACTTTGTGGTTCCTGAATTAAGATGGAAAACCGCCGAAAAGGCACCAAAAATAAAGATTTTTATGGCTAAGGTTGAAGTAGTAATGCCCCAGATGGGAGAGTCGGTAATGGAAGGAACCGTTATCGAATGGTCTAAAAGTGTGGGCGATACTGTTGAAATAGATGAAACCCTCCTTGAAATAGCTACCGATAAAGTAGATAGCGAAGTTCCATCACCGGAAGCAGGGGTGCTTTTGGAGATTCTTGTTGATGAAGGAGATACGATTGAAGTGGGTAAACCTATTGCAATTATTGAAACGGATGCCAATGCATCCGTGGAAGTAGCTGCACCTAAAGCAGAAGAGAAGGTAGTAGCTAGTGAAGCTCCTCAAGAAGAAGTAGTCGAAGAGCCGGTCCAGGAAGAACCCGCTCCCGTTGCATCGTCAGGTGATGGAGAACGAATTGAAGTGGTAATGCCTCAAATGGGGGAATCGGTTGTTGAGGCTACTGTTATTGAATGGTCTAAAAGTGTTGGAGACAGTGTTGAAGAAGATGAAACCCTGCTAGAGATTTCCACCGATAAAGTGGATAGTGAAGTTCCTTCGCCAGCAGCAGGCACGTTGGTGGAGATTCTTGTTCAGGCTGATGAAACTATCGAGGTGGGACAAACCATTGCAGTTATTGCAACGGGCAACGTGACAGCTTCTAAACCTGCAGCTTCTTCTGCACCAGCTAAAGCCGAAAAGAAAGAAGAAGCAAAAATTGACGTTGCTTCTATGACACCGGAACAACTCATGCAAAATGGTTCTGGCAACTCTGGTGCAACTGAGATTCAAAGTACAGGAAGCGATGGAAGATTCTTTTCTCCTCTTGTGAGATCAATTGCGAAAGAAGAGGGTATTAACCAGGCTGAGTTACAATCAATTGCCGGAAGTGGTGCTGGTGGACGGGTTTCAAAAAAGGATATTCTGGCCTATGTAGAAGATCGCAAGTCAGGAAAAGTATCGGCACCTGTTGCACAGCCTTCTACTCCTAAACCTGCCGTTTCTGATGGTTCTATCAATGCTGGTAAGCTGGATGTTTCTCATGTCCCTACTGGCGATGTTGAGGTTATTAAGATGGATCGTATGCGTAAAATGATTGCAGAGCATATGGTGCGTTCAAAGCAGACTTCAGCTCATGTAACTACATTTGCAGAAGTAGATGTGACGAATATGGTGAAGTGGAGAAATGCAAACAAAAACGCATTCCTTTCAAAGACAGGGGTAAAGCTTACGTTTACACCACTATTTGTTGAAGCCATCATTAAAGCAATGCTTGAGTTTCCACTTATTAACAGTTCTGTTGAAGGTGATAATATTCTATTAAAGAAGGACATCAACTTTGGGCTGGCTGTTGCTCTTGGAACTGGTGGTGAAGGTGGCCTTATTGTTCCGGTAATAAAGAAAGCTCAACAAAAGAACCTGGTTGGTCTTGCAGAGTCAGTGAATGAAGTTGCTGCGAAAGCAAGGAGTAAAAAATTAACTCCAGATGATCTGTTTGGAGGAACTATCACTTTAACGAATTATGGCAGTGTGGGTAACCTAATGGGAACCCCAATCATAAACCAGCCGCAGGTTGCAATTATAGGAACTGGCGCGATAGTAAAACGCCCGGTAGTTATTGAAACATCAGAAGGTGATGTTATTGGTATTCGCCAAATGATGTTCCTTTCTATGAGCTATGATCACAGGATTATTGATGGTGCACACGGTGGTGCTTTCATAAACAGGGTTAAAGAAATCCTGGAAGAGTTTGATATGGAAAGAGCGGTTTAGAATGAGTACAACTTCATTTCCAAAAGAAGTACATTAAATGCTTCTTATTTTAGAAAATGGAAATTCTATACTCAATTAATTCTATCCGTACTGCCGTTAGAGCATTAAAAGCTCAAGGGAAAAAAGTGGCGTTTGTACCTACCATGGGTGCGTTACATGAAGGCCATCTTTCTCTCATTCGTTTGGCTAAAAAGCATGCTGATGAAATTGTGGTTTCGATTTATGTAAACCCTGAACAATTCGGCCCCAATGATGATTTTGCAAGCTACCCGTCAAAAATTGAGGAAGACCTGGATTTTTGTAAAAAGGAAGGAGTGTCCCATGTGTTTATACCTGATACTGAAATCATGTATGGGGTAGGTGCTAAATACTTCAGCATAGAAATTAAAGAATTAAACAAATACCTGGATGGCGGAAGTCGCCCCGGATATTTCCAGGGTATTAGCCTGGTTGTGAATAAGCTTTTTAATATTGTTGAGCCAGACATTGCAATATTTGGTCAAAAAGATTACCAGCAGTTCCAGGTAATTCAACAGATGGTAAAAGAGTTTAATCATGATGTTGAATTAATAATGGCTCCCATACAAAGAGCAGAGGATGGGCTAGCACTGAGTAGCCGAAATGCTTATCTAAGCGAAGAGGAGAGAGCTGTTGCTCCGGAGTTATTTAAGAAAATGAATCAGGCTATTGCAGGTATTCAGAATGGAGAGCTTGAACCTGAAAAATTATTTAAAAAATACCAGGAAGAGCTTGAACTAATTGGATTCAAAAACGATTATTTTGATGTGTATTCTCTTGAGAAAATGGCACCTGTAGAAACACTTGTAAAAGGAGAGAGTTATGTGTTGGCAACTGCAGCATATCTCGGGAAAGCACGCTTAATTGATAATATCATATTTAAATGTTGAGCCATGAAGTTAACTATGTTTAAATCCAAGCTTCACCAGATAGTGGTCACTGAGTCAAACCTTATGTATGAAGGTAGTATTACCATTGACCAGGATTTATTAGATGCCGCCAATCTGTTGCCATATGAAAAGGTTCAGGTAGTAAATATTACCAATGGGAGCAGGTTAGAGACCTATACTATACCAGGAGAGAGAGGATCAAGAATTTGC
The DNA here is from genome assembly GCA_040222185.1 of Balneolaceae bacterium. Lineage (GTDB taxonomy): Bacteria > Bacteroidota > Rhodothermia > Balneolales > Balneolaceae > JAVKDP01. The sequence continues at coordinate 43,177 of JAVKDP010000028.1, read as the reverse complement.
TGTTTAAATGGAGCAGCAGCACGCCTCACCCAAATCAATGATCGTGTCATTATAATTAGCTATGCAGAGATGACACCTGAAGAAGCGAAAGAACACAAGCCTCGTGTTGTAATTGTGGATGAACGAAATAACCCCAAAACGGTTTTAGACTATTCGCAACCATCAACAACATATAGTCTGGAAACTGGTTTAAGAGATTAAGTTCGGTTTTATAAATTAACAAGATAGTTTGTAAAACTATTTTTCTACAGCATTCGTCTGTAACTAAAATCTCTATCTTCAGTCTAAAGTTCACAACGGAGTTTTTTTATGCAAAAGAAATTATTGATTCCCGCCGTAATTGTAGTGGTCGTTATGGCATCGTGGTATTTAACTACCGGGGAATCTACAGAGACCGCAGAATTGTTCACGACCCCTGAGGTTGGAGAGTTTGTAGTTGATGTAACAACTACCGGTGAACTTAGAGCAAAGAATTCTACTGAAATTAAAGGCCCGCAAGGGGTTAGAGACTTTAGGGTTAATAATATTCGAATTCAACGACTTGTACCAGAAGGTACAATTGTAAAAAAGGGAGATTTCGTTGCGGAGCTCGACCGCTCTGAAATAATGGGTAAACTTCAGGATGCTCAATTAGATCTCCAGCAAGCCCAATCCCAGGTTACCCAGGCACAGCTAGATAGCACACTGGATCTTTCTCAGGCTCGTGATAATTTGATTAATCTCACATACGCACTCGAAGAAAGGCAAATTGCAGTAGATCAGTCTAAATATGAGTCACCTGCAGTTCAGCGCCAGGCTGAAATTGATCTCGATAAAGCAAAGCGTCAGTTAGCTCAGGAAACGAAGAATTACCAGACCAAAGTGAAGCAGGCGGAAGCCAAACTCAGAGATGTAGAGACTGAGCTTACAAAAAAGCAAAATGAAATTCAGAAGATAAGAGACTTGATGGCTCAATTTACTGTATTTGCTCCTGACCAGGGGATGGTGATCTATCGAAGAAACTGGAATGGTTCAAAGGTTACGGAAGGAGAACAAATAAGTGCATGGAGCCCTATTGTAGCCGAGCTTCCGGATTTTACTATAATGGAGTCAATTACTTATATCAATGAAGTAGATATCCAAAAGGTAGAAGTGGGGCAAATCGTAACTATTGGTTTAGATGCTGTACCTGATAAAGTACTTACAGGCCAGGTTACCAGTGTAGCTAACATTGGTGAGCAGAGAAAAAACTATGACTCCAAAGTGTTTGAAGTTACAATTGAAATAAACGAAAGTGATAGTTTACTTCGCCCGGCAATGACTACCAGCAACAGGGTTGTGATAGAAGAGATGACTGAAGCCTTATACATTTCCCTGGAAGCCGTTCATACAGTTGACTCCTTAAGCTTTGTATTTAAGAAAGATGGATTATCTACAGTAATGCAGCAAGTAGAGCTTGGGTTGATGAATGAAAACGAAGTTATCATTCATCAGGGAGTTAATATCGATGACCAACTCTTTCTAACTGTTCCAGATGATACAGCTGGAATCCGCAGGTTAATGCTCAATAAAGAGCTCACACTAAATAACTAAGGGTTCCGGTGCTCCAAAAATTACTTTACAACTTTGACATTGCGATTGAAGCTATTCAACGTAATAAGCTAAGAGCGCTTTTAACCTCTTTGGGTATAATTTTTGGTGTCGCATCAGTTATTGCAATGCTGGCTATTGGAACCGGGGCTCAGCAAGAAGTATTGGCACAAATGCAGCTCCTGGGTACCAATAATGTTATAATTCAACCAGTGCTGGAGCAGGTTGAAGGCACTGTAAATGAAGGCGGGAGTTCTTCAGATGAAGGAAGAAAGTATTCCCCTGGTTTAAATCTCTATGATCTTGCAAGTATTGAAGAGGTACTACCAGAGATAGAATACATAAGCCCTGAAATTGTTTTTGAAACAAATTTTATCAGAAATGCCCGGATGCGATCAGGTAAAGTAGTAGGTGTTAATGACGACTATTTCAAGATCAATAATTTCGAAATTGAAGAAGGAAATAACTTTACTAAACTCCAAATTGATCTCGCTGACCCTGTTTGTCTAATCGGATACGATGTTAAAACCAAATTTTTTGCAGGGCAAAACCCAATAGGCAAGAAGATCAAAGTGGGAAATCTTTGGTTAACGGTAATAGGTGTATTAGAGAAAAAGGAACTTTCTACAGAGAATATTGAAAGCCTGGGAATCAGAAATTATAACCTGGATATTTTTGCTCCTGCTACTACCATATTGCTACGATTCAAGAACCGTGCGCTAGTAACAAAAGATGATGTTACAGCTGATAACTCTCGTGGTGGAAGAGTAATTATTATTGGCGGGCCTGACGAAGAAGAGGAAGAGGTTAACACGAATTACAACCAGTTGGATAAGCTTGTTGTCAGAGTTACGGATTCAAAATATAGTGTGTCTGTTGCCGAAGTATTATCCAGAATGTTAAAGCGTCGCCATAATGGAATCATTGACTTCGAAATTATTGTACCTGAGCAATTACTTCAACAAGAGCAAAGAACGAAACGAATTTTCAACATTGTATTGTCGTCCATAGCATCTATCTCATTGATTGTAGGCGGTATTGGTATTATGAACATTATGCTGGCTTCGGTTGTGGAGCGCTATCGGGAAATTGGTGTTCGTATGGCTGTAGGTGCTCAGAAGAAAGATATTGAACTTCAGTTTTTAACAGAGGCTTTGGCCATTAGTATATCTGGAGGAGTTATTGGAATAATTTTAGGGATGGCATTTAGTACTGCCATTGAATTAAGTGCCGGAATAGCAACCATTGTTACCCCTGCATCAATCTTTATCTCTTTTGGAGTAGCCCTGGTTATCGGGGTAGTATTCGGGTTCTTTCCCGCAAAAAGAGCCGCTCAACAAGACCCAGTACACGCTTTACGACATGAATAAGATATTACGTATAGGTTCTATTTTCCTTTTTTTAATTGCATTAGGAACATATGGAAATGCACAAACCCAGACTCAGTCTCTAACTCTGGAACAAAGTATTGAATATGCAAAACTGAATAGTCCGCTTTCAAGAGCTGCCAGGTTTTCATTACTATCTGCAAAGTGGAGATATAAATCATTCAGAGCAGACTTGTTACCAAGTTTGAATTTATCTGGGGACGCTCCTAATTACAGGAAATCGATATTTGCGAATATCCTTGATGACGGGACTACTGCATTTACCTCAGCTACTCAGTCAGAAGCATCTATCGCTGCTTCAATCGATCAGAATATACTACCAACAGGTGGCCGGTTATCACTTTCTTCAGGCTTAACAAGACTTGGGATATTTACTGGAGAGAACAGCTATTTTTGGCAAAGTACTCCACTACTGGCAAGTTACACCCAACCTCTTTTCCAGTTCAACAGTTTGAAATGGAGAAATAGAACAGAACCTCTTCGGTACCAGATCTCACAGAAGCAGTACGTAGAAGACATGGAGGATTTATCGTTTACTGTAACTCAGAACTTTTTTGATTTTTTATTGGCGAAGATAAATGTTGAGGTAGCTGAATTTAATGTAACAGTAAATGATTCGATTTATAATATTTCGAATGGTCGTTTCCAGGTTGGTAACATTGCTGAGAATGAACTGCTACAAAGTGAGTTAGAATTCCGGAATGCACGGAACGCGCTGACTACAGCAATCCTAAACTATGAGAGAGCTGAGGAGAGTTTTAAAGCACTGCTTGGTATCGATGACTCTATTGAGCTTGAAATTATACTTCCTTCTGTTGCTCCTGAAGTAGATGTTGATGTAGACAGAGCCCTTGAATTGGCCAGGGAAAATAACAGTACATCCTTGCAGTTTGAATTAAATGAAATACTAGCCAATCAGGCATACGATCAAGCCAAAAAGAGTACAGGGTTTTCTGCCAATCTGAGAGCAGATTTTGGGTTAAATCAGACTTCAACTGAGTTTAATCAACTTTATGAGAACCCTGAGAACAGGCAGTTTTTTACTATTGGCTTCCAGATTCCAATTTTCAACTGGGGTAAAAACCTGGCCGAAATTCGCTCTGCAAGAAATGAACAAATGGAAACAGCCAATACCATTGCCTACCAAAAGCTGCAGTTTGAGCTAAATGTAAAGAGTACCGTGCGGGAGTTTCCTCAGTTGCGCGATCAGGTTGAATTAGCTAAAGTTTCAGATGATATAGCTACCCGAAGATATGATGTAGCTAAAAACAGGTATTTGATAGGTAGAATTGATGTAACTGATCTATTTATTGCTCAAAATCAAAAGGACAGTGCCCGAAGAAGTTTTATCCAGACTCTACGAAATTACTGGACTGGCTTCTATAACCTGAGAAGGCTTACACTCTACGATTTTGAACAAGATCTACCGATTCTTTACGCTACCGACTTTTAAACTATTCCTGAAAATCAGGTAGTAGCTCCATAAACCGTGCAGAAGTTTTAATGCCCCGGTAGAAATCTTCAACCGAAAAGTTCTCATTCGGGGAGTGAATTGCATTACTTGTGATGCCAAATCCCATGAGTATTGATTCTACTCCAAGTACTCGTTTAAAGTCTGCTACAATAGGAATTGAACCACCTTCACGGGAAAACAATACTTCTTTTTCAAATACTTCTTCAAAAGCCTTAGCGCCTGCCTTTAAGCCATAAAAACTTAAATCAGTAACAGAGGCGAATCCCCCGTGGTGCTCATTCACCTGAACTTTCATAGTAGGGGGTACAAGCGATTCAAAGTATTCCTTAAATAATTGAGCGATCTCATTTGGATGCTGATCAGGAACAAGGCGCATACTTATTTTAGCACCAGATTTTGAAGGGAGTACTGTTTTAGCGCCTTCACCCTGGTAACCTCCCCAAATCCCATTCACGTCAAGAGTTGGTCGCGCGGAAGCCCGTTCTAATGTTGTATATCCTTTCTCGCCATGAACTTCATCGATATCCAGGGATTTTTTATAAGCTTCTTCATCAAATGGTAAGGCAGCCGAAGCATCGCGATCGGCTTGAGTGAGCGGAATAACTTTATCATAAAATCCGGGAATTTGTATGACTCCGTTTTCATCCTTCAGTTTTGCGATTACTTCACAAAGCACATTTAGCGGGTTTTCAACAGCACCACCATATACACCGGAATGTAAATCTCTGTTAGGCCCTATGAGTTCAACTTCCATATACGCCAGGCCTCTTAATCCGTATGTAATGGAAGGTTGGTTCTTTCCAAACATTGAGGTATCAGATATAAGAACCATATCACAAGAGAGTAAATCTTTATTGCTCTCCAGGAACGGAACCAGGTTAGGGCTTCCAATTTCTTCTTCCCCTTCCAGTATAATTTTCACATTAATGGGAATGGGCTGCCCGGTTTTAACAAAAGATTCCAACGCCTTAACATGCGTAAACGCCTGGCCCTTATCATCACTGGCTCCCCGCGCATAGATGTTTCCATCCTTAATAGTGGGCTCAAAAGGAGGAGAGTCCCAAAGATCATCCGGGTCAGATGGCTGAACATCATAATGACCGTAAATTAACACTGTTGGTTTATCCGGATATGGACAATGTTCTCCATAAACAATTGGATTTCCTGGTGTTTCAAATAGCTCAACACGATCCAGGTTAAGAGAATCTAGTTGTTTGATGAGGAAGTTAGCAGCGGCATGTATAGCTTCCTTTTTTGACGAATCCGTACTAATACTTGGGATTCTTAGAAGTTCAAAGAGCTCTCCAAGAAATTTTTCCTGGTTTTGATCTATGTATACTTGCGACTTGCTCATAAAAGTAGTGTTAGTGCTAAAAATTAAAGAATCTTGACTGTTTCAGGTTGTATCCATCCAAATTGCCCATTACCTAGTCTAATATAATACCATCCTTCAGAAGTTTTGCTTTTTCTGTTGTCGACTACAATAGAATAGCCTTCATAGGCAAGGCTAACTAAATCAGAACTTTCTCCAGGTTGTTGCATAACCTGCGTTTCTGTGACAATTATGACAGCTTCAGAAAATCGTTGATCGACATAATCGACATAAAATGACAAGAGTAATATCAGCAATCCCGAAACTACAAAAGTAGCAATAATGGAGTTAATTCTATGGAAGGACAGCCACCTAAACCATTTCGCAATTAGCAATAAAATCGAGAGTACAACGAGGCAAAAACCAATTAGAAAGACTCCAAATGCTCCAATCCCGTCTTTCATTATGTCTACTGCTTTATCCCAGGGTAGTTTAGGGAGTGTAGCCGATTGCCTGCTAAATTGAGAACTTACATACTGCAAAGCTTTTGTTGCCTCTTCATTAGTGGTAACAAAGCGTGATGCTTTCAAGAAGTAGTACTTTGCCAAACCCATTGAATCCAACTGGGTGGCAGCAATCCCCATATTTAAAAATAATCCACCTGATATTTGCCCACTTTGCTCAATAGTTTTGTAAGCCTGTATTGCATCAAAGTAATTCCCATCTTCAAGAAGAGTGTTTGCCTGGTCAAATAGCAATTGTTCATTCTGCTGAGCAGAAACAGCTAATGGGATGAGAAAAAATAACACACAAACACTTAAGAACTTCATCATACTAACTTTCCAATACTCCTGATAAGGTCCTTTGCATTTTGAATATCTGTTTCTAAACCAGCCTGGGTTGCGTTTGGAGCGTACGCTATAGTTTCACACTTTTCGAGTAGTAATTTCACTTCTTTAGCCAATTGCCCTCCACCTCCGTCACTTAGATTCTGTACAAGAAGATCAATAGACAATCCTGCTTGCGGTAAATCGAGTTTGTCACATATAAACTGGGTTACAGCTTTTTGAATATGATAGTACCCTATTTTGAGATCTGATTGCCTTGTAGCTTTTTCAAGCTCATCCAAAGCTTTTTCTTTTGCTTTTTGAGACCGTGCGAAAGCAGTGTCCGTATTCATTTTATCAGAATACGATTTATACCCAAATGAAGCTCCTAACACTAATAATGGAAGTACCATAAGAACCCAAACGGTTTTCCTTGAAGTAAGTGGCATCTCGTTGTATGAAACCCATTGAGCGAGGCCGGTAATAGGAGTAATATCAAAGCGAAGTTCTTCGGTAGTCAAGCTTGTTGCTCTTGGATCTCTTTCAGCTTCAAAATACAGAGCAGGTAAAGTAGCTGTAGAATAGCGGTCTCTTGCTGGATCGTAATAGGCCATACGAGTTTCAGGAATTTCGAAAGTACCTTCATTTCTGGCTATCAATATATCCGTGAATATTTTGGTTCCACCGATTTGCCTGTTACTTCTTGTAATTGTAGAGGATTCCTGGGGATTATATAACTCAAGTGTTTCAGGATATTCAAAGTCTGGCTTTACAATTAGGGGGATATTTCCTTTTCCAGAAATTGTTGTTGTAATCTCTATACTTTCGCCAACAAATGCTTTTTCTGGCTTGATTGATCTAGTGATTTCAAAACTACCAACTCCTCCTGAAAAGGTAGAGTTTTGAAGCTCAGGTAATGGTTTTGCATTAATCGTAACAGGAAGAGTGCTTAAATCCATCCTTTCCTGCCCAAGGCCAAAGCTGAAAATATCTCTTCTACGATTTTTCTTTCTTACTTGAACAGTGATCTCAAAAGGGCTAAGTGTTAACTCACCTGATTTAGTTGGGAAAATAGCATACTGAAGTAGTCGTGCTCTTTGATAACGAACACCGCCAATAATACTCGAGGTTGTAGTAGTCTGCTTACGGTTTTCTAGTTCTTCCTTCCAAAAGCCTTCGGCCTTCCATCCTGGTGAAGCCTGGTAAGAAGGTATTTCGATTTCGGATTTGAAGTATAAAACAATATCTGCAGTAACCTGCTCACCAACTACAGGCTCAGTTGTACTAGGTTCCAGTCGTACATAAATATCCGGGGATCGATCAGCATTCCCAGCATCAATGGTCTTTGGATCAAGGACTTTGAACTTCAGTTCTTTTGTGTTGAACTCCTCTCCATTCACTGAAACACGCAAGCTGGGGAAGGTATAATCTCCTGGTGTCTGAGCTATAAATTGGTATCCGTATGTATAGGAGATCGAAGGTTTACCATTTACGTAGGTAAAGTTCTGGGATTGGCTGGTATTGCCACTTAGCCATCTTAGGCCGTCAATATTCGGAATATTTGGTCGCTCAATCGAGTTAAGCGCTTGTCCCGAAATTTTGATATTCATTTGGACAGATTCCCCGGAGAAAATATTTGTCTCTGAAAGTGTGGCTTCAACACTTGCCTCTTGAGAAAAACCCATATTACTGGACAGGAATGTAAAAAGCGTAAATAAAAGTACTAGTGTTTTTTTACCAGTCTTTGTCATGAGTAGCGGCATCTGATTTTTTTTGCTTTTTAAACTCTTTAAGCAGCTCTTTTTCCTTTTGAGCTAATGCTTTCAGAATCTTCTCAGCTTCTTCCTTACTTAATTCACGTGCATCCTGAGGCTTACCTTCTTGTTCCTCAGGTTGGTCTTGTTCGTTATTTTGCCCTTCATTTTGCTCCTGTTCCTGCTCTTGTTCTTCCTCGCTTTGCTCTTGTTCTTGCTGCTCCTGGTTTTGCTGGTCTTGCTCCTGTTGTTCCTGGTTCTCTTGATTTTGTTGCTGTTGCTGCTGCTGCTGTTGTTGTTGCTGTTTCTCTTGTTCTTCTTCTAGTTTTTGGAGTAGTGAGTTTAGTTTAGGATCATTAGGAAATCTATTCAGGCCTTCCTGAACCTGTGATATAGCGCTTTGTAAATCAGCATTTATATACGATTGAGCTCCACTATGGAAGTAATCGTCGGCTGTTTGGGCCTGTGTAGTTACAACACCTGCAAATAGAAATAAAAGTGTAAAAAATAATTTCTTCATAGTCTATGCCTATAAGTTTATTTCACCGACATCACTGATGCGTTTAATAAAATCGTTAAAGTTTTGAACAGTGGGGTCAAGCCTCAAGGCTTCCTGCATAATGTTAAGTGCTTCGTTGTATTTGCGTTCTGAAACGAGTTGTTCCGCTCTTTTTTTCATGGCCTTCGCATACTCGGAGGGAGGGTCCTGTTCCTGGTTTTGATCTTGTTCCTGTTGCTGCTGGTTTTCGTCTTCTTTCTTTGACTCAGCAAAAGTTCGTTCGTAATTATGCTTTGCATCAGAGTCTTCAGGGTTCAGCTTCAAAGCATTTCTAAAATGTTGAGCTGCGGGCTTCCATTGTTCACCTTCCGATAGTATTGAGCCTATGTTATACTCTGCCAAAGCTTTTTCTTCAGGAGTTTTTGCCAGCGAACGATACTCCATAAAGGTTTGCATCGCTTCTTCAGCTTTGCCTTGCTTGGCTAGTGCATTTCCCAAATTAAAATAAACCTGAGCGTTTTCCGGGTCAGCTTCCAGGGATGCCCTATAAAGTGCTTCAGCTTCAGCATATTCACCTTTTTCATAGGCTTCATTGCCTTTTTTTGCATCACCATTAGGTGAAGAAACCAACAACAAGAATGAAAATAGGTATGTGAAAAGTTTAGTCATCATGAATTAAAATTCTTTGCATAGCCTTGAGCAGAAATCTGAACTATCCCTTTTTGTTTATGTGGTAATGAAACGAACCCATTTATTTTCATATTGTATTTTGTGAGATTTAATCCAGCTTTGCGCACAACAATTGTAAGCCTATTAGCAACTCGTGTGAAAACTATTGAACGTTTTGAGCTTTCTTTGGCTTTCTTATTACGAATGTTCGTCCATTTTGAATGTCCGGTCATACACTAAACTTTATTAGAATCTTTAACTAATCTAAAACAAAACTAACATACTAAAGTTTATTTCAGATTAGCATTAAATATACATAATAGATAAACTGATAGAAATGTTTAGAGGTAATGTTTGGTGTTAAAGGATGTTTTAGGGCGTCTATATTATTGCAAGATTATCTATTTTTGGACTTTATTATTCGACAAGGAGTTTTTTAAGAATGAATATTGGAATAGTTTGTTACCCAACGTTTGGAGGGAGTGGTGTTGTAGCCACTGAGTTAGCAAAAGTATTATCAAGAAAAGGGCATAAAATTCACATCTTAAGTTATGCCCGCCCAGCGAGGCTTGAAACATTGGATTCCAATATAACTTACCACGAGGTTTCGATTAATTCGTATCCGCTGTTTGAGTATCCTCCTTATGCCCTTGCATTAGCATCTCAAATGGTAAATCTGATCGAGTATGAAAATCTGGATTTACTACATGTTCACTATGCTCTTCCTCACGCTACCAGTGCATATCTGGCAAAACAGATCATGGCTGAGAAGGGAAAAACAGTACCTATTGTTACTACGCTACACGGAACGGATATAACAGTAGTTGGTAAAGATCCCAGCTATAAGCATGTTGTAGAGTTTTCAATTGACAAAAGTGATGGTGTTACAGCAGTTTCAGAATACCTGAAAGAAGAAACCTATCACAACTTCGATATTAAGCAGGATATAAAGGTAGTTCCGAACTTTATCGATTTAGATCGATTCCAGAAATCAAACAAAAGCCATTTCAAAAAGGCTATCTGCCCGGATGGTGAGAAAGTTGTAGTTCATGTATCCAATTTTCGGAAAGTAAAGCGTGTGCCTGAAGTAATTACTGTATTTTCAAAAGTGCTTGAACATGGAATAAAAGCAAAGCTTTTACTTGCAGGAGATGGACCGGACAGGCAGAAGGCAGAACAGCAGTGTCGGGATTTAGGTATTTGTGATCATGTTCGGTTTTTAGGAAAGCTGGACGAAGTAGAAGAAATACTTTCAATTGCAGATTTATTTTTAATCCCTTCAGGTTCAGAAACGTTCGGTCTGGCAGCACTAGAGGCTATGAGTTGCTCTGTACCTGTAATTAGTTCCCGAATCGGAGGCCTGCCAGAAGTGAATATTGAAGGAGAGACGGGCTATTTATGCGATCTTGATGATACAGATTGTATGGCAGAACATGCTTTTAACATTCTTACAGACCAGGAGCTTCATGACCGCCTTTCGAGAAACGCCCGAAAGCGAGCGGAATTATTTAACCAGGATCTTGTGGTAGGGCAATATGAAGAGTTTTATAAAGAAGTAAGCGAAGGGTTATTTGAAGTTCACTAAATAAAAAAAGCCCAACCGAGATCGATTGAGCTTTTGAGTTTCGATAAGAAAAAGTCTTCTAAGCCAGTACTTTAGAAACTTCTTCAGCAGCTTCTTTAAGTAATACTGCAGAAATTACATTAAGTCCTGAATTGTCGATGATGACTTTTGCTTCTTCGGCATTCGTTCCCTGAAGGCGAACAATAATTGGCACATTCTCAACCTTGGCAGCAATTTCAGGATCCTTAACAGCTTCAATTACCCCATTAGCTACTCGGTCGCAACGTACAATTCCACCAAAGATATTAATGAGGATCGCTTTTACATTAGGATCATCAAGAATAATCCGGAATCCGTTCTTTACCGTATCAACATTAGCTCCACCGCCAACATCTAAAAAGTTAGCAGGTTCACCACCCGAAAGCTTAATGATATCCATAGTAGCCATTGCAAGCCCTGCACCATTTACCATACAGCCAACATTACCATCAAGTTTGATATAGTTCAGGTTGTATTTACCCGCTTCTAACTCAAAAGGATCTTCTTCTGCTTCATCTTTTAATTCAGCATAGTCTTTATGACGATAGAGTGCATTCCCGTCAAAGGTAACTTTAGCATCCAGGGCTAAAATGTCGTTATCAGGAGTAAGGATAAGAGGGTTGATTTCAAACATGTCAGAATCAATCTCATTGTAGGCATTGTAGATCGCCATGATGAACTTGATTCCTTTTTTAAGAGCATCGCCTTCTAAACCAAGAGCGAAAGCAAGGTGTCTTGCCTGGTTTACCTGTAAAGGCATTCCTGGTTCAACCCATTCTTTCACGATTTTTTCAGGAGTTTCTTCTGCAACCTGCTCAATTTCTACTCCACCCTCAGTTGAAACCATGATTACGTTTTTGGAAACTGCACGGTCCATTAAAATTCCGAGGTAGAATTCTTTCTGGATATCAACGCCATCAGTTACATAAAGTCTCTGAACTAGTTGGCCCGACTCTCCAGTCTGGATAGTTACAAGTACATCTCCAAGTAAAGATTCAGCAGCTTCGCGAACTTCTTCAACGCTCTTACAAAGGATTACCCCTTTTGCACCATTCTTTTTGGTGCGGCCTTTACCACGTCCACCAGCATGAATCTGAGCCTTAAGTACAAATAAAGTTGATCCATTTGCTTCTAGTTTTTTAGCAGCATCTACTGCTTCTTCAACAGTTAGGGCAGCAATCCCGTCAGGAACAGGAACGCCATAACTTTTTAAAATTTCTTTAGCCTGGTACTCGTGAATTTTCATGAAAAATTGGGGTATTAAAAACGTTAAATAAGTACAAAAATTTGGTGGTCAATAATACCGAGATTGGGGACTAAAAGAAAGGTAGTATAGAGTGGTTTATTTAAGCTGTTTTTGAACTTTCTCAAACAAGCTTTTTCTTACAAGTGATTTAATAATTACCTTGAGCGAATTGTTAAAAAGCTAAATCAGGTTTGTCCAGATAAATGAATAAACAGAAAATTTTGATAGTATTCGGTACTCGGCCAGAGGCTATCAAAATGGCACCGGTAGTGAAGGAGTTCAAGAAGAACCCTGATGTTTTTGAAACCAAAGTATGCGTTACAGCCCAACACAGGGAGATGCTTGACCAGGTTTTGGACTTTTTTGAAATCACCCCTGATTATGACTTAGATATTATGGAGTCAAATCAAAACCTGTCACTTCTTACTTCCGGAATCCTTGGAGGCGTAAATAAAGTACTGGAAGACTTTAAGCCGGACTTCATGTACGTTCAAGGTGACACTACAACCAGCTTTGCGGCTTCATTATCAGCATATTATAGTGGAGTAAAAGTTTGCCATGTAGAAGCTGGGCTTCGAACTTTTGATAAATGGGCCCCGTTCCCTGAAGAAATCAACAGGCAGCTTACCGGGAAGTTGGCAGATTATCACTTTGCTCCAACTCAGCGTGCTAAAGACAATTTACTCGTCGAAAATGTTGATGTAACTACAATTTTAGTTACTGGAAATACGGTAATTGATGCATTGTTGTATAGTGCTGAGAAAGTAGACTCAAAAGAACAGAGCGAATACAGGAAACTCGATTCATTGATTGAACAAGGAAAAAAACTCATTCTTGTTACCGGGCATAGGAGGGAGAATTTTGGAGAAGGGCTCAATAACATTTGTAACGCGCTTAGGAGAATAGCGGGGGAAGAAGATGTTCAAATCATTTACCCGGTTCATTTAAATCCAAACGTGCAAAAACCAGTTTACGACCTGCTGGGAAATATAAAGAACATCACCCTGATAGAGCCGCTTGAATACGAATCTTTTGTGTGGTTAATGAAAAGAAGTTATCTGATGATAACTGATAGTGGAGGAATCCAGGAAGAAGCTCCAAGCCTGGGAAAACCAGTATTGGTAACGCGAGAAAAAACGGAGCGGCCTGAAGCAATTGATGCAGGTACTGTAGTTTTAGTTGGAACAAATGAGGAAAGAATTGTACAAGAATGCTTATTGTTAGTTAATAATGAGGAGCAATATAAGAGCATGAGTTTACGTCACAATCCTTATGGGGATGGCAATGCAGCTGGCAAAATAGTAGAGTTTCAAAGAGGTTTAGTTTGAGTACTGAGGAAAGATTAGCCCGTGAAAAGGAATTTCATAATGAAACGTTCTCTGCAAATACCCGACGTGCAGCAAAGAAGTATTACAAATCGGCTAGTATAAGTAAGGATTTTTATCATAGCCTAATATCAGAGAATGTTAAGGGTAAAAAAGTATTGGAATATGGTTGTGGTCCTGGAAGTGCAGCTTTTGATTTGGCCAGATCTGGGGCGTCCGTTTTTGCAATAGATATTTCAGATGTAGCTATTCAACAAGCAAAAGACCAGGCAGCAGAGGAAGGATTAGAAATTGATTTTCAGGTAATGGACGCCGAAAATTTGGCATTCAATGATGATTTATTTGATGTTATTTGCGGTAGTGGAATTTTGCACCATTTAGATTTATCAAAAGCTTATTCAGAGTTAAACCGTGTTTTATCAGAAAATGGCAAAACAGTATTCTTTGAGCCACTGGGGCATAACCCAATAATAAATTTATATCGGCTACTCACTCCTAAAATGAGGACAGAAGATGAGCATCCGTTACTTATGCAGGATATTGCAAATGCAGAAGAGTTTTTTGAAAGTGTTCAGGTTCATCATTTTAATCTGTTAGCAACAGCAGCATCCTTTATTCCTTCATTAAGCGGAATATTGAATAAGACAGATAAGTTTATTTTTAAACAGCTTCCCTTTTTAAGAAAACATTCATGGATTGCTGTTTTGGAGTTTTCAAAACCTAAGTAACGTTTTTATCTAAAAAGGCATTATATTTTGAAAACTTGAAAGAAAAGGAATCCTCGCTTGAATAAAGCCGAAATCATGACTGCTGAAGAACTGGATCGCACATACTTGCGATTTGCTCATCAATTTTTGGAGTCATATGAAAATCCATCTCGCTTAGCCATTATTGGTATGCAGACCAGAGGTGTTTACATGGGGAAGCGTATTTTACAGGCCATAAAGAAAGAATTTAACCTGGATATCGACTTCGGAGTGCTGGATGTTACTTTTTATCGAGATGACTTCCGGAGTAAACTTAAGATGCCGGATGTAAAAGTCACTGAGATACCATTTGATTTATATGACAGAGACGTTGTACTCATTGATGATGTGCTTTATACAGGAAGAACAGTCAGGTCGGCTATGGATGCGCTAATGTCTTATGGAAGGCCCCGAAGAATACAGTTTTGTTGCATGGTAGACCGTGGGCATAGAGAGTTACCAATCTCTCCTAATTACACAGGTATATATGTGAATACTCATGCCAATGAAGAGGTGAGGGTTAAAGTGCAAGAACTGGACGGTGAGGATGCAGTTTATTTGGTAAATGTGGAGGGTAATGGTGAATAGTTTACCAGATTCATATGAGTTTAAGCAAAAGCATTTGCTGGGGCTTACCGATTATTCTAAAGAAGATATTTTATATGTGCTAGAACAGGCCCGCTCATTCAGAGAAATTTTAGATCGCCCGGTTCCCAAAGTACCAACGTTAAGAGATAAAACAATTGTTAACCTCTTTTATGAAAATAGTACCAGGACAAGACTATCCTTTGAGTTAGCGCAAAAACGTATGGGTGCTGATGTAGTAAATTTCTCAGCGAGCACTTCAAGCACCAAGAAAGGAGAGTCTCTAAAAGACACTATTCAGAATATCAGTTCGATGAAAATTGATATGGTGGTAGTTAGGCATAAGAGTCCGGGAGTACCTCATTTTCTTACCCAATGTGTAGATGCGGCAATTCTCAATGCAGGTGATGGGGCGCATGAACATCCTACTCAAGCCTTGTTGGATATGTTTACGATGCAGCAAATACACCCAAACCTGGAAGGTAGAAAAGTTGCAATTATTGGGGATATCGCCCACAGTAGGGTTGTTAGATCAAACATTATTGGGTTAACAAAACTAGGTGCTGAGGTAGTGCTTTGTGGTCCTAAAACGTTGATGCCAGTGCATATTGAAGATTTGGGAGTTAGTGTTTCATATGACCTCGAAGAAACACTTTCATGGTGCGATATAGCGATGGCCTTAAGGATTCAATTGGAAAGGCAAGATGCAGGGACAGAGTTATTTCCAACACTAAGGGAATATCATGAGCGATTTGGAATAAAGTTGAAGCATCTTGACAAGTTCCCTGATTTTAAAATAATGCATCCAGGGCCGATAAATCGTGGTGTTGAAATGGAAAGCGAGGTAGCAGATAGCAATAGAGCTGTAATTTTGGACCAAGTTACAAATGGGGTTGCAGTCAGGATGGCTGCTTTATATTTGCTAAGTGGAGGAAATAGAGTTTAAAAAATAGCTGTAAAAGCTTTACACTAGTTCCCTAATGCGGACTGCAGAAAAATTTATAAGTACAAGTACTGATTAGTCAAAAAAAAGAAGATAGTAAGCAATTTCCCTCTGTAACGATTGGGATACCGGTGTTCAATGAAGAAGAACACATTGAAAGAGTTATACTTGGCTTTTTAGCATCAAATTATAGCAACTTAGTTGAGATATTGATAGCCGATGGGGGAAGCTCAGATTTAACCAGAGAAATTGTTTCTGAGCTGTCAAAAAAAGATGAAAGAGTTAAGCTCATAGAAAACCCTGAAAAATTCCAGTCTTTCGGATTAAATAAAATGATCGAGGAAGCAAAAGGAGAAGTATTTCTTAGAGCTGATGGGCATTGTTATTACGACGATAACTACCTGAGTAATAGTGTTGAGGTTTTACAAACTACCGGAGCAAGGAATGTAGGTGGAGCTCAGCGATATATGGCAGCAAACAGTGTTCAGTCTGGAATAGCTTTGGCAGTAAAAAGTTTCTTTGGGAACGGTGGTGCAAAGTATATGGATGAAACTTACGAGGGATATGGTGATACTGTTTTTCTAGGTTGTTTCAGAACCATAGATCTGAGAGATATTGGAGGGTTTAATACTGAGAATATTACTAACCAGGATTCTGAGTTAAACCTTCGGTTGATCGAAAGATTTGGAGAATGTGTTTTTATTAGTCCTAATATCAAAAGTTGGTATTTCCCACGAGAGTCTCTTAAGAAATTATTCAAACAGTATTTCAGATATGGAAGGGGAAGGTTTTTGACGACAATATTACATCCATCTTTGAGTCCGGTTAGAGGGTTGTTGCCTTTTGCATTTATGATTCTACTGATACTTTACTTGCTTCTTGATTTTGTATTGTCGAACTATCTTTACTCAATTGAGGTGATATCGTTAATCGCTTTTGTAGCTCTTGTTGAATCTTTCAGAATAGTAGTTGTCAATCGTAAATTGTTCAAAACGGAAGTTTGGAGAGCTACAAGAAAAGCTCCAGGTTTTATTGTTAAAGCGATTCATACTTACATAAGTATTATTATCATGCAGAGCGCTCATTTTTTGGGATTCACTTTTCAATTGTTGAAAAGAACATTTACCAGATCCTCAAGTTGGTGATAAACATGATTCCTTTGTTAAATACTAATCCTTCAAGTCAAAAATGGATATTGAAAAAATACGGAAAGTAGTAGAGGGAATACCTCATATGGACTTTTCCCAGGCTAAAGCTATTTCGAAACTGATAATCGAAAATAAGTCTCAGAATATACTTGAGCTTGGATTTCGACATGGAGTTTCAACCTGTTATATGGCCGGGGCACTAGATGATCTGGGAGGGGGAAAAATTACAACCATCGATTTAGCTAATGCTAAAGATGCAAAACCCAATGTAGAGGAGCTACTCGAAAGGTTGGGATTAGATAAGTTCGTTGAAGTATACTATGAACCAACATCATATATATGGCGATTGATGAAAATGATAGAAATGGAAGCAGCTCCTGAGTTTGATTTCTGTTACATCGATGGAGCACATGATTGGTTTACGGATGGTTTTGCTTTCTTATTAGTAGATAAACTTTTAAAACCTGGCGGATTAGTGGTTTTCGATGACCTGGACTGGACATATGACACAAGTCCTACACTCCGTAAGACAGATTATGTTAAGAATATGCCGGAAGAAGAACGGAAAACTCCGCAAATCAGGAAAGTATATGAGCTACTCGTTAAAAAAGACTCCAGATATGGTGAGTTTGTTGAGATAGACAACTGGGCTATAGCTCGTAAAATAGCTTCCGATACTAATATCTCACAAGCTGAAATACGAACAGAAGTTATATATCAAAAAGAGCGAGTTGGACTGGGAGCTGTATTGCTTAAGCTTTTCAAGAAGATTACAAGTGGTAATTAGTTAGTTTTTTGTAAAAAGAAACAGGCCTGATCACCATCCATGTCATTATTCAAAGTTTGGGCCTTTTCTTTGAACTCATTTATTTCTTTACGAGTGAAAATACTTTCCTCAGATTCGGTTAGAGCTTTACCTTGTAAATAGCCCTCACTTCCTGTGAATTGAAATTCAGTAGAATCAAAAACTATCTTTTTGATATCGAAGTTGGTTTTTTTTGCTAGTATGGAGAAACTTTCTTTCGAATGCAGAAAAAGATGCCTTGGAGCATCTAGCTGTACCCAGTTCGACTTATACTTTTTCCATGCAAAAGTACCTGTTAATGGAATTCTGATTAATGCATGCCCATCATCCTTTAGAAGGCGATTGATTTGGGTCAAAGTCTCAAATTGATCATAAATATGTTCTAAGCTATGATTCATCATTATAAAATCGAAAGGCCCTTCAATTTCATTCAGGTTTTTCTTTAGAATTCTGAATTGATCAGAGTAAATCTTGGTTTTTTTAATAAAAGGATCTACCCCTGTAAGGTCTTGAAACCCTATATTGTGGAGTTCTTTAAGATGAGAACCTAATCCACTTCCAACATCCAGAATTTTTGACTCAAGGTTTAGGTTTAGTCCCTTTAACCAGCTTGTAACAACAGGCTCTCCCCAGGCATAAGTAAGTAATTTACCTCCAATATTTTTCATGTTTAACGAATATCTTCCTCGTTGCCTTTTTAAAAAAAGCTTCAATTTTGAAATTTGTGAATGAGAAAGTGAGTAATAGTTATCTGGATAGTAATCCCCCAAGTTTTCTGGTATATTCGAAATTCGAAGGCACTCGCAGTTTGCACATTCTACATACTCAAAGTCATCTCTAAGACCAAACATCATTTCTTTAGCAGAAAAAAGTCTATTACCTTTGGCGTTGTCGCAAATTGGGCAATCGTACATAATCAAATTTAGTATTTAGGTTGGGTGAAACAGAAAAATATCAAGGTCTGACTCGATATAATAGGCTAAGCAAAAATATAATCCTTAGTCTTTTTGCGAAGGTTCTTCCTCTTTTCATAGGATTGTTTGCCATTCCTGTATTAATTAGCGCACTTGGTGAAGCACGTTTTGGGGTTTTAGCTTTAATCTGGGTTGTAATAAGCTATTTATCAATGTTCAATTTAGGGATGAGTCCTGCACTCGTACGCTTAATCTCAGATAAAATAGCGAAGCAAGAATACACTGAAATTAATAAAGTTGTTTGGACAGGAGTAATTTTTATATCAATAATGGGCATTTTTGCAGGGTTAGTAAGTCTTGGCCTGTCGAAATGGTTGGTATATACAGTTTTCGAAATTGAAAATGAACTGAAGGAAGAAGCTTATAAGGCTTTAGTTTACACATCATATACTATTCCATTTATAATAAGCGCCTCGGGCTTTAGAGCAGTGATGGAATCATTACAAAAGTTCAATGCAATCAGCTTTATACAAGGCATAAATTCATTTTTAAACTATCTGCTACCATTAGTTATAGTTCTATACTTAAAAAATAGTATTGAATGGGTGGTTTTGGGGCTTTTAGCTGTAAAAATATTAGTATTTATTTTCCTAATGGTAATGGCTCTAAATACAGAAACCAGCCTAAAAAAAGGAATACACTTCGAATTGGGATATCTAAAAGAGATGATTGGATTTGGTAAGTGGGTCACTGTTTCAAGCATATTAGGGCCACTGATGGCACAGTTAGATAGATATTTTATTGGTGCTTTTTTATCAGTTAAAGCAGTAACCTTCTATAGCGCCCCGCTTGAGGTATTATCAAAAACAATGATAATTCCTTCTGCCGTAGTTGCAGTTCTTTTTCCTGCTTTTTCAACTCTTAGCGAATCTTCGGTTAGTCGTAGAGATAAACTCTTTCTGCAAAGTAACAGAGCCGTTCTTATTCTTCTATTTCCTATTCTTTTAATAGTATCTGCTACTGCTCCATTTGGGATAAAGGCATGGTTAGGGGAGAGTTTTGTAGCCCAGAGCACTTTTGTAGCTCATGTATTTTGTATTATTTATTTTATTAGAGGTGGCTCCTATGTTCCTGCTTCATTTCTACACGGAGTAAACCGGCCTGATTTGACTGCGAAATTCCACTTGTTGGAGGTAGTACTATTTATCTTAGCTTTAAAGTATGTAAGTGGCTTTGGAACTATAAATCATATAGCACTAGTAGCGCTAGGTATTACAGCCATTGATACACTTCTACTTATTTGGGGTGTTCTTTCTCAAATTGAAAATAAAAAAGAGTATTTCACCAACATTGTTATTCCGATGGGAATAGGCGCCTTATTAATAAGCTTACCATTATTCGTGAGTGGGGATAGACTTATAATAACAGTAATAGTTTCTATTGCTTTATTACTAGTTATAAACTTTAGCTTTATTCGAAAACTATTGAATAAGTCTTTATCAGTGGAAAGTTAAGAGAGGTATTTAGGCTTCAAAGCTTGTGCTGAAACTCCCCAGGAAAATGAGTCTGTACTTTTAATACAGTTTTCATATATATCCTTTTTAGAATTGTTTTGAAGCCACTTTATTCCGTTTAATAATCCTTCTGGTTCATTTTTTTTAGATAGGTATCCGTTGTACTTATTTGAAATAACCTGAGAAATCCCGCCAATAGAGTATCCTAAAACTGGAATTCCTAATGATAGAGCTGTAATAACGGCCCCGCTCTGATCGATTCTTTTATAAGGAGCTAGAATGGCGTCAACCTCATGGTGTAACTTGATAAGTGCTTTGGTTTTGATGTACCCATGGTTAATGGTTACATGCTCTGTTAGATCAAGTTTTTTGATACAACTTTTTAATTTATCAATGTACTCTTTCTTGCCACCGCCAGAAATAGATAAGTTAAATTCGTTATCCGTGCCTTTAGCTTGTTTAACTAAAGTGAAGGCATCTTCATACCCTTTATAAGGTCGAATATGTCCAATCATTCCAAGAGTAATCTTTTTAGGATCAGGTAAATGATCCGGTTTGAAAGCTAATTCTTTATAGAAAGGGCCATGATTTATCTTAGTAATTCTCTCGCTCTGTATCCCAAATTTAGAAATTAACTCTTCCTTAGTAGCAGAAGTGTGAACTACAAGGTTAGGTATCATCTCGTATATCTTTTTATATCTTGAAAAAGTTTTTTGAGACCGATCTTCGTGGGGTAAACAGTTATGGACAGTGTAAAAAAGATTGCTGTTTTGTCTCTCTAATCTTTGAAGCATGAAATAGTCGAAGGGACTTTTACTTAGCAAAGGAAACCATTGGAAATGAATCGCTTTATAGTTTTTAGCAATTTTTAGTACTCTACTCCAGTAATAGATGTACATAGAAGCTTTTAATGAAGAAGACCTCGTGGACTCTATCTTAGACAGAAAATTAAGATCGAGGAAGTCTAAAACACTAAGTGCTTCTTTATTTTGAGGAGATAAAATATCAACTCTGAGCCCAGCTTTTACTAAAGCGTCACAAAAGTAGGCGGTGTAAACAGGCGCCGTTGCATTAAAATCGACTATAAGTATATCCTTCATTATGCAGGTAGAATAACCTTACTATTTAATTATACCTAAAAGTATACCAAAGAAAGAGAGTCCAAAACCGTTGTATTTCTTTCCTGTTGAAAGTAAACAAACTAGCTAAGGTTCTTATAAAGAAACCGATACATCCTGAAAACCTATTCAAAAGGTTAAAGTTGGGATGATTTTTTTGTACAAACTTTCGTTGTGATCGATGCTTTTCAATCTCCATCTTTAAAAAAACTTTACTGGTCGAAACTCCTGATTTATGAATTAGTTCGGCTTCTTTACAGAAGATAACTTCATTACCTGTTTTGCGAGCTTTTATACAAATATCATTTTCCTCCCAATACATATAGAAGTTTTCATCCCATCCTTCAATAGTGTTAAATAAAAGTCTGCTAATGAAAAGGGCGTGACCATTTACAACAGGAACCGAACTTGTTTGGCCTGGCATAAAGTGTACCTTAAAACCATTATCGCCAGAGAAAAAATGAATAAAGGGAAACATGACGGTCAAAAAGTATCCTGCAGTCAGCTCACTTTTTGCCGATGGAACAGGGTTTTGATTTGAATCGAAAGTTTGAGGTCCAAGGATACCTGGATTATCAATTGATCTATAACAGGCAAATAATTTCTGTAACACATCATTCCGAAATCTGGTATCGGGGTTTAAAAAAAACAAAAATTCCCCAGTAGCAAATGTTGCACCTATGTTGCATGCTTTTGCAAAACCCAAATTAGTTCCGGTTTCATGTATAACAACCGGTAGCTTTAAATCAGATATGGAGTTTCTAAAATCTTCTCTAATAGGGGAATTCGAAACAAGAATCAGTTCAAAATCTATTTCTGTATTTTTTATAATAGAAGAATAGCACTCGAGTATTTCATCTTCAGAGAAATAGTTAACGGTAATTATACTGATCAATTCAGGCTTCAATCTTTGTCTGTTTTTCCATTCTAGAGCTAACATACGCACAAAAGATTGTAACAAACAAAGTGCTTTCAAATGTAAGCACCTGGGGGCTGGTCATATTTACAACCATGATGCCAAAAACTGATCCCAGGATTGTTAAAGAGATGATCTGTGTTTTCTCAACAGTTGAGGTTCGATAAAGTTTTATGCTGTTTCTAATTGATAGTATCCAAATAGAGAGGTTTGTGATAAGTCCAAGTAATCCAAGTTTTAACCAAATAGCTAAATACCCATTATGAACATAGCTGGTTTCTTCAAAAAAACTATAGAAAAGTATCTTCTTTGTGTAAGTATATCCAAAACCATAGCCAGCTATAGGGTTGTTTAACATCATTTTGAAAACAGTTTCAGATTCTAAGACTCTTTCCTGTAATGAAATGTCAAGCTTGGTTGACCCAATTGATGAAAAGCGTTCCAGCAAGCCATTCAGTATCACATTTAAAAAGTCGCTGAAGAAGATATTAGCAATTATAATCGAAGATGAAGAAAGCAGTAAAAAAGTAAGTAGTATTCGAAGTTTACCAGAGCGATTTATTGAATAGAATATTAGAAAAGCTCCAAATGCAAATGCCAGCCAATAACCTCTACTTTGTGTTAATATCAAACCACCCAAAAAGAGTACGAAGCTTGCAGTAAAAAATAACTGTTTTACTCTTACTTTAGTTAACGCTGCTGAACTTAAACAAAAAAGTGCTCCGATCATTAGAATTACTTCGTTAGCAGCTACTCTTGCTTTTTCGGCTTGCCAAGATAGTATTGCCTGAACAATTAACTGTCGATAATTGAGAATATTACGGATTAAGACATAGGCTATAATAAGACCAATTATTGAAGTCAGGATTAACTCGAACTGCTTTTTATTGAGGTGTTTTCTTAAGGGGAAATAAGCAAGAACCCCAAAAAAATAAGTTGTTTCACCAACTGCCAGATAAGGTGCGGCTCCATTGATAATTCCAATAGCAACACCAATAGGTAGCAGCAATAAAAGACACAAAAAGAGTCTGTCAAGATTTGTTTCGATGAGAAATCTGCCTGTAACTAACTCAATAAAAACATAAAGAATTACAATCCCTGAGATAAGATAGAAGGGAATTTCTATAGGTTGTATTCCCGGTGAATTCTCTAGTATTGTTACGCTTACCAGAATAAACAAAAGAGGCAGAAACCCATCTACAATTGTACTAAAAAAGTATGCGAGAAGACCGACAGCAAACAAAATTGGAACGACATAAAAATAGCTCTCCGAAAAAGAGATCAGCGCTACACACACTAACGTAAAAAAGACTATCAGAATAGAATTTTCTAAGTTTTTGGAGCTAAAAAAAGTCGTGATCATACTAACTTATTAAGTAAGTAAAGTAGGCTTTGTTCTTTGTGAAACTAAATCGAAGGATGAAATAAACCAGCGTAAGAATAAAAACAGATATCCCTGCACTTATAACAATAATAGACCTTCTTGGGTAGCTTTTGATAATAGGCACAATAGGTTCATCTATCACACTAACTAATGGCAGTGACTTTGCTTCTTCCATTTTTGCCTGCTCATAAATTGGTAGGAGGAATTTTTGTATCTCAGCTTGTATCTCAGCCTTTAAAGTAAGCTCATAATAATTCGTTCCGATTTCTGATAAATCATTAAAGTTCAATAAAATATTGGCACTATCAGAATCAGTGTAAACATCCTGAAGCATCTTATTGATGGCTTTGTATTCGATATTTGTACTTTTATAAAGGCTGCTCGATGTTGAGACTGTTTGGGCTAACATTTGTAGCTTAATTTCTGCTTCAAGTTGTTTGGCTGTAAGAGAACCAATTAAACTAAAGTACTGTTTCACCTGTTCAGGTAGCTCAAAGACTCCGTACTTTTTTTGAAATGATACCACTTCCTCTTTCAAAGTTTCAGCATCACTCAAAGCCTGTTCATAGCGCTTCTCAATGAACTCCCTATAACCCCGTGCATCCCTGGAAACAATCCTGGTATTCTGTTCATTTAACAGATCTATGTAATAATCCGCGATGCGCTTTGCTAACTCAGGATCTTTATCTTCAACCGATATAATGAAATTACCTTCCTCACGGCTTTCAAATGCTGTTCTATCCGCAAGAATCTCCATAGCATCTTTCATTGGGTCTTTAGCACCAGATACATCATATAGATCTATAAGATTAAACTGCTCAATTACCTGCTTACTGGTTGTATAGCTACTCAATAATACTATGTAACGGTTGAACTCTTCACTTTCTCCGCTACCCAAAACTGAACTGGCTAAAGAACTAAGGCCTCCTGCTTCAGTAAATAGGTCAAACCCGAGAGATGGCCGCTGGCTTGGTAGCAAGTTGGCAACTGAAGTATATCTATTAGGTATGAAGAGAGTAAAAATGGCGATTAAAACGGAAACGATAAACGGTATTAATACTAAAGCCCTTCTTTTTTGAAACAAATAACGGACTATTTCGGTCCAGGCTGGAGAAGTAAAGTTAGGTGTCATTTTAAAGTCTTCTAATGGCTACGTAGGTAGTAATTATGCCAGTGATAGTTGTGATACCAGTCATAATTAATTGAGTTCTTTGGTTCCGAAGCTGAGCTTTTTGGATTTCATATGCCCTAAGCGCATTTAAGTCTTCAGTAGGTAATCTATCAATAAATATCTTATCACCAGACTCTAGCCTGGTTTCTTGTGGCTTAAACCATGTTCCATTACCTGCCTTGATAACAAAAATCCGATCTTTATCAGCTGATAAAGCAAAGCCTCCGGCAGAATTTACATAGTCAAAAACAGATTTTGCTGCTATCTCAGCAAAAGGGAAATATCCCGGATTGTTTACCTGGCCAAAAACAAAGATAGTTTGTTCATCTTTTGGAATAAATAATCGGTCACCGTCAAAAAGTTTAAGCTCTTTAAGTTCTTCAGCATTAGAAAGATCGATTGAGACCCTGTTCCTGCTCAAGTTTGTTTCCAGGTCAAGATATTCTAAGCCTTGAAAAGGTTGATCAGAAGTCCTTTTCATTAGTTCGGTATTAAACTTATTCGGGATTTCATTCTCAAGAGAAGTCCCGCGTAATAAATAAGCAGCATTTGGGAGAGCATCTTCTGTAAGGCCTCCACTTAATTCTAATAGTTCATGAATAGTAGTTTCACCACTTAGTATTGGGAAATTACCGGGAAGTATAACTTCACCGCTAACCCATGCCGATGATGTTAATTTTTTATTCCGGTTGTATGGTACAACAAGCCTGTCATTTTCTTGTAATTCATATGAAGCCCAATCTTCTCTTGGTACTTCAATTTTTTCAACTGAACTCCCGCTCCTACGATAAATGAAGATCTTACTCTCATCAGCATTACTTTCAAAGCCACCACTAATATTGATCAAAGTTTGTGGCGTATCTCCACTCCGATATTCAAGTTCATACCCAAAGCTAACGGCCCCGGAAATACTGATTTTTGGACTGTCTCTACTGGTTCGTCTTAGAGAAATTCTGTCTCCATCCTTAACTACCGGATTGCTTTCTAAGTCTCCAGTTCTGAAATAATGAATTAAATCAGCAGATGAGTAAGTACCATCAGTATGTTTGATAAGGATGTTTCTGTATGAATAACTTCCTTCTTTTAAAATCTGGCTAGTATAGTTGGGAGCGTAGATAGATTGCACACCATTTCTAGGTTCAATTTTAACTATTGATTGTAATATGGCCAGGTCTACTCGTACCTGGGCTGGTAAAATATATTTCCCCGGATATGGGATGCTTCCACTCACATGAACATGAACCGGTTTAGGAATCTCAATAGAAACCTTAACAGCTGTGTTGTTGTAAACTTGCTTGGATGCTTCATTAATAGCAGCCTGGGCTTCTGATATGGTCTTATCATCGATCCTAATTGCTCCGATAGAAGGAATAACAATTTCTCCTGAAGAGTTAATCATTAAACTTCTAAAGAGGATGTTTTGAATCCCTTGAATCTCAACTGTAATTACATCATTGGTGCCTAATAAGTAAGTCGATTCATCAATACTTGTTTCATACGGAATGCCCTGTATAGCTAACTGTAAGCCGGAAACATCTTGAAAATATAACCCATCAAAGTCACTAGAAATATCAAGATTCAAACTACTCTGTTCAGCTCCGGTTGTGCCTGATTGAGCATTTGCTACAGTACTTACAAAAAATAGAAGTAAGGTCAGGGAACAGAAAAAGTTTTTAGAGAAGGTCATTTCGTTTATTATAGCGATTATTAAACAGTTGAGAATATACAAGGAACCTTTTTTAGATATAAATTAAAATCGTGATATGAATATTCCTGAAATAACAATAGATGAGCCAAAGTATTGAGCTAAGGTTAATTCTTCTCTAAGCAATATTACTCCAAATAGTAAGCCGAGAACAGGTACTAAATTCTGATAAGTAGCGGTCCTTACAGCGCCAATTTTTGCGATCCCATTATTCCAGATTAAGTAGGCAAGGCCCACAGATAATAATCCACTATATAAAATACCACCATACCCGATTAATGATATTCCTGACCAGTCTAGTTGAACTAAGAACGGAGAACCAACAAGTAATAAAGAGGTAACTCCAACAACCGACATAAATCCTGAATATTGAACAGGGCTGTAAAACTTCAGATACTTTTTGGAAAGAATAGTATAAGTAGCCCAGGTTATGGCTGATATTAGAGTAATGATATCACCTTTGAAGCTGTCAGATGCAAACGATATTGGGTCTTTACCACCTGCTATAAGAAAGGCTACTCCGGTAAAGGCAGTGATAATTCCTATAAGCTTATTTGAAGTTAGTTTTTCGTCAGTAAAGAAATGAGAAAGAAAAGCTACCCAGATAGGAATGGTACCCAGTACTACAGCTGCATTAGCAGAGAAAGTGTAGTTAATCCCGATGATGAATAATAGCTGGTATCCTAAATTTCCTACAAGGCCTATACCAACCAGTTTCCAAAAGTGCTCTTTTTTTACTTTTAGATTGAACCCTTTTGATTTTGCTGCGACTACTAATAATGATGCAGCAAGGATATATCTAAGAGCATTGAAGCTAAGAGGGTCAATTTCATTGAGAGCAGTTTTAACAACGCTGAAATTGAGCGCCCAAACTACTGCAACAAAAATTAAAGTTAAATCGGTGAAGTATTTCTTAATCAATGATGAATTTTGATGAGACCAAAAGTAATCATTCTTACATCCAAACTTTTAAGAATGTTTACGTTTTGTTTACAAGAAATAGATTGTTTCTGAGAGCAAGAGTATGTAGCTTTGTGACCTAAATTCAAAAAATGACTATAAGTCAATATATGGGAATAGTAGAACGCAAAGAGCGAGAAAAGGAATTCAAGCGCTCAATCATGCTGGAAGCAGCAGAGGGTTTGATTCTTGAGAAAGGTCTTGAGCAGCTGAACATGGATGAAGTTGCTGAACGTGCGGAGGTAAGTAAAGGGTCCTTATACCAATACTTCAATAATAAGAATGACCTTGTTTTAGGAATTTGTAACAAGGCCACCACTCTTCTGAATCAGGAGATATCCAAAGTGCTTACTAATGATTTACCTGGTATAGAACTGGTCCATATGATCGGTGCAACATTCATGACATTTGTTAATGAACACCCCGAGTATTTCAGAGCCATGAGATTTCATGATAACCTTAAAGAGGCAAGTGAGTTAGAGGATAGTAGTTACTTGCATGCATGCCGTGATAATATGCAGGGCTCGTTTACTTGTATGGTCCGTGCAATTCAAATTGGTATACAGGACGGAAGTATTAATTCAAGCTATGAGCCTAAAGAATTAGCTGTATTACTTTGGGGCACATCACATGGTATGGTTAGCCTGGCTTACCAACATCAGAATACACAGCATTTTAATTTGTTAAATGAACTTGGCATAACGCTAAAATCTATGTTCGACGGTTACATGAAGATGATTGGTTGTGGAATTGCCAGTGAAGAAAGGAAAAAGGACTATGACTCTGAGTCATTTTTTGAAACACAAGGGATATAGAAGTCGTAGCGGCTTCGCGAAAATAAAAGTGAATAATCAATTAAAAATAAAATACATGGTTAACAGACATTCAATCAGAAAACTGGTGTTTTTCACATTATTGATTGGGTTAATAATTGGAGAAAAGGCTATTGCTCAGACTCAGGAAATCGAATTAATCGAGGATTATGAGTTAACTCTGGAGGAAGCTATTCAACTTGCGGTAGCAAACAGCCCACAAATTAAGAGAGCATTACTTTCTATAGACGATGCAGATCAACTGGTTAAATATGCATATGGTGACGTGTTTCCCGAAATAAGTTCATCCGTGAATTATACAAGGAACATGGAAATCCCTGTAACATATATTCCAGCGCAACTATTTGATCCCACAGCCCCGGCTGGTACCCTTGCTCCTGTCCAATTCGGAACAGATAACAACTGGCAAGGTGGATTCACTGTAAATCAAACATTGTTCAAGGGTGAAACTAATGTTGCTCTAAGTACGGCTGCAATCTTTAAAACGGTTCATGAAGAAAACTATAGGGCAACCAGTCAGCAGGTTATCACACAAACAAGGATCGCATACTACCAGGTACTTGCGGTAAAAGAACAATTACGATTACAGGAATCTCAGATCAATAGACTGGAGCAGAACCTTAGTGAAAACCAGGCACGACAAAGAGCCGGATTAGTTGATTCTTATGATGTTCTCAGGATTGAAGTTCAGTTGAGTAATCAAAGGCCACAACTTATTGAAGCTGAATACGCTGTAGACGAGGCATATCGAAACCTGAAAGTTGTAATGGGTTTGCCTCTTCAGCTTAGCTTTGAGGTTCAGGGTAGTCTAAATGAGTTTGATATTCTTACCAGCGAGTCCAGTACTCCGGAAAACGAACAAATAAAAAGGGTTGATCAGCTTAATCCATTTACATTTGAAAAAAGGGTTTCTGAAGTTCCAGATATCGATTTAAGAAGAGGGGACCTAAGGCTGTTGGATGCAAGCTTAAACTTAACTGAGAAGGAAGCAATGGCTACCAAAAGCAGTTTCTTGCCAACGCTGTCTGCTACATATAATTTACAATGGAATTCAGCAGAACCGGGCAGTCCAAACTTTTTCCAGGATGCAAATCGGTTTCAAACGTTGGGAATTAATCTAAGTCTTCCACTCTTCCAGGGATTCAAAAGAGTAGTAGATGTAGAAAGAGTTATTATAAAGCGAAAGGATCTTGAAGAGCAACGACGTGCTACTAGTTTGATGGCTCAGAATGAAGTCGCTTCTTCAAGTGAAGATCTTAATATGGCATTTGAAACAGCCAGCTCAAGAAAAATTGCACTTAAGCAAGCACAAGAAGGATACGAACGATCACTAAAGAGGTTAGAAAATGGGTTAGGCTCTCAGATTGAAGTAACAGAAGCGGAGGTTCAGGTTCGCCAGGCCGAAGTAAACTATGCACTCATGGTATTTAACTACCTAACTGCAAAAGCTCAATATGATTTAGCTACAGGGATAGTACCCTTTGTAGATACTGACTTTGCAGAATCAAATTAATCGAACAATACATACATCATCATAAAATGAAAAAGAAGAATCTATTATTAATACTTATCGTTGGGATTATAGCCAGTGCTTGCTCGGGAGAAGCAGCACAAGAAGAAGCTACTGCAGAAGAGCTCGTAAAAACGGTAAATATCAGAACTGAAACTGTTGAGCCTTCATATTTTGCCAGTTACGTTAGGGTAGTTGGTACAGTTGAGACACAGAATGATATTATGATATCTGCTGAAGTTAGCGGAAGAGTAGTGTCTTATGCTGTAAATGAGGGTAGCCCAGTAAGAAAAGGTCAAACTATACTTAAGATTGACGACTCAAAGTTAAAGCAGGAAAAAGCCCGTTTGGAAGCCATGACTTCTCAGGCAAAGGATAATTACGAACGTTTAAAAAAGGTGTATGAAGAAGATGGCATAGGATCAGAATCATCCTACCTGAATGCTAAATATGCTTATGAACAAAGTAATTCAGCTTTAGAGTCAATTAAAGTAGACTTGGCGAACACGAGCATAAAAGCTCCTTTTAGCGGAGAAGTTGAAAACATTATGCTAGAAGTTGGAGAGATGGCAAGCCCAGGTACTCCTGTTGTTCGCTTAATTGGTTCAGAAGACTTCAAAATCTCTGCCGGAGTTCCTGCAAGGTATGCTGATGTAATCAACACCGGAGATGAAGTAGAGGTATGGTTTGACACTGAACTAAGTGATACACTTTCTAGTAAAATCAGTTTTACTGCAAGTAGTATAAATCCTCAAAACAGAACATTTAAGATTGAGGTGGAATTACCTCAGGATAGACATAACTACAAAGTAGATATGATCACAAATGTTCGCCTTAAAACATATGAAATCGAAGGTGCTATTGTAATTAGTGAAGAGTATGTATACTCTAAAAACAATGGATATGTAGTATATGTTTTAACCGAAGATGAGACTGGAAAAAGTATTGCCGAAGAGCGAATAGTAAAGCTGGGTAAGTCGTACAAGACGCACGTAATTATAGATGAAGGATTATCAATAGGTGATCAGTTCATAACACTTGGATCTGCCTTCCTGGACGATGGCATGCGAGTGACTCCTAAAGAAACGGCGGCACCTTCATTAGCTGCCAATTAATTTTTTACTCGAAAAAATATGAGTACTGAAGATTTTAAAAACGGAAATCAGATGAATGGGGAATCGGTTCCTGAGCCGGTTAACCGAAAAGAGTTCTGGCTATCGAGTTTCGCGATAAATAACAGAATTAGTGTACTAGTGTTATTAGTGCTTGTGGCAGTGATGGGTATTGTTTCATACCTCACTATCCCAAAAGAGAACTTCCCTAGTATCAATGTTCCAAACATATTTGTTGTTACGGTTTATCCTGGTGTATCTCCAGAGGATATGGAGAGCCTGGTAACAAGGAAGCTGGAAGACGAGCTGAGTAACATCTCAGATATTAAAAAGATGACATCTTCTTCAGCAGAAGGATATTCCAATATAAACCTGGAATTTGAACCTTCTGTAGATATTGAAGATGCCCTTCAAAAAGTTAGGGAAAAGGTTGATTTAGCTAAACCGGAACTCCCGGAAGATGCAGAAGAGCCTACTGTTCAGGAAATTAATTTTGCTGAGTTCCCGATAATGAATGTTAACCTTTCAGGTAAATATGATGAGGTAATCTTAAAGGATATTGCCGAAGATTTACAGGATAAGATAGAAGCTATTCCTTCTGTGTTGGGTGTAGATTTAACAGGTGGCCTGGAACGAGAAGTTCAGGTTGATGTTGATCTGGCCAAGATGAAGTATTATGGAATCACTTTTGGTGATATTATCCAGGCTATTTCATTAGAGAACGTAACGATTCCAGGTGGAGATATTTCTGTAGGTACAAAGAAGTTCCTTCTTCGAGTACCCGGGCAATATGAAGATACCAAGCTTCTTGAAGACATTGTTGTAAAGGGAAAAGAACAGCGTCCTATCTATGTTCGTGATGTAGCTGAGGTAACTTTTGGCTTCAAAGAGCGCGAAACATACTCAGAATTGGGAGGAGCGCCAGTAATTACACTCGGTGTCAAGAAAAGAACCGGTGAGAATATCCTGGAAACAGCGGATAGAGTGAAATCCATTCTTGCGGAAGAATTGGAGACATTACCTCCTACTACCTCTTATTCTATTTCAAACGATCAGAGTATTGATGTGGTAAATATGGTGAGTAACCTTGAGAATAATATTATCTCGGGACTTACCCTTGTTGTTGGAGTGTTATTATTCTTCCTTGGCGTCAGAAACTCATCTTTTGTGGGTATTTCCATACCTCTATCAATGTTCTTATCCTTTATTATTCTGGGTATTGTCGGGATTACAATGAACACAGTAGTTCTGTTTTCTCTTATACTTTCCCTGGGTATGTTGGTAGATAATGCCATTGTGGTTGTGGAGAATATTTATCGTTACCTGGAAGAGGGTTATGATAATTTCGAAGCAGCCAAAAAAGGCACAGGTGAGGTAGCTGTACCTATTATTGCGGGTACTATGACTACCATTGCTGCTTTTGCTCCAATGATTTTTTGGCCTGGAATTGTTGGACAGTTTATGAGTTATCTTCCGAAAACCTTGATCATCACTTTAGCGAGTTCACTATTTGTTGGTTTGGTAATAAACCCGGTGATTTGCGCCTTGTTTATGCGAGTGGATGGCCATAAAGGGAAAGCAGTGCTAACAAAAAGTGGAAAGAGAATAATTATAGGCGTAGTAGGATTCTTCCTTCTGATTTTCCTTGCTTCCAGCTTCGTGACCTGGGTTATGTTAATAGTGCTTGGGTTCGTGCTATGGTTATTGAATAAATATATTCTTGAACCAGTAGGAAGATGGTGGCAAAAAGATGGGCTGAACATTTTTGTTGAGCGATATGAAAAGACCTTGGTTTGGTCTCTGAATCATCGGTTAAGTACTATATTTATCGCTTTTATGGTACTGGTATCCAGTGTAGTAGTACTAAATAAGTTCAATCCCGGAACTGAATTTTTTCCGGAAGATATTCCTCCAAGGGATGTATATGTTCAGATTGAGACACCTATTGGTTCAGACGTGACATTTACAAAATCTATCGTAGATCAAGTCAGAGACCTTGTTCAGGACCTCCCGCAAATTGCTGATGTAAACAGTGTACTTGCAACTTCTGGTGCAAGTATAACAGCAGATCCGGGAAGTTCGGGTGGAGGAAATACACCAAATAAAGGAACTGTAGCACTTAACTTCGTTGACTTCCAAAAGCGTGAAGGAGATGTATTTGAGGCTATGGAGTTTCTTCGCGGGTATATGACCTCTAATATTGTTGGGGCTAAAATTACGGTTGAGCAACCACCAAACGGCCCGCCAACAGGTAAACCGGTAAACCTTGAGATCTCTGGTGCTGACATGGATCAGCTCACTAAAATCTCATACGATGTTCTTACAATCCTGGAAGAAGATTCTGTATTTGCAAAAATGGATGGGCTGGAGTCTAACCTACCTGAGCCCAGACCTGAAATCAGAGTTGAAGTAGACCGTGAAAAAGCGGCTCTGTACGAATTGAATACTAACGTGATCGGAATGACGATCCGCCAGGCAATTAACGGCGTTGAAGCTTCGAAGTTCAGAGATGGTAAAGAAGAGTACGACATAATCGTTCGGTTAAATGATGAATATCGTGATGATATGAGTACACTGGGCGATCTCACAATTTTCCATGAAGACAACCAGATTCCCTTATCTGAAGTAGCGACATGGGAAGTAAATGACGGACTTGGCGGAATCAATCACAAAGAATCAGAACGTGTAATTACAATAAGTGCAGATGTTCGGTCTGGTTACCAGGCAAATGCAGTACTTGCAGAAGTTCAAGGGGTTCTGGATACCTATTTACAAGAACTACCTGCAGGTTATGGATTCAGTTGGACTGGTCAGCAACAAGAGCAGGATGAATCTTTCGAATTCCTAGGAATTGCTTTTATGATAGCGGTGTTCCTGATAGCATTTATCCTGGTTTCTCAGTTTAACTCGGTAGCGAAGCCGCTAATCATTCTGAGTTCGGTAATTATGTCGATGGCGGGTGTATTCTATGGATTTGTTACATTCCAAATGGCGTTTGGCCTCATGGCATTCCTGGGAATTATCTCGCTTGCTGGTATCGTAGTAAACAATGCCATTGTACTTATCGATTACGTTGACATCCTCAGAGAAAGAGACAAGCTTAGTCTGAGAGAAGCGCTTATTCTTGGTGGTAAAGTTCGTTTCCGTCCGGTAATCTTAACAGCGATCACAACTACACTTGGATTGGTTCCATTGGCAGTAGGTTTCAACTTCGATTTCATTGTACTTGTAAATGATCCGATCGAGTTTTTCTCTAACCTGCCACTCTACATCTACATGGGGGGTGAGCAAGCTACCTGGTGGGGGCCGATGGCCATTGCAGTTATTGTTGGGCTACTTTTTGCTACAGCGTTAACATTAATTTTGGTACCTGTTCTTTACAGTATTATCGAAAGAGGTCGCCGTGGTTTGAATAAAACATTATTTGGCATGGAAGAACCAGGAATCATTAAAGATCAGAGTTCACTTAATGGGACTGCAATTACCCCAGAGCCAGCTATTGAGGTTGCAAGTACCAGTTAGCTAGTTAGTTCTTATTTAGAGTAATAATTTAAAAGGAGGACATTTTGTTCTCCTTTTTTATTTGTCAAAACTCCTATCTTTACCTCGAATTTTCAATCAGCTTATACATACGTGTTACAACGAATACAGACTGTTTTTTTAGCGTTATCAGGTTTAGTAACCGGCGCAGTCTTTTTTACACCAATCTATACCCGGGCAATGGAAGATCCTCAAATATGGATCGGATATGGATTAGCAGCTATCCTTACTGTTTCATTCATTCTATCGTTTTTCAGCATTTTCAAATTTTCTGACAGGAAGAATCAAATGCAATGGGTCAAAAGAAGTTGTTTCGCCCAGGTTATTGGTTTTGGGTTTGCCACTGGTATTTTATTTTCTCTTGGCGGAATTGGGACATATCTCTGGGATGAAGCTTTAGGAACAGGGCTGATAGCTCTGGGATTTATATTCCAACTCCTGGCACTTAGGTCAATCAATAAAGATGAAAAACTGGTTCGTTCAATGGATCGAATTCGCTGATGGATAATCACGGGTCAGAGAGCTTCTCGAAGTTAAGAGTTTATGCCACACTGGCTTTTGGAATTACTGCGATTGGCTTTTCTCCAATCCTTGTTAAAATTGTCACTTCTGAATCCGCTTTCCTGGTTGTAGCAGTTAGAACGGTTCTGGCCTTTATTTTTCTAATTCCATTTTATTACGCGTCTCAAAAAAACCAGCCTAAAAAAATTGTTTCCGGGAAAGAGCATGGGCTAATAATTCTTTCAGGGGTTCTTTTAGGGCTACACCTTATTTGCTGGGTAGGCTCCATTTATTTTACTTCTATTGCTTCTGCATCAGTACTGGTTACCATTCACCCGATAGTTCTGATTTTAATCGAAAGGTTTGGATTCAAGCTTAAATTTAAGCTAACCGTTTGGGCAGGAGTATTTATAGCTTTTTTCGGCTCAATGGTGCTTGGGTATTCAGATCTTGATTTAGAAGGTACGTTTTCAAACCCTTTACTGGGAAATAGTCTTGCGGTGTTGGCTGCTGTTATATTTGCCGGTTATTTTCTTATTGGAAATCGGGTAAGGCAAAAGCGAAGTTGGATTCAGTATGTTTTCCCTGTGTATGGATATTCAGCGCTTACTTCTGTAATTGCACTATTTATAGTAGAAGGCTTTGTGATAGAGATCAGCGGCCTTCTTCTAATCGTAGGCCTGGCGTTGGCAATTGGACCACAAATAGCAGGTCATGGGGCTTTAAACTATGCGGTTAAGTATGTTTCACCAACATTACTGGCAACCTTGATTCTTTTTGAACCAATTGCATCCTCATTTATGGCTTTCATATTTTTTGGAGAAGTTCCTTTGCCGCTTTCTTTTGCAGGTATGATGATTATTCTCTGTGGAATAGTGCTTACCTGGGCAAAAGGGAAAAACAACAGCGAGTCTTAGAAAGAGTAACTAATCGAAACAGTATAGTTTCTCCCCATTCCGTCCAGGCTGCTTGCATGCTCCCTGTATGCAGCATCCATGAGGTTATCAGCGATAAATTTTAAGGAGATGTTTTCGGTAGTTTCCAGGTTAACGAGCAATTGGATGTTTACGAATCCATCCGTTCCATTTTCAGAAACACGGATATCGGAAATTTCATCCGGAGATATCCTTCGATGTGCAAAGGCATATCGGGCCTGAGGCCGAATAGTTAAGGACTTACTGGCCGAGTAGTCAATAAAGAATAGCCCGTTTGCAGGTGGGATACGATCAGCAGGTTCATTTACTCCATTTTCGTTTTTCAATTTCCCCCAGGTATAAGTAAAGGTAAGCCCACTTCTTACATAACTATTTAAACTGTAATCACCCCTGAACTCAATCCCGAATAAGTCCATAGAGTTAACATTTTGGTTTGTTACCTCGGTATACAACTCGGTAGAGCTAGATGGATCCTGAACTTGTCCGAATTCATCTACAAGGTTCCCGGTTTCTACCCTGGTAATTTTGTCAAAATAATGGAGCCAGAAGACAAAGAACTCAGATGAAAACTCTCCATCATAGTACTGCATACCAAAATCGATATTTCTGGTTTTTTCTGGACTCAAGTCGGGATTAGGAGATTGAAACTGGTTACTTCTCCTGGTTCCGATTTCGGAAAGGTCAGAAATGTTAGGTGCCCGGAACCCGGAAGAAATATTACTTACAAGAGTTAATTCCTTTGAGTAATTATAAGACATGCTAACCGCTCCAGTTATTTGGCCATAGTGATCGGAATAAGGATTAAACTTTCGATCAGTATCTACTCCTTCAAAGGGGATATTGGCAAAGGTGTGAGAATATCTTATACCATATTCCATATTTAGTTGTTCTGATATGCCATGATCAAGCTGGGCAAATATCCCTGAGAGAATATATTCAGAACCATCGGGATATCTGGGTAGAATTTCCTCTCCGGCGCTGCTATGTCTCCGGCTTGTTACTCTGTCAATTGAGAAATCCCCTCCCCACTTTAGGTACAGGTTCTGTTGCAGGTTCGTACGTACATCAACAGAAGCCTGAATTTGATTACTGGCACTTTGATCGAAGTCGGTAGTATCACTTACATCAAACCAGTACGTTCGTTCACTATCAAGGATAGAGAACTCCGGAGCGCTGTTGAAAGCAAAGTCCTGTTCTTTTCGATAATCCTTCAACCTGAAGTAACCAGCTTTAACGCCAATCGTTTGAAATACAGGATGAGGAGTTGTGATTCTGTATTCAGCAGTATTTCCCCAGAAAATCAAAGGTGAAGTATTAGAGTAGTAAGCGTTTTCAGGGCTTATAGTAGAAGACACGTTTTCGGTAGCAAATCCCAGCGTAATTCTATCAAGCCTTGGAGCATCCGGGATTTCACCATAATAACTAACCAGTGAAAGGTTCGAATATTCGGAGGTCTTTACTTTTGAAGAAGCCTGGAACGATTTAAATCTATAATCAGCATTCGAAAGAGTCTCATTGTAAGGAAACCACAGCGTTTCATCTGATTTCGAACTCATGTTGTAATAGTCAAAATCTCTGTAAGTGCCACCTGCAAAAAGTGAAAACCTTGGGCTCTGGTACGCAAGATTACCATGAAGTGTTTTTTCCCCATTTCCTTCAAAGTTGAGGAAGGTCATGGCTTTACCAGAAAGTGTGTTCGAATCAGAAAAATCTTTAATGATAGGAGAGATATTAACGCCTCCAGAAAGAGCATCACTGCCATAATATACCGAAACAGGGCCCCTGTATACATCCAGTTTATTTATCAAAAAAGGATCAACTGCTCCAAAATATTGATTTTGTCCTGATCTAACGAAAGAAGGATTCATACGGAACCCATTAAAAAGATACAGTACATCTCGCCCTGCCCGGCCTCTAATGTATAAACTACCCTGACCTACACTCGTTTGTTGAACAAAAACCCCTGTCTCGGCTCTTAGTAACTCAACTGCACTCGTAACTGCTTTGCTGGTGAGCTGTTCAACACTTACTGTACTGCGGGCAATAGGGGATGAGTTCGTTATCGGGTTTATAGTGCGATCAGGAACAATCACAACCTCTTCCATACTTAGTCGCGTTGGTTTCAAATAGAGAACGAGTGAAGTGTCGGTGCGTAATACTTCAATTTCTCTTGATTCAAACCCAAGGGCAGATAATTGTAGATTAGCAGGGAATGATGAAATAGTTAGAGAAAACTCCCCATCAGAGTTCGTACTTGTACCAGTAGTGCTTCCAATAACCAATATATTTACATTAGAAATGGGATCAAGGTTTACTGCGTTTTTAACAATACCATTAAGCTGAGCATTAGAAGCCTGCAGTAAAAATAGAGAGAACAGTGCAGCAATTAATAAATGAGAAACAGATTTCATACAAAATGCAGGCTAACCAGTAAAAAATATAAACTATTTATAATCAATATTTTATGGGCTGTAGTTTATTAGATTTTGATAACAAATAACATAAACTGGATAAATTCCATTAAATTGACAGAGAAAATAACGCCTGTGTGGCCACTTAATTTTGTTAAAGCCATATAAAGTTACCTTTCAAATTTATGACTACAAAGGAAAACATATCGATTTTTGGTAAAAGAACGGTATTTCTTTTTTTAGTTTCTTTCATTTTAGTTACCTGTTCAAAACCACAAAAAGAAGAACCGGTTACTGAGCCCGAACTTCTTAACACTACCGTTGAGGTACCTGTAAATAGAGATTGGGCAGAAATTAAAAGAGGTGGTGTGCTACGCATGATAACCAGTTATAGTTCCGGCGCTTATTTTCTTTACAGGGGTATTCAAGTTGGTTTCGAATATGAACTTGTACGTGAATTTGCCAAGCAAAACGACCTGGCGCTTGAGGTAATTATTCCAGGCGAAAACGAAAACCCGTATGATCTCTTAAATAGTGGGGTAGGAGATGTAATAGCTGAAAGTTATACCATCACAGATGAACGAGAAGAGATTGTAAAGTTTACCCGGCCTTATAACCTGGTAAATCAGGTAATAGTTGTTTCAGAAGCTCTGGGAGTTGAACCTGAAAGTATTTCCGAGTTAGAAGGCATACCAATCTCAATCAAAAGGAATAGCTCGTACTACAAAACTCTTATCTCTTTAAGAGAGCAAGGGTTTAACATCGAGATAAATCTTGTACCTGATGAGATGGATACCGAGTCATTGCTTTTCCAGGTTGCCAATGGAACCTATGTAGCTACTGTTGCAGACGATAACATTTTCCATGCCAGTAATAAGTATATGCGTGGCCTGGTAAAAGGACCTATGATATCTGACCGTGATGAAATTG
The DNA here is from genome assembly GCA_040222185.1 of Balneolaceae bacterium. GTDB lineage: Bacteria > Bacteroidota > Rhodothermia > Balneolales > Balneolaceae > JAVKDP01. The sequence goes on along the minus strand of JAVKDP010000028.1, from coordinate 3,830 downwards.
CCTGGGCTATCCGTAAAAATGCATCGGATCTTGAATCCAAGTTTAATCGATTTCTTTATCAACATTTTAAATACGATGACCAGGGTGTTCCCAGGCGCTCGGCTTTTCTAAATGTACTGCGTAAGAAGTATTATGAAGGAAGTACGCAGATCGCAGATTATTTCAGCCCGGAATACAATAGTAAACAATACGACTCTATCTCACCTTATGATAGCTTGATCCAGAAAGCTGCTAATGCCTTTAACCTTGATTGGGTAATGCTAACAGCTATTGCTGCCCAGGAATCAAAATTTGATCCCTATTCAGAAAGCTGGGCTGGTGCGGTAGGTATTATGCAGGTGTTGCCAAGGTTTTCAGAGGTTTCAAAAGATTCTCTATTTGTACCTGAACTCAATATTATGGAAGGAGCGAGGATTATAGCTGAACACCTTGATCACTATGCTTATCTCGACTCTACAAACCAATGGAATCTTGCATTAGCAACATACAATGCCGGAATGGGGCATTTGGCGGATGCGAGGCGATTGGCAATAGACCAGAATAAAAACCCAAATGATTGGGAAAATGTATCTGATGCTCTGCTAAAACTCATGCAACGAAAATATTACCAAAATGCCCGTTACGGTTTTTGCAGGGGAATTGAGACTGTCAGATATGTGAATGAAATTACAAACAGGTACAACACGTACCAGGCTATTCTTGCACTTTCGAACTCACGTGGCCAGGGTATTCCCGGAGTGTTGGGAATCAAGACGTTTAATTAACTTTTAGTACGATGATCGTAATATCGTCGTACTGGATATTATTTGAAAAGGCGTTAATATCTTCGATAATGGCATCCATTATTCCCTGGGCGTCTTTGTTTCGATTTTGTCGAATACATTCATTCAGGCGCTCTTCTTCATACTCTTCAGTGAGATCAGGATTCATTGCTTCTGTAACCCCGTCTGTAAAGAATACAACTAGATCACCTTTCTGAAAATCTATGGAAGCAGATTCATATGGCAACATAGTAGGAACTGCTCCCAGGATGATGCCGCCCTCTTCTAATAAAATAGGTTCATCTTCATTTTCTCTGAACAGAACCGGGGGGTTGTGCCCTGCATTAACATACTTGAAGTGTTTTTTGTCAGGAGAGATTTTACCCCAGAAAAAGGTGATGAACTTATCTGCAGGAGTGTTATCGTGGATAATATCATTAATCCTGCCGGTGGCATCTTCGAGGCCAACAGCTAATGGAGCAAGAGCATGCAACATAGACTGTAAATTCGCCATCAGCAATGAAGCAGGAACGCCTTTACCTGTTACATCAGCAATTGCCAATAAGTTTCCGTTATCCGGAAGAGATAAAAGGTCAAAATAATCACCGCCCACCTGTCTTGATGACACATTAATTGCTGCAATATCAAGGCCTTCTATTTGCGGCACAGGATTCGGAAGTAGCCCAACCTGAATGGTTTTTGCGAGGTTTAATTCCTCTTCCATTCGCTGTTTGATGATCTGCTCTTCAAGAAGGAGCGTTTTTTGAATAGTAAGCAGGGCAAGGTTCCCAAGCGATTGCAGGAAGTTAACCTCGGCATCGCCATAACCTTCCTTTGTTGCTCTTGGGCCAACACCTACTACCCCGATTTTTTCATTCTGAAACCTGAGGCCTATAACAAGTTCAATATCATTATCCTGTAGAAAAGAACAATCTTCCGAACCGTTGATATGGGTCACATCATCCAATGCAAAGAGTTGATCCAGTTCCTCAGGGCCTGGTTCATCTGTGATGCCACTTATTGATACAATAGTCTTTTCGCCGTTCACATCCAGGGCAAAGAAGAACTTCCTGATCAGCATTTGCCCAAGCATAGCAAACTTGAATACACGGGCGATCTCATTCCGATCAACCATCATGTTAAAATCTTTACTCAGCTCAAGAAGAGTATTCAGATCATGAACTTTCCTGTCCAGCCTTCTATTGATATATCTCAATTCCTGGAACATCCTGGAATTGGCAATGGCTACAGAAGATATAATACTCAGGCTCTCGATAAATTCAATCTCATGCTCAGTAAGAGGCTGCTTGTTTCCCTTTTCACCAAGGCAAAGAAAACCTAAGTGATGATTACTTGTTTTGAGGTTAAACAGGGTACTGCCTTTTTCAATACCGATAGTTTCAAAAACTTCAGCGTACTTCTCACCATGAATAATAGAAGTCTCCAGAATCTCTCTTTCAAAATCAGCTTCAAGCTCATCATTTTCACTTTTCCAGCCCCTGCCTTTTGCTTTGGAAACAAAATAGGCCTGATCACCAGGTTTGTGGATAATAATCATGCCCTTTGGAACCAATAACTTTCCCATGGTTATGAGAAGTAGGTTATTCAGAACGAAATCAGGGTCCTGGGATTCAATTAAAAGTCGGCTCGTTTCAAGAAGGGTTCGCAGTTCGAATCTGCTGTGTCGTTCTTCGGTAGATAAGGAGGAAGAATTCACGACTTAAAGGTTTTTGAACATTCGTATTTCGTTCATTTGGCCTTTGCGATTATACTGAACCTGATCCATAAGCTTTTGAATAAGAAATACACCCATTCCACCACGTTGCTTATTCTTAATCCGTTTCAAAATATCCGGCGCTTTATACTCTTCTGGTTTAAACCCTTCTCCTTCATCCATAATAGAAATCCAGAGCTGTGCACTATCAAAGCCTAGTTCAACTTTAACAGGATTGGCTGGTTTATTCTTGTACGCATGTTTGATGATGTTTGTGTACGCCTCATCAACCGCAAGTCGAATCTCAGAGATGTCTTTTTCAGACAGGCCAACATTTTTAGCATGAGCAGCAACAAAGTCACGCACTTCTGATAAATACTCAGTAGACGAGCCAACAGAAAGTGTATGTATGTTATTAGTTGTTGCCACTTAAACTTATAGCTTATTAAAATCCTTGTACTGCTTCACTTTCATCATCAAGAATATCATAAAGAGTTGGAAACCCTAATAGGTCAAAAACATTATAAACCCGATCGTTCATATTTGTGAGCTTGATGTCGCCACCCAAGCCTCTCACGTCTTCGATATAAGCCATAAATACTCCAAGACCAGCGCTGGCGATATATTCTAACCGGGCACAGTTTACAATGATTTTAAACTGATTTTGATCGATCAAGGCCTTAAGAGAATTCTCCAGTTGAGATGCTGTATGAGCATCTAACTCTCCACTAATGTCAAGTACACTTATAGTATCTAATTGTCGATTAGCGATATTGAAATTTTTCATTTCGCCTTAATTATAAAGTTTGTGGTGTATTTAATATTAGGGATGATAACGTAATCTTTAGAATTAGAAAAATAAAACAGCCGATTGGCGTTCTACGAAGGAAAGAAAAAAAGATTCAAAAAAAATAGGGCATCATATTTTTCGGATATGATGCCCTGACTATTCATCAAGAGAGACGCTACTTGAGCGTTTCTTTAATTACGTAAATGCTTGGCACATAAGCAACTATAAAAATTGGTACTAAAATTAACTTCGGGATGAAACCCAATACCCGGAATTGATTTCCTGAGAGAGTTCGGCTCCAAAAGTTTCCGCTCCCTCTTTGGTGTCAAAGAAACCAACCCGTACTCTGAACCAAACATCTCCGGTAGCTTCATCACCTATCTTTACAACATAGGCACTTGGGTAATTTCTGTCTTCCCATTTGTTAATAAAGCCCTGAGCTTTTTCTTCAGATCTCCAAGCATCTCACCCGAACCCGGGACTCCCTGTAAAACTGCATCGCTCAGCTTATTCCTTTCTTCTTCACTGAGGCCTTTAAAATATTCCTGAGCTCTGTTTAGCTGTA
>JAVKDP010000027.1:0-41083 GCA_040222185.1 Balneolaceae bacterium | reverse complement strand
TTTTCCCTTTACCAAACGGAAAACAACCTTTAGAAGAGGTGTTTTATAATTCGGATTATTACAAGTTGTATATACACCAGAGTAAATTACATCGTTAGTACTCTTTATAATTCTATACCAAATCGTCCATTTAATATTACTGTCCTTTTGAGATGTGAGTTTTATTATTTCGCTCTTAAGGCCTTTGGCAGTATCAATTGAGCTAAGCGGTAAGTTGAGTTGTTGTAAGCGTCGGCTAAAAAAAACTGATAGTAGCTTACCAAATGGTTTGAATAGACCTTTCCATTCTGACCAAACTTCAAAGTCATAATTTGAAGTGTTTTCATAAAAGTCAGCAACCCTGGCATTAAGTAACTTCTTTTCTTTATCAGAAACTCCGATTTCTTCAATTTGTTCAAGGAGCCCAGTGTTCGGAATACTTTTTTGAATTTCTAAATCTTCCTTGTCGGCAAGTTCAAGGATGAACTTATCTCCAATGATATCAGTAGCACCAGTTGGTCCTATTAGCCATTCAAAATCAGAAGAATCTATCTTTCTCCCTGTCGCTTTAACCCAAATTTGAGTGATTTTATCTTGAATCGCCATAACCATCCTTCAAATAGTAGCTATTGTCATGCATATCAATTGCCATTTCTCATTTAATACACCCACTCATCAAAAAAACTGCTTAAGTCTGTATTCGAAGCTTGCTCCATGGCGAGTTTGAAATCATTAGTCACCACAGATTTCCCATAGTTATTCTGAGTGTATAGTTTAATGCCTTTCCAGAAGTTGTCATCACCAAGTTCTGCCCTGAGCAGGTGAAGAACATACGCCCCTTTATAATAAATAACATTCCGGTTATCCCTGGAAGGCGCCCATTCCCCGAACACCAACGGTTTATCCTTACCCCTTTTGATCAGGTCATCATAGATACTTTTATAGATGGAGATATCAGAGTCATATTTCTCCTTGCCAAACCGATGCTCATTAAATGCTGAAGACATGTATACGGCAAAGGCTTCATTCAGCCAAAAATGTCCAAAGGTCTCACAAGTAATCATGTTGCCCCACCATTGATGGGCCAGCTCATGAGTGGTAAGATGGATTTCAGAACTATCCTTAAACACAAAACCAGGATACGAAGCACTCAAAACAGACAAGCCCGACATTTCCTGGTAATTGTTTCCAATAAGAACCTGGGAGTAGGAGTTCTGGACATACTCAATACCGGATTTCTCTTCAAGGAAACTCAGAATGTCAGGAGTTTCCTCAAACACTTTCTGTAGTCTGGTCTCATCTAATTCGGAGGAGTAATAATGCAATGCTATATCATCCGCCAGCTCGGTTACTTTGTTGAAGGTCCCGATCACGAAGCCGTAGGTATACGATGGAGTCTCATACTCCTGGTTCCATTTATAGACCACCTTTTCTCCTCTTTCTTTAATCCCGGTTAAAGTACCACTGGCAACAGATTCCACGCCTTTTGGGAGGATAAGATTAATCGAAAAAGTGGCCCGGTCGCCTGGTTCGTTATTGGACACCATCCAGTGGTCAGTAAAATAAACAGTATGGGCCTGGTTCAAGTCCTTATCAAACAGAAGCCCCCGATTAGGATTTCCGTGATAGGCGATTATTATTTCGTGTTCTGTTTCTTGTTGGGGGAAGAGTTGAATGACCAGTTCTGAATCTTTAGTAATAAAAGACTCCACACTTGATCCCCTAACCTTATCTACAACAAGATCACCAGAGTTAAACATGACAGAAGTTGCACCTTTGAGTACCTCAAAGTGAATTAGAACAGTTCCTTCTATATATCCCTTTTGTATATCGGGCTCAATCGTTAACTCATAGCTTTGAACATCAGGTTCAGTTTCCTGGGAGTATGATTCAGTTACAAAGAGTAGGCTCCAAGCCAGAACAAGGATGAGTTTTATGTGTTGGCGCATAATTGATCTCCAGTAATGAGGGCTTATTAGCTCAACCACACCACTTTCAATCCTGTTTTGTTTCTAATATCCTTTAAGCTTCTTGCATTTTCAAATCCAATAACCGCATTTTGCCCACCTGTATCGAAATATGTATATCTACCTATTGAGTTTACTTTTTTCGTTAATTCAACAATTTTTGAAAATAAACTAGTATCAACCCAGTCATCATCTATTTTTAAATCCCATCTATAATCTTGCCCGCCAAAGCGGAATGAAACCCAAGCTCTTTCTTCTTCTATATCTACATAGTCGTTAACGTTTTCAAACACCAACTCCCCCCTTGTAATCCGTTCCAGATTTTTAATAATGGCAATATATGAACCATGATCTTCTATTGCTTCAGTGTCAAAGTCCCAGCATTTATCAGTCAATGGCACCCATGGTTCTCGTTCAATCGTTTGTCCTAAAGTCATATACATTAATGAAAACGGTTCATCAAGAAAGTCTTGCTCGTTCCATTGCTTGATATCAGATTTATTGACTCCAGCATTTAGTTCAAAGCCTAGTAGTTCGAATATTTGAATCTGTTCTTCAAAAGACGGGTTTTTTGGTATCGAATTATTTTTAAAACCAAATAGTGATGATATTCCCATAATTACCTTTTAAAATCTTCTATCAATTTTTTGAATTCGCTCCATTCCGGATCTTTGTAGAACTTTATTTCAATTGGATACCGTTCATGGTTTGCAAGTGTCTTATTAAGTAAGTTCATAAACTCATTTTGAGAGCCACAGTAATAAACAAGTTCCTTTAGATTATTTCCAGTTCGGCTATATGCATGTTGATACTGATTGAATGAATCTATGGTATCTTCAATTGCATCTTCAAGTACAATCATTTTATTATTTACTTCTTCAAGAGGCATTCCATTATTAGTTTCACCATTATATTTCCAGGATATAACAGTCAATAAAGGAAATTTTTCTCTAATAGAATCACTTGGTAATTCGTTGATAAATTTTACTATTACTGGAAGCTCATTTTCATAATACTTTCCAATTATTCCCTTCTCTTCATTTGGGAGTTCTGGTTTACTAGTTTGATTTTTTCCAAATCCTAAAAATGATGCCATCTAGTGTTACTTATTTAAAATATTCGATTATCATTCTATCGTCCATTACTATATGATCAGTGATGTGGAACGCCTCTTTTATCCACTTATGGTTTAATGCTTCTTTTCTATCTAGTATAGTCCCTAGCAGTTCAGTATGTGCCCATTGACATTCTGATTTATCCATTAATCCTACTTGATATCTATCTTCATTCATCCAGATTCGGAATGGAAAGGCTACTCTATCAGATGGCGTTGATCCTTCCCACCATTTTCCCAGACTAACTATTCCATTTACGACCTTGTTTTCATGCCCAATTGTGTATTGACAATAATAGACAGCGTGCGCATCTCCATCCATAGATACAAACCGTGTTAGTGATACTGACTCACTACCACAACATTCACATACTTTGTAGTTCGGGTTTTCAAATTCTATTTCTATCATATTTTATTGTCTTTATAAATAAAGCAAAATGAATAAATGAAAGTAAAGCCCGAATGGCAACGCCTATTATGCCCTGTTTAAATAAGTCTTTCCTTTAGTTCTTTTCCTTTTTTATTTTCGGCTATGGATAAAGCAGATTTTATCGGAGGGGAAGGGGCTTGTCTCAATTGTGAAACACAGGTTTCGGGGAAATACTGTTCTAATTGCGGGCAGAAGTTTCAGCCTACCAAACTGCCACTCAGAATTTACCTGGAAGATTCTGTGGAGACTTTATTCAATGTTGATAACCGGGTATTTAAAACATTGAAGGATCTTTTCCTGAAGCCCGGGAAAGTCACCAAAGATTATATTGAAGGGAACCGCGCTTCCTATCTTCCTCCTTTAAGGATATACATCTCCATCAGTTTCATTTACTTTTTGCTGGCTGCGCTTTCGGATTCGAACCAGGTATTTTTTATCAACTTCGGTGAGGAAACAACCGGGATGTCTGAGATCGCAGAAAAGATTCAGTTTGCCCTGTTTTTTATGGTGCCCTACATGGCTCTGCTGATCCAGCTGTTTTACAGGAAACGGAAGGCTTTCTATGTCGAATATCTGATTTTTGCGATGCACATACATTCTATCTGGTTTGTTCTGCTGTGCATCGAGTTATTGACGGTGTACCTGCAAAACTTCGTACCGGAAGATTTTTCTGACCCGTTGTACTATCCCATTTTTATATTAAGCTCCGCTTCCCAGTTACTGACTTTTGGATACCTGATTATAGGGTTAAGGAGAGTATTTGAAAGTTCATGGGGAGGAGCTTTTGCGAAGGCTTTCGGCATAATTTTATTGTATTTTTTAACACTGGGTTTCGCCGGGTTTTCAATTCTACTTTTATTTAAGTCATGATATCAGAGTTTTTAGGAAAGTCTCCAACTATCGCCGAATCTGCTTATGTAGTGGAAAGCGCAGATTTAATCGGTGATGTCACCATTGGTGAGGAAAGCAGTGTTTGGTTTAATGTCACCATTCGCGGAGATGTAAACTGGATCAAAGTCGGCGATCGGAGCAATGTGCAGGACAATGTGTGCATTCATGTGATGAACCAAACCGGGCCTACACTTATTGGAGATGAAGTAACTATTGGTCATGGAGCAGTTGTTCACGGCTGCACTGTCCACGACCGGGTTTTGATCGGTATAAATGCAACGATTCTAGACCAGGCAGTAATTGAGTCTGATGTGATTGTAGCAGCAGGAACCCTTGTGCCCCCAAATAAGACATTGAAGAGTGGCTACCTGTACATGGGCTCACCTGCAAAAGCCGCCCGGGAATTATCGGGTGTGGAAATCGAGTCTATCAGGAAATACTCACAGAATTATGTGAAATACTCCCGCGCTTACACCGGGAAAGACCACTACGAGACGAATCCTTTTTACAACCAGGAATAATTCTCCTCAACACCGAACGGTAATTAATGAGCGGGTTATACCTCCATATTCCTTTTTGTAAACAAGCCTGTTCGTATTGCGATTTCTATTTCGTAACCCGCCAGCAGGAAAAGCAACGATTTGTAGATCAGCTTGTTGAGGAAATCCGCACTAAAAATGATACACGATTCGTCCAGGAGAAGATCCAGACGATTTACCTGGGAGGCGGGACCCCCTCTTTACTTTCACTAAAGCAGGTAGAATATATTTTACAGGCTATTGAGGAAGTATTTACCCTGGATCTTAAAGAAGTGACACTGGAAATGAACCCGGATGATGTTTCGAAGTCCTACCTGGAAGATCTGAATAGTATCGGTGTAACAAGAGCGAGCATGGGAGTTCAGACATTTGATGAGAGCCTGCTCAAATTCATGAATCGGGTGCACTCAAGAGAGGAGGCACTGGCCTGTATGGAAGCTTTGAGTTCTTCGCATTTGGATTCTTTTACAGTCGATTTGATTTATGGAAACCCTAACCAGGCCCTGGAGATGCTGGAGAAGGATCTTGATATACTGCTCTCATTTAACCCGCCTCATGTTTCTGCTTATTCACTAACCATTGAACCCAAGACACGTTTGGGAAAACAATTTGAGCTGGGCAGGTTGGTTCCACCAGAAGATGATGTCGTAGCCCAGCATTTTGATACAGTTGAAAGCAGGCTTGGCGAAGCTGGCATTCTCCAATATGAGGTCAGTAACTTTGCAAAACAGGGTTTCGAAGCCGTTCATAACTCGGCTTACTGGGCACACAAAAATTATCTTGGTTTTGGACCGGGAGCTCATTCTTTTTGGTGGGGTGAGGACAGATCTTCCGCTCAGAGATGGAATACTAAACCGGATTTGAAAGAGTATTTAAGTGAGGGTTGGAGACAACAACATGAGTTGGAGCACCTTGATTTAAAGTCGTTGGCTGAAGAGCGAATAATGCTCTCGTTGCGAACTACGGCTGGGCTTAACTTCGATACGCTCAAGAAGCGATACGAATTTACATTCAGTGAAAAGCACATGAATTACTTGTCGCACAAAGAGAAAGAAGGGAAGCTAGTGATGACAAAAGAAGGTGTTTCTCTCACAAAAGAAGGCTTAAAAATATCAGATGCCATCGTACTGGATTTGATAACCTGATAATTTTTTCTGCTCTAAAAAATTCTAATACATAAAGGTATAATAGAGTTTTTCAAATGAGTTATGATAGTTATTATAAGGCACTATGATTAAGTCTTTAGAGCAACTCTTATTCCAGTCGATTGACTATTCAGGTTTTTTTTTATCAGAAGAGCCGGGATTGAGAACCACGCTTCGCAATTATGTGAACGGAGTAAATTCAGAGTATGCTGAGCTTATATCAAAGCTTGTTATTCCACATAATGAGATTCCAAAACTGGGTGCCTTTTCTGATCGGAAGAAAGAGTTGCCCGGGCCATTAAGCATCTGTACCAGAGGACCTGAAACCAGCACATTGGATGATTTTAAAAATGTAATGCGATCTATCCAGCATGAAATTCTTTCTGTTCACTCAGCATTTCCCGGTGATGTTCGGACAAATACGTTGGAATTAAAACTACCTACCGATAGTGTAGAAAACCTGAATGTTGAAGAGCTTATAAAGGCACTGGAAGCGGTGGTAATAAATGCGGCTAACTCCAAACTGCTTCCACATCGTGTGTATTTCGAAGTACCTGGTGAGGCATTAGATCCTGAGCTTGTAAAGAAGATTACAAAAGTAATAGCAGTTCATAACCGCTCTATCTTGAAAAGGAAAATTAATAACTATTTGTTTTCGGGTTTAAAGATAAATTGCGGTGATAATGGAAAAGCCTCTGTACCCAGCACAAGATTTTTAGCTGATGTAATGTTGTATGCTCGGGATGGAAATGTGGCAGTTAAGTTTTCGGGTGGAGTGAATGAATCATTTCCTACGGTAAGCTCTACTACAAAAACACAGGTACATGGTTTTATTAATCTTTTTGTGTCGGGAGTACTCGCCTACACACAGGATTTAGACATTGAAGAAACCGTAGAAATCCTGGAAGATGATGACCCGGGTAACTTCAGGTTTGAAGAGGGCTATTTAGGATGGAAAAACCTTAAAGCTCCAGCTATGGAAATCAAGATGCTAAGAATGCTTTCCCTTACCTCGTTCAGCTGCAAGAGTCTTACTTCTCCTTTTGAGCAACTAAAAGAAACCGGCGCTTTATAGGTGATGCTACTTGAGCAGCGTCATTTTTTTCGTTTGAGTTCCCTGCTCGCTTACAAGGGTATAGAAATAAATCCCGGATGCGAGATTAGAGGCATCAAACGGAACATTATGAAAGCCTCTGTTTAGAGTGCCTTCAAAAAGAGTTTGTACAAGCCTTCCCTGGTAATCATACACTTTCAGGGAAAGCTCTTGCGAAGATGGCAGCGTTAGCTGGATCATCGTACTAGGGTTGAAAGGGTTAGGGAAGTTTTGAGAAAGCTCAATAGCTGAGGGAACATCAAGTGTATCGATGCCATTGATAAAATAATCGGCGAGAGCAAATGAAAAGTTGGAAGGCACAGTTGTACTTGTGTTTACAAACACTAAGCCAATTCGGTCAATCTCGTTCCATTTCCAGTCCGTATTTATGGTTTGGGTAGCTCCACTGATGGGTGAGGTTATATACTGGGTCTCAACTGTTTGATCTGATTTATACACAATAATGCCAATCTGCACATCAGCAGATGAGGTTTGATAATCGAACTTTACAAGTCCGTCAGAGGAATTTGTTGGGTCCATAACAAAATAGCTTGCTGAAAACCTGGTATTTACAAAGGTATCACTCATCTCAGACTGTAATTCCGTGAAATTTCGTCTGATTGTTGGAGATGGATAAACTTCTCTTTCTTCAAACCCGAACGAAGACGCGGAGTTAGTACTGCCTGATGCGAAATGCCACACATAAGATTCAATTGCTGCTTCCTGGAATGTTGTTCCAATATTTGTCATCTCAGCGCTTACTGCATCTAAAAGACTGATCGAAGGATTTGCTTCAATTCTTGTCCAGATATCGGGCCATATTTGTTCACCATAACGTTCATGAAAGTATAGTGCCCAGGTAATATCCTCATAAGAACCCGGGATCAGGGAAGAAGTAGGCGAAGAAAATAAATCGCCACCAAAGCCGGCAATGTAATTGTAGTAGTCATTCACATTGTCATATACCACTTCTTCCATTAAGGTGGCGTCCATTTCAGCCCAACTATCAGACTCACCAGACCAATTGTTCATTGCATACTGTATGGCATGTTTAAATTCATGAGCTATAGTAACTTTAAGGGCCCCTTTTTGGTTGCCTTCTGGGTCTGTGTTTTCCGGGAAACCAACAAAATCATTTTCAATTACTATTCTTGTGCCAGCAGGTTGAGTACCATCAGTAGTGGCAAACCCATAAGCACCTCCAAGGTTTTCAAATGATATGTTATAAGTTTGTCCTGGCGGTATCGGGTCTGTGAATCCCAAAGTCTCTATTTCATGACGGTACGATGAATCAGCCGCCTCAGCCGCCCATTCGATATAGTCAGGGATTGCGTTTCCGTTATTATCTGCTGATGGAACGGCATCAGAGCCTACAGTTTCAAATGAAAGCCTGAATTTTCCGCTTTCAGAAACATAATCTTGTGATAGTTTAAACTTCGGTTGAGTAGAAAAAAAGCTGTCAACCATCCGCTGAGTTTCATCAGTGAGCTCATCTTTATGCCTGTTAGCCATCATCAATACCGGTGTGGCGCACTTTATATGGCCTGAACTTTCAGTATGATCATGAGAATGCTTGCTATGTCTCAGAATTTCAATCTGCTTAATAATAGCCTGGTTGATATCTATTTCACCAGCAGAGTAAGCCTCATTAACCTGGAGAAGCGGGTTGGAATTTTGTGCTAAAACAGGGATAGCTACCAGTAAAACCAGGAGCGTAGCAAAAATTCGTTTGTAAGTCAGTAGGTTCAAATCAGGAGCCTTTTTCAATGTTTTTACGTAACTTTGCACTTGCCTGTAACGGCAAAAAAGCTACTATCGTCTAAATACATATAAAAGATGTACGAAGTTATTCTTTATTACAAATTTAATCCTGTTGAGGATGTCGATCGTTTTTGTAAAGTACACAAAAATTATTGTAAAGAACTAAACCTGAAAGGTAGAATCTATATCTCCTCAGAAGGCATAAATGGAACTGTTGCAGGGACTAAAGAGGAGATTGAAGCTTACAAAGAATACCTAAGGTCATTACCAGGCTTTGAAGACACTGAGTTCAAGCAAGATCAAAGCGATTATATCCCGTTTGCGAAGCTTATTTGTAAAGTAAGAGAAGAAATCGTTTCGCTTCATAAAGAAGGAGTAGATCCAAAAGATGGCGGGAAACACTTGCAACCGAATGAGTGGCGTGAAGTGATGGAGTCAGGTGAAGATTATGTGATGATTGACGTTCGGAACAATTATGAATCAAAGGTGGGGCACTTTAAAGGTGCGTTAACACCAGACTTGAAAAATTTCTATGATTTCCCTCAATGGTTGGATGAAGCCAACATCCCGAAAGACAAAAAGGTGCTCATGTATTGCACAGGGGGAATCCGCTGCGAAAAGTTCTCTGTTTTGATGAAAGAAGAAGGATGGGATGACGTGAACCAGCTTCACGGAGGGATTCTGAATTATGCAAAGGAAGAAGAAGGCAAGCATTTTGAGGGGAAGTGCTTTGTTTTTGATGACCGCCTTGTTGTACCTGTAAATCCCAAAGATTTAGCTCCGATTGCACGCTGTGAAATCACCGGGAAGCCAGCTGATACTTATGTGAATTGTGCGAATATGGTCTGCAATAAGCTGTTTGTCTGTTCAGAAGAAGGAGCAGAACTAATGGAAGGTTGCTGCAGCGAAGAGTGCAAAAAAAGTGAATTTAAACGGCCATTTGATGTAGAAAATGCTTTTAAGCCCTTCAGAAAGTGGTACAACTATTTTGGGGATGATTTCAAGCACCGGGCTATTCCAGGACAAGAGGCAGCTCAGCCGTAACGTTCGGTTAGTTGAACCATATCCTATAACTCATCGCTTTACGGTAGAATCAGAGTTTGCCGGTAAAACTCTTTTGGAGCTAATGTGTACAAAGTTTCCTTTTCGCCCGGAAGAGGAATGGAAATCCAGGATAGATGATGGAAGAGTTTACAGGGAAGAGGAAACAGGTTCAGTCCTTTCTTCAGGCGAGGTAGTATTTCATTACAATCCCAAAGTAGTTGAACCTACGGTTCCTGACGAAGTGGAGGTGTTGGTCGAAACAGGAGAATACCTTGTCGTTTTTAAACCCGCTCCTTTGCCAATGCATCCCGGAGGTCGATATAACAAGAACACATTGACTGAAATTCTTAAAGATTCCGGGTACCCAAACCTTCGCATCACACACCGCCTGGATGCTGTCACCTCAGGTATTGTTCTGTTTGCTAAAACAAAAGAATTCGCAAAAAAAGCTACTGAATGCTTTACAAAAGGAAAGGTTCAAAAGACATATTTTGCGAAAGTATCCGGAACCCCAAAGGAGGAAAGTATTACCATCGACTCTCCGGTAAAAAGAAAACACGGGTTCGTATTTGAAAGCAAAAAAGGGCTGGATAATGCGAAAGAAGCCATTACTCATTTTGAAGTTGTGGAGCGAAAAATAGATTTCAGTATCATAAAATGTATTCCCGAAACCGGAAGAACTCATCAAATAAGATTACATCTTGCTGAATGGGGCTACCCAATTTTTGACGATCCTATTTATGGAGAAGGAGGAGATGTTTCCAGCAGGTCAACTCAAAATAGAAGTATATCTCTTGTAAGTTCAGGGCTGGTGATTGAGGAGCTTGAGATCGATTACCAGTTGGTAATTTAGTTACCTGTAAAGAAGGCTTCTGCTATAGAGGCGAATTGCTTGGGTTTATCCAGGAAAGCATAGTGCCCGGCATCTTCAATAATCACCAGGGCAGAGTTTTTAATTCCTTTTTCAATTCTTTCAGCCTGGTATACAGGTGTTGCATCGTCATTTCGTCCCCATAGCAAGAGTGTTTCATGTGGGATTTTTGGAAGCATATCCTCAAGGTACTCAGTAACCGATTTAACAAATGTGCCTCTCATAGAGCCCGAAAGTTTGGAGTAGTCACTTGAACCCAGGCTTTTCCACATACTTGTACCACGAAGCCAGTTCAGCGCTTTTTCCCGTAACGGGTTTGGTAAAATCACAAAGGGAGCTTTGAGTACTTTTGCTGTGTACTTCTTTACATAGAATTGGAATGATCTTTTTGGCTTCATCCCGGCGCCGCCAGTAATCAGAACCTTTTGGATAATCTGGAGACCCTTCGGTCGGGTTAATAGTTTGAGGATAATCCTTCCACCAAATGAATGTACCAATACATCGATATGATCATCAGGGAGTTTCTCAATAAAAGCCTGTACTGCATCAGCATAATCGTCGATACCCCAGGCCTCTTCAGGATCATTCGAGTCTCCAAAACCAGGCAAGTCGAGGACATAACAAGACCGGATATGAGCTAAACTTTTGGCGATGGGCATCATTGCCCGTCGGCTACTTCCCCAGCCATGAAGGATGACCAATGCTTTGCCTTCCCCTAATACTTCGTAGGCAATGCGCTGATTTTTATATGTGAAAACCGATTTTGAAGACATAATACTAATTCAGCAAAACATCTTATTTCCGGCACACGAAAACAAGTTGACTGGGCAATAAATTTTATGGTAATTTAAGTGTTAAATTTCAATTACTTATGAATAAAAACAGGTTTAAAAGAAAGCTATTCTTTTTCATCGATAGCCTCCAGGTTAGTAAAAGAGAGCGCGTAAGTATTTCCGTACTTTTAGCCGCTGCTTTGATTCTCATTCTCCTGAATGTATTCATAAAAAAGAAAGTAGTTCCACCACCAGATAATTACGCCGAGATTTTGGCTGAATTTGAACGGAGGAGTTCGTTGATAGAAAAAGAAAAACTTGAACAGGAGAAGAAGTATAACCCTCCAGCACTTCCACCTATTACTTCTACTATAGCTGTCTCTGAACCGGAACAGTCTGAACAACAAGAGCTTGAAAAGGAAATTCCTGAGCAGAAAGAAAGCGTGACAGTCCAGTTACTGATTTCCATTAATTCTGCAACGGCTGGGGATTTTGAAAAGCTTCCCGGGATCGGAAAAGCTTATGCTCAAAGAATAATTGAATATCGACAAACTAACGGAGACTTTGCATCCGTTGATGACCTGGTGAAGGTGAGAGGTATTGGGAAGATGACACTGGAAAAGATCAAGCCCTTCATAACACTATAGATTAAAAAATAATTTGTCTTAATACTAAAAGGGCAAAAAAGATATATCTTAAGCGAGCTTTTGTATTTAAGTAGCTTCTAAAAAAACAAACTACATGCCAAACATACTATGGGCTGATGATGAAATAGATCAGCTACAATCTCATATAATATTTCTGGAAAAAAAGGGTTTCGGCATTGTGGCGGTTACCAATGGGGAGGATGCGGTTGCGATGATACAAGAGCAGAAGTTTGACATCGTTTTTCTTGATGAACAAATGCCCGGAATGGGAGGGCTCGAAACTCTTGAGAAAATAAAAGCTGAACAACCATTGCTTCCGGTTGTTATGATTACAAAGAGTGAAGAAGAATCGATTATGGAGGATGCTATAGGGGCAAAAATATCAGACTACCTGATAAAGCCGGTAAATCCCAACCAGATACTTCTTACTACCAAGCGTATTTTAGAACGTTCGAAATTGCAGAGCGAAAAATCTGCTCAAACTTATCTTCGTGGTTTTGGAGAGATTTCATCCCGTATCCACCCAAGAACCAATTGGAAAGAATGGATTGAGATTTACAGAGAATTAACCAAATGGCAGATTGATTTAGAAGATGGGGATGAGGCGCTTCGGCAGGTTTTGGATGATCAGTTCCAGGATGCAAACCGGGAGTTTGGGAAGTTTATAGAAAAAGAGTACGTGCATTGGTTACACGATAAAGATGATGCGCCACTGATTTCACCTGATATTTTTAAGAACTATGTAATCCCGCATGTTAGGGATGGAAAAAAGACCATGTTCTTTCTCATCGATTGTATGCGTTATGACCAGTGGTTGGTATTTGAGCCCTACCTGGCCAAGATGTTTTCCATAGAAACAGATTTCTATTATTCGATTTTACCTACGGCTACTCCCTATTCAAGAAACTCCATTTTTGCAGGTATCTCACCAATGGAGATTGAAGAGCTTTATCCTGAGTTGTGGGCACAGGGGCAGGATGAAACCTCGTTAAACCGACATGAAGAAGAACTCCTGCAAAGGCAGCTAACCCGATCCAGGATCGATATCAAATTTAAGTATGAAAAGATTCTGAATGCGGATGATGGACGTCAGGTTGCTAATAAAATGAAGAGCTTTTCACAATCGAAACTGGCGGCTTTTGTGTTCAACTTTGTTGATACACTCGTTCATTCACGATCCGATTCTGATGTAATCAAAGAGCTGGCACCTGATGCCTCTGCTTTCCGAGCCATTACTGAAGCCTGGTTTCAGCACTCTTCGTTATACCAGATGTTTAAAGAACTGGCCGATGAAGACGTGACTATTGTAGTTACTACCGATCACGGTTCGATCCGTTCTATGAGGGATACAAAAGTATTTGGTGACCGTGACACAGCAACGAGTCTCCGTTATAAATATGGCAGGAATTTGAATGCTACAGATAAGAATGCGGTAATCCAGATCCATGATGCCAAGAAGTACAAGCTTCCGGCGCTGGCCAGGGCAAGTGATTATTTGATAGCAAGGGAAGATTATTACTTCGTATATCCAACCAACTATCATAAGTACCAGAATAGGTACAAAGACACCTTTCAACATGGTGGAGCATCGATGGAAGAAATGATATTACCAGTGGCAACCCTCACCCCGAAAGGCAGGTAAGGCGCCATGTTGAGTTCTTCTATTCAAGAGACTATCAGCTTTGGGAAGAAGTTAGCCGAACAACTCGTACCCGGAAATGTAGTATGCCTGGAAGGGGATCTTGGAGCCGGGAAAACACATTTTGTAAAAGGTATAGCATCCTATTTTGGAGTGAAGGAGGAAAAGGTGAGTTCACCCACTTTCACTTTAATTAATGAGTACCAAGGAGATATCCCGATATTTCATTTTGATTGCTACCGCTTAAAAAATGAGCAGGAGGCCCTTGAAATTGGTGCAGAAGAATATTTTTATGGAGATGGAATTTCTATTGTGGAATGGCCGCAAAAAATAAGAAATTTGATACCTGCTGAAGCAGTCTGGATTTCCATTACTCATTCAGGAGAACATCAAAGAGAAATAGTGATAAAAGAATAGAACAACATGTCCCTGTTTGGGAAACGAAGATTATCATACCGCCTTGATTTGCTTCCGGTGATACTGCCATATCATCGAAGAGCAAAGAACGACCTGAACCCGGGGGATCTTGTGTATTATGGCCCAAGCCCGGAGTACTATGGAATTGGTGAAGTTGTTCAAAAAGAAGAAAAAGTGTGCGTGGTAGACTTCAGAGGAACAGGGCTCTTAGGAATTCACAAAGATGAATTATTAGCCAGTTACCTTATCCCGATTCACAAAATGAATTTAGGCGCAGTATTAAAAGGACGTTAATTCCTTTTTTAATTCGCAGAGCGAGAATAAGTATCCATGCAAGAAATCATCGAAGGAATAATAACTGGTGTGTACCAAACCTCGGCACTGGAATGGACGGCAGTAATCTTTGGACTCATGAGCGTCTGGTTTTCGATGAAAGAGAATATCCTGGTTTATCCAACAGGCATTATCAGTGTTCTTATTTATGTATACCTGTCTTTTAATTACCTGTTATATGCTGATGCCGGAGTAAACAGCTATTACTTTGTGATGAGTGTATATGGTTGGTATCACTGGAAAGATACCGATGATGACACAGACCAGATTCCGGTGACCAAAAATTCATCGAAAGAATGGGTGATTTCAGTTGGTATCCTTATAGCCTCATTCATAATTCTTGTATTTGTACTACAGAACTTCACAGACAGCGATGTACCAATATGGGATGCAACCACAACCTGTTTTGCTATCCTGGGGATGTGGCTAATGGCCAGGAAAAAAGTTGAAAGCTGGATCGCGTGGATTATTACAGATATCATTTCTGTTCCACTGTACTTCTACAAAGGCCTTGTGCTAACCAGTTTCCAGTTTCTCTTTTTTACAGGTCTTGCAGTTGCCGGGTACTTCGCATGGAAGAAAAGCTTACAGAAGTCAGAAGGTTCTTTGGTTGAGGAACAAAGAGTATAGTCTCATTCTAACCCATTGCTAAGTCAGAGAGGTGAGTGTGTAGTTAAAAAAACTATTAACCCATCAGCTCAGCGAATTCAGGCACCAGAGACCCAAGAGACTGGCCAAAGTTCAACCCTGTTTCCACTACTATATCAAAGTGTTGAAAACCTTTATGATTCTGGAGGATCGAATTCTGTGGTTCTTCTGTAGCAAGTAAATCAAGAGAAACCGAGAGGAGAGCTATATTTTCCCCGTTATAATTCAATACGGCATTCAGTTTTGTAGCTCCATAAGGAGTAGAAGTTAAGGCGAGTGCTATATTGGTTTGCTCATCTACATGGAATATTCGATAAAAATTAGATAGGAATAACTCAGATGAAGTGCCTTCAAAATTGAAAAACAGGGAACGGGACTCATTATTCAGATAAAGCTCAATACAGCTTTCACTAATCCACGGTTGAATTTCGAAATCTGAGTTCTTGCCAGCAAAGCCACGCTCTGACCAGTATTCGTAATTCCTGGCAGGTTCTTTTTTTGACTTAAACTGCTCCGGGACTTTCTGGAGTAATTCATTTCCCTTTGCGCTAAACCAATAGTCATGAACTCCATTTGAAATCATGAGTGTGGATGCGCCTACCAATTGGTTATACCTTGAAATCTGTATGGCCGCCTTGCCATCTAACTTAATTTCCGGGGCTTTACATTCGATAAGTACTGTAGGCTTGAAATCCGAATCGTAGCAAATCAGGTCAGTACGGGACGCGGCTTTATCTCTGGGCAGATTCACAGGTGTTTCAAATGAAAGCCTGTTCTTTGAAAAAGCAGCTTCCTGGGTGAGATATTCAACGAGTTGTAAACGAACCCGTTCTTCAGGAAGGTTTTTGAACGCTTTTTTAAGGATTGGATTCCAGAGAAACTTCTCCTGGTCTTTGAAAATAATCTGGGGGTAATGATGTAAGGAAAGGCTTCGCAAAGAGTTAGAATATTAATTGACCGATAAGATAAGCATTACCGGCCAACCATAAGAAAGTGATTCTTTATTTTGCTAATGCTACCGTCTTCTTCTTCCCTTTATTGATATACAGCTGCTGAACAATAGAAAGCAGATTGAAAATCAAGTAGTATAAACTCAATCCTGAAGCAAAGTTATTGAACACAAACAGCAGCATAACAGGTAGGAAATACTGCATTATCTTCATCTGCTGAGCCATAGGCCCTGAAGCTCCGCCACCGCTTGCACCCGCTGTAAGCTTACTTTGAAGCATCATAGAAAGAGTCATTAAAATAACCAAACCGGCAATACTGTCTCCCAGAAACGGAATTGAAAACGGAAGGTTAATGATATAATCAGGAGCAGAAAGATCGTCTACCCACAAGAAGCTTTCCTGGCGAAGAAGGATTGAATTCTGGAAAAACCTCCAGAGTGTGATAAGAATCGGGAACTGAAGAAGCATCGGTAAACAACCACCAAGAGGATTTACCTTATTCTTTTTATACAACTCCATCGTTGCTTTTTGCTGCTTCTGTGGATTGTCTTTGTATTTTTCCTGGATTTCTTTCATTTGAGGCTGAAGCTCTTTCATGGCCCCCATACTTCTATAACTTTTTATAGTAAGCGGTGAAAGAATCAGCTTAACACTAGCAGCGAAAAAGATAATCAACAGCCCGTAATTCGAAATAAATCCACTAAAGAAGGTGAAGAATGGAATAACAGCCAGCCTTACAAAAGGATCAGAAAACCATCTCAACCATCCGTATCCAACTTCAACCATGTCAAAAGCATGCTCATCAAAAACCTTTACGTCATTGTATTTCATTGGCCCGATGTATAAGGCGTAAGAAACAACTCCGTCGTCCGGAATATCAGAAGTTACAGCAGATGTATAAGCGTGAATTGTAGTTTGCTCATCTACAGCACCATTAATCTGGCCTGATAAGCTGGCTCCATCAGTAGCTGTTAGTGGCTTGATGATCTGGGCAAAGAATTTCGTTTTGGTAGCAACCCAGTTGATAGTGCCATTTGCATTTTGCTCTTCATAGCCATCATTTTCATCTATATCATCCACCTTTAACTGTTCAAGCTCACCGCCGGAGTAAAAATAAGCTGAAGTACCAAGAGCCTCCTGAACGCGGTCTTTTTCTGTGAAAGCAAGTCGTGTATTCCAACCAAAGTCTACGGCTCTTCCAATAATGTAATCGCGGATGCCAACAAAGCGGAGCTCTAAATCAATTTCGTAGTTATCACCTGAGAAAGTGTAGGTGTACATCAATTGTCGCCCGTCACCTAATGACAAAACATAAGATAATTGCTTACTGTCGCCTTCAGCAATACCAAGTGAAGAGCCTGCATTAACCTGGCTAAACAAAAGGTTTTGTGTTTCAACATTGTAGTTTTCAGTAGATAAAAACCCCAGGTTGTAAGCGGACTGTGTGGTATCCATTAACATCTGGATAGGTTGACCCGCCCAGGTTTTATGTTCTTTTAAAGTGAACCTGGAAGGTCCTGCTCCTTTGTTTGTAAATACAGCGGTGTATAAAGGAGTTTCTACAGTAAACTCTGTTTGTACTGAGTCCTGGTTGCTGGCAAAAAGGCCAACCTGTGGAGTATCATCTACTTCATCAGCATCAGAGATAAATGTTTCCGGAGGTTGTGCAGTAGCCAATGCTTCACGATCTAACTGCTGTTGTACAAAAGCTAAGCTATCCTGAATAGCTCGGTCTCTTCGCTGTTGAGCAAGCTCTTGTTCGCTGGGCATGGTGAAATAAAACCAGCCAAGCATGAGTACAAAGATAAGCGAAAATCCAATTACGGTATTTTTATCCAAAAGTCAGTTTTTTAAGATTCAGTAGAGTTCGAAAGGATGCGACTACGGAGTTCAGTCAACAGAGTTACTACATGTTTTTCTATTGAGTGGAAATCCATGTGTTTTGTGCGTGCAACAAATGCGGCATGGAGCCCGATATCTGTGCGGTCGAAAAGGTCAGAAATGATATGCTTGTTAAGGCGATAAGCTTCCCGCATAATTCGTTTGCAACGATTGCGCTGCACAGCATTTCCAATTTTTTTAGGAGAAATAAAACCGATGAGAAAACCCTCATCAGAAGAAGAATACGTAGCAAAGCGAAGGTTCACCAAAGGTGAAGTGATGAGAAAAGATCTGGTAAAAAGTCTTTTAAAGTTTCGCTTGCCCCGTAAAATATGAGACTTAGGCAGACTAAATCTCAGAGAAGGAGCAGCTAAATTACTTTGCTCCTTTTTGCTCATCACTTACAGTAAGCTTATGACGACCTTTAGCACGGCGGCCAGCAATTACTTTTCGTCCATTCTTTGTGGACATGCGCTCACGGAATCCGTGCTTGTTCTTGCGCTTTCTATTACTTGGTTGAAATGTACGTTTCATGAATCAGGATATTTTTAGCGTTCAATTTCGTATCCGAAAAAGGCATCAAATATAGGGATTAAATACTAAAATCAGAACAATTATTTACAGGAAGTTTTAATCCATATACCACAAGCAAGTTGTAACGTTCATTTAGCTAATAGTACTAAACAGTCCATAAAAAATAATTACGCATTCACCACTCTTACTTCTTTGATCTTCACCCTCTATTCTTTACATCCTGTCATGCCGAATCTCTCTGGCGTAATATTTGTATAAAGGTGTTTAGCATTGTTGAACCAGCCTCTATGAAAGGTTAACTTCAACGCAGAAAAAATTAAACCTGACTCCACGCGAGATTATGATAGATAAAGTAGGAAAGCTGATTACCAAGATATTTGGCTCAAAAAGCGATAAAGACATCAAGACGATTCAGCCCATAGTAGACCAAATAAAGGCTTTTGGTCCTGAAATGGAGAAATTAAGCGACGACGAACTTAAAGCAAAAACAGAAGGCTTTAAGGCCAGGATTCAAGAGGCAACAAAAGAAACGCGCTCCGAGATTGATGAAATAAAAGCCAGGCTGGAAAATATTGAAGACCTTGAGCCAGGCGAGCACCGTGATTTGGCAGACGACCTGGAAGCTCTCGAAAAAAAGGAATTAGATACTATTCAGGATGTACTGGATGACATTTTGCCCGAAGCTTTTGCGGTACTTAAAGACACTTGCCGTCGATTTGTCGGTAAAAGCTGGAAAGTAGCCGGTGATGAAGTAGAGTGGAACATGATCCCTTACGATGTTCAGCTGGTTGGTGCGATTACACTTCATCAGGGTAAAATTGCAGAGATGAAAACGGGAGAAGGTAAAACGCTTGTAGCTACATTCCCAGCATTCTTAAACGCACTTTCAGGAAAAGGTGTTCATGTAATTACAGTAAATAACTACCTGGCTAAACGTGATGCGGAGTGGAATGCACCTATTTTTGACTTTCATGGGCTAACGGTTGATTGTATTGATTTGTATGAGCCAAACACAGATCAAAGACGCCAGGCTTACCGGAAAGATATTACTTACGGTACAAATAATGAGTTTGGGTTTGATTACCTGAGAGATAATATGGTAATCAACAAAGATCAGTTAGTACAGCGTGAGCATAATTACACCATTATTGATGAGGTCGATTCTATCCTTATTGATGAAGCCAGAACGCCGCTTATCATTTCCGGACCAGTTCCACATGATAATAAATCAGATAAGTATATAGAGACCAAGCCTCGTGTTGAAGCATTAGTTCAGGCACAGAAAAAGCTGGTGGCTCAGTTAGTTCAGGAAGGGCAAAAACTATTGGATGCAGGTAATGAAGAAGATGCAGGATTAGCTTTGTTCAGAGTGCAACGAGGGTTTCCAAAAAATTCCAGGTTCAAGAAAATGATCCAGGAGCCAAGTATCCAGAAGCTGATTCAAAGAACAGAAGCAGTGTATTTAGCGGATAATGCTAAAAATATGCCTGTAGTTGACGAATACCTTTACTATGCTGTTGATCAAAAGATGAATTCCATCGAGATGACAGAAAAAGGGCGCGAATTTATTACCCATAAAGGGGAAGACCCTGAATTCTTTGTAATTCCTGATTTAGGAACAGAGACATCTGTTATTGAACAGGAAATCGAAGGTGAAGAGAAGGCTAAGATTACTGAAATTGAACAAAACAGTGATCTAAGTGATAATTATAAAGAGAAGAAGGTAGAAGAGGCTAAGTCTGAGATCAGGTTAGAACGTGAAAAAAGATTTAATGACCTTCACCGATTATTTGCAGAACGCGGAGATCGTATTCATACGGTAAACCAGTTATTAAAAGCATACACCAACTTCGAAAAAGAAGAAGAGTATATCGTTCAGAATGGTAAAGTGCAGATTGTTGATGAACATACAGGTCGTGTGCTTTCAGGTCGTAGATATTCCGATGGACTTCACCAGGCAATCGAGGCTAAGGAGAATGTGAAGGTTGAAGCATCAACCCAAACCTACGCTACTATTACTCTACAGAACTATTTCCGAATGTATAACAAGCTCTCGGGTATGACTGGTACTGCGGAAACAGAAGAAGGCGAATTCAATGAAATTTACGAATTGGATGTAGTGGTTATTCCTACAAACCGACCGATTCAAAGAACTGATGATGAGGATCTGATCTTTAAAACCAAGCGCGAGAAGTTTAAAGCTTCTATCGAGAAGGTTGCAGAGTATCACAAAAAAGGACAACCAGTATTGGTAGGTACAACAAGTGTTGATGTATCAGAAACCATGAGCCGAATGCTAAAGAGAGCAGGTATTCCTCATAATGTATTGAATGCAAAGCAACATGCAAGTGAGAGTGAAATTGTAAAGCAGGCTGGTCAGCCAGGGGCTGTAACTGTTGCAACAAATATGGCCGGTCGTGGAACAGATATTAAACTGGCTCCGGGTGTAAAAGAAGCTGGTGGATTGGCTATCCTGGGAACAGAACGTCATGAATCCCGCCGAATTGATTTGCAGCTACGTGGTCGTTCGGGGCGTCAGGGTGATCCTGGAACTTCTCAGTTTTATGTATCTCTTGAAGATAATCTTATGGCCCTGTTCATGAGTGATCGTGTTGCAGGAATCATGGACAAACTGAGTTTCGAAGAAGGCGAAGTAATTACACACCCATGGATTACCAAGTCGTTGGGAAGAGCACAGTCAAAAGTTGAGCAGAATAACTTTAGTATCAGAAAGCGCCAGCTGGAATATGATGATGTATTAAATAACCAGCGTAATGTGATTTATGCTCGTAGAAAGCATGCATTATTAGGAGATCAGCTCAGAACGGATATCCTAGCGATGTTAGAAGAGTTAATCGAAGATATGGTTGATTCTCATGTGGCAGCAGGGGATTATGAAGGCTTGCATTCTGAAATATTGAGAAACCTTGCCGTAGATGTAGAGTTTGATGCCGAAGAGTGGCGAAAACTGGGAGATGATGACCTGGTTGAAATGATTCTTGAGCGGGCACTTGAAGTGTACAAACGCAAAGAAGAAATGATGGCTAAGCCTCTATATGAGGTTATGAAAAGAATTACGGATGCAAATCCTGATCGTCGTCCGGATAAAGTGCAGGTTGTATTTACAGATGGAATTCGCAGAATGCGGGTTGTTGTGGATGTAGAAGCAGCACTGGAGAATGAAGGCCGTGAAGTAGCCAGGGCATTGGAAAAAAGCGCAGTACTTTCTGTTATCGATGATAAATGGATGCAGCATCTTCGTGAATTGGATTCAGTAAAAGAAGGGATTGGTCTTAGATCATTTGCTCAAAAAGATCCGCTACTCGAATACAAACGTGAAGCATTCGGCATGTTCAAGCAGTTGCTTGGAATGATTAACCAGGAAGCCATTTCTCTTATTTGGAAATCTATACCCGAAGCTCAGGCTGCTAACGGAGAGCTTCAACAAGCTCAACAGCAGAAATCCCGTTTTGATACCAGCAAAATGAAGACGCAACATGCCGATTCAACAGGTATGGGATTACAGGCACCAGCCCAGCAATTGGGAGGTGATCAGCAGAGGCCAATGGGACCAAATGTGAAACGTAAACCAGTCGTGGTTGAAGCAGAACCTGGAAGAAACGATCATGTTACTGTCCAGAATATGGCAACAGGTGAGACTAAAAGCCTGAAATGGAAGATCGCCAAAAACCTGGTAGAGAACGAAGGCTGGACTCTTGTAGAAGTTTAGCACTGTGTACTTTCTAATTTCAAAAGGCTCTTAACGGAGCCTTTTTTATTTAAATAATAGCCAAAAACTTAACATTGGATTATTGTCACCTTTCCTTATGTTTGTAGCCCATATTAAGAAATTGTTAAGTGGCCAGGTTAAGTGGAAGTTCTAGGTATTGAAATCGGGAATGAAGGAATTAAGGGTGCTATCGTTGATACTACCAAAGGAGAGATTATATCAGCTAAAAAATCTATCGATATTTCAGAAGATACCCGGCCGCATAAACTGATATCAAAGCTTCACAAAATAGTTAAGAAGTTTGACTGGAAAGGCCCTATTGGGTGTGCTTTTCCTGCTGCTACCCACAAAGGGATTGTTTTATCAGGAGACCGAGTAAATAAAGCGTGGATAGATGCCGATGCAGAACATCTTTTTTCTGAAATAACCGGGTGTAGCGTGAGCGTGATTAATGATACCGATGCAACTGGAATAGCAGAAATGACTTTTGGAGTTGGAAAGAAGGTAATGGGCCCAGTGGTTGTTTTGACGGTAGGCCAAACTATAGGGTCCTCTATCTTTATGGATGGAATTCTCTTGCCAAATACGGAATTGGGTAAAATTGAAATAAAAGGAATTTCAATCGAAGAGCGCGCTTCGAACAGAACGCGTAAAGAAGAAGGAATACAACGCAAAACCTGGGCAAAAAGGCTTCAGTTTGTATTAGAACATTATGAGAACTTGTTTCACCCGACCATGTTCATTTTGGGTGGCACACTAAGCAAAAAAGCAGATAAGACCCTTCCATATATAAAGCTCAGTACCAAATTCAAAGCCGCAAGCTTTCAAAATGAAGCAAGTATAGTTGGTGCAGCATATTATGCGGCTTCAGTACAGGAAAACCGCAAAGAGTTTTACCGCTGATATTTTCAACGAAGCTTGGCTAAGGCTTCTTTTGACTGCTCGTGTTTTTTATCCTTCTTTAAGGCATTCTCGTATTGAGTTTTTGCCATCGGGGTATCATTCATGTGTTCATAAATGGTTCCAAGCCTGAAATAAGCCCAGGCCATTGTGTTGTCATTTACAAGGTCGCCCTGAGCAATGAAATTCTCAATATATTCCTTCCCGGTCTCAAGGTGCATTCCGGAAACAGCTGAAAGGCGCCCGATCTGGTACCAGGTGTTGTAAAAAGTTGAATCCAGTTCCATGGTTGTATAATATGCTTCCAGTGCTTCATCATATTGCTCATTTCTTTGTAAAGCATTTCCAAGATTTAGATAGATTGCTGCAGTAGTATCGTTGTTAGAAAGCTGCTTATTGGCGATTTCAATAGCGCTGGTATAGTCCTGCTCATTAAAGTGAAAATTAAATAAACGGTAGTAAGGGCCCATTTCTTCAGGATACATTTCTATTGCAGAAGTATAATGGCTCATGGCGTTATCAACTTCATCATAGTAGGTATATACCCGTCCCCATGCCATTACGCCAGCAATTTCATCGATGTCGGAAATAGCCGTTGCTTGTGCCTCGGCTTTATCTCTTCCTCCGCCAAGGAATCCCGGCGCCTGTAAATAGAATTCCATAGCGCTTTGACGTGCTTCTACATTATTAGGGTCTGTTTCAATAGCTTTTTCATAGTTTTTTCGGGAATCTTTAGCCAGGAAAGGTTGCCGGATTCTGGATGCTTCTTGAGTTCTTCGGCCATAGGCATGACCCAGCCACATATAATACTTGGAATTATTCTTGTCATACTTAGCAGCTTTTCCAATCCAGTCGGTTGCTTTTCCGAAATCATCCTGGTCAAAATAAATACGTCCCAGGTAAAAGTTAGCTTCAGGATCTTTCTTGTTAGACTTTAAATAGTTTTCAAAGAATGATTTGGCCTCCGGAAGTTTATTCTCCTCAAAAAGTGTAACTCCCGGTTCAATACCAGACTGTGAAAAAGATAAGCCGGAGGTTAATAGTAGCGTCAGAAAGAATAAGAATGATTTAAATACTCTCGATGTAGAATATGGCATGATTCCCCTAAATGAATTCAAAGTTTGAGCGAAGTACGGGGTTTACTCGGAATTGGTTTCATCTTCATTTTCCTCTTCGTCCTTTTCTGACAAATACCTGGAAACCAACCGAACGCCTAACCTCGCAAAAAGTATGATGGCAATTACCGTAACAATGTCGAGTGTATCCATTTTATTGTTTTGTGAGGTTAATGGGCAAGGCTACGAGTTAGAATGTAAGGCCATTCGGTTTCCCTCAGTATCTTCGAATACAGCCATATAACCGTGTTCCGGGGAAATTTGTCGTTTGGGTAAAGTTACTTTTCCGCCGGCACCTTCAATGCGATCTTCGATAATCTGTAAATCAGGATTAGCATTCAGATAAATAAGGGGCCCATGAGTAACACTGGGTTTATATCCCGGATCATTTTGTACCAATGCTCCTGAAACAGAGTCTTGATCTCCCGGGAAAACAGCCATTTTAAATTCGTCTCCCATATCAAGGAAAGCCAGATCAGCAGCTAAAATGGTTTCATAGAAAGTTTTGGCTCGTTGGATATCTGTTGCTGGTATTTCGAACCAACTCACAGCGTGTTTTGAATCACTCATATCATTGGATTAGATTATTAATTCCAATGATAGTAGATGAATGCTACCACTAAATCAATTTTCGGGATTAAATGAAAAGCTTGGCTCGTCTTAAGAACGAAGTTTTTCTAGTAGTTCATTTAAATGAGTAATCTCATTATGAGAAAGGGCATTAAATACGTCATCCAGCTTTCTGATCTTGGTCATAATTGTTGAGAGTAGATAAGAGCCCTCTTTTGCAATAAACACCTGTACTTTTCGTCCATCATGCGGACAAGGTTTTTTAGT
Organism: Balneolaceae bacterium; assembly: GCA_040222185.1. Lineage (GTDB taxonomy): Bacteria > Bacteroidota > Rhodothermia > Balneolales > Balneolaceae > JAVKDP01. The sequence goes on along the minus strand of JAVKDP010000027.1, from coordinate 15,845 downwards.
AACCAGGTTCTTGGCCACAAGCCGGTCAACAATACGCGAAGTATCCGACATCTTATCGATCATTTGCTCACAAAGATCATTTGTGGAAAGCGGGTCTCCGTCATGATCATTTAAGATTCTGAGGATATTAAATTGTTGCTGAGTAATCTCAAACTGATCAAGAAAGGCTTTGATTTCACCCCTGATCCATCCCGAGGTAAGAAAAAGATTATTTCTCAGCCGTTGCTGTTCAGAAAGAGAAGGGGTGGTTTGAGTAGTAGTTGTCATAGCAAGGTATTATTAAAGAAAAGGCCGGAACCAATGGAACCGACCTTTGAATATACATAAAGATGTTTAAACATCGATAATCGATTAAGCCTCAACCAATTCTTCAAGAGGTTGAGCTACCGGGAAATCGATTGGGATATTGGTAGTACCATAAATAAGGTTGCTAATAGTTTTGTCACCAATAACCATGATGATGTCAATTAAATTAGCTTCGTTATATCCTGCCTCGAAAAGAGCTTCAGTTGCTTCCGCAGTAGGCTTTGTTCTATTAAGGACAGCACTACTTACAAATTTAGCTAACGCATCATACTTTGCATCAAAGCTTACATCAGCTCTACGGATTTCAATAATTTGATCGTCAGAAAAGCCATTCATTTTACCAATAGCAGTGTGTGCTGAAAGGCAGTAGAAGCATTGGTTGGTTTCACTAACAACAAGGTTAATAATTTCTTTTTCTTTTGCTGTTAGTGTGCTTTTTCTGCTTTGAACGGCAAGGTAATCACCAAGTGCAGTATCGTTGTGAGCGTAAGTGGCATACAGGTTAGGAACAAAGCCTACCATTTTTTCCAGGTTGTCAAAGATAGCCTGGTTAGCTTCTGTTACTTGGTCACGAGTAGGTACATTGAAAGTTTTCATAATAATATTGATCTGATTGTTTAATAATAATTTTTTAGAACGCATCAATAATAAGGGTTAAACATCAATGTTCAAACATTGAAATGATAGAAGTTCTCTATACTCATCATTGTCGTAAGAAAGTCGCAAGCATGTCATTGCTGTTTTCTATTTAATTAAGCTACTTTAAAGCATGGAAAAGGATTCTATAGCCAAACAGATAAGAGAACTGAGAATGGAAAAATCCTGGTCGCAGTCTCTGCTTGCTAAAGCTGCAGGATTAAGTTTGAGGACCATTCAAAGAATTGAGACAAATGGCAAGGCTGCTCCTGAAACTCTGCTGGCAGTAGCTGGGGCATTCGACATTGATGTTGAAAAGCTCACTGGTAAGATCATAGAAAGTGAAGGCGCTCTTCAATCAGAATCACTTTTAGGGATTCATATTTCTCAACGTTCTTTACTGATAAGATTTAAGTCGTGGTTTGGTAAGAAATTAATCCAGGGAAGAAAATTAATGGCCAGCCTGGGATTATTGATGATTTTCATTCCACTTCTATTTATTGGTACTAACATTATTAAATACACCCTTGGTTTTGAGGGTTTCCCAAATCTTTTTGATGTTTTTAAATTGGATGAGTCTCTTGGGAACTTGTATAACAACCTATCTCCGTTCCTGTTCTTCTCAGGTTTAATACTGGGAACTCTATTGAATCTTATTCCTTTCCTGGATATTTCAATGAGTATTGGGAAAGAGAACAAGATCCAGGTAGCTTATTCAGGTGGGTGGGAAAATACAATAGTATGGTTAACAGCTTCTTTAAGCTTTGGAATAATGTTGCTGTATGCGCTGGCTGAAAATGGAATAGTAATGTTCGGGCTATAGACTTTCTGATGTCTTTTTTAAAAGAGGGATCACTTTTTCCAGAATAGGATTCCTGTTATTCTCTTTCCATATGGCGGAAAGAGTGGTTCGTTGAGGTATTTTATCAAGGTCAATAAACTTGATGTTCAAATCGAATCCATGTTTAAGGGAAGCGGGAACAATTCCAATACCTAATCCATTTTCAACTAACCTGAAAATGGTACTGGCATGAACTGATTCATGTGCCACTTTTGGAGTAAATCCCTGGTCTTCAAATATACTTAGGATCTTATCGTAATAACCGTGACTGTATTGACTGGAAAAAAGGATAAAGTTCTCTTTCTTGAATTCATCTACTGATCGAAAATTCTGCTTAGATATTTTATGATTCTTCGGTAAAACGAGGCAGAATGACTCTTCAAAAACATTCAGCTTATTTAACCCTTCGGGAAGCCTCATGGTTCTGATGAATCCAAGGTCCAGTTCATCTTTACGGATGCGATCAACCTGGTCCTGGTTTGTAAGTTCCGTTAGAACGGAATGTATACCTGCGGATTCTTTATTAATGCTTCTTAGCAAGGAAGGAATTACATATTGCATCGCCGATCCAACAAATCCAATTCTGATTTCTCCTTCATCTCCATCTTGAATGGACTGAATGGTTTGTTTTACGAAATCCAGGTGGTTAAGGAGAAACTGTGATTCCTCATATAAGTACTGTCCAGACTTGGTAAGGCTGACATTTCGCTTATCCCTGGTCAATAATTGAGCTCCAAGAAACTGCTCGAGCTGGAGAATCTGACGGCTTAATGCAGGTTGAGTGATATATAGTTTCTCCGCTGCTTTTCGAAAGTGAAGTTCCTTAGCCACAGCCATAAAATACTTAAGATGCCGTAATTCTATCTGATTACTCATAAGCATCAATATATACATATAAAGTATTTCTAAACATTAAAAGAGAGAATTACTTTTCATTCAAAAATCAGAATTCATGTCCGTATTCAACCTTGGAATCGATACTCTTTCGATTCAAAATGTTATAGATATTTGTTCAGGAGTATTAAAAGCTGAATTAAGCGATGCTGCCCGGAAAAAAGTGCGTGCTAGTGCAGAAAATGTAGCCAAAATAGTAGAGAGTGGGGACGTGGTTTATGGGGTTAATACAGGTTTTGGCCCACTTTGTTCTACCATAATCTCAAAAGAAGACACTGCAAAACTACAGGATAACTTATTAAGAAGTCATAGTGTTGGGGTTGGTAATCCAATATCAGCCAGGATATCAAAAACAATGTTGATTCTGAAAGCTCACAATTTGAGCATCGGCTTTTCAGGTATTAGGGAAGAGACATTAGATCGAATCATTTTTTTTATTCAGAACGATATAATTCCGGAGGTTCCAGAACAGGGCTCTGTTGGGGCATCAGGTGATCTGGCACCTTTAGCTCATCTTTTTCTGCCACTTATAGGTTTGGGAAAAGTGTATTACAAAGGGCAGTGGCAGCTCACTCGAAACGTACTTAATCATCTTGGCCTTGATCCAATTGTATTAACGGCAAAAGAAGGTCTTGCTTTAATAAACGGAACACAGTTTATAGCTGCTCATGCTGTATGGGGTGTTTACAACTTGCACCATTGCTTGGATACAGCGGATATTATCGGAGCAATGAGCTTGGAAGGAACACTGGGAAGTGTTAGTCCTTTTGATGAAAAGATACATCAAATAAGACCTTTTAAAGGAGCACAATTGGTTGCTTACAGGCTCCGAAAGTTGTTGGAACATTCCGATATGGTGCAATCTCATGCCAATTGTGACCGCGTTCAGGATCCATATTCCATACGTTGCATGCCACAAGTGCATGGCAGTTCGAGAAATGCGTGGTTGCACACAAAAGAAATGGTGGAGATAGAGATTAATTCTGTTACTGATAATCCCATTATACTTTCAGATAGTGAAGCCATTAGTGGAGGTAATTTTCATGGTCAGCCTCTTGCCTTACCTTGCGATTATTTAACCCTGGCTGCTCATGAAGTAGGAAATATTTCAGACCGAAGAACATATTTATTATTAGGTGGAAATGCAGGTCTACCACTTCTGCTGATGAAGGATATAGGTTTGAATTCTGGCTTTATGATTCCCCAGTATACATCTGCCGCACTCGTGAGCGAAAACAAAGCTTTGTGCTTTCCTGCTTCAGCTGATAGCGTACCAACTTCTTTAGGGCAAGAAGATCACGTAAGTATGGGGTCCATAAGCTCACGAAAACTAAACCAGGTAATTAGCAACCTGGAACGGATTCTTGCTGTTGAATTAGTAACCGGTGCACAGGCGTTTGATTTCCGCAGGCCAATGAAATCAGGGTCCATACTTGAAGCTTGCCATGACCTGATAAGAGAGTATATCAATCATGCAGGTGAGGATCGGATTTTTTCTGAAGATATTGCTAAAGCCCACCACCTTATTCATTCTCACAAACTAACCAACCTGGCAAACGAAACGGCCAAAAACCTGAACATAGATTTGAACGGATCATATCATGAATTATTCAGACTTTCTTAAAACCTACGCTATTCATCCAAACTATAAAGCTCCGACTGGAACCCAGTTAAATACGAAGAGTTGGCAAACAGAAGCGCCGTTAAGGATGCTATTAAATAACCTGGATAGCCAGGTTGCAGAAGATCCTGATAACTTCATCGTGTATGGAGGGAATGGCCAGGCAGTCAGAAACCGGGCAGCTTTAGAAAAGATTATTGAGGTTTTATTAACCCTCGATGAAGACCATAGTCTTTTAGTACAGTCTGGCAAACCAGTTGGCATTGTTAGAACTCATCCTCAGGCGCCCCGCGTTTTGATCGCGAATAGCAATCTTGTTCCTGAGTGGGCAAACTGGGATCATTTTAATGAATTGAAGTCGAGGGGTTTGATGATGTACGGGCAAATGACGGCGGGTTCATGGATTTATATTGGCACCCAGGGCATTTTACAAGGAACGTATGAGACTTTTGTAGCTTGCGGCAAGAAGCATTTTGACGGTGACCTGAGCGGTAAGTTAATCGTAACAGGTGGAATTGGAGGAATGGGAGGAGCTCAGCCGCTAGCAGCTACTATGGCTGGTGCAACCTTCTTGGGTGTGGATATTGACCCATCCAGAATTCAAAAGCGCATTGATACTCGTTATATCGATAAAATGACTCACTCTTACCAGGAAGCTATTGAATGGGTTACAGAAGCCAGAGCGAATAAAGAAAATATATCTGTCGGGCTGGTCGGTGATATTGGTGATGTACTTTGGCGTTTAATAAATGATGGTATTACACCGGATATCTTAACAGATCAAACTTCCGCTCATGACCCTTTAAATGGTTATGTGCCTCATGGGATTTCTTTAGAAGACGCACTTTTGCTAAGAGCAACGGATCCTAAGGAATATGAGAAGAGATCTATACAAAGTATGGCGAGGCATGTGGAATTCATGCTCAGATTAAAAGATCGTGGAGCTATTACTTTCGACTATGGCAATAATCTTAGAGCTTATGCAAAACAAGGCGGCGTTGAAAATGCATTTGAATTTCCGGGCTTTGTGCCTGCTTATGTTCGTCCATTATTTTGTGAAGGAAAAGGCCCCTTCCGCTGGGCTGCGCTTTCTGGTGATCCGGAAGATATTTACACCACCGACCAGGCATTGATGGAAGCCTTCCCCGAGAATACTCACCTGATTAACTGGCTAACTGAAGCGAGAGAGAAAATTGCTTTCCAGGGGTTGCCATGTAGGATTTGTTGGTTAGGAATGGGAGAAAGAGAAAAGGCAGGTCGTATTTTTAATGATCTTGTACGAACAGGAAAAGTAAAAGCACCTATTGTTATCGGCAGAGATCACCTGGATTGTGGATCGGTAGCCTCTCCAAACCGGGAAACAGAAGCGATGAAAGACGGAACTGATGCAGTAAGTGACTGGCCACTGTTAAACTTGCTTTCGAATGCTTCCGGTGGAGCAACCTGGGTCAGTTTCCATCACGGTGGTGGGGTAGGAATGGGATTTAGCCAGCATGCAGGAATGGTTGTAGTAGCTGATGGAAGCGACCGCGCCGAAGAATGCCTGAAAAGAGTACTTTATAATGATCCGGCAATGGGGATTTACAGGCACCATGATGCTGGTTATGATGAAGCAACAGAAGTTGGAAAAGCTCATAACTTATTAATCTAATGCAGAGAACTACACTTTACGGTCCTTTTTCAGAACTTCTTCCCATGCATAACCTGGCAATGCATGGGCCATTAAGTGATGAGGATTTGTTGATCATACGCGATGGAGGAATAGTAGTAGAAGGGGAGCGGGTTTTAGAAACGGGTGAATATTCTGAGTTAGCTAAGAAATATGAATCTGCAGTCCAGGTTTTTAATACCGAAGAAAACATGGTAGCTGTACCTTCCTTTATTGATTGCCATACCCACATCTGTTGGGCAGGAAGCAGGGCAAATGATTATGCACTTCGGGTAGCGGGGAAATCATACCTGGAAATAGCAGCTTCAGGTGGCGGAATAATGGATACGGTAAGAGCAACCCGTGAAGCATCAGAAGATGAGCTGGTTAATGCAATTTTGGTGCATGTGAATGAACTACTGAAGCAAGGGATCGGAATTGTTGAGGTAAAGTCAGGATATGGACTTAACAAAGATGCAGAACTTAAAATGTTGAGGGCTATCAAATCAGCTAACCAGCAAACACCTGTGGACTTAATCCCTACATTTCTGGGAGCTCATATCAAGCCAAAAGACTTTGAGGGCAGTAATTCTGAATACCTTGATATGTTATTTGAGGAAGTTATTCCTGTAATTCAAAAAGAAGAGTTGTGTACCCGTGCTGATATTTTTGTAGAAGAAGGAGCTTTTGGTTTAGATGAGGCTGCCAGCTACTCGAAAAAATTAATGAGCCTGGGATTTGATATGACTATGCATGCCGATCAGTTCCATACGGGGGGAGCAAAGTTGGCAAATGAACTAGGATGTGTTTCAGCAGACCACCTCGAATTCTCGGACGATGAAACGGTTGAGAAATTCAGGGATTCATCAACTGTTGCTGTTGCATTACCCGGAGCTTCCCTTGGTTTGGGAATGCAATATACTCCATGTCGAAAGCTGTTGGATCAGAATGCATGTGTAGCTATCGCTACTGATTGGAATCCTGGTTCAGCGCCGATGGGAGATTTACTTACTCAGGCTTCATTACTGGGTGCGAGTGAAAAACTGAGTATTAGCGAAACACTGGCCGGGATTACTTTTAGGGCAGCGAGAGCACTCAGGATTGATGCTGGAAAGATAGAAAAAGGTACGACCGCAAGGTTCTCGGTGTTCAAGACAAGCGACTATCGGAATATTTTCTATTATCAGGGGCGTTTAAGACCTACTCATACAATATTGAGAAATGAATGTATCCAACATTAATACTGATTTTTATGAGGTAACCAACCCTGACGAATGGCAGGGAAGAGTAGATTCCGTCACAGATTTGGATCAGTTTCGTTATCACCAGGTAGTTCATTGCACAGATATAAACCATGTTAAGGATGAGTTTGAGTTAGCTTTGCTTGGTTTTTCATCCGATGAAGGAGTAAAGCGAAATCAGGGAAGAACAGGAGCAGCTGGAGGTCCTGCTGCGTTTCGAAAAGCTATAAGTTCGTTATGCTGGCAAGGTGAAGAGTCAGGATTCCAGGATGTTGGTAATATATTTGTCCCGGATGGAAGATTGGAAGAAGCCCAACTGGAATTAGGAAAGGCAGTACATTATTTACTCGGGAATGGAATAAAGCCATTTATAATTGGTGGAGGACATGAAACAGCCTATGGACATTTTTCCGGTATCGCATCATTTCTTATGGAAACGAATCCAGAAGCCAAGCTGGGCATCTTAAACATAGATGCACATTTCGACCTCAGGCCTCATAATGGAATCCCACATTCGGGGTCTCCTTTTTTGCAGGCATTTGAATATGCTCAACAGGAAGATTTTGATCTGGACTATTTTGTATATGGAATAAATCCTGCCAATAATACAAAGTCGTTATTTAGAACAGCAGAGGAGTTAGGGGTTGGCTTTTGTACCAATCGCGAAATTCAGGATAAAGAAGAGGAATCTCTGAATCGTGTAGAATCATTTCTCAGAAGTAGAACTCATATCTATCTCACCGTTTGCCTGGACGTTTTCAAAGCTTCGATTGTTCCTGGGGTAAGTGCACCAGCCTGGAATGGCATAGAACTTCAACATGCCTTGAGAGTTTTTGATCTTGTAAAAAAATCTGACAAAATGCTTTCAATGGATATTTGTGAACTAAATCCATCTTTAGACCAGGATCAGAAGACGGCAAAACTGGCGGGAAGCCTTTTCAGCGAATGGTTAAGTTGATACAGCCTCAGGTTGTGGTGTTTTCTTTTTAGAAAAACGCAGTGCTACTATATTTCCAACAATGATCAGGGCTGCACCTGAAAAACTCATAGATGTCCATTCATATCCTTCCAGAAAAGTTGAAATGGTGAGTGCTATAACCGGGGCAATAAGCGAAACATAAGCTGCTTTACTGGCACCGATATTTCCAACCAGTGTTAAGTAAGAACCAAAGGCAACCAGGGAGCCAAAGATGGCAAGATAGAGCAATGACAAAGTGTAACTGGTAGTAAGTTCAAAGGTTGGGACTTTCCCAGAAAGAATAGCGAAAAGAAACATTGCAATACCTCCATAGAGCATCCCAAAAGCATTTGACTGTATTACCGGAATGCCAGCCTTTTGGTTTCTTGCTGATGTAATATTTCCTAGAGAGGCTACAAAAGTACCTGCTACTGCAAAGAATAATCCAATCAGTTTTTCATCAGAGAGGGAAAAATGAACAAGATCTTCCTGGAATATTAACCCGGTTCCCATGATTCCCAGTAACCCACCGATAATAACCTTTCCCTCAAAAGCGGTTTTAAGAAAAATTCGACCATTTATGATATTCATAAATACAAGAAGGGAAAAGATCAGTCCTACTAACCCGCTCGTCAGGTAAAGTTCAGAGCTGTACATCATCCAGTAGTTAAACCCGAAAATGAGTAAGCCCTGTAAAAGTATAAAACCGTGTTCTTTTCTTGAAAAGCTAAGGTTAAACTTCAGAATTTTAGAGATTACAAGCATTAGCACACCTGCAAGCCCGAATCGATAAGCCACCGAGAAAAGGGGGTCTACATCTCCAACCTGGAATGTGATTACATACCAGGTAGATCCCCAAATCAAAGAGGGTACAATGAAAAGAATCAGGTTTTTCATAGCTCCTTAACAGGCTAATGCATTGCGCAGTCTGAGTTGATAATGATTGAAGAAATTAAGAGAAGCTGAACCTAAAAGATACGTTCTACTCAGAGAAACTTATTTTTTTACAGCTTTCTCCGCAGCTAATGCTGCGCCAATGATACCTGCAAAATTTCGGCTTTTTGCAGGAACAAGTTTCGTTTTTAAATCAATGTATTCGCTAAACAGTTCATACTTCTTGCTTACACCGCCACCAAGGATAATGAGGTTTGGCCAGAATAATGTTTCCAGGTATTGCAGGTACTCATTTACCCGTTTACCCCATTCTTCCCAGCTTAACTCGTCTCTTTCACGTATGGAGTTAGCAGTATAATGTTCAGCAAGCATGCCATGCATTTTAATATGTCCGAGCTCAGTGTTTGGTACCAACCGTTTATTAATAAAAATGGCAGTTCCAATTCCCGTACCAAAAGCGGTGACAATTGCTGTACCTTTTTCCTTTTTCCCGGCGCCAAATTTCATTTCAGCATAGCCGGCAGCATCAACATCGTTTACAAGGTGCGTATAACATCCAGTAGCTTTTTCAATTTGTTTAGCTGCGTTTACCCCGAGCCAGCTCTTGTCAATGTTTGAAGCCGTTTTAACGATCTCATCCTGCACAGCAGCAGGGAAACCACAACCTACAGGGCCTTTCCAATCGAACTCTTTTACTAACTCGCTGATGGTATCTATTACAGCTTCAGGTGTAGCAGGTTTTGGAGTAAGTATCCTGTGTCGATCACTAAGAAGTTTACCCTTTTTTGTATCTACTATAGCTCCTTTTATCCCGGTTCCGCCAACATCTATTCCTAAAATTTTCATGCGCCAAGTATATCAAAGATCGGCAAGAATTTGAAATCGATTTATTAAACAATTAGTGGGGAAGGAGTTAGCAGGTTTTATAAGTTCACTTTAAGTGAGGGAGTATCACTCTGAAAGGAAAAGTAAAGATCTCGAAAGGGTAGGGTAACCAGTGGTTAAGCTGTTTTATAGGTATAAACCTACAAATCGCTCAATTATGAAATACAACAAGCCAAATTTACACTACAAACGAACCATCGCCTTTTCACTTGTACTCCTTTTTTCGATAGATATTGCCAATGCACAACTAAGCATGGAAACCGGAGCCAGCCATGGATATGAATGGAATATTTTCAGAAACCCAGAACTCCTGGTACAAAAAAGCGATACGCTGGGAAGGGAACAGCTATGGCAAAACTCTGACTATAATGAGTTTTTCCTGGAAGTGGACTATCTGAAAAAATGGGGAAGCAGCAAACTAAGGCTAAGTGGAGATATCACTAGTGATATTTATCATCAACAAGGAAACGCTCAGAAGGAATATTACAAAGTATCGCTCTCGTATCGAACGAAGTATGCCAGTAGGAAATTTTTTGAGTTTTCACCTTCTTACGCCCGAAAAAAGCAGGCTGAAATTAGCGAAAGTGATAACATCTTCAGAAACCGAAGATCATATAGCCAATTTACGGCACCACTCCACTTCGACTTTTATCTAAAAAAGAAAGCCTGGCTGAGATTAGAGACAGGATACAGGTACCGATCATATGATATTTCAAGAGGGGAAAAGACAGCGTATTACGGTTTTAATGCGGAAGCCTTGTTTTCAAAACGGTGGGTTAGCAGGATAAGAAGTGAATTTGAACTCGAAGCAGAATGGAATACAAGGAACCAAACAGAGGAAGAAATTGGCTCAGAGCCCATAAAACTGAGTAAAAGAATATATAGTTCGTATCGTTTTCGAACCGCTCTTTCTTTTGAGTCGCTAAGTAAGTCAATTCAAATCAAATTTCCATTCACATACAAAACATTCAGCGATTCACCCACTGAACGATTTAATTACACCCAATTTGAAGGAGGAATGAGACTTTCATTTAGGATGGGTAAAAGCAGGCTAACTCAAAGTATGACCGGAACCATTCGAAACTTCACAAACTTAAGTGTTTCAAACGGAGAGTTACTGAACTACAATTACGTAAGAAGTTCGACAAGACTAACAGTACCTGTTTTAAACAGGCTAGAGTATACCATCAGGGCCAGCTTAGTGCATCGCATTTCAAACAGAAGTGGAATTTCAAGCTCATCATTTCGAGGCTTCACAAACTCATATGTTGAAACAGGGTTTAGCATCAAACTTTAAGTAAGAGCGAATAGCAGTCCATAAAACTAACCACAGGTACTTGCGTGATTGCGAGTACCTTTTTTTGTGCAAAGAATATGGTTTTTAGCACCAGGAAAGTTTACGCACTTCAGGACTAAGCTAATTCAACTTCCAGCTCATCATTTCGAGGCTTCACAAACTCTTATATGGAACAGGATTTAGTATCAAACTTTAAGTAAGAGCGAATAGCAGTCCATAAACTAACCACAAGTACATGCAAGATTACGAATAGTAAGGTCTGAGGCTTTTAATGCGAAGACAAGCTTATATACACAACAGGAGTAACTCAACTAAAAAAGCCTGAGCTAATTGAATAGCTCAGGCTGGTTACAGTAAGTCAATAAGAAGTTTGCTGTATCAGGAGTGTCAGGTTAGTAAAACGAAAGTGTTTGTGGAAGGCTGGAGGTCCAGTTGTTCAGGTCAGTTGCATTTGGGCGGGCAAAAACTCCCTGCCAATCCAACAACAGAACAGCAATAATATTCCTGTGTTCGCCTGCAGCAAAGTCCGTTCTGCCAGATACAGAAGGAATCATTCGCTCATCCCGGTTAATTTGCTGGCTTATATGTTGTCGGATTGAATCAACCTCATCACTTCCTTGCTCGGTTAATAACAACGAAATTCCAACTTCTATCACCACGTCTTCTTTAGCTCGCGCAAGAATAGCCGGAGTATTTCTAATGAAGTAGTCTATAATCCCTTTATAGTGGTTGTATTCAACCGGAAACTGGTAGTAGCCAGATGCAGCTATGATAACATGTGTAAGTGTGTATAGTTTGTTTTCAAACTGCTGTTTACTCAGTTGCTCATCTTCTATTTCAGGATAAGTTTCATCAACAGCTTGTATAAACTCTGTTGTATAGTCGGCAATACCGAGCTGCTTGAGCCAGTATACCTGGTTAGCAAGTTGAGCACCCCAGGCCTTAATCATCATTTTATCAGTAAACACAGCTTTAAAGTCATAGGATTTTAGGGCTTCAATAAACTCATCATGGTGTTTATGTCTCAATCCTACTTCATCAAGTCGTGCAACATGCCGGAGAAGCTTTGTGGCGTAGAACCGGTATTGTGGAAAGCTGGCCAGGGATTCACTTCTGCGCTTTTTCCTTTCTGTTTTTGTGCTGAAATAGCTCTTGTTACTTTTTGCTACATATTTTTGGATGCTTTCCTCATCTAACCCTCTTCTATATATTCTGTTGAGGTCTTTTTCAGCAAGTTCTATACCCTCCATAAATAGTGGGATATACTTTGCATCACCATAATGGCGGTAAAAACGGAGCCCCATATGCCCTCTTTTAAATCGGGATAATTCGTCTGCATTCTCTTCATAATTAGTTCGTATTAAATCGGCGTCCTCAGCATAGTTTGGCTGAACGTAAACGATTTCATCTTGCCCAAAAGCAGGACACGAACATAGAATAGCTACAAGAACTGTAGCAAGTTTTACTCTGTACATAGTTTCAATGTTTGTTTAGTGTGTACAACTAAAACAACTATGCAATGATGTACCCTACCCTTTAAAAAAGATCTTTTTGCTTTAAAACAAGTATCGAAAAGCTATCTACCAGCACATTGCACACAACGGGTGGTGTGAGGCATATACTCGAGTCTTCCAAACGGGATTTCGTTTCGGCATTTTTGACATAACCCGAACTCTTTTGAATCAGAGCGGTCGATGGCCCTTTCAAGGCGTTGCAAAACCCTTTTCTTATCTCTTAGAGAAGATTCGTTAATGCTTTTGTTATTAATAGCATCCATCCTGGAAACACGCCCGATAGCGGCGTCAAGTGGAATGGGTTTAGTGAGCTCTTCCAGCTCTGTAATTTCAGCCTGTATTGACTTAATATTCGAAGAAATAATCGAGAGTAATCTTTCTTTTTCTACAGAATTCATAGTGAAGAAATTAATCAACATAAATATAATGCCTTGATGCTAAAAATATAGGGAAATAGATCAGGGCTTATCTTAGAATATAATTAAGGCTTATTCCGAGGAATTCTGCTGTTTTTTTGCGTTATTAAGGCGGGTTATAACTCGGGGTCATCATCTATGAAATTTCAAAAGCTATTTGAAGAGTTAAAAAGGCGAAATGTCTTTCGGGTGGCTACGGCGTATGTTATTGCAGGATGGTTAATTATACAGATTTGTGCTACCACCTTTCCTTACCTGAATTTACCTGAATGGCTAATTACAGCAGTTATAATTTTTGTTCTAATTGGTTTTCCCCTCTCTCTGATTTTTGCCTGGGCCTTTGAGCTTACTCCTGATGGCTTAAAAAAATCAGTTGAAGTAGATATTACAGAATCAGTAACAAGCGCTACAGGAAAGAAACTGAATGGGATTATTATATCGGTTCTTTCAGTTTCCCTTTTTTTCATACTGGTTGAGCGAGTTTTTTTTGCTAAAGCATCCATTTTAGAAGACGCAAACCTTACTGCTCAAATTGAGACTGCATCCATCGCTGTATTGCCTTTTGTAAATATGAGTGGTGACATAGAAAATGAATATTTTTCGGATGGACTTTCTGAAGAACTATTAAATGCGCTCGCTAAAGTAGAGGATATGAAAGTAGCCGGGCGAACATCCTCTTTTAAATTCAAAGGTCAGAACGAAAATCTTCAGTTAATTGGTGATGAGCTAAATGTAAACCATATCCTGGAAGGGAGTGTTCGCAAGTCAGGAGGCAGAGTTCGTATAACAGCCCAGTTGATAAAAGTTGATGATGGCTTCCACATGTGGTCAGATACGTTTGACCGGGAACTTACTGCCAACAACATTTTCGAAATCCAGGAGGAAATTTCCAGGAAAGTACTCGGGGAGTTAAAAGTTCGGTTATTACCGGAAGAAGAAGCTGAACTGAATAATATTCCTACCCAGGACATAGAAGCCTATCAGGCCTATTTGAAAGGAAACCAGTTACTCATTAACCGGAATTATGATGAAATAGAGGCATCCATTGCTCTTTACAAAGATGCCATTCGTCTTGATCCAACCTTTGCTTCAGCCTATGCTCAACTAGCTATTGCCTATAATCTGCAAGGCTATTATGGAAACATTTCTTTGGATGAAGTAAAAGAAAATATGAAACCGAATATTGACCGGGCACTTGCTATGAATAGTGATTTGGCAGAAGCTCATGCCGCTATGGGTTTATATTATGATAATGAGGGAGATATTGACAACGCTATAATAGCATTTAAACGAAGTTTAGAACTCAATCCCAATATAATAGATGTGTACAACTGGATAGGAAATGATTATGCTGATCTTGGAAAGATCGAAGAGCAAATGGAGTGGTATAGTAAAGGCTATGATATCGACCCTTTAAATCCGATGACTATTTACAACAGGGTAAGAGTGAGTTTAGAAGAGGAAGACTATGATGAGGTAGAGTTTTTCATGGAAAAGAACATCAGGATTAACCCGGATTTTATACCTACATATTATTTAAGGGGCAATATTCAGATGGGTTCACCTCATGGTCGTATCGATGAAGCTACAAAGTACTACCTACAGGTATATAATTCCGATAATGATTTCCCTCGCGCAATTAGTTTGTTAACCTTTACAGGCGTTATAATGGATCTTCCCAAAATGGCGGGTCATTACTATAAAATCCTGAAAGAGAATTACGAAGATAGTTTTGAATATAGAAGTGCTATTGGTGCTTATGAACGGTACAAGGGAAATTACTCTGACTATGATATACATGTTCTTCAATTTTTAGAAGAGAGTGGTTTCATTCCCAGGGACAATTTTACGTACTACGATTTATTTAATTATGGAATGATTACCGACGGAATAGACAAAGTCTTGCCATTGTTTGAACGATTTGATTCTGGCCTATTCGCTGATACGCTTTCAGTACTGGAAGAAAGGAATTCCGGACAAGCATTTAGTCTAAGCATACTGTTGAATCAGAAAGGAAATACAGAGCAGGCAAAACGAATTTCGGATGCATATTGCCTCTATACAGAGCGTTCACTGTCTGGTTATGAGAAAGGCACTGCTGATTTGTTATACCGGGCTGATGCTGCAGCTTGTGCACTTTCCCGGCAGGAAATGAAAGAGGTACATAACTATTTACGGCTGATGTATGAGGAGGACAGGGATGTGGTGAATGTATTTTCCTGGCTTCGGGATATAGAAGAATTTATCCCGGATTTATTTACAGATGAACTAAAAGAATTACAAAGTGAAGTGCAGGCTGATCTGGATATGCAACGCGCAAACCTTATTTCCTGGTTAAAAGCAGAAGGGGAATGGAAAGAAGAATGGGAAGTTGAAGAAACTAAGAATTAAAGATTATGGATTATGAATTGATTCACTTCAATTCATAATCCATAATCCAACAGTCATAATCATAAATTGAACATTTCGAAATTTATAGAAGAACTAAAAAGGCGTAACGTCTTTAGGGTGGCTACGGCGTATGCTATTGCGGGATGGCTCATTATCCAGGTATTCGCTACTGTTGCGCCACAACTTGGTTTCCCTGAATGGATTGCTCCTTTCGTTACCATTTTGGTGCTTATTGGTTTTCCTTTAGCTCTCATTTTCGCCTGGGCATTTGAGCTTACTCCTGACGGGATTCAAAAATCGAAC
>JAVKDP010000026.1:0-228039 GCA_040222185.1 Balneolaceae bacterium | reverse complement strand
TCCTGAGCCAGGATCAAACTCTCCATTGTAAATTGTATATACTCTGTGAGCTCAACCCTACGCTCTCGTTCATTCAAAGAATTAAACTTATAAGCTCGCACAAACAATCTGTTTATGCTTCCAATATTTCATAGAACTTTTATCATTTCTTAGAGATAAAAAAAGCCGATTGAAACTGGAGTTTTAATCAGCGAATTCATTTCCTCGAAAGGATTACAAAGGTACGGGTCACCCGAATCGAAGGCAAATTTTATTTCAAAAAAAGTTACTTTTTTTTGACTTTTTTTTCTCCCTTCAGCCAGGTGATTAATAAAGCCTGTTTCCTTCAGGATCTTCTTCAAATCTTCTGAACATTTTCACTCCCAAATAAAACAATGGAGTATCAAACAGAGCAAAGAAAAATTTGAATAGGTAGGAGTTGATAATAAGGATAACTAGTGCTCCAATTGTATTTACATTCTCTCCCAGATTTCCAGCGAAATACAGAATCGAAAGAATTGCGGTAGAATCCACTAATTGACTAAACATGGTAGAACCATTATTTCTAAGCCACAAATGTTTTCCTCCGGTTTTCTTTTTCCAAAAATGGAAAAGCTTCACATCCACACTTTGAGCAACCAGGTAGGCTATCATGCTAGCAATGGTATTACCGATCATGAACTCATACACACCTTCAAATAAATCGAGACCACCACTTACCCCTGCAGAGTTCGGAAGCAAGTGATTAACCGTCATCAGGAACAACATGAAAAAGTTCATAGAGAATCCAATCCAAACCACAAGTTGAGCTTTCTTACGTCCAAAGAGCTCCGAAATTAAATCTGTAGCAAGGAAAGTAAAAGGATATGCTATAACTCCTGCAGGAACACTCATTGTATAACTGCTTCCATTGCGAACCAATTGGGGTGTTATTGCTTCCAGCCAATCAGGAAGGTTCAGACTAAAAATAGTAACGAACTTTGTGGTTCCAATTACGTTTCCAAGTACTAATGAAGTGAGGAAAATCCCGGTTAAGGATAAAAACAGAATATCACGTTGATGACTCATAAGTACTACTTAATCAAATTTTGATTATTTGGGTTACACTGCGAAACAAAATCATAATAAAAAAGTAATTGATCGAACTTAAAGTAAATTAAGTTGGTTTATTTTCGAAACACTATTCACTATGGAAGCAGAAGAAATTAATAAGAAAATTGAAATTACCTGGAAAGCTGTAGAACTTTTCGAAAAAAAAGGTAAAGTATCTATATCAGAACTGGTTAAGGAAACTGGCTTCACATCCTCAGAGATATATGCCTTGTTTCCTAATAAACATGCCATCCTGGAATACTATTATCCAGCCCTTGTTCTCCAATACTGGGCTATGATTGAAGAAATTGAAGGTTTCGAATCTTATTCGTTGAGCGAAAAGTTTTCAAACTTCGCTTATACTACATTTGACATGATGTCAGAAAATGAAAAATTTCTGAAAAGGACTTTCAATAGATATGTATTCCAAAAAGGCTCGGGTTCAGCATATCACGGAGAAGTAACCGAACTACTAAAGCACTTCCTTACTTCAGATGCTGAGATATCTGTAAGCGCCGGGTTCTTCATGAAAAGCTATTATTATTCATTTCTTTCCAGCCAGTTTTTATTCCTGTTAAAGTATTGGATGAAGGACACCTCCGAAGGGAAAGAACGTACTCTTGCCTTAACCGATAAGCTTACTTCTTTGCTACAAGAAAGTGTATACAATAAAACGATTGATATGAGTTTCGATTTACTTAAGTATATATTTACATCTTCTGGAGTTGAAAAGAATATCCCATTCCTGTGTGAGTGTACAACTAAAGATAAAGACGAAGAAAAAGAGGATACAGATAATGAGTGAGTTTCCTTCCTCAAAGTTTGAACGGGGCAAGATTATTGCTAAAACAGGTATCAAAGTTGGATCGAACTATGCCCAGAGATATATAAAGAAAAAGGTAACGGGGAAAACAGACGATTCTAAAGAATTTCATACAAACAACGCCAAAGAGGTTTTCAAAGAATTTACCAAGCTTCGCGGTACTGCTTTAAAAATAGCCCAGGGCATGAGTATGGACCAGGGCTTTCTCCCAGAGGAATTTTCAGAAGTAATGGCACAGGCCCAATACTCAGTTCCTCCAATTAATAAAGCTCTTGTTCGGTCTATCATCAAACGTGAGCTTGGAGATTATCCCGAAAAGTTGTTTGCCAAGTTTGAAGCCGAAGCTTTTGCCGCAGCTTCTATCGGCCAGGTTCACAGGGCGGAGCTAAAAGACGGAAGGAAAGTAGCTGTAAAAATTCAATATCCTAATGTAAGGGAAACCATCAACTCGGATATGATTGTGGCAAAATCTCTTGCAAAAAGAATCCTGAAAAAAGGGACCGATATTGAACCTTATTTCCAGGAAATCAAAAACACCTTACTTGAGGAAACCGATTATAAACATGAAGGGTCTCAGATCGATGAATTCAGAAAACGATTCGGTAGCGATGTAATAGTTATCCCTGAATGGATCCAGGAATTTTCGACGGAACGGGTGCTATGTATGACTTTTGTTGAAGGCCGTCATCTGGGTGAGTTTCTCAAAGAAAACCCCACCCAGGAACAGCGCGATCATTTCGGCCAATTACTATGGGACTTCTTTCACGATGAAATAAGAGTAGGTGGGTATGTGCATGCCGATACTCACCCAGGTAATTTCCTGTTCACTAATGATGGTAAACTGGGTGTAATAGATTTTGGTTGTGTTAAAAAATTCCCGGAAGAATTCTTTATGAATTACCTCAGACTTCTGCCTACCCACCTGGCAAATGATGAGGAAGCTATTCGGGATTTATATACCAAGCTGGATGTGATAAATCCTGACTCTGAAACACAGGAAAGGGAAGAAGAATACTATAACTTCGCCAGGAACTACGGCATTATGTTTTCGAAGCCCTATAAATATGATGTCTTTGATTTTGATGATGCAAGTTACGATGAGCAAATCCGTCATTTCACAAAAGAAGCCCCTCTCTCAAATGAGCTTCGTGGTTCAAAGCATTTTTTATACACCAGCAGAGTGCATACAGGACTCTATAGTATTTTGATAAAACTGGGAGCCAAGATCAATAACGAAAAGAGCAAGGAAATCTTGACTGAGCTTCTTGGAATGGATTTCGAGGAGCACCTGGTTACTACTTAACCAAATTTATTAGTTCCAAAAAAAGCCACTTTACTAAACATAAAGTGGCTTTTTTATATGCTCTTATTTAAAGCTACGATAATGAAATATATCGTACGTTTTTAATGCCTTCCATTGACTGGATACTCGATTTTTCCAATTCATCCAGGTGTTTATCTACTGCAACTGCGGTAATAGCATTTGAACCTTTTCCGGAACGTCCAAGACTAAGTGCTGCGATGTTTATTCCCTGGTTTGCCAGCAAGCCACTTACAGATGCAAGCATACCCGGCTTATCCTCATTTTGATAGAGTATTAGATCACCTTCCAGACGAAGTTCGATCCCGTAATTGTCGATCTCCACAATACGATAATCTCCTTCACCAAATACTGTTGCAGAAATACTTGTGTACTCTGCTCCTTTAGGCAACCTGATTGTGACAAGATCACTATATGTCTGCGTTTTATTAGATGTCACTTCTTTAATATTGAATCCTCGCTGATCTGCATAAACACGGGCATTAATCAGGTTAATCGCATCATCAATATATTCTGAAAGCATCCCTGTTAAAATACCATCCGTTAATACATCGGCATATTTAACTGAATCTCCGGCATATTCGAATTCAAAGTTATTTGCATGATCAGGAGAAAGCTGGATAATCATACGGCCCAGTTTCTCTGCCAATTGAAGGTAAGGCTGTACTTCTTTGTTGGTAAGAAGTGAAATAGATTTCCCGTTCAGGCTACCTTTATAGTTCTTGTTCTCAAGAGCATCAGCCATCTGAGAAGCGATCTGTTCTGCAACTTTTTCCTGTGCTTCTTCAGTTGAAGCTCCCAGGTGAGGAGTACAAATAATATTTGGGTGAGAAAGTACACTGTAAAGATCTTCTGTAGGAGGTTCATTACTGTACACATCCAGAGCTACTCCTCCAACAATACCATTGTCTAATAGTTGAGGTAGATCAGCTTCTTCATAAATTCCACCCCTGGCGCAATTCACTAATCGAATTCCTTTTTTAAGCTTTGCTTCATTCTTTAATGAAACCAATCCTTTTGTTTTTTCTGTGAGCGGGGTATGAACCGTTAGATAGTCTGAAGTACTTAACAACTCATCCAGCTCAACCAATTTCACACCAATGTCCTGGGCATGCTCTTCTGTTGAAAACGGATCGTAAGCCTGGATATCCATTCCAAAGGCGAACATCCTTTTTGCTACTTCGGAACCTATTTTACCTAAGCCTACAATACCTAGAGTTTTTCCGTGAACTTCGGTTCCCATGTACGCCTTACGATTCCAGCCCCCACCTTTTACTGTAGAAACTGCCGTTGGGATATTTCTTGAAAGGGCTATAAGCATTCCACAAGTATGCTCTGCTGTTGAGATTGTGTTACCATCAGGTGTATTCATAACCAAAACACCTTTAGCAGTTGCAGACGGGATGTCAATATTATCAACTCCAACCCCGGCCCGGCCTATCACTTTCATATTTCCAGCTTTCTCCAGAAGCTCAGGAGTTACAGTAGTTGCACTTCGAACCACCATCCCATCGTATTCTCCGATCCTCGAAAAGAGTTCTTCCTCTGTTAGTCTACCTGGTTGGTCTGCTTGTATTCCGCGTTGACTGAAAATATCCCCGCATATTGGGTCTACTCCATCTAGTAGTAAAACTTTAAATGACATGTTTAGTAATTGTGAGTGTGAGTGAGTGTAATCGTTATTCCTCTACAAAGTCGGTTATAAGTTCCCGCACTTCGTCGAGCCCTTGTTTTGATTCTGCTGAGAAGGCCAAAATGGGTACTTCGATATTCATTTCGGCGAGTATCTTTTTTACTTCAGCTTTAGCCTTTGAAACCTTGTTCTTGGAAATCTTATCGGCTTTAGAAAGTAAAACACAGAACGGCATTTCATTAGATGCCATCCAGTAAAAAAAATCTTGATCGAGGGTTGTCGGAGTATGGCGCACATCAACCAAATGGATGATGAGACTTAATGTTTTCCGGTTTAGCAAATACTCCCGGATATTTCTCCCCCACCGTTCCCGTTCTCTTTTAGGGACTTTGGCATATCCATATCCCGGAAGATCAACAAAGAAACAGGAATCACCGATCTGGTAATAATTCATCTGCTGAGTTTTACCTGGCACATTAGAAGTTCTGGCCATCCTCTTCTTATTCAGCAAACCATTAATAAGAGATGATTTCCCAACATTTGACCGCCCCGCAAAACATATTTCGGGCAAGCTTTCGGGTGGGCAATCTTCTAAGCGTGGTGCACTGGTAATAAATTTGGGAGTGCTATTGTACATTAGCTACACAAGCTCATTTTCTTCTTTCTCAACACCAAAGTTCACTGGCACCGGATATTTTCCTGTAAAACAGGCTGTACAATAATCGTGCTCGGTAGGATTCGCAGTTTTAACTGCATTAACTAACCCTTCGGCTGATAAATAGCGAACACTATCCACCCCAATTTCTTCAGCTATCTTAGTTAGATCCCGATCACATTTATTTGCAATGAGCTCTTCCGGGCTAGGAAAATCCATTCCATAATAACATGGACTGATAATTGGAGGTGAACTTACCAGGAAGTGTATTTCTGTTGGGTTACACTCCCTGATCATATCAACCAAATACCTGGAAGTAGTCCCTCTTACAATAGAATCATCAACAATAATGACACTACGCCCTTCAATAACTCCCCGAACAGGGTTAAACTTTGTTCGCACTTTCTGTTCACGGGATTTTTGCCCGGGAGAAATAAACGTTCTTCCAACATAGTGGTTACGAATCAAGCCAATATCATACTTACAATCTTCCCCATTCTTCTGGCTTTCACTGGCATACCCAAGAGCTGCGGTATTACTCGAATCAGGAACTGAAATAACTACCGGTTTTTTATCCGGAGAACTCTTCTTTACAAAATCACTCATCGGATGCTCTTTGGCCAGGGCCTTTCCAAGATTACGACGAATCTTATCTACCATTTCGCCAAAAATCATACTATCCGGGCGGGAGAAATACACATATTCAAAAATACATTGGCTCGTTCCTGTTCCCATCTCAGGTTCTATGAAATAAGACTTTGGCTCACCTCTGTCAGTCGCTTCCTGGTCAATTACGATAACCTCACCCGGCTGTACATCACGAATATACTCGGCGTTATTTATATCAAAAGCACAAGTCTCACTGGCCACACAAAATTTTCCATCTACCTTACCAAGTGCCAATGGACGGAAACCATTCGGGTCGCGAACTGCAATTAGTTTATCATCTGTGAGCATCACCAAACAATATGCCCCTTCAATCTGCTGAAGAGCATCCATAATCTGATCCATTTGATCTTCATGCTCACTTTGTGCAATCAGGTGAAGGATAAGTTCAGTATCGGAAGTACTTTGGAAAATGACCCCTTCATCTCTGAACCGGCTACGAATCTGCTTCGCATTAGAAAGGTTCCCGTTATGCCCGATAGCAATGTTACCACTTCTGTAATGAACCCTGAACGGCTGAATATTTGCAGGGTTTTTTGAGGAGCCTGAAGTTGAATAGCGATTGTGCCCAATAGCTGATCTGCCCTTCAGAATCTTGTTCATGATTTTGGGCTTATTGAATACACTGAGAACCAATCCAAAATCTTTGTACATCGGCATAATCGACCGATTCTTTTCTGCATCGAAATGGGAAGTTACGATACCAGCTGATTCCTGCCCTCTGTGTTGAAGTGAGTGTAACCCGTAGTAAGACAGCAAGGCTGCATCCGGGTGATCAAAAACACCAAAAATTCCACAATACTCGCGTGGTTTATCGCTCATTAAGTCTGCTCCTAAAAGTGAGTTTTAAAGAGAAGTGCAAAGATAAGAAATGAAAAGCGTAACTGGGAATTAGAACTGCTTTATATTTTTCATTCTAACAAAACAAAAAACCTTCCCCGGATGAAGAAGGTTTTAATAAACTATGATCGATTACTTTCAGGCAAGGCTGGCATCCAGAATGATCTCTGCATTCAGTACACGAGAAACCGGGCAGGCATCTTTAGTTGCTGTTGCAATAGGTTGAAAATCCTCATCCGATAAACCCGGAACATCTGCCACAGCTACCAGCTTAACAGTTGTTATAGTCGGAGCTCCGTCCACAAACTCAAGTGTTACAGTTGCTTTAGTGTCCACGCTTTTAGAAGTGTGCCCTGCCTTATGAAGCTCATTAGAAAGGGCCATAGAATAACAACCCGCATGAGCAGCCCCAATAAGTTCTTCCGGGTTACTATCTGCACCACTTTCAAATCTTGATACAAATGAATATGGAGCATTCTCCAGGGCTCCGCTTTCTGAGGATACAGTTCCTGATCCACCTTTTAAATCTCCGTTCCAAACGGCCGACGCTTTTTTATCTGGCATAATTTCTTTCTTTAGATGTTCTTGATTGAATGATTGTCAGGAAGCTAATTGATTTGAGATGAAAAGGGAAGTAGTTCTAGGGAATGGGTTTTTAAAGCTAAAACCTAAAATTCAACACTGATTTAATCATGCAGATGAACAAATATATTAGAAAGCTATAGCTTAGCTATTGGTACATACTGGAAAAGTATGTGCTATTTGGGCTTCAATGTTTAAATCAAAAGACTAAAGATAAAAGTAATAATTACATCAATCATTAGAAGAACTCTCTTTTCCCGTTGCTTTAGATATTAGAGATTGAACACCGTTTGGTTCAGCGTATTTTAACGTTATTGATTCCTGATTTATCCGCCATTGGGATTTAATTCCATTTGGTAATAAAGCTAGGTCAGTGAAGGCTTCTTTCCTACTTTCTGGTCTGAATTTATAAATCAAATCATAGTAAGTTTTAATTTTTGAAGTGACTGATTCATATTCAGATGATAGCTCTTCCATTTTATTAATTATTCTAATAGATTCAGATCTAATCTTCTTCAAATCATCAATAGCCGTGATATTCTCTGGGATAAAGTTTCTTTCGATAGCAGTGGTTACTTTCGCAAAATTTATTCTGTCATCATTATCAAAGTAATAGCTCTTATCGTATTCAGCGTATTTCTCTGTAATTTCCCATACAATTTTTTCATAGTCTTTTATGTACTTTCTTGCCAAAGCTAACTCTTCATCCAGTTCATTTGAAGTTTCGATGTCTTCTTTCAGGAAAAAAGCTAGCGTAGATACATAATTTTTATACGCCTCATTTTTACTTTCCAACTCATTGATAGTTTTTATTATTGGATCGTTCTCAGATAAAGGACTTAACTTTAACTTATTTCCAAATCTTGCCTTTTTACTTATAAAATAGTTCCCCTTAATATTGACTATTTCAACCTCTTTTTTATCTTTTTCAATAACAAAATCGTTTTTGAAAAAATTATCTAGTGACATAAATAGGCTTGTAAATCTTCCACCTAGAAATAATTGATCGAGAGACATAGCAATATTAATTTCATTATTATCAAACTCAGAAATCATTTCTTGTAAATCTTCATTTTCATTTTGCCTCGTTTGAAATAAAAGATCCTCATAATGTTGAGAAAATAAACTGCTCTTAAAAGGGTTAAAAGAGTTAACTCTTATTGTTGCCACTGATTCAAACTGTTTACCACTCGTAAGTGTTTTTAAATTAGAATAAGCAGCTTCAACTCTACTAATTTGAAGAGTAAAGTTTTCTTTTACACTATTTGCTTCGTCGGTCATACTAGATGTTATATCTAATATTTCTTCTTCTTGTTTTTCTAATTCAGAATAGTAACTGACACCCTCAGAGTTATATGGAACAATCTTTAGTTTTTCAATAATAAACAACTCACTTTCTTTATTTACCCTAAATCGAATTTTTACTTTATCTATTCCAGCTCTTAAAGTATTAAGATGAATTTGTTGAAATATGTCCTCACTGAAATCATAAATTCTTGTTTTATCTTCAAGTACGCTGTCACCCCTAAATAATAGTATTTCAATAATTCCTGATCTTGTACTAATAGGATTAAATAATACGCTATCCTTTTTATTAAAAAGTTTAGCATATAATACTAATCTCCCTAGATTCTCCTGACTGATTGTAATGGTAGATATTTGGGCATTTGTTATTGTGTAGCGTTTATCTGCTAAACCATGAACATTTTCAATTTCTAATTCTGAAAGGTTTTCGAAATCTATATCTACTTCATCTGGTTGTCCATTCTCAAATTCAGTTAAAAATGACTCGTTTTCTGCTAAATAATTTTGAGCAAAAACTGGGCTTCCAAAAAATAATATGACCAAAAAAAAAGGAATTAGCTTATTCATTTATACCCCCTAATATATTATTAATAAAAGATATAATTAATTAATTATTTCTATTTAATTCAACTATTTTTTGAAATGTTAGAATCGTAAAGACAAATCTCTATTAGTACTATTCGATAAACCAGAAACGCATGTTACTTGTTGCCTAATAAAAAGAGAGTTTTATTATAGATGATTTTAAACGAATAATTACACAAATAGAATTCCTATCATATCCCTTCAACAAAACCATTTTGTTTTCGACCTAGACATATTACTTAGACTTCGATTTCTCAGTTCAAAAGGAAATTGTCCTCTAATACCTATCTCCTATCCAGTGAGCAAAGGCCAAATTAGGCTAACACTCATATGCTAAAAACCTACTTACCGAATGTTGGAAAAATCTTCCTCAAAATTGGAAATGAAGTTGTTGATATACTCTTTATTTCGATGCTCTTCTTTTACTACGAGATAGTGACTTCTTTTTAAGCCATACTTCCCGATTTTTTTAAATACCAATTCTTCTGAAAGTTTGAAGGATGCTAACGACCATTTAGGAACACACATAATTCCCATATTCGCTTCAACCATCTTTAGAGAAATCTCGGTAAAAGGAATTGCTGAAATCTTGATAGGCACAACCTTATTCGGCTTCAAAAAGTGTTCGTATACAGATACACCTTCTATTGGGAAAGAATTAATCAGAAGATGAACGTCCGCAAAATGACTCGCGTCCAGGTATTTCTGATCATTCAGAGAATGCTCTTTATGAATTACTGCATAAATCTGGTCCTCAAAAACCTTCTTGCTATATAGTAAATCCGAAGTTGGTTTTGTTGTCACAACCGCAATATCTATTTCATCTGAAAGGATTTGCGAAATGGTTTGATGGGTAATACCCAGGCTTAATTCTATATTAATCTCCGGGTATAACACGGCCATTTTTTGAACAAAAGCGGGAAGTTGATGGAAAAAGGAATGGCATTCAGCGCTTACTTTTATTGTTCCTTTATTTCCTTCTTTTATTTGTTGAATTGCACTAAAACCCTCTTCTAATCTGGTAAAAAGATCATTAGCCAGGCTGTACAACTCTTCCCCTTCACTTGTAAGCACCCACCGGTTTCTGGACCTGAGGAAAACTTTAAACCCGAGCCTGTCTTCGAGTTCCCGTAACTGATGACTTAATGCGGATTGAGTCAGGAATAATCGTTCTGAAGAGTTTGCAATATTCCCTTCTTCCACAATCGTTTTTATAAGTCGAAAGTACTTTAGTTCCATAGCAGAAGATACAAACCCTTTCTTAAAAGCTAATTGAAAATCAATCAACTAACTCGCTCGAGATATTTCAATCTAGGTACCACGACTTTACGCGACAAATCGAGTTAAAATTATTACTGTTCGGAACTCCATTCTAGTCTGACTTGAAATATTAATTCTTTACTAAGATACTTTCTTCGAAGTATGAATAAGAATTCGCGATTAAAAATAGTATCATATTCCTTTGCCCAATTCTTCCCCCTTGATTTACATTAAAATCGTCTGAAACATCATAAATCAGAGTCCCAGAATTAAGGTCAAATAGTCTAAACCGAGCAAGGCCAAAAGTATAGAATGATTTACTGTTGATATTAAAGTTCACAGGAAGCAAAAGAAGGTTCGAATTCCCTAAGTTCTCTTTTAGAATGACTATTTCACCTGGATTTAGTATTGAGCTAAGATTGGGTGACTGCTTCAACTCTTCTGAAGTAAAATCTGAAATGACTAATTTATTTACAACTTCACTAAAGTCTTCAGAACTTTGAATGTTATTATGGATTTTGTCTAGTGAGTAAATAGAATAACGGTTTAAAGAATCATCATAGACCGTTGTAAAAACTGAGTCAGAAAAGGATTGTAAGTCTCCCTGAATTGGAATGATCCCTATGGATACTTCTGAAAGTGATACACTATAATTTTCATTGATAAAATTTGAAGATGAGTTACAACCAACCGAAAGTATAGTAATGCAAAGGATGAAAAACGATCTAGTGATTTTTCTTTTCATGATAGAGTATTTTATAATAACTAAGGCTCAACATTTAAGTAGCGGAGGTATTCTTTTTCAGTTTAAATAACAGAATTAATTATTTAGCTGAAAGCCAAAAATGTAAAACGTGAAACGAGACTTCCAGAGTACTCGGGATGCTCTATCAACTGAGATTATCATAAAGAAATAAAAAAGGCAGCTAAGTAAATCTTAACTGCCTTTGTAAGAGCGAGAAACGAGACTCGAACTCGCGACCCCAACCTTGGCAAGGTTGTGCTCTACCAACTGAGCTATTCTCGCGTATCAATAAAAACCGCATCGTTTCCGAAACGGCTCCAAATATACGGCTGATCGGGACTAGAATTCAACCTTATTTTTAAAAAGAATATTCAGGTGATTTAAAGTGATATCTCTTTTACTTCCCCAAGAAGTTTGCCCAGAAATTTCTTTCCATACACCCGGCTTATGTGATTCATATCTGCAATAACAACCAGTAACTCTTTGCTTCTGGAAAAGGCAACATTCAGTAACCTCGGGACACTCAATCCATTTTTGGTCTCATCGAAAGGCCGAACTGAATAATGCCGAAGGCCACCGTTCTGCCATTCGCCGCTCATAACTGTGTCAAAGATAATTACTTCTTTTTCTCTTCCCTGGAAGGTATGAATGGTTCCTACTTCGATAGACCGATATCCTTTTTCTCGTAAATGATTTCGCACCTGGTACACGCAACTCCTGAATGGAACGATCACACCGATCTCTTCGGGAGCGTGTTTTCGGGTAAGCTTTTTAACACTTTCTTCAATCAGCTTTTGGTGCACCTCATTCATGGGTTTAAAACCACGTTCAGTTTTTTCCTGTTCTATAAAAGGGTGATACTTTGAGGAGTCGACCAGTGCTACAGAGCTGCTGGTTTGCTTAGGTGCTTCTTCTTTTATCTCTTCAGACTTTAATCTCCCATCATAAAACACCGAGCTTATCACCCCCGCTAAATCAGATTTCAGTCGGTATTGGGTATCAAAGAAACAGGTGAACTCGGGGTTTTCGTCGTGCCACTTGAATAATGCTTCGGTTGTGTCGGCGCCGGAAACAAAGGTGAATACATCTTGTTCTAAAAACTGCCTGGCTTCAAAATCGTTAGTAATGGAGATTGGCGGTAACTGCATGGGGTCCCCTGCAACAACCAGATGCTTTTTACTCTTCGCAGCCATTAACATGAGATATGGAATTCCGGCCATAGAGGCTTCATCTACCACTACCGCATCGTAGCTGATATTATAAAACAGCTCAGAAGTACACACTTTGGCCATTGTGGTGGCAACCAGTTGTCTCTTTTTCAGCTCATAGCGCTCATTCAGATTCAGGAGTTTCTCAATTCGCTCTTCAACTTCGGTGACTCCACCTTCCCGGTCAATTTTGTCTCCCAGCAATTGGCATTGCATATCTAGTGCTTGCGGAACTTCCTCATCATTATCCATTAGCTCATCCACCTGGTCCTGGAGCGCCTGGTATTGATCCAGCATAGTACTTAACTCAACAGCATCCTGCTTTTTCCCATCCAGTTTTGCCTTCACCTGGTTTTCAAATAATATATCTTCAAGCCGATCATCATCTAGTGCAGCATCACCAAAACGAGTGGTTTGCTGTAAATCGAATTCAGGTTCGATCTCGTATATCGCATCAATTACACTTAGCAATCCTACATCTACTGCGCGATTGGTATTAGAAACAAAAAGAACTCGTTTTCTCTGTGAGAGCAAGTTCGCAATTACAAAGCCCAGTGTTGCTGTTTTTCCTGTTCCGGGAGGGCCCCAAACATAAAGCACATTGTTTACCAAAGCTTTTTCAATCGCTTCTGCCTGGGAATCGTTTCGTAGTTCATCCAGCCTGGGAGCTAAAGCAAACTCACTTTTACTGAATACAGAACCCGGGGTGAGCAAGGCTTCAAGCTGAGGAATCTGATCCCATTTATCATTAAGCGTTAACAGGTGCTCTTCCATCTTCTTGAGCACATAATCGTTTTCCCACTCCAGGTAAATTTCATCGATGGTTTTACCCTGGTCTTTTTCGAGTTCCAGCCACACTTTTCCATCTTTGAAGTCTATCTCTTCTGCCTTTTGTTCGGCTCCACCAAGTACCCGGGCTTTTATTTCTTCGGCAAATCTTAATCCCTGGTTTGCGGTCTCAAATACATAGATATGATGTCCGGCCTTCTTTTCTTTTACACCGTTCATCAGTACATCATTGGAGGGAGTTTCCCGTACAGCTTCAATCTCTTTCTCTATCGCCGAGATGGCTTTTTGAATCGTTTCTTTTATTAGCAAATTATTGGTCCCAAAGCTCTGAGCGTATCATTTCGGCACTTCGATCCGAAAGCCGGTATTCTAACATTATCCTGTTTTTCTCCGGAACTTTCTGTTCTACTAAACGGGCACTCTCCGGAGTGTAAAGAATCAAATCGGTCTCACGAACAAAAAGCGGCAGTGATTTACCATAGATACTCCCGGCTACAAAAGACCCTTCAAAAGGAATAGAGTGCTTAAGCTCGCTTATAATCTTTGGAATCGACTCTTCATCGGAAGTTACCAAACCAATGGTTTGAATTCCGAACTGATCTACCACCGAAAGCAACACATTCGGATCATAGTTATAAATAATCGGGATAATCATTATGGATTCACTGAGAGTCCTGAATTGCTGTACAAAACGGATCGGAACAAACAATGCATCATAACCGGCAGCCCGTTCATATTGGCTTATATCGATGACTTTACTTTTTACACCTACCTGCTTTTTGATGGCAGTGGCCAGCATACTTCCCAGCTCAATATTTTCTCCCACACTGGCACATGTTTGTATTCGATCTGGCCAGTCCATGTAATCCAGCTGTTCCTGGAACAGTAGTTCTATTTCTGAATCATCTAACCCGTATCCAACAAGCTCTTCAATTAATGCCTGAACTTTTCCGCCGCCGATTTCAAGTCTTTGTTCTTTATCCATCAGGGAGGTCTGGCGGTTTACTATAAAACCACGGCCTTTTTCACCAGTAATCAAACCTTCAGCAGCCAGGATATGATAAGCTTTTCTTACGGTATGAAAGCTGGCTTCAAGCTGCTGCCCAAGTTCCCTGGTTGAGGGAAGCACCTCACCCACCTGGAACTGTTTTGTAGAAATCATCAACCGAATTCTATCTGCAATATGTTTCGAAGAGGTTTTCAATCTATTTATTATGAATAATCAATGAAATTGATTCCAAAAAATCTAACAATTAACCCAAACAGAATTAGAAAAAATCCTATACCCATAAAAAATAACTCTATCTTATACTTAACCTCAGAGTTTGGCACTCTATATGCTTTGCCTTGATCTTTCAGTTGAGGCTTCAAATAAGTTAGCTCAATCCTATTTACCCCAATTTTATCCAGAATTTTTATTGAAAAGAAAAAACTTGATACCAATAAAATAGCTATCCCATTATAAATCAAAAAAGAAGCCATATCTGAGTTAGAATATTCATACCCAAAAAATTCTAGTATGTTTTCAATCATTTTCAATTCCCCATCACTCTCTTCAACTCTGTAACCAGCATAAGTGCTTCTATTGGAGTCATCCGGTTTGGATCCGAAGCTTCCAGTTTATTCATTAAAGTTTCTAATCTTGGATCAACATGTGTTGCGAACAGGCTCATTTGCTCAATCTCTTCCTGCTTTTCAATTTTCTGGGATAGGTTTTTGGCAGCTTCTTTTCCGGTTGAAGCTTTCCCTTCGATACTTCCGTTTTTATTTGTTACATCCAGGCTATGACGTTCAAGGTTGGTAAGAATCTCTTTTGCACGATTGATTACCACTTCAGGTAAACCCGCCATATTCGCAACCTGGATTCCATAACTATGATCCGCACCACCACGAATCAACTTTCTTAGAAATACTACTTTTCCTTCATGCTCTCTCACCTGCACATTGAAATTGACAATGCGCTCATACATTTGCTCTAATTCATTTAGCTCATGGTAGTGCGTAGCAAACAAAGTTTTTGCGGCAACAGGAGCATGATTGTGCAGATACTCTGCCAGTGACCATGCTATGCTGAGCCCGTCAAAGGTGCTGGTACCTCGCCCTACCTCATCCAGAAGGATCAAAGATCGTGGAGTGGCATTGTTTAGGATGTTTGCAGCTTCATTCATCTCAACTAGAAAAGTACTCTCACCAGCGGCCAGGTTATCTGAAGCACCAACTCTTGTAAAAATCTTATCCACTAAACCAATAGTAGCCGATTCAGCTGGCACAAAACTCCCAACCTGGGCTAATAAAACGATCAATCCTGTTTGGCGGAGAATGATACTCTTACCGGCCATATTAGGCCCGGTAATAATGATCAGCTGCTGTTTGGTATTATCCAATTCAATATCATTCGGAATGAAAGGCTCGCCAAGTGGCAACGATTTTTCAACAACCGGATGCCGTCCTTTCTTTATCTGAAGTACATCGGTATCTCTCACCTCTGGCTTTGCATAGTTATTTCTGAAAGCAACTTCTGAGAAGCCCTGCAAACAATCCAGTTCTCCCAAAGCATGAGCAATCTGCTGGATATCATCCGCGAACTCCGCTACATATAATCGTATTTCTTCAAACAGCTGAAACTCTAAAGTCTTACTTCTTTCCTCCGCAGATAGAACTTTCTCTTCTACTTCTTTTAATTCAGGAGTGATGTAGCGCTCTGCATTTACCAGTGTTTGCTTACGGATAAAACTTTCCGGCACTTTATCTTTGTGAGCATTAGTGACTTCTATGTAATACCCAAAAACTTTGTTATAGCCAATCTTGAGTGACGGAATCCCAGTCTCGGCACTCAACTGGTCTTTTATTTTAGCAATATAGTTTTTGCCATTTTTAGCAATATCCCGAAGCTCATCCAATTCCTTATTAAACCCTTCGCGGATCATATTCCCATCCCGAACACTTGCCGGAGGATCATCAGATAATGCAGAGTGTATTCTTTCCTGGACTTCAATCAGTAGCTTTAATCGCCCGGAAATATCTTGTAGCAACGGATTTTCAATAGCTGCAAACTGGCTTTTTATCCTGGGTATCTGGGCAAGGGATAATTTTATCTGAACAATATCACGTGCATTGGTTCTTCCTACACAAATCCGCGATATCAGGCGTTCGAGATCACCAACTTGTTCCAGCTCTTCCCGAAGTGTATTTCTGACCTGATGATTCTTATACAACTCTTCTACTGCATCTAATCTCTGCTGTATAGGTTTGATTCTTTTCAGAGGCCTCATAATCCAACGGCGAAGTAATCTTCCGCCCATAGCAGTACACGTGAAATCCATTATGGAAATCAATGTGCCTTCGACTCCTCCTTCTTGCAGGCTTGCTGTAAGTTCAAGATTTCTTTTGGTGGCAGGATCAAGTGCCATGTATTCGCTACTCTCATAAGCATATAGTCTCCTAAGGTGCCGGAGATATGCTTTTTGAGTTTCCTTCATATAATGCAGAAGAGAACCCGCTGCTATATGAGCTGTTTTAAGTTCTTCTACTCCAAACCCTTTTAATGAGTGTGTCTTAAAATGCTCTGTAAGAATTTTATATCCATAATCGCCTTCGTATACCCAATCATCTATATATGAAATATTGTAGTGATGAAAATCATCTTCGAGCTTATTCTTTAATTTCGATTGTATTAATACTTCGGAAGGCTGAATTGCTGCCAACAAACTATCCAGCTGGCTTTCGCTTACCTCACTCAATCCAAATTCCCCGGTTGAAATGTCTGAAAAAGCAACACCTACTGTATTGTTAGTCCAGTAGAGAGAAATGATATAGTTATTGCGCTTGTGCTCTAACAACTTCTCAGACATGGTGACACCAGGAGTGGTGATCTCTGTTACTTCCCTGTCTACAATTTTGCGGCCTGCTTTTTTAGCTTCTTCAGGATTTTCAGTCTGATCACATACTGCAACTTTATATCCTTTTTTAACCAATTTTGGGAGATATGTATCAAGAGCGTGAAATGGGAATCCGGCTAGAGGAGTTTGGTCTCCTCCATTATTTCTTTTGGTTAAAGTAATCCCCAGTTCCTTGCTTACAAGAACAGCGTCATCCATAAATGTCTCGTAGAAATCTCCAACTCGGAATAATAAAATAGTACCAGGGTGTTGCTCCTTAATCTCCTTATACTGCCTCATTAATGGCGTTTCTTTGCGGGCGCTCATCTTCTAATCACAACTTTTTTGCTAACTTAAGTAATCCAATTTTCGGGATTTGGAACATACCAATCAATTGAGTCAAAAACTAAGCTTCAGCATAGTTTTGAATTAAACAGTTGAGGCATGTATTTTAAACCGAAACAATCGGATATTTCTGTGCAAAAATTTAAGGATTATTGGGGTAAGGCTTTAGCCTTAGTAAGTGAGAAAGATATTTTCTTTAACGCATCCGCAATTACCTTCAACCTGTTTATTTGTGCCATACCTTTTACCCTTATCTTAATCTCGATTATTGGGTATATCCTCTCTTATGATGAAGCCTTTGATGAGATTGTAAGATATGGAAGTGAGCTTATTCCAATATTTACTTTTGAAAGTTCTGAGACAGACGTGATTCAAGGGGCTCAAACGCTTGAAGGAATTTTAGCTCCTTTAGTTGGTGCCCGTACTGTGTTTGGGATTACGGGTCTTATTATTCTAATGCTTTTTACTCAAGGCTTACTTCACAGCTTTAAACATGTAATTTTTGACGTTTTTGACATCCAGGAAAGGCAACACCCAGCTATGGATATTATTTACAACTTTCTCGGCTTTGGAATCCTGGGCTCCGTTTTTCTCTTCTTCAGTTTGGCTATATCTGTAATCTCTCTTTTCGATTTTAGCGTCATTAAAATCCCTTATACCGAAATTGAAATCCGGCTTCCCTGGATTTATGACCTCCTGGATTTTGTTCTCCCTATCGTCTTCACCTTCTTTCTTGTTTTTGTCATCTTTCGCTTTGTTAGTGAAAGAAAAATTTCAATGAAAACCTCTTTTATTGGGGCCGGCATTTATACTTTTCTTTTTGAGATCGCCAAACTTATTGTAAGTATTTATCTCGGATATGCTTTTAGTACTTACCAGTATTTTTACCAGGGGTATGCCATTTTTGTAATCATTGGGATCTGGGCTTTTTATACTTCTTTGCTGTTTGTGATCTCAGTAATACTAACCAGGGCCTACCGGGAAACATACCTTGTAGAGTCTCCAGTTGATAACAACCCTTATTCTTCCCTGGATTAATGACCGGTAAAAAACTTCCGCGCTCTTTTTATGAAAGAGATGATGTTGCTCAAATAGCTCGTGAGCTTCTTGGGAAAGTGCTTATCACTAATTTCGATGGTTTCCTTACCAGCGGAATAATCGTGGAAACTGAAGCTTATAATGGTCGAAATGATAAAGCATGCCATTCTTTTACTCATGGGAAAACTGAACGTACCAGGATTATGTTTGGGGAACCTGGCTATGCTTATGTGTACTTATGCTATGGAATTCATCACTTATTCAATGTGGTAACAAATGTTGATGGATTGGCTGATGCAGTTCTGATCAGAGCTATAGAACCACTAGACGGAACCCCCCACATCCTGGACCGAAGGAATAAATCGAAACTTGAACGCTCGGTAGGTGGTGGCCCTGGTATTGCTTCTCAGGCTCTGGGTATAACAACCAGAAACTATGGAACAGATCTTCTCGGAAACTCAATCTGGATTGAAGAAAGGTCTGTAGCCGAGCCTGCCTTTGAGATAATAGCCTCCCCAAGAGTTGGTGTTGATTATGCTGAAGAGGACGCTTTACGCCCATGGAGATTCAGAATTAAAGGGAATAAGTTTACCAGCCCTGCCAAATAAATATTCCTCTATCAAAGCTATAGGCAAAAGTAATTTCCTGGTTTGATGAAAATACTTTAACATTAAACGAATTATTTTAAACTAACTGGTGTTAATAGCACCGAACCATATTAATAAAACTTATTCACTGACATGAAACTCACAAAAAAACTACAATCATTATTTTTGCTTTCTGTTTTCGTCATCTCTTCTGTAGCATTAGTAAGAATTGATGCCACATCATGGAACATTGACAAAAGCCATAGCTCAATTAACTTCGAAGTACGCCACTTCTTTGCAAAAGTACCTGGTGCTTTTAATGAATACGAAGCCACTGTTAATTTTTCACCGGATAATTTGGCGGAGAGCAATATCGACGTAACTATCCAGGTAGCTAGTGTTGATACAAAAAATGAAAGAAGAGACGGTCACTTACAATCCGGAGACTTCTTTGAAGCAGAGACATATCCTGCTATCACTTTTAAAAGTGATAAAATTGAGTCTACTGGAGACAACAATTTTGTAGCTCACGGAACGCTCACAATTAAAGATGTGACTAAAGATTTTGAACTTCCTTTCACACTACTTGGTGTCATGGATAATCCATTCAGAGAAAATATGATTGTTGCAGGTATCTCTTCAGAGTTTACGCTTTTAAGAAATGACTTTGGTGTGGGTACAGGAAACTGGGTTTCTGATGCTGTAGTTGGTAATGAAGTAGATATTACTTTAAACCTTGAACTGGGCGCGTCAAAGTAATTACCGGCTTTTTATTTTTTCTAAAGCATCGTTTCATTTGAGACGATGCTTTTTTTATTTTAAGCCCAACCAATTTAAGCATATGAATAAACGATTTATAGTAATTTCCGGATTAATACTTGTTGCAGCCATTACAAGAATGATTCCTCATCCTTATAATTTTGCCCCTATTGGAGCAATGTCATTATTTGGAGCTGCCTATTTTACTGACAAAAAATTCTCGTTTATACTTCCGATATTGGCCATGTTTATAAGTGATTTGCTTATTAATAACATCCTGTATGCCGGGTATTTTGACAGTTTTGTCTTTTTTACTCCGCGGTTCTGGTGGACTTACGGCGCCATTGCTCTCATTGTAGTGTCCGGGCTTTTTCTTTTAAAGAAAATCACATTCACAAGAGTATTGGGTGGAAGTTTGTTGGCTTCGATCATATTTTTTATCGTCTCGAATTTCGGGGTTTGGTTAAGTGACCCTGATTACCCACTTAATTTTGCAGGCTTGATTCTTTGTTATGAGGCAGCTATTCCTTTTTTCCATAATACTATAGCAGGAAACTTATTCTATTCTGCTGTTCTTTTTGGTGGTTTTGAGTTTGCTAAATCAAGGGTACAAGGATTTCAGGAAAGTATCGCCTAACTGTTTTCTTAGGTTTTAAAAGCATACTATAATGCTTTTAACAATTTGTAAAGATCAGCACTGCCCTTGATGGGCACCATTTATTGAATTTATGTTTGAGTTATTCCCGGATCAGCCGGTATATGATTACCCTACTTTGCTAAATGTATTCTATTCTATGATTTGGGCATTTGTGCTCTCATCTATGATAGCAATTACTCATAAACTCACATTTACAGGACATCAATATCCAAAAAATTTCTTCCAGGCCCTGGCGCTGGGCTCCATTGTTTCAGCAATGGTAATGATGGCTGTTGGGGATAGCCTTGCTCGTGGTCTTGGAGCTTTTGGTGCATTAGCCGTTATTCGATTTAGAACCAGGATCCAGGACTCAAGAAATATTCTGTTCATTTTTGCATCCTTGAGTGTTGGTTTGGCAATTGGAGTTTTGGGATACACCATTGCTTTTGTTGGGACTTTAATGTTCTGCTCCATGGCTTTAATTCTGCATTTCACTCCATTTAGTACAAAAACTGGTTCACGAGGCCGTTTGCAGTTTTCATTGAAAGAAGGTTCCAAAGACCTTCCGCCTGCAATCAGTATTATAGAAAAGTTTTGTGCTGATTATGCTGATGTTCAAATTGTTGCCAGGGACTCAGGGAGATTTGATTACGAGTATTTCATAGAATTGAAGAAAAATGTCAACAACACCGAGTTCTTAAATCAACTTCAATCAGTTGAGCAGATTATGCGTGTTCGTGTTACCTATAAAGATTTTCAAGAGGATAATTAGGTGGTGCTATGCTAAACAAACTGAACTCCTTCTACATTTTTATTTTTGTGCTATTCACATCCCTTCTACTGATAAACAACAGGTATTTCAAAGGGAGCAGCTCTTTTCTAGGAGTTACTTATGCCAAAGAGTATAAAATTACCAGCGAAAAGGATGCGATCATTATTGATGCCTACGTTGTACCCGGTCAAACCGTTCAATTGGGAGATCTGTTACTTGAACTAGAAAGCCCGGAATTGACTCTTGAGATTGAGAAACTCCGAAAGGAAATTGGCTTGATGAATTCAGAGAAGCAGGAAAAAGAAAAACTGCTTGAATCAGAGTTACAATTATTTCAGTCTGAGAAAAAAATTATCCAGGGAGATATAGATTCAGACATACAGCTTCTTGAGAAAGAAATGAATCTAAACCGTTCTTTAACAGAAGAAATTTTGGAAGGCAAGACTAATAATATTTCGAATGACAGCCTTAGTGTATTCCAACTTGAAATAAACTCTATCCGACAAAAGGGCCTGTTGAAACTTGAAGCCATCGACATACAAATCCTGGATAAAAAACAGGATCACCAGTTTGATCAGTCTCAAATACAAGCTCGTATAGATTTAGCCGAACAAGAATTGGAATGGAAGCTCCAGGAAAAGGACAACCTAAACAAATATGCTACTTTTTCCGGTGTTATAGAGAACGTATATGTTAAACAAGGGGAACATATTGAAGCCTTCTCATCTCTGGTTTCCATTAACCCTGTACATCCCAGCTCGGTTGTTGGGTATCTTGTTGGGAAGAAAGAAAGAGATAAAACGCTTGGGGAAGAAGTTATAGTTCGCTCTCTAGAACATCCAGGAATTGAGATTAAAGGTAGAATCATTGGTTTCGGCTCTATCGTAGCTGTACCTGAAGTATTGCAGAAGTCGACTACTGTTAAAGCTTTTGGATTAGAGGTATTCATCGAGATTTCAGAAGAAAACAATTTTCCCGTTGGTGAAAAAATTATAGTCAAATGAAGCTTTGTGTAACAACGTTCATTTTTTCTATTGTCTTTGTATCTGCAGCTTCTTTTTCTGCTATAGCTCAAACTAGTGTCAATGATTTCCTGCTTACTGCATTCGAAGACCGAAATCTTGCTACGTATGACGATCAAATCAATTTCCTGAAGCCTAAAAGATATCGACTACCTGTTATTGATGAATTGGAGTTCAGGATATCGAACGATGAACTCACCTATGATGATCTTCAATACGCCATCCGGTTAAATCCCGGAAACCCATGGAAAATCCGCAGGAATAATGCATTATTTAATGCCACAAAAAAGGAACTTAGCCTAAGGAAACAGTTGGAATTCAAGGATAATTTGTTTGACAGGTATGAACTGTTACTCGACTTTCTGTATTCCAAAGACTTATCAGATTTGATACAGCGTGAACTTAGTATCATCGAGAAGAAAGCAACAATATTTGAAGAGAACTTTGAAAGTAATCTCTTTGACGCTGAGGATTTCGTTGATGTTAAAATTGATCAGATTGATGGCATTCAGGCTTTTGATCAGTCGTTATTGGAAATGAATGAGAATAAATCGAAAATTAATTCCATTCTAAATAACAGTCTATTCGACTGGGCATCATTTGATATCATTTCTGTTTCCTCAATTGATAGCATTTCTAACGAAATTGGAGCTACATCTTTTTCATCTACTGAACTTGAGCTCATTGCACAACGTGCTGAAGTAGCAAGACAAGAAGTGCGAACAGAACGGGCAGACTTCAATCTTGGATTTATCCAATCTGAGTATGCTCCATTTAGAAATAATGACGATTCTGAAATTGGTTTTTCCGTTGGAATTACGATTCCCATTTTCAGAGATAACAGGCCCCAAATTGCTGAACGAATCCTTGATGAAATCGAGCTTAAAAACGAGTTCGAAATAGAACAATACAGGGATTCTGTAGAAAAGGTATTAGTCTTCGAACAACTAAAAAGCCTTATACATCTTCATCAACGAGTTGTAGATCAGGTAGAAGATCTTGACCTTGAAGCATTAACTGTTAATCTAAGTAGATCCAGTAATTATGATCCATTATCTGTTCTTAAACTGGAACGGGGAATCGTCAAGCTAGATGAGTTAATCCTTAAGTCCAGGCAAAGAGTATTAGAGCAATATCTGGAATTTCTGTTTATCTTTGATGTCACCTCACATCAACCACTAACGAACTATCTTTCTGATAGACTCGAAAATATAGAATGAAAAAAGTTTTAATTACCGGGGCCACCTCTGGGATAGGAAGAGAGCTGTCAATTCAATTTGCAAAGAAAGGATACATGTTATCTCTTATCGGGAGAAGAGCGGAGAAGTTGGAAGAGCTTAAAGAAGAGATTGGGGATAACGTATTTATCCACACTTTAGATGTCACAAAACTGGAAAAATCTACCGAGGTGTACAAGGAACTCATTACCAAAATGGGTGGACTTGATATCATGATTTTAAATGCAGGGGTTGGAAGAGATAAGCTCCTACCACCATGGCGCTCCGATAAACAAACTATTGATGTGAATGTGGTAGCTTTCTCTCATGGTTTACACTTTGCGTTCGAATATTTTATGGAGCAAGGCCATGGCCAGGTTGTTGGAATGTCCTCTATTGCTTCTTTTTTAGCTTCAGGGCGAGCATCTGCATATACTGCCACCAAGCACTTTATCTCCAACTACATGACCGGGTTTCGACAAAAAGCGAAACGCGTTAGTGCAGATATAACGATTACGGATATCAAGCCTGGCTTTGTTGAGTCAGAAATGACCCGAAACAACAAAGGTATGTTTTGGGTAGCTACAACTGAAAAAGCCGTGAGCCAAATGGTTAAAGCTATAGAAGCTAAGAGAAATCATGTGTATGTAACCAAGCGCTGGAGGTTGATGGCCTGGGTGGCTAAACTGGTCCCTCAATTTGTTTGGGACAGGCTTTAACCAGAAATACTTGCTACTGATTTGAGGAGAGATCGTTTTTCAGTACTAATTTAATTT
Organism: Balneolaceae bacterium; assembly: GCA_040222185.1. Lineage (GTDB taxonomy): Bacteria > Bacteroidota > Rhodothermia > Balneolales > Balneolaceae > JAVKDP01. Next base: position 203,525 of record JAVKDP010000026.1, on the reverse strand, counting down.
TCTCTCTGCTCTTTTTCTGACCTGAAGTTTTTCTCTTTTCCTTGATCTTTCTGACACCTTTCTTATTCAATGTAACTGCTACTAGTTTTACATCATCTAAATAGTTGCGCCAGGTTTCTGAAAATAATGACCGGGCTACTTCTGAAGCCGATTCAGTTTTGTCCGCTTTTCTCTCAGGATTCAGCTTAAGTATCCGAGCCTTAAAATTCGATTTCTTTTTTTCCATATATGACCTCCCACTTTTCTTAAAAAAATTGACAGACTAATGTTTCCTAACAGATACCAGATAACACTCCCTATGTTCTGGAATAGTTTCACAAAACATTTAACTGGTTTAAACTCTATTTAGTACAGTAAAAAAAAATCCAACTCCAATCCATTAGATTTACCGCAACCCATTCACACGGGTTAAGTTCTTTTGGGTTTCATTAATTCTCATCTTTTAACAGCATATAATCTGTTATTATCACAAATTAATTACTCAATTCGACTTACTCATCTATTATGTTCAAAAAGTATACGCTTATCTTATTAGCATTAATTATAATTTCGTGTTCAAGCCCGAGTGAAAAAGTTTTCGATCATGAGCTAGCTGAAATATCATTGGGATTCCTTGAAACCCCCGCTGGTTTTTCTGTAGAAATCTATTCTGATCAGGTTCCGGGTGCTCGTCAATTAGCTGTAAGCCCATCCGGTATTGTTTATGTTGGAACCCGAAAAACCGGAGAGAATGGTAAAGTATATGCTGTAGTAGATAAGGATAATGACTTTATTGCTGATACCGTCTATACTATTGCTAGCGGGTTAAGAATGCCAAATGGTGTGGCTTTCAAAGATGGAGACCTCTATGTAGCTGAAGTGAGTAAAGTCTGGAAATTTGAAAATATTGAAGCGGATTTATCAAACCCTCCAGCTCCTGTTTTAATTACTGATACTTTCCCTACCGAAACGAGTCACGGCTGGAAATACATTGCTTTTGGGCCGGATGACAAACTCTATGTTCCGGTTGGGGCTCCTTGTAACATTTGTGATAATGAAGAAGAAAATCCTATTTACGCTTCTTTAACAAGAATGAATGCAGATGGGTCTGATAGAGAAATCGTAGCCAAAGGAATAAGGAATACCGTTGGCTTTACGTGGCACCCAACTACAAACAATATCTGGTTTACGGATAACGGCCGGGACTGGCTAGGAGATGATATACCTCCCTGTGAATTGAATGAGATCACAGAAGAAGGCCAGCATTTTGGATTTCCTTTTCTTCATGGATCTTCGGTTTGGGATCCTGAGTACGGAGACTCAGCAAGAGACAGGGAGGCAGAGTTCAAGCTTCCGGCACAGGAACTAGGTGCTCATGTTGCTCCCCTTGGAGTCATTTTCTATACTGGAAATATGTTCCCGGATCAATATCGAAATCAGGCCTTAATTGCTGAGCATGGAAGTTGGAATAGAAGTGAAAAAAGCGGATATAAAATCTCGATAGTAACTTTCAATGAAAGCGGAGAAGCCACTTCTTATGAACCATTTATTTCAGGATGGCTACAAGGTGAAGAAGATGTTAGAGGACGCCCTGTTTCGATTGTACAATTGAATGATGGGTCTTTATTAATCTCTGATGACTACAGCGGAAAAATCTACCGGGTTACTTATCAAGGTTAATTCTTTCTAAAAAAGCAGCTTTATTTTATGATCTCCTGATTGAGGATACCTGATTTCGTATATTCTTTTCGAAATTCAAAGAAATTCTATTCATGAAAAAAGTTGTACTAATTCCTGGTGATGGAATCGGAACTGAAATAACGAACTCTGTAACTACTATTCTGGAAAAGGCTGGAGCCCAAATAGAATGGGTTGAACAAATGGCCGGGCTTTCTGCTTATGAAAAAAAGGGGGATCCGTTACCTGAAGAAACAATAGCAGCAATAGAAGAACACAGAGTTGCTCTAAAAGGCCCACTCACTACACCAGTTGGAACTGGTTTTCGATCTGTAAACGTAGCGCTTCGTCAAAAATTCAATCTCTTCAGCAATATACGCCCTGCTCGAACGCTACCAAATATCGACAGTGCTTTTAAAGGCGTTGACATGGTGATTTTTCGTGAAAATACTCAAGGACTCTATATTGGCAGAGAGCACTGGATAGATGAAGATTCTAAATCTCATGCCGAGAGTATTGCCGTGGTCACTAATGAAGCGAGCAGAAAAATTATCACAGCAGCATTTGATTATGCTGTTGCTAATGATCGCAAAAAGGTGAGTCTCATTCATAAAGCGAATATTCTGAAATTGACAACCGGGCTTTTCCTAGAAGTAGGTAGAGAAGTTGCCAAAGATTTCCCTGACATAGAGTTTGAAGATTTGATTGTAGATAACATGGCAATGCAAATGGTGATGAGGCCTGGTCGTTTTGATGTAGTAGTTACAACAAATTTGTTTGGCGACATTCTTTCTGACCTGGCTTCTGGGCTGGTTGGAGGACTCGGAGTGACAGGATCTGCCAATATCGGAAATGATGCTGCTATGTTTGAAGCTGTACATGGTTCAGCGCCGGATATTGTTGGTCAAAACAAAGCCAACCCAATGGCTCTTTTGTTTTCGTCGCTAATGATGCTGGAACATATCGGGCAAAAAGATGTAGCTGAAGAGATAAGGAAATCTATCTACAAGACTTTGGTAGAAAAGAAAGTATACTGCACTCCTGATATTGGTGGTGAAGGAACTACTTCCACCTTTACTCAGGCGATCTGCGATAATATTTAAAGATCAAAGTTTTTTAAAACAAAAAAGGCTACCAATTTGGTAGCCTTTTTTTATGTGAAATTATATCAGAATATCCTCATCAAAACTGAACTTATGATGGAAAGGATAAAACTGAAAGCAAGCGCCCACCAGAAGTTTTTAATCTTGAAACCATCAACAAATTTGTCGACCAGCATAATAAGTAATGCGTTTATCACAAAGTTAAATAGTCCAAAAGAAATAATGATAAATGGAAAGCTGATTAGTTTTAGAATCGATCCAAGTATGATAGAGACAACTGAAAATGCTCCTGCTACCCATACAGCACTCCAAAAATTCTTGATTTCAACTCCACTAAGTACCTTTGAAGTAACGTAAACGGAGACACTATTAATAAGCCAGGCCCAGATCATAATTTTAGATTTTGTTAAAAGTCTGAGTGTCCCCTACGAAGCTCACAAGATTTTGTTTACTTTATTTAGAAAAAAAGATGAACCTTTTTTGTTTACGCTTTCAGGAACTCTCAACAAGTCAACTTTATGATATCTTGTTGCTGAGACAGCAGGTTTTTATCATTGAACAGAACTGTATTTATCCTGATATGGACGCTCATGATCATCTGGCACTCCATCTCATGATGTATGAAGAAAATGAGTTGGGAGCGTATCTAAGAATTTTCCCACCTGGTATTAAGTATTCCGAGTCTGCTTTGGGAAGAATAGTAGTTCATCCGAGGTTCAGGGGTAAAACCACTGGAAAAGAACTCATTCAGAATGGAATCAACATTTCGAAAAAAGAGTTTCCTGACTCTTCAATACGAATTGAAGCGCAGGCTCAGCTTGATAAGTATTATGAAAAATTTGGTTTTGTAGCAGAAGGAGAGATTTATGTAGTTGATGGTATTGATCATCTACAAATGGTTTTGCACTAACTTTATTTGAATTCCTTTTTCTTCTCTTCTAGTGATATAAGAGCTTCTTCTGTTTCTTCGCCAAGTTTTGCGATCAGGGTTGAAATCTCATCAGTTTGCACGCCAGCCTTTCCCAGAACTTCCAGTCTTTTCACAGTTTGGTATAAAGAGTATAAACCTGCATACTGCAAAGTAGGTTTAAGTTTATGAGACTCTGACCCAATACCTGCCAAGTCTTGATTTGCTGCGTGCTTTAAAATTGTTTCAACTTGCTTAGGTATGTCCTCTATAAAAAGCGACAGCATCTCCAGCATCATATCTTTGTCACCTTCAGTGATCTCTTCTAAATATGATAAGTCTATATTCACTTTTTAAATCTTAGGGGTTTATTTGAACAGCTTTGAAAATACACTTTTACAACAAAACCTTAAGTTAGATTTAATTTATTTACACTATTTCCCACTGAACCCGGGATTGAGTCTATCGATCTAGTTTTTGAAAGTGTAATAAGTCTAGTTTTCCTAACCCGTGAAAACTACAATACCTATTAAAACTAATACTACTACTTTAAAAATTATTGCCTTCCAGTTTCTCATTATTTTCTGCACAGAGATATTCTTAGGGCATGGATAAAACCAATTTTTTAAACAAAAAACAAGTTATCAACATCTTTTTTTGTAGCAAAAATTGGATTAGCAAATAAAATAGAATCAATTTGGAGCACTTTTCCTCGGATAACCTAAAAGAATAATTCTGTTATCCACATCTATCTTTATTCAACCGTCACACTTTTGGCAAGATTTCTGGGTTGGTCAACATCACATCCTCTATTCACAGCTATGTAATATGAAAGGAGTTGTAAAGGAATTACACTTAGTATTGGAGAAAGAACATCTTCTGTTTCCGGAATCCCAAAATTAAACTCTGCCAGATTTTCTACTTCTTCATTATTTGGTGAAGTGATGGCAATTATTCTACCTTTTCGCGCTTTAACCTCTTCAATATTGCTGGCCATCTTATCGCTGGTGTGCTGGGTAGCAGCAACAACTACAACCGGCATCATATCATCAATTAGAGCAATTGGACCATGTTTCATTTCTGCAGCAGGGTACCCTTCTGCATGGATATACGAAATTTCTTTCAGCTTGAGAGCTCCTTCAAGTGCTACCGGAAAACTATATGATCTTCCCAGATACAAGAAATTCGGAGCGTAGGTAAAGAGGTTAGCTATTTTCTCAATTTCCTCACTTTTCTTTAATATCTCTTCTACTTGAGACGGTATTGCGGCCAAAGCCTTAACAAGTCTGAGTGAATATTCTTTGGATATAACTCCCTTATGTTGAGCGAGACTCAGGGCTATTAAAGCCAGTACGGTAACCTGACCAGTAAAGGCTTTAGTTGATGCTACTCCAATTTCCGGACCGGCATGCAAATAAACTCCGCCATCGGTTTCTCTGGCTATGCTTGATCCCACCGCATTTACAATTCCCAGTACCGTTGCACCTTTACTCTTCGCTTCCTTTAAAGCTGCTAAAGTATCTGCTGTTTCACCACTCTGAGAAATAACAAATAGCACATCACCTGAACCAATAAGAGGGTCTTTATACCTGAACTCGGAAGCATATTCAACCTCAACCGGAGTTTTTGCTAACCACTCAAACAGATACTCTCCAACTAGTGCTGAATGCCAACTTGTTCCACAAGCAGCAATAATGATGCGTTTTGCATTCACTAATGTATCCATCATCTTAGATAGACCACCAAGAGTTATAGTACCATCTTCAATGTTCAAACGTCCCCTAAGGCTATCAGCTATCGTCTTGGGTTGTTCAAAAATTTCTTTCAACATGAAAAAAGGAAAACCACCTTTTTCAATTTCCTCCAGGCTAAGGGCTAATTCATGAACTTCTTTTGTAAGTTCAATATCATCCGCATTAATAACATGGTAATCATCCTTTGTAAGGGTTGCGATTTCACCATCATCTAAATAAACCACTTTATCAGTATACTCTGCCAAAGCAGAGGCATCAGAAGCCAAAAGCATTTCACCATCACCAATCCCTATCAATAGTGGAGAACCTTTTCTTGCGACTACTATTTTTCCCGGATAATCTGAGTGTACTATTGCTAAACCATATGCACCATTAATCTGAGCTAATGCCAACTGTACTGCTTTCTCTAGCTCTAAGGAAGGTTCATTGTCAATGAAACTTTCAATCAGCTTTGCTACAATTTCGGTGTCTGTTTCTGAATAGAAAGTATAACCTTCACTTTGCAGTTTCTTTTTTAGCGAATTATAGTTTTCGATGATCCCATTATGAACAAGGGCAAGTTTACCAGAATTGCTTGTATGAGGATGTGAGTTAACATCATTTGGCTCTCCGTGAGTAGCCCATCTTGTATGACCAATACCAACAGTTCCTTCTTCATTTTTCCCTAACAAACCTTCAAGCGAAGCAACCTTTCCCTTGCACTTTTTGACATTCAATTCCCCATTAAGAATCGCTATTCCTGCTGAATCATACCCTCTATACTCTAAGCGTCTTAACCCCTTGATTACAATATCTTTGGCTTGCTTATCCCCGATATACCCTACAATTCCACACATAATTATGTCTTAATTTTTTTAATGCTTGCTATAAATTAATGTATTTTATCTCAAATAGAGATTAAAGTTTCTCAACCTTAACGATAGTTTTGATTATGCAACTCTGTTTTTTTTCAGATAATGATGCTTCAAATTTATTCCCATTAACGATTACCCGACCTGTCGACGAGTTAAGAATAGGTATACTAAAGATAAATGAAAAATGGTTGAATCTTTTAAATATTTCCAAGTTTTCCAGGATAACACCAGACTATTTAGAAGGTGTCTTTAAGCCTGAAAATATTGATAGTACACAAGACTGCATTTGGATAAATAGCAGATACCTTCCAAATAAAGAAATTGCTTCCTCTATTCTGGAATTAGGTGGTAATAATGCCATTACAAGTCAGGGTGAAATTGTAGCCATTAAACTATCCGGAGAAAAGTCAGAAGAACTTTATTCTTCAAAAAGCTTTGACCCGGGAAAGCTCAAATTTTCCAGTCAAGAAATGGAGTGCTCCTCTGTTAAGTACTTATGGGATATGCTATCTCTTAATGCGAATGAAATTATAGCTGATATTGAACTTTTGTCACTTAATTCTCTTCTAGAAAAAGGGGAGTTGGACAATTGTATAACTGTAAATGAAGAGAATATCTTTATCTCAGGTAAAGCTACCGTTGAACCAGGTTGTATTCTTAATGCCAGTGCAGGTCCGATATTTATTGGTGCAAACGCTAAACTTGAATCGGGATCAATTATAAAAGGTCCTGTAGCTATATGTGAAGGTGCTACAACGAAAATGGCAGCCCGAATTTATGACGGGACAACGATAGGCCCTGTTTGCAAAGTTGGTGGAGAAGTCGCAAATAGCATTTTCCACTCCTACTCAAACAAAGGTCATGATGGCTTCGTTGGAAATTCACTTATAGGGGAATGGTGTAATTTCGGTGCAGATACTAATACTTCGAATCTCAAGAATAACTACAGCCTGGTAAAACTTCCCCATTGGGAAACACAAGAAGTTTATGGCTCAGGGGTTCAGTTTTTTGGAACCGTGCTGGCTGATCATTCAAAAACCTCAATCAATACTATGCTCAATACAGGGACATTGTGCGGGGTTTCTTCTAATCTGTTCTCTAGTGGATTTCCTCCTAAATACATTCCTTCTTTTAGTTGGCTGTCTGACTCAGGGGTTCAGGTATATGATTTTGAGAAAGCTATTATTGCAATGAGAGCTATGATGAAAAGAAGAGATGTAGAGTTATCTCAGGAGTATTACGAGATGATGAAATTTATTTTTGAGAACAGAGACGCCTAGAGTATTCTTCGGGTAGTTAGATAAGCGTCACTCCAATACCTTTCCTGCAAACCAGATATCATAACACCGGAGCTGGTTGACGCATGCATAAATTGCTCATTATTTACCATCACTCCTACATGATAACTATCTCTTCCGGTTTTGAAGAAAACCATATCTCCCATTTTTATGCTTCTTTTGCGAACAGAGCTACCTTCTTTCATCTGTTCAGTGGTAGTTCTTGGAAGTGTTATTTCAAAATAATCGGCAAATACAATCTGCATAAAAGAAGAACAATCCACACCGTTATAACCCGTACCGCCCAGCAGGTATGGAATACCTTTCCAATCTTTAAACGCAAGGTCTAAAGCTTCTTTAACTTTCCTTTCACTTCTGGATAAATTGGCATCCGAAGAAGTTTTTGCAGGTGTAGATACCGCAGGGGTTGAGGCAGTTACCGGTTTGACATTTGCTTCCTTCCTGGCTCTTTCTTCCCACGGGATAGTACCTCGCTTCACCATTCCGCAGCCTGAAGCAAAAATTCCAATCAAAAATAATAACAGTGGAGTCTTAAAATTCATCTATTACATTTTAGGGATAAAAATATAAAAGGTATTGAGTATTTTGAAAGCATTGATAATAAAATTTAAAACTAACCTAGCTCCAACGAATGAAGCTACTTGTTAATATAGATCATATTGCAACTTTAAGAAATGCCCGGGGTGAAGGGTACCCAAATCCCGTAGATGCTGCCAAAATCTGTGAAAAAGCCGGAGCAGCAGGCATAGTTTTCCACTTGCGCGGAGATCGAAGGCATATTAAAGATGAAGACGTTTCAGCCCTTAAGAAAAGTGTAACCGGGATTCTTGATTTTGAAATGGCAGCAACTGATGAGATGATTGGCATTCTTAAAAACACAAATCCTGACCTGTGCACGCTGGTACCTGAGGGAAGAGAGGAATTAACAACTGAAGGTGGCTTGAACATGTCCACGGTATTTCAAGATTTCAAAGACAGGGTTTTTCCTTCCATTAGAGAAACAAATATCGAAATAAGCCTTTTTGTGGATCCTAATCCTGATGATATTAATATGGCTCATGAACTGGGAAGTGATGCAATTGAGCTGCATACAGGTACTTTTGCAAATGCTGTTAGTGATAGCGAAAGAATACTGGAGCTTAGACGACTAAGGGATGCTGCAAACCAGGCGCACACACTGGGACTTAAGGTAAATGCGGGACACGGCTTAAACCTGGATAATCTTCCGATCTTTCTGGATGTAGTCCCGCATTTAAATGAAGTAAGCATTGGACACGCTTTAGTTGGAAAATCTATTTTTTGGGGTCTGGAAAAAACGGTTCGGGCTTATCTTGAAATCATGAGTATTTACGAGGACATCAATTGACGGAAGGAAAGAATGTACCACATAAATCCGGTTATGTAGCTATTGTTGGAAAACCCAATGCCGGTAAGTCTACATTGATGAACCAGATTCTGGGTACCAAACTTTCAATTACTACACATAAAGCACAAACTACCAGGCATCAAATTGTCGGGATTCATTCAGAAGAAAATGCCCAGGTAATTTTTCTGGATACTCCGGGAATCATAAATCCCAAATATGAACTTCAGAAAGCGATGATGCGCTTTGTAGAAAAAGCTGAGAAAGATGCCGATATCATTCTTTTTATTGTTGAAGTCTCGGAAAACAATATTCCGGATTATGCTTTTGATGAACTTCGAAGGTTTCAAAAACCAGTTATTCTTGTAATTAACAAGGTTGATACCGAAGAACAGAAAGTTGTTACTCATCTTAGTGATTTCCTCAATACCCGTTTCAAGTTTACCGAAACCGTATTTGTTTCTGCATTGGATGGACAAGGTGTAAAAGGACTCTTACATGCTATTACCGAATTACTTCCCCAGGGGCCTCCCTTCTATCCCAAAGATGAACTAAGTGAACATCCGCTTCGGTTTTTTGCTTCTGAATTGATACGTGAACAACTGTTTCTTCAATATCATGAAGAACTTCCTTATTCAGCTACTGTTGAGGTAATCCAGTATGAAGAAAGAGAAGACCTGGACTACATCAATGCTGAAATCATTGTAAACCGGATGTCTCAGAAAGGAATGATTATTGGTAAAGGCGGCAAAGCAATTAAGAAATTGGGCACAGAATCCAGGAAATCGATCGAGGAGTTTGTAGATCGCAAAGTTTTTCTGGACCTCCATGTTAAAGTTCGCGACAAATGGCGGGATAATGAAAAGATGGTCAGAAACTTCGGTTACAACTGATTTTTACATTTCACTCGTCCCAAATCTTTGGGTTTTTCATTCTGTTTAAGTACCCTGTTTTCTGCAATCACAATTCTCTTTAGAAAACATGTTTACGAATACTACTTTTAGACTTTCACTCATCCTCCTTTTTCTTTTTTCAATAACTAGAATCGGACACGCTCAAAATGGAAGTGAATTACGTTTCACTACTCAACCTGCTGTTTCGCCAAATGGAGAAACGATTATCTTCTCCTATGAGAGTGACCTTTGGAAAGTATCCTCAAATGGAGGAAGTGCGGCTCGATTAACCGGAATGGATGGAGATGAAACCTCAGCAAGTATTTCTCCTGATGGGAAATGGTTAGCTTTCACTTCTGATCAATTCGGAAATAATGATGTATATATCATGCCCATCAATGGAGGTGAAGTAACACAACTAACCTTCCACCAATCATCAGACCAAATCGAATCATGGAGCTGGGATTCTAAGGAGATTTACTTCAGATCCAATCGATATAATAGAGTGAGCGCATATAAAATTTCCATTGATGGAGGAACCCCAGAGCGCCTGTTTGGACATTACCATAACAACGTTCACAACCTGGTTAAGCATCCTACAAGGTCAGAATTTTACTTCAACGAATCGTGGGAAGGATTCATTTTTCCACAGAGAAAACGATATAAAGGGGCATTCAACCCGGATATAAAATCCTACAACACCCAGAATGGAGTCTTTACCAAACACACAACCTGGGAAGGTAAAGACCTTTGGCCTACCATAGATCGAAACGGTGTTTTGTATTTCACCTCTGATCAGCATAACGGGGAGTACAATTTATACACCTTAGATGATGGGGATTCAAAAAGACTTACTTCATTTAATACTTCTGTAATAGCTCCTAGAGTAAGTGCAGATGGAACTACTGTTGTGTTCGAAAAGGAATATCAAATCTTTAAATACGATGTAGCTTCGGGCCGAAGTTCTGCTGTACCGATTACCATTTCGAGGAACAATACTTTAACCAAGAGCCAAAGCTTTGATATAAAAAATAACATCTCAGCATTTGATGTTTCTCCTGACAAAAAGAAAATGGCATTTATTTCAAGAGGTGAAGTTTTTGTCTCAGATATTGATGGGAAATTTATTCGTCAAATTGAGACTGACCCATTAGGAAGAGCTCTGGAAATAAAATGGTTGGCTGATAACAAAACGCTCATATTCAGCCAGACAGTAAATGGTTATCAGAACTGGTTCACAACCTTTGCAGATGGTTCTGGAAATACCAAACAGCTTACTAAAGACAATCAGAATAACCGAAACCTGGAGCTTAACTCTGATCTAAGCAAAGGGGTATATATGAGTGGCAGAAATGAACTACGCCTTATCGACCTTGAATCATTTAAAAGTGAAACCATTGTTGAAGACGAATTCTGGGGATTTCAAAATACACAACCTATGTTTTCGCCGAATGATGAGTATATCGTATACAATGCTAAGCGAAATTTCGAGCTAGACGTATTTACCTATCATATTGACTCAAAAAAAGTACTGAACCTTACTCAATCGGGAGTTTCTCAAACCGCTCCGTATTGGTCTCCAGATGGTAAATATATTTACTTTTCTTCCACCACAGTTCAGCCATCTTACCCAAGAGGAGCCGGGGATAATGACATTTACAGAATGGCTCTCGATAGATATGAAAGCCCATATAAGTCTGATCGGTTTGATGAACTTTTTGCAGTTGAGGAAGATAAGGATGACGAGAACGGTGACGATGAGGAAAAAGAAGATGAGAAACTCAAAATCACTATCAATGAAGATGGCTTAATGGAACGGACTGAGAGAATCGGAGAACGGTTTGGATCACAGTTTGTAGTATATGTTGCTCAGGATGGAGATAAAACAATGATTCTATATTTGAGTAATCATGATGAAGGCAATAACGGAGTATACGTTACAACCTTAGAACCATTTGAAAGATCTAAGACCAGCAAAGTTGATGGAATCCGGGGTCTCCAAAGTTTAATCGAGGTTGATGGTAAAGTATATGTTCGATCGGGAGGTTCTGTTTATAGCCTGAGCCTTGGCTCAGCCAAAGCAACCAAAATTGAAGCCGAGTTTTCATTTCAAAGAAACCTTCAACACGAGTTTTACCAAATGTTTGAGGAGCTTTGGGCGAACATAGAGGAAAACTTCTATAACGAGACTTTTCACAATGTAGATTGGAAAAAAATCCGTGACCGATATGCTTCTTACCTCCCATCAGTAAACAGCAGAAATGACCTTCGCCGTATGAATAATGATATGCTTGGAGAACTGAACTCTTCTCATATGGGCTTTAACACTTTTGGTGAAGAAGAAAACGAATTTCATTCAACCGTTTCTCTTTCTACTGGAATCATGTTTGAGGAAAACAATCCTTATATCGTGTCCTCAATAGTAACCAGAGGACCTTTGGATGTTGCTGGTAAAGATGTAAGGCCAGGTGATGAGCTTATAGCTGTAAATGGAAAGGAAATTGATAAGGACCAAAACAGAGAGTATTACTTCAGCCGCCCCAAAATGGAAGAAGAACTAATGCTCACTTTCAAAAGAAACCGGGATGAGTTTTCAGTAAAAGTACACCCTGTCTCCTATTTCTCAACCAGAAACTGGCTCTATGATGAATGGGTGGACACAAACCAAAAAATGGTTGATGATAAAACTAACGAACGTGTAGCTTATGTGCATATGAAGAATATGGGTGGGGGACAATTACAAAATTTCCTTGTTGAAATGACTTCTGAAGCCTATAATCGGGACGCACTCATTTTCGACCTGAGATATAATACAGGTGGAAATGTTCATGATGATGTTCTTCGTTTTCTCACTCAACGAAAATATGCCGAATGGAAATACAGGGAGGGAAAACTTACTTCTCAACCAAACTTCACACCTGCCGATAAGCCCATTATTTTGTTAATTAATGAGCAATCATTGAGTGATGCCGAAGTCACCGCTGCAGGTTTTAAAGAGCTTGGCTTGGGAACAATCGTTGGAACCGAGACCTATAGATGGATTATTTTTACTTCTGGTAAAGGGCTCGTAGACGGTTCTTTTTATCGCCTGCCATCTTGGGGTTTATATACTTTGGATGGAGCTAATTTAGAGATGACCGGGGTTGCTCCAGACATTACTGTCTATAACAATTTTAAGGACAGGCTCACCGGAAATGACCCGCAGTTAAGCCGAGCTATAGAGCTCGCCCTGGAACAGTTAGATAACTAGATTAGATAACCTCGCTATAAATCTGCAGGCAATTATCATGCTTGCTATCTTCTCACTCCGGCGCTCAGCGTCGGAGTTTTTTTATAATTCCCATCTCAAATCTATTGAAACCACTAGCAATATATTTACAGCAATATCAATAACTTAATTACTTATTAAAAAAAATTTCATGCCCCCTATTGCATCCTAAAAAATCTTCTCGTAAGCTTTAAGCAATGAAATTTTCAAACCAACATATCTTTTTTACGCCCGCATGCTGTTGTATGTGTATGTGCAAGATGCGCACATGATAAAGGGCTAGATATATACAGTTTTTAGAAAAAACATTAAGCCCTTTTGAATGCAATATCAGAAGGGCTTTTTTGTTGGAGTAAATTTTAGCGTTCTTTAAAAATCTATTGCATTCTCATTAAGAAAGGTGGAGGGATCAGGTCCTTTGAAGCCTTGGCAACCGCCTCGATGAAAATCGGGGAAAGGTGCTACATCCTGCTCAGTGTTCATTAAGCCGACACTGGGAAAAATGAGTTCGAAAGCTATTGGTCATAAAAAAAGCCTCGTTCGAATTCATTTTGAACGAGGCTTTTTACGTTTTAATCAAATATCAAAATCACTCACTTACAATAACAACAAGACCATGAGCACAGAATTAAACGAACGAGCACTTCAATTTGAAACCCTGCAATTACATGCCGGGCAACAACCTGATCCTACAACTGGTTCAAGAGCCGTTCCTATTTACCAAACCACTTCGTATAACTTTAATGATTCAGATCACGCAGCAAACCTTTTTGCACTCCGTGAATTCGGAAATATCTATACCCGGATCATGAATCCAACCACTGATGTGTTTGAGCAACGTATTGCGGCACTCGAAGGAGGTGTAGCTGCACTAGCCACTGCATCAGGCCAGGCTGCCCAATTCCTGGCGATATCCAACCTTGCGCAACAAGGGGATAACATCATTTCTACTCAAAATTTGTATGGCGGAACATACAATCAATTCAAAGTTACCATCCCTCGTTTGGGAATTGATGTACGCTTTGCTGAAGAAGACACTGTAGAAGAGTTCGAGAAACTCATTGATGATAATACCAAAGCATTCTATGTGGAATCCATCGGAAATCCTCGTGGAAATGTAGCTGATTTCGAAGGCCTTGCCAAACTAGGTGAGAAGTACGGAATTGCCCTTGTGGTAGATAACACCTTTGGAGCAGGTGGCGCACTTGTGCAACCAATCAAGCACGGCGCCAATGTAGTGACTTCATCTGCAACTAAATGGATTGGTGGTCATGGAATCTCTATTGGTGGAGTAATCGTTGACGGAGGAAACTTCAACTGGGGTAATGGCAGATATCCATTATTCTCAGAACCATCACCCGGATATCACGGGTTGAATTTCTGGGAAGTATTTGGAACTGATGGCCCTTTCGGAAATATAGCCTTTGCTATCAGAGCACGGGTTGAAGGACTTCGCGATTTTGGTTCTTCCCAATCTCCATTTAACAGTTTCCTGCTTATCCAGGGATTAGAAACACTTTCCTTAAGAGTTGAGCGCCATAACGAAAACGCACTCAAACTTGCTGAATGGCTTAAGGAGCAGGATGCAGTTGAATGGGTAAACTTTACTGGATTACCTGAGCATGAATATCATGAGCGTGCCAAGAAATACTTAAAAACCGGACACTTTGGTTCAGTATTAACTTTTGGCGTAAAAGGTGGATACGATAACGCCAAAACATTCATCAATAATGTGAAACTTGCGAGCCACCTGGCAAATGTCGGAGATGCTAAGACACTGGTAATTCATCCGGCATCAACAACACATCAGCAGCTTTCTGAAACTGAGCAGATAGCCAGTGGTGTGAAGCCTGACCTGATCAGAGTATCAGTAGGGATTGAGCACATCGAAGATATCAAAGAAGACTTCAAAGAAGCCTTTTCAAAAGTTGGTGTGCTGGCCAACTAAATAAAAAAGGATGCGAGGTGGATAGACCTCGCATCCCATATATAAATCATTCGCAGAATAATCTGCAAACAATTGTACAACGCTAAAATATAAACACAATGAGCACTTTAACAACACCAATCAACGAAGTTGATCAAAAACTAAACACAGCCATTTCAAACGTGATTAATCATGTGAAAGATAATCCTGAAGCAAAGGATGTTACTTTCTCTGTAGAATCAAAACTAGAACAGGGCTTTTACTCTGAAGTAAACGTTCGTGACTTCCAGTTTGTAGTGGACGAACCCCATAGCCTGGGAGGAGAAAACCAGGGTCCAAACCCAGTAGAGTATGTGCTAGGTGCGTTAGCATCTTGCCAGGAAATCGTAATAAAAGCTTATGCTGGTCAGCTTGGAATACAACTTAATTCAATAAAAGTTGAAGCAACTGGTGAGCTGGATCTTCAGGGCTTCTTTAATCTCTCTGATGAACGCCCTGGCTTCAATAATGTGAAGTATAAAACTGTGATTTCAACAGATGAAACTGATCCTACAAAACTTCAACTTCTTAAAAATTTCTCAGTCGACCGTTGCCCGGTGTTAGACATCATCGCTAACCCTGTTCCAGTAAATGGAGAAGTGGTGTATGTCAGTTAGAATACTCACTCATTCGTCGCAGTAGCAACGAATGGCACTGATAGTTCAGCCGGGTAATCTTTTTAACCCGGCTGGGTTGTCTTGTGTATTGATAGATAATATAAACCCCTATATGAGCGAATTAAAAAAACGCATTTACGAAACATCATTCATCACAGAATCGGGATTTGAGCTTAAAAACCCTGAAGTAGCTTACCAAACATGGGGTTCGCTCAACGCCAAAAAGGATAATGTGATACTTGTTATTCATGCACTCACCGGTAGTTCTGATCTTGAAGATTGGTTCCCCGGCTTTTTTGCTTCCGGCAGCCCTGTTGACCTGGAAAAGCATTTTGTGATATGTATGAATATTCCCGGGAGCTGTTATGGGTCTGTTGGCCCCTGGTCTGTAAACCCAAAAACAAATGAGCCCTATAGTGGCAATTTTCCGGTGTTTAGTATTCGGGACATCGTTCGATTCCAACAACGTTTACTCGATGAGCTTCAGATTTCAGGAATTGAACTCATCCTGGGAAGTTCTATGGGCGGAATGGTTGCTCTTGAATTCACCATAATGGATCAACGAGTTAAATCTGCTTGTTTTGTAGCGATGGGAAAATCTCATACTCCCTGGTCTATTGGTATAAGTCATGCTCAAAGAATGGCGCTATATGCTGATCCGATTTGGAATAATGGGTACTATGAAAAGGACAATCCACCTGCTGATGGTCTTGCAGCAGCTCGTGCCATGGCTATGATTACCTATAGAACCCCACAAAACTATATCCAGAAATTCCAGCGTGATGTTAATACGGACAAGAACATTTTTGAAGTGGAATCCTACTTACAATACCAGGGACAGAAATTAGTAAACCGATTTGATGCCATTACTTATGATCGCCTTACTAAATCTATGGATACCCATGATGTCTCCAGGGGACGAGGTTCTTTTAAAGAGGTACTTGAAAAACTCACCATTCCTGTATTAGTAATAGGGATTAACTCTGATATCCTCTACCCTACTTTTGAACAAAAAGAACTAGCTAAACTAATCCCAGCTGCGGAGTACCAGGAAATATCTTCTGTATATGGACACGATGCTTTCCTGATAGAGTTTGACCAAATTAACGAACACTTGAGAAGGTTTTTGAAAAAGAAAAGAGTTACTCAAACAATCTGAACTTGTAGTTTCTCAATTCAACTATATGTATCAATGAGTATAATTTGGTTTTGCTTGCTCAGAAAACATGCCGATAAATACTCTTTCTGGCTTTTACGGTAATCATCTCAGAAACAGCCTTGCTCCAGAAAAAAGATCTTAGTAATTCGGTGATAGAATCGATCTGTCTACTCTGAAATTCTAAACACTCTTTTGCCTCTCTCCTTTTTGAAGAAACACCTTATTAGGCGTCCAAAAAATAAATTTAGGTACATAGTGGAATTTTCTTGACACATTGTGGCAAATTAGGGTACATTATGGGGTGAAGTGGGAGAAGGTGGGGACTTTCTCAAATTTCACATTTTAGCAATCTTAATCCACGCTACGGGAATCGTGTATAGTTTTAAAGGACAATATGAGCATAGTATAGATGAGAAAGGACGTATTTCTTTCCCAGCTAAGATGCGCAAAGTGCTTAGCCCTTCCGCACAGGATCGCTTCGTAATTGTTCGTGGATTAGAAGGTTGTCTCTATCTTTATCCCGAAAACGAATGGCAAAACGTTGAAGAAGCCCTTTCTCAACGCGCCAATAATTTCTCCCGCGACGGCCGTATTGCTAAACGGAATTTTCTTCGCTGGGCAGAAGACGTAGCCCTCGACAAACAAAATCGTATTGCTATCCCCACAGATCATACCGCATTCGCTGGAATTGATTCTAAAGCAGTATTTATTGGTATGGGGCAATACATCGAGATTTGGTCACCCGCCAAGCTAAATGAAGCAGATGAAAATCTGGATTCGGATGCTTTTGAACAGATTTTTGAACAAGTAATGGGAGGCGGCTCGCAAACCGATGCTGATTAGTATGCCTACATATCATGAGCATATCCCCGTTATGTTGCAGGAATGTATGAACGGCCTCAATATCGAAGAGGATGGTATATATATAGACGGCACCTTAGGTGGTGGCGGACATTCTAAAGAAATTCTCTCGCATCTTGGAGAAAACGGGCAGCTTTTTGCTATCGATCAGGATGATGAAGCTATTGCTGCTGCTGTAGCCCGTATCGGTGAAGATGAGAGATTTAAGATTTTAAAAGGCAATTTCGGCTACCTGACAACTCTATTACCTCCCCAAGTACATGGTCAGGTTTCCGGAATCCTTTTGGATTTAGGTGTTTCAACACACCAAATAAAGGAAGGCGAACGAGGATTCAGCTTCCAGGAAGATGGACCATTAGATATGCGAATGGGAAATCTAACTGGTATTTCTGCGTACCAGGTTGTCAACGAATACGATTATGAAGCTCTTCGTGATGTGATCTTTCATTATGGGGAAGAACGCGGGAGCAGGCTTATTGCAAAAACTATTATTGAAGCCCGACCTATTGAAACTACAGGCGAACTTAGAAAAGTAATCTCCAGTGTAGTTAGCGGAAAGTTTGAAGTGAAATCACTGGCTCGTGTTTTCCAGGGAATTAGGATTGAAGTAAACAGAGAGCTCGAAATGCTTAAGAATGTGCTTGAGCAATCACATGAAGTTCTAAAACCCGGTGGTCGACTAGTAGTGATGTCTTATCACTCTTTGGAAGACCGACTGGTTAAACGATTTTTTAAAGCCGGCAACTTTGACGGCAAAGTAGAGAAAGACTTTTACGGTAACGTCATCTCCCCACTAACTTCTGTAAACAAGCAGATTATTATCCCATCCGATGACGAGATATCCGTAAACCCCGCCTCCCGAAGCGCTAAACTTCGGGTCGCCGAAAAAACAGAAGGAACAGGCTCATGATGGTTCAGTCCCCGCTCAAGCGTCGTGAAATAAAGCCCAACCTTCGAAAAGTCCCCAAACCAGACATAGCATCTTCACCTCCAAAAGCCAAAAAGGCTAAGAGCAGAAATAACAAAAAGATGAATTCGGAAGGATCCGGTTTTCCAAGGCTAAAACCTGGGAAAGTTATTCTTGCGACCATCATAATTGGAATTTTTGGATTTGCTTATCTGACTCATGTATTTGCTACTCAAAAGCTACTGCAGGAAGTACAAATGCTTGAAAAAGAGTACAATAAAGCTCGTCAACAACATGACGAGCTTAAGTTGCAATACGACCGGATGGTTGGGCCTGCTGAAATCTATCAGAAGGCTAAAGAACAAGGGTTTGAAAATGGTGGCCCCGCCGATAAAGTCATTACAGTAGAAGAATGACAGAATATCGTACCGCCATATTAAGCCGAATGTTCATTGTACTGGGATTAGTGTTTCTACTCCCTTGTGCCCTGGCCTTTCAGCTATTCCGTATTAATTATGTAGAGGGTGAAGGGTTACGTGAACTCTGGAGTCAACAAGCCATTGACTACGTTCCTATTCCTGCTCAACGAGGCAATATCTACGATAAAAACGGAACGTTACTTGCTACCAACGCAGTAGATTACCAAATATCATTGGATCCGAAAATTCCAGGACTCACCCGTGATCAAATCGTTGAGCTTACTACCAAGCTTGGTTCGCTTACTTTAAAACCAGGCTCTTTTTATCTCGATAAAGTTGATTCTGCACCTTCCAGGTCTCGTTATGTGGTATTAGGTAAAAACCTAAGTGCTGGTGTAAAGGATGAAATTGACGCTTTAGGGATCAAAGGAGTAATCATCGAAGGAAACTTCCGTAGAAAATATACTTTTGGTTCCCTGGCTTCCCATTCGCTAGGTTTCGTAAATCACAATATGCAGGGTAGAATCGGAATTGAATCCTTTTATAACACCGAACTTGCTGGAATTGATGGAGTAAGGCAAGTCCGGAAAGATCCATTTGGAAATGTATCCGAATATGTTGGTGCACCCAAAAAACTTCCCCAGGAAGGCTATTCGCTACACACTACAATTGACGCTTATATACAAGCCATACTTGAGGACGAATTAAAAGCGGGAGTTGAAAAGTTTAGTGCCAACTATGGGACTGCTGTAATTATGGATCCTAAAACAGGTGCAATTAAAGCCCTGGCTAACTACCCGACTTTTGATCCGAATTTCCCAGGAAACGATGACGATATAAATCGACGCAATTTTGCTATTTCTGATATGGTGGAACCAGGCTCCACATTCAAACTTGTTACTGCAATTGCTGCTGTAGAACAGGATAAAGTCGATTTTGACGAGATTTTTGAAACTCCTGAAGATGGTGAGGTTGTAATCCACGGCTTAACTTTAAGAGATCATGACCCGCTTGGAAATATGAATTTCCAGGAAGTAATGCAGCAATCTTCGAATGTGGCAACCGCTGAAATTGCAATGCGGTTAGACAATGATGAATTTTACCAGTATGCGAGAAACCTAGGATTTGGCACCCCTACATATGTGGATATAGCCGGAGAAGAAAGCGGAAGAATGGCTAAACCGTATGATTGGAGTTTAGTGAGTTTACCCTGGATGTCGCATGGTTATGAACTTCTTGCTACCCCTATTCAAACCGCCCAGGCTTATTCCGCTTTTGCAAACGACGGGTTACTCATGCGCCCTTATATCGTAGATCGTATTGAAGATGCTAATGGCAATACTGTATCCCAACACGAGCCTGTGGAAATAAGGAGGGTAGCTAAGAAACGAACGTTAGATGAGCTCTTACCAATCTTTGAGAGTGTTGTGTCTGACTCGGGAACGGGAGATTTAGCACAAGTTGATGGTTTAAGAATTGCGGGGAAAACCGGAACCGCTAAGAAAGTAGTAAACGGAAGATATACCAATAATTACAGAGGTTCATTTGTTGGATTCTTCCCGGTTGAAGATCCCAAATATGTTTGTTTTATCCTGCTTGACGAACCAAAGCCTGTGGGATATGGAGGTTATACGGCAGGGCCTATTTTCCGACAAGTTGCTACAAGAATTGCCGGATTGGACGGTGACCTGGAACGACAAATGATTGCTGACGAAAATGAAGCTGAACTCTTTGCTCATGTTCCATTCGTAGAAGGGTTGCCGGTAACCCAGGCTAAAGAGATTCTCAACAAATTGAATATGGAATTCCTGGTTTCCGGAAAAGATGGCTATGTAAAAGAACAAAACCCGGTAGCTGGAACACAATTAGTTGCCGGAGAAAAAATTTCCATCATTCTTTCGGAAACCTATGCCCCGATTGATAGTGCAAGCGTAAGAGAAGGTTTTGCTCAAATCCCTGATCTGAATGGGATGAATATGAGAAATGCAACCAATCTCCTTACCTCGCTAGGACTAGAAGTTACCAAAGTTGGTTCTGGAACTGTATTCGCTCAATTCCCCAAAGCTGGAGAAATGATGCGAAAAGGTGGTGAAATCACTATCAGGGGTAGATCCAGATCATTTGAAACGATAACCGCAGGATTAAAAGAATAATTTGAATATCCACGAACTCATAGAACTTGTTAACCCCCTTCATGTTTCGCGTACGAAACCTGATGGAGAGATTACGAGCATTTTCCAGAATTCACGTGATGTTACTGAAGGATCTGTATTTATAGCCGTTCGAGGCACTGAGGTGGATGGACACTTGTTTTTAGAAGATGCTATTTATCGGGGAGCTAAAGTTCTGATTTGTGAAGAATCGTACTATACCGATGCAGAAGGTGTGTGCGTATTGGAAGTCGAAGATACACGTAGCATACTTGGAAAATTGGCCCAGGCTTTTGCCGGTAACCCAGCTAAAGGCCTTCGCATTGTAGGGATTACAGGTACTAATGGTAAAACGACTACCGCTACTCTTGTATATCAAATTCTTTCCCAGGCTGGTAAAAAAGCTTCATTATTGGGAACCGTCTCAAAAAGAATTATTGATGAAGAGGTTTCAAGTTCTTTAACTACTTCAGACCCGATTGAACTCGCTAGTGATATGAAAGCGATGGTTGAAGCAGGTTCCGAGTTTTTGGTTATGGAAGTTTCTTCTCATGCCCTGGCACAATCAAGAGTGTCTGGTTTTAACTTTGAAGTAGCCGCTTATACAAACTTAAGTCATGACCATCTCGACTACCATAGTACTATTGAAGAATATGCAAGAGCAAAGCAGCTCTTATTTAATAGTCTACCTTCTACTTCTTCTGCAATCATTAATGTAGATGATAGCTATGGCGAATTTATGACTTCAAAAAGTCACGCTAAGAATATTCTTTTCAGATTCCACTCTGAGAAAAACCAGATCCGGTCTAACTCCGTGGATGGGTTAACTCTCCTTGTTGATGGCACTCTTATTCAAACTCCTTTAGTCGGAGAGTTCAATGCTTATAATGTAGCACAGGCTTTTTTAATCTGTAAAGCATTGGGGCTTGAAGCCTCAGAAATTGCCAACGCCCTTAGAACTTCCACAGGCGCTTCCGGCAGAATGGAAACTGTTCCTGCTGAAAATGCTCCGCTAGTGATTGTTGATTATGCTCACACACCGGATGCCCTGAGAAATGTTCTTTCTACCCTCTCTGCTCTGAAAGACTCCGATCAAAAGTTATTTGCAGTATTTGGTGCTGGTGGAGATCGTGATGCTACAAAACGCCCCGAAATGGCTAAGGCTGCTGAAGCATACGCCGATAAGATTTTTGTAACCAGTGATAATCCGAGGTTCGAAAATCCTGACCTCATCATAACTGACATATTAAATGGTTTTGATGACCTGACCAATGTTAAAAGTGTTACAAACCGTGAAGAAGCGATTCGAAAAGCAATCAATGAAGCCGATACCAAAGACATTGTACTGATTGCGGGAAAAGGACACGAAGATTACCAGGATATTCAGGGAACCAAGCATCCATTTGATGACCGGGTAATTGCAAAAGATGCACTCATAAATAAGGAGGGCAACTAATGTTATACGAACTATTTGCCTGGCTTGAGAATATGTATGAATTCCCTGGCGCGAGTGCTATGGCATTCATTTCAACTAGAACCGGGTTTGCTGCTGTTACCTCTTTGCTTATTAGCCTGATTATTGGACGAAGGATTATAAAATGGCTCAGTAAGATGCAGCTTAAAGAAGTAATCCGTGAAGATATTGGCCTTGATCATCATATTGAGAAAAAAGGAACACCATCTATGGGTGGTGTAATCATTCTCCTTGCCACACTTATTCCTTCGCTTCTTTTTATAAAGATGGATAGTATTTATGGCTGGCTCATCATCTTTGTGATGTTATCACTAGGTATTGTTGGCTTCATAGATGATTACATCAAAGTAGTTAAGAAAGATAAGAGTGGGCTAGCTGGGCGTTTTAAGGTAGTTGGCCAGGTATTAGTTGGATTGGTTGTTGGTTCAGTGCTTTACTTCCACCCTGATTTTGAGCTCTTTAACACACTTTCTACGGTTCCATTCGCCAAAGATTTGAATATCGATTATGCTTTTTTTGGTGAACAGTGGGGATGGGCAATTTACCTGCCAGTAGCAGTATTTGTAATTACCGCTGTTAGTAATGCCACGAATTTAACGGATGGACTGGATGGACTGGCTTCAGGGATTTCTGCCATTTGCGGTTTTGTATTTGCAATTTTTGCGTACGTATCCGGTCGTGTCGATTTCTCCGGATTCCTGGACATTATGTATTTGCCCGGAGCTGGTGAACTAACCATTTTCTGTGCCGCATTAGTTGGAGCTTGCATGGGTTTCCTCTGGTATAATACCAACCCTGCATCTGTTTTTATGGGAGACACAGGTTCCCTGGCAATTGGTGGGGCTTTTGGAGCGCTGGGATTAATGCTGCATAAAGAGCTTCTACTCCCCTTTATTTGTGGTGTGTTCTTTTTCGAGACCATTTCTGTGATTATGCAGACCACATATTTCAAATACACCAAGAAGAGATATGGAGAAGGGCGCCGGATATTCTTAATGGCACCAATTCACCACCACTTTGAAAAGAAAGGCTGGTCAGAACAAAAGATCGTAGTTCGTTTCTGGATTATCACTGTTCTTCTTGGCCTGATAAGTTTACTAACCCTCAAAATCCGATGATAGAAGTTAATGGAAAACATATCGTCGTGATTGGAGCAGCCCGTAGTGGTGTGGCTGTCGCTATTCTCCTTAAGCATAAAGGAGCTGAGGTTTTTGTGTCTGATTTTGGAGCTATTTCAGCAACTGGCAAGGAAAAATTAGCTAAAGAAGCTATCAACTTTGAGGAAAATGGGCACTCTGCAAAAGCTGAAGCCGGTGATTTTATAGCGCTAAGCCCAGGAGTACCAACTGAAGCTCCCATCGTTCAACATTATCTGAAATCAGGCAAAGAGGTGTACTCTGAAATTGAGGTTGCCAGCTGGTTTACTGAACAGGAAATCCTTGCTGTTACGGGTAGTAATGGAAAAACTACAGTTACTTCATGGTTAACTCACATCTGGGAAACAGCTCATGAAGAATATTCGGTTGCTGGAAATATTGGCTATGCATTTTCAGAAAAAGTAGAAGACGCTGCCGGAACACATATTCTTGAGCTTAGCAGTTTTCAGCTTGATCATATCGCTGACTTCAAACCAAATATCAGTGTGCTGCTAAACATTACTCCAGATCACCTGAACAGGTATGGAAACAGCCTGGAGGCTTACGCAGCGTCGAAATTTAGAATTACAGAGAACCAGACGAACGATAACTGGTTCATTTTCAACTTTGATGATCCGCTCATCAAACAGCATGTCGAAAAACTACGGACTAAAGAAAGCTATCCGCAGCTTTGGGGATTTTCGAACAAAAACGAAGTCCCTGAAGGCGCTTTCATACGAAACGAACAAATCATCTTCAGATTCAACAACCAGGAAGAAACCCTAATGCCAGTGTACGAAATAGGACTACGAGGTCAACATAACATCCAAAACGGCTTAGCCGCAGCACTAGCTGCCCGGGCTGCCGAAATTAAAAATGATGCTATTCGGGAAAGCTTAAAAGGTTTT
Source organism: Balneolaceae bacterium (assembly GCA_040222185.1). GTDB lineage: Bacteria > Bacteroidota > Rhodothermia > Balneolales > Balneolaceae > JAVKDP01. Next base: position 178,832 of record JAVKDP010000026.1, on the reverse strand, counting down.
ACCGGTGTAGAACACAGGCTAGAAATAGCCCGGGTTGTAGATGGTGTCAAATACATCAACGACAGCAAAGCAACCAATGTGAATGCGGTCTGGTTTGCCCTTGATAGCTTTAATGTACCGATGACTTTAATCCTGGGCGGAAGAGATAAAGGCAACGATTACTCGGAACTCATAGAGCAAATCGAGGAAAAAGTTCACACAGTAATTGCAATCGGAGAATCCAAAGATAGAATTAAAGCGCAATTAGGGAGTATTCCTCCTCAATTTGAAACAGCAGAAACTATGCGTGATGCAGTTCGACTGGCAAAAAAAGTAGCAAAACGCGGAGAAGTTATACTCCTAAGCCCTGCATGTTCTTCTTTTGATATGTTTGATGATTACGAGCACCGCGGAAAAGCATTTAAAGACGAAGTAAACAAATTATAAGACTGAATTAGCTGAGTGATATATACTACACCAAATAGTAATTTTTCAAATGTTCTGGGCACCAGCCTGGAAGATATTGATACCCGAAAGCAGGGAAGCGATCGCATTCTGCTTATGGCTATCATTATGCTCATGATGTTTGGGGTACTAGCGGTGTATTCATCCATAGCCTATTTCGCGCAATCGAACGAGACATCGGCTTTTGCTTTGGTAACACGGCACATTGTAAAGCTCGGTATCTCCTTCTTTGTAATGCTGATTGCTTCCAAGATAAATTATCACACCCTGGCAAAATTAAGCAGGCTCGGAATGGTGGTAAGTTTATTCCTCCTGGTGGCAGTATTACTTTTCGGAACCGAACAGTTTGGAGCTAAAAGATGGTTGAATTTAGGTGGGTTTAGTTTCCAGCCTTCAACCCTTGCTACCGTTTCATTACTGCTTCATGTAAGTGTTCTACTCAGTGAAAAACAGGACTACATCAAGGATTTCAAAAAGTCATTCCTCCCCATTATGGTTTGGGTTACACTTACTTGTGCACTTATTGGGGTAGAAGATTTCAGTAGTGCCGGTATCTTGATGGGGATTTGCCTTGTAATGATGTTTATAGGAAGAGTAAGCGTGCTTCAGCTTGGATCGATGGTTGCAGTGGCTGTATTAGGCGGAATGCTCCTGTTGAGCCAGTCGACAAATCGCCAGGATCGAATTGACCAATATGTGCAGCAGATAAAGAATATTGAAACCGAAGAGTTTTTAACAGGAAGTGGTTACCAGGCACAGCAAGCTCATATTGCTATCGCGAAAGGTGAGTTTATGGGTGTTGGTATTGGGAAAAGCAGCCAGAGAGACTTCCTCCCTGCACCTTACAATGATTTCATTTTTGCGATTATAGCAGAGGAGTACGGCATCTTTGGAGCCATGTCATTAATCCTCATCTTCAGCCTGATATTGATTCGTGGCGTTGTATACATCGCAAGAAAAGCGGAAGATACACTTGGTTCATTACTGGCTGTAGGCTGTACGCTTACTATCGTACTCTATGGATTTGTAAATGCTGCGGTTGCCAGTGGTTTATTACCGGTAACGGGGTTACCTATGCCTTTTGTGAGTTATGGTGGTACAAGTATGCTATTTGCAGGCTTGATGGTAGGTCTGTTGCTCAATATTTCGAAACACGATCGAGACAGGAGGCAATTCTATGCATAATCCTAAGGTCTTGATAGCTGCCGGTGGAACCGGTGGACATGTTTACCCTGCAATTGCCATTGCAGATGCTTTAAAAGCTCAGAATTCGGAAGCAGAAATACTTTTTGTAGGAACAAAAGATCACATGGAATGGAAAGCTGTTCCAAAAGCTGGCTATGATATTGTAAATGTCTGGATTAGTGGTTTCCACCGCAGACTTACACTCAAAAACCTCATGTTCCCTATTAAGCTTGTTACCGCACTTTCTCAGAGTCTAAGTATCCTTCGTGCTTTCAAGCCACAAGTAGTTATTTCGTGTGGTGGTTATGTCGCCGGGCCTGTGGGTTGGGTTGCTGGTAAACGCGGTATTCCAGTGGTTATTCAGGAGCAAAACAGCTTTCCCGGCATTACAAACAGAATGCTGGCGAAGTTTGCTACGAAAATATTTACTGCCTTTAAAGAAGCTGACCAATTTTTACCTGGGTCAAAGACTTTGATTACCGGAAATCCAACCCGAAGTACTCTTACCAAGGTAGAAAAGGAAATCGGTTTAAAAGCATTCGGGTTCGATGCTTCAAAACCTGTGCTTGTAATAATGGGTGGAAGTGGTGGAGCCAGGTCGATAAACGAAGCTGTTAAAGAGAACCTGGACAAGCTACACAATACAGCTAATCTTCAGATCCTGTGGCAATGTGGTTCCAGGTATTATGAAGCTCTAGCCGAAGAAATTGATGAACCTAAGTACCCTAACCTTCGACTTACTGCTTTTATCGACAGTATGCCGGAAGCATATGCAGCAGCTGATTTAATCATTAGCAGAGCAGGAGCCAGCTCCTGTTCAGAATTTATGCTTACAGGGAAGCCAAGCGTTTTAATCCCGTCTCCGAATGTGGCCGGAGATCACCAAACGCAAAATGCCAAAGCAATGACTGATGCCGGTGCCTCTGAGTTGTTAAAAGATAGTGATGCAATAAATGCACTTCCTGAACTTGTAAATAGATTGATAAGAGACCAGGAAAAATTGAAAGAAATGAATAAAGCAGCACTTAGCCTGGCCAAGCCCGATGCAGCCAGGGAAATAGCTGAAGAAATTTTAGAACTAGTAAATGCCCGATTGAATTAATGGAGAATAGAATACAAACACAGCCTATTTTCGGACGAACCAAACATGTACACATGGTTGGTATTGGTGGAATTGGTATGAGCGGGATGGCTGAAATACTTCTTCATCGAGGGTATAAAGTTACTGGCTCCGACGGTGCTTTAAGTGAGACTACAAAACGGCTCGAAGAAGTGGGTGCTACAGTTTTTGAAGGTCATAGCGCTGAACATATCGAAGGTGCCGATGTAGTAGTATATACAAGTGCCGTTAAAGCCACAGAAAACGAAGAAACAAAAGCCGCTTTAGAAAAAAGAATTCCAACCATCAAAAGAGCAGAAATGCTCGCTGAATTGATGCGAATGAAGTTTGGTGTTGGAGTAGCTGGTACACATGGTAAAACCACAACTACTACTATGGTTGGTCATGTTACTAAAGCGGGTAATTTCGATCCTACCATTATGGTTGGAGGTAGAGTTCACAGTTTTGATAAAACAAATGCAGTGGTTGGAAAAGGTGACCTCATTATTGTAGAAGCTGATGAATACGATCGTACATTCCTGCGCCTCACTCCTTCAATAGCTATTATCACAAATGTTGAAGCTGAGCACCTTGATATTTATGATGATCTTGCGGATGTAAAGCAGGCTTTTATTGACTATGCAAACAAGGTGCCCTTTTATGGTGCCGTAATTGTTTGTCTTGATGATGAAAATGTCCGGAGCATTCTTCCAGATTTAAAGCGACGTATTATATCCTATGGATTAACTCCACAAGCTCAATTAAGAGCAACGGACATCCAGGCAAGTGCTTTCAATAGTACATTCACCGTTCTTTATGATGGGGAAAAGCTGGGTGTAATAACACTCAAAGCTCCGGGTGAACACAACGTAAAGAACGCATTAGCTGCAATTGCTACTGGCTTAGAGCTGGGGATCGATTTTAAACAGATCAAAGCAGGAATAGAGAAATTTGAAGGTGTATACCGTAGGTTCCAACTCAAATATGAGAATGGAATAATGGTTATTGATGACTATGCTCATCACCCAACAGAGGTACAGGCTACAATGAATGCCGCTCACAAAGGCTGGCCTGATCGACGGGTTATTGCTGTATTCCAACCACATCTGTATTCAAGAACCCAGGACTTATATAAAGAATTTGGGCTCTCCTTCTTTGATGCTGAGGTATTAGTTATTACAGACGTATACCCTTCCCGTGAAAAGCCAATTGAAGGAGTATCAGGAAGATTGATTGCGGATACAGCTGAGCAATATGGCCATAAAAATGTGGTGTATGTAGAAGACAAGAATGATGTATCCGAACGGCTTAAAGGTATTGTAAAAGATGGTGACATCATCATAACAATGGGAGCTGGAGATATCTATAAATCTGGTGAAACCTTTGTTGAAGAAATTGAAGCTGGAAATGTAAAAATTTAAAGCAACTAATTGAGCAAAAAAGCAAAACATAGCGAAACCTCGAAAGGCAAATTACTGCCCTGGGTTACTGCCATCCTTATGGTTGTTGGCTTTGCTGTGCTTGCGGCAATGTACTGGAACCGAAACGTAGTTGTCAGCGATATTGAAATTGTTGGAAACAACTACTCAACAACCAATGAAATTGAGATTGCAGCTAATGTTCCTTTAGGTATCTAGCCTGACAGCCTTGATCTGGAGCAGGTTGTACTAAAAGTTGAATCTTTAGACTATATCAAATCAGTTACTCCATATATAGAACCTAATGGAGACCTTAAACTCACTGTAATTGAACGAAAGCCAATTGCTATGCTGGTAAAAGGTAAAGACGAAATTTATGTAGACAGAGATGGAGTTCGGCTTCCAATACTTGAAGGTAAAATAGAGGATTTACCATTGGTATACGGATTCAGAGCCACTCAAAAAAGAGATACCCTTAACTCAGAAAGCTTTACCCAAATTCGGGATTTTCTGATTGGAGCCAGAAGTAATGAATTTGGATGGGCAACCATAAGTGAAGTGGCGTACAGCAAAGAAGAAGGCGTGATAGCTTTAAGCCATGAAAATGGAGTGAAGCTATTATTCGGAACGGATAATTTCGACGTCAAACTTAGAAACTGGGAAGCTTTTTATGTGGATGTAGTCCGCACAAAAGGAATCCAAAGCATGAAACAAGTAGATCTCAGATTCAAAGACCAGGTGGTGACTCGTGAGATTTAATACAACTAACTCAATACAATTTAGCAATCAACTTAACCAGCGGAACTGACATGTCAGAACAAGAAAACATCATGGTGGGTCTCGATATTGGGACAACAAAAATATGCGCTATTGTAGCATCAATTGATGAACAACAACGCATCAACATTCTTGGGGTAGGTAAAGCTCCAAGCGACGGATTAAATCGCGGAGTTGTAGTAAACATTGACAAAACGGTTAATGCCATTAAAGATGCCATTGCGCAAGCTGAGCTTGCATCAGGTATCCAGGTAAACTCTGTGAATGTTGGTATTGCTGGTGATCATATCCGAAGTATGCGTAGCAAAGGTGTTATCACCATCAACAACAAGGATAATGAAATTACCGGGCAAGATGTTGAACGACTTTTAGAAGACTGCCAGCGAATCATGCTCCCTACTGATCAGCAAATTCTACATGTTATTCCTCAGGAATTTGTAGTTGACGGGCAGGACGGGATTAGTGATCCGGTTGGAATGAGCGGTATGCGCATGGAAGCAGAAGTACACATTATTACAGGTTTGGTCTCTGCTGCAAAAAATATCTACCGTTGTGTAGAAAGAGCCGGATACCAGGTAGCCGACATTATCCTTGAACCACTCGCTTCTTCTTACTCTGTATTAGACCAGGAAGAAAAAGAAGCTGGTGTAGTATTAGTAGATATTGGTGGTGGAACTACTGACGTAGCAATATTCCAGGACAACACTATCAGGCATACAGCAGTAATTGCAATAGCCGGTCAAAAAGTGACTGACGATATCCGTCTCGGACTAAGTGTTCTGGACGACCAGGCTGAGACTTTGAAAAGAAATCATGGTGAGTCTTATGCAGACCTGATCCAGGCGGATGAAGTTATTACTGTGCCGGGAATTGCAGGCCGCCCACCAAAAGAAATTACAAAGAGCATTCTTGCCAAAATTATACAGGCAAGAATGGAAGAAATTTTAGAGATCGTAGGAATCGAGATTAAAAGAAGCGGTTATTCCGAATCCTTAAGCGCCGGAGTTGTACTTACCGGTGGTGGTTCTCTAATAATGAATATTTGTCCTCTGGCAAATGAAATTCTGGGCATGGATTCCAAAGTTGGTATCCCTCTCGGAATTACAGGAGGATTAGTGCAGGAAGTGAACAGCCCTATTTACGCTACCGGCGTTGGGTTAGTAGTACATGCACTTCAAAGTGGCACAAATACAAACAAAACGATGATCCCTGCTTCATCAAAAGCAACCAGTGTTGAGCAAGTGATGGCGAAAATCGCTGATCGCATGAAGAGCTGGTTCAAAGAGCTTTAGTTAGTAATCATCTACAAAAAATAATATCCAGTAAATAAAACAATAAATAGGAGTTATCATGGCTAACCATAATACTCGTTTCTTTTTTGACGAACAAAGCCAGGAGAACGCCAAGATTAAAGTAATCGGCGTTGGCGGTGGTGGCGGAAATGCCATCAATAATATGATAAATATGGGCTTGGATAGTGTCGAATATATCGCACTTAATACCGATGCCCAGGCACTCAAGAACAGCATGGCTGATCTTAAAATCCAGGTTGGCTCTGCACTAACCAGTGGTTTGGGAGCAGGCGCTCGACCTGAAATTGGACGTGAAGCTGTTGAAGAGAACAGACACGAAATTGAAGAATCACTTGAAAGCGCTGACATGATTTTCGTGACTGCGGGAATGGGTGGTGGAACCGGAACCGGAGGAGCTCCCGTTGTAGCCGGAATGGCAAAACGTAAGGGAATCCTGACAGTGGGTATCATTACTACACCATTTGAGTGTGAGGGTAAGATTCGTAAGAAATATGCCCTTGAAGGAATAAATGAGCTTAAAAAGAACTGCGATACGGTAATCGTAATTCCAAATGAGCGACTTCTTGATATTGCCGATGAGAACACTTCCCTGATGGAAGCATTTGCTCTGGCAAACGAAGTACTTTATAACGCTACACGCGGGATCAGCGATCTAATCCTGATGCCTGGTCTTATCAACCTTGATTTTGCAGATGTTCGTACAACCATGACCGATGGTGGTGCAGCCATTATGGGTTCGTCTACATCTGACGGACCTGACCGTGCTGAACTTGCAGCCAGAGAAGCTATCAACTCTCCATTATTAGATGGAGTAAGTATTCGCGGTGCAAGAAATGTGCTGGTTAACATCTCTGCAGGATCGAAGTTAGGAATGCGTGAGACAACAACCGCAACAAGCATCATACAACAGGAAGCTGGTGAAAATGCAGAAATCATTCTTGGTACTGTATTGGATGAAAGTTTCGGTGATGAGATTCGTGTAACCGTAATTGCTACAGGTTTTGACCTGGCTGAAGATAAAAGTTCTGTAAAAGTGGCTCCGAAAAAGCCTCTGGGAGCAGTTGCTGATCAATCAGTTCAGGCTCAAACACCATCATCTAAAGAAATCCCAACGAGATTTACTCGTACTAACGGCGATTTCTACAAAGGTGAAGGAAACCTGAAGAGATTGGATACGCCTTCTTATTTACGTCGTGACCTCAACGTAAAAAACGAAGAGCCCCAAGTAGAAGAGGAACCAACTTCCTCTGAAGAACAAAATGCGAATGTTGCTCCATTTCAAAGCAGAGCAGAGCGCATACGAAAAGAAGATTCAGATCAACCCGCTTTCTTGCGCAAGATCATGGATTAATTTCCCGAACCCGGCTTTCCCCAGTGATGCCATGGGAATGGTATCTCTTAGTCGGATTATATTTACTGGATTATAGTCCATGTTTGCTTCGGCAAACGTGCCAATACAGACGGCAGACTATAGATTGCTAACAACAAAAGAAGCTCCTCGATCGGGAGCTTCTTTTTTTATTTCAATGACAAAACATTAAGCGTCTTATAATCCGCTTTGCACTTATTAGTTATATACCTTTTATTTATTAATAACTTAATTGAAGAATATGAAAGAGTTCAAACTTGAGATCGATACAAATACTATTTATGTCAAAGCACTTCGTTTCCTGGGTTCAGTTGGTCTTGGATTCGCCATCGCCGGTATTTTCTTTTCCATAAAGCATGGAAGCGACATTGATTGGCAAGCTTTTTTGACGCTCTTTATATTTAGCTTATTCTTCACCTTATTCCCTGGATTGAAGAATCGAAACTTTCTTACAGTTAATGAACTTGGAATCTTCACACATCCGTTAAATAAAGCTTATTGGACAGGGCAATATGAGTTTTATTGGGATAAAATTGATTCTGTTGGGTTAGAGAAAAACCATATCAAAATTAAACAGGTTAAGAAAAGTCCTGATCGTATCCGCCTTCCTTACTACACAAAAGATCAATGGAAAGAGTTGAAATCATATTTAAAAGAAGCTGCTGATTTTAAACAAATCGAGTTTAAAGAGCTCTAACCAAACACACTCCAAAGTAATCTGGTTGCCATAACGAAGGCCAATATTGCAAAACCCCATTGGAGATACTTTCGATCTATTTTATGATTTAGATATACTCCTGCAAAACTTCCAACCAATCCTCCAATTGAAAGGGGTAAAGCCGCTCCAAAATCTACATAACCTGCTGTAAACTCTGTTAATCCAGTCGAGTTTGCTTGAATAAGTGTTAATTGAATAATAGCTGATAGTATCAGAACTGTCATCCCGAGTTGAGAAACACTTACTGCTTTTTTGAAAGGCTGTTTGTATAACAGATTCATAAGCGGAACCATTATACCCCCGCCACCTACTCCTGCTAATGATGCTACAAAACCACCTACTCCACCTGTAATGAATAATTCCTTACCTCTTAGTTCCGAAAAACTTCTATCAGACTCCCTGGCCGGGTCTTTCCCCCTTTTGAACATCATAAAGGCGGCATAAAAAAGCATAAGGCTAAAGAAGATGGCAAACTCTTCTCTTCGATAATAATCAGAAGTAAGAACCTGCTTGCCGATAAACACTCCAACTGCACCTAATAGACCGAGCTTCAGGCCTTCTTTTACAAATAGGTTATCCTGTAGATATTGACGAAAAGTGCTCGTTGAAGCGGCAATCAAAGTACAAAATAAGCCAGATGCTACCGACCAGAGAACAGGTTCTTCTACACCGGCTTCCTCAAATAGGAAAAACAACACAGGAGTAAAAATAATACCCCCACCAACACCCATAAGCCCCGCTACTAATCCCCCGGCAAGCCCAATTAAAAGTAGTACAAACAGTTCCACTAAACTTCGATTTCACCTCTGAGAAATGTGAGTGCGTTTCCAAGGATTTCGACTCTTTCTCCTTTGTTCCTTACCGTTAGTGTTCCCACTCTTTCTGAAATTTGAAGAGCACTCATTTCCTCCTTTCCCAGCTTTTCTGACCAATATGGTGTGAGCTTTGTATGTGCTGATCCTGTAACCGGGTCTTCATCGATTCCAACCTGGGGAGCAAAAAAACGTGATACAAAATCAACATCATCTCCCGGAGCAGTAACGATTATACCTCTCGCGTTTACCTCTTTCAACATTTTGAAATCCGGGTTTAAATCTGCCAGATGCTTTTCTTTCTCAAGTATCACCATATAATCATCTGTTTTGAAAACCTCATCCGTTGGATGAACCCCCAAAGCCTGGAATAGAATTGGAGGAGCTGAAACCCTGGGCATTTGAGTAGTTGGAAAATCCATCATTAGCCTCCCTTTTTCTTTCCTTACTACCAGCCTTCCAACTTTGGTTTCAAAATTGATTTCCTCTTTATCGTAACCTAATTCATTAAATAAAACATGAGCCGTAGCGAGCGTTGCATGTCCACAAAGATCTACTTCAACCCTGGGCGTGAACCATCTCAGTCCAAACACATCCCCTTCTCTTACAAAAAAAGCTGTTTCTGACAGGTTATTTTCAAATGCAATCTTCTGCATTAAATCGGCACTTATCCATTCTTTTAAAGGACAAACGGCAGCAGGATTTCCTCCAAAAACATTGTCTGTAAATGCATCAACCTGGTAAATCGATAGTTTCATACTCTTATTATTTAATTCTCCGTGACGTCTGAATGTATAGGCATTTTCCTTTGGATACAAAGCAGATCATTTAGCACTCAAAATCCGACTATTTTCCCTTATCTTAGTTGAATTGATTTTAAAGGAAATCCCTCAGTAGTAATAAATGCAGTTCTACCCTGAAAATGTACTTGAAAAACTTGGATTCGAACAGGTTCGCCAGGCTACTTTAGAAGCAGCCCAATCTGAACGATCTTGTGAGTTTATAGAAAACCTTGAGCCTAGCAACTCAAAGGAAAGGGTACAAGTGCTTTTAGCTCAAACGGAAGAAATGATAGCCATATTCAGAGATCCCGAACCTTTTCCTTTGGGAGAGCTCTCCGATGTTCGAAACTATCTGTCTATTGCAAAAGCCCAGGGAAGTATAGTTCCTTTAACAGGTTTTCCGGATATATTGAGAACTTGTTCAACTGCCCGGTTGGTCAAAAAGTTTTTAAAATCTACAGCAGAATCCAGCCCGCGATTATTCTCTATCTCTGGAGAGCTTATTCCTCTTAAAGAGCTTGAAGAATCGATTAAGTCGAAGGTGACTGAAAATGGAGAACTGAGAGACGATGCCAGCCCTGAGTTAAAATCCATCCGGAGAAAGCTCAATTCAAAGCGAAATGACCTTCGCGGTACCGTTAACAAGATTATGCGCCTCGCTACCAAGGATGGAATGACTTCAGACGAAGGCGCAACCATAAGAAACGGGCGTATGGTAATTCCAATCCTGGCTGAATATAAAAGAAGAATCCATGGGTTTATTCATGATGTATCGGCAACTGGCCAAACTGTGTACCTCGAGCCTGTTGAAGCCCTTCATCTAAATAATGAGATACGGCAGTTTGAAGCTGAAGAACAACAAGAGATAGAAAGAATTTTAAAAGAGCTTACCGATCATATTCGGGAACATTCTCAGTTCATAAGACAGAATGTAGAATATCTCGCCGAACTTGATGTAATTGCAGCTAAAGCGAAAGTCTCAATCAAACTGGGCGGGGAGATTCCCATTATTTCTGATTCGGGAAACCTCAAATTGAAAGAGGCTTACAATCCTAACCTGAAGCTCAAAAACCTTTCTTCAAAAAAGGATGAACAGCTGGAAATTATTCCTCTTTTTCTACAACTAGATGAAGAAGAGCGCTGCCTTATGATCACAGGTCCTAATGCTGGCGGGAAATCAGTAGCTATGAAAACAGTAGGAATCTGTGCATTGATGAACCAATCCGGTTACGCAATTCCCGCCGATCCGCTTTCTGAGCTCCCGGTTTTTTCCGGTGTGTTTGTTGACCTGGGAGACGATCAATCTATTGAAAATGACCTTAGTACATTTTCCTCAAGGCTGCTGTGGATGAGAGAAACATTTAAAGGATTTAAGGAAGACAGCCTGGTCATGATTGACGAAGCTGCAGCTGGAACCGACCCCGATGAAGGAAGCTCTCTATTCCAGGCTTTTGTTGAACATTTACTTTACCAGGACTGTAAAATTATAGCCACTACTCATCACGGTTCACTAAAAGTATTTGCTCATGAACATCCTAAAGCTGTAAACGGTTCAATGGAATTTGATCAGGCTACTCTTTCCCCTACTTATCGTTTTAAAAAGGGTATTCCCGGGAGCAGTTACGCCTTTGAAATTGCAGAGCGTATGAGCCTTGACAAAAAGATACTATCAAGGTCACGCGAACTCCTTGGTGAGGCAAAGAATAAACTGGAATCGCTGATCTCGGAACTGGAAACAAAAACTCAGCAGGCTGAAGAACTGAGAGCTAAATCTGAATCATTAAAAACCCGGGCTGAAACCGACCGAAACAGATATATAAATAAGCTGGAGAGCCTGAATCGTGAAAAAGACAAAATTAGGGAAAAGGCACTTATTGAAGCGAAGTCTATCATGGACAGCGCTAATAAAAAAGTAGAACAGGCTGTTGAGAAGATTACTTCAAAACAGAAAGCTGATAAAAACCAGATCAAAGAAATCCGTAAGGGAATCGACCAGGAAAAAAGCACTATTCAGGGTGATCTGGAAGAAATAAAAGGCAAGCGTGAAGCGAGGTTCAAGAAAAGTAATAAACCACCACAGATAGGTGATTTTGTACGATTCCTGGATGGAAATACCACTGGCGAACTCGTGGAGCAAAAAGGGAAAAATGCTGTAGTTCAAGCCGATGGCTTACGTCTCAAAACCAAATATCAGAACCTGGTGCGTGTTGAAGCTCCCAAAAAGAAAGAAAAGAAGAGAGCCCGTTCGGTTGTTCTAACTGGAGATTCGGATTTTCTTAATGAAACCGTAAAGCCCTCCTTAGATTTACGAGGCAAAAGAGCAGAAGAAGCCTTGACTGAAGTAACACATTATATCGATCGTGCCGCATTCCGTGGATTAAACCAGGTTGAAATTGTTCACGGTAAAGGAAATGGAGTTCTGAAAGAACAAATCCATAAATACCTTGGTGATCGCTCAGAAGTTAAAAGTTTTGCATTAGCCAGCGAAGATTTTGGTGGCGCTGGCTGTACTGTTGTGGTTTTGAAATAAACCTGACCTATTAAGAATAGGCAACAAGGAATATAAATTCTCAAATCCTTATTCCTTAAGTCTTCAATTTTAATTAACTATTCTTTATAAGCTTCCTTCTTCCTCTAAAAACTCCAGTGTTTCAACCGCATGGCGCATATGTGGAATCACAATACTTCCCCCAACAATAAGGGCCACATTCATTCCATCAATAATTTCATCTTTAGTGTAGCCTGCTTCTGCACATTTTTCAAGGTGATAATCGATACAATCATTACATCTCAGTACAGTAGATGCTACTAGTCCCAATAGTTCTTTGGTTTTTGCATCCAATACCCCATCCCTGTAAGTATTAGTGTCCATATTGAAAAACCGCTTCACACCGAGGTGCCCTAAATCCATGATCTTATCATTCATCACTGATCGTTTTTCACGGTATTTTTGAAGGCGGTTTTTGTCTTCTGAATTTGACATATTTATCTCGTTTTAAAATTTATACTCAAGAAGGTACGCAGCCATAAGTCCTCGCTCAATAAGCGATTTCAGATGTTCAGAAAAAAGCAGTTCAAACATAAATTAGTAGTTGTTGGAGACAGTCTTTCTCAGGGCTTTAAAAATGGTGGTATCTATCGAACTGATGTAAATTTTCCTTCTTTTATTCACCGCTGTTTCGATCCCGTCCCTGCTTTCGATCAACCTTCATTTACGGCCCAGGCTGGAATCCCGATTAACCTTGAAGTCCTGGTAAGAGGCCTTGAAGATGAATTTGGACCGGACATCGATTGGAGTGAATATGCAGGAGCTGCTACGCATACCATCAAAACGTTAAAGAGAATCAAGAAATACTGGGAAGGAGGGCTAAAAGATCTAAGCTGCAACCAACCCACTCCTTATCATAACCAGGCTATTTGGGGGTTGGCTATTAACGACTCCTGGATTGTGAATGAGCGAAACAGCCGGGAATATATTGATGCCAATAAAGAACAATTTTCAGTTTTTGGGATTTTACCAGAACATGCAAAGTTTACAACCGCCCGGCTTGTTCTTAATCCAACTCTGGGTAATGAGTTCCAGGAATTTAGCCAGCTACAAAATGTAGAACGAATTCAGAAAGACGGCGGGATTGAAAACCTTATTGTTTGTCTTGGGCATAATAATGCACTCGGGGCAGTTGTAAATCTGAAACTTGCATGGTCAGAACCAAGCGACCTTAATGCATTTACCACGGAGCGGAAGCATTCCATTTACAGACCTGAGCATTTCGAAAAAGAATACAGGGAGCTTGCTGAACGGGTTTCGAAGATTGGCGCTCAACGTGTGTTTGTTCCTACTATTCCCTACCCAACCATTCCCCCGGTAATTCGAGGGGTCAACTCAGAAATTTCCAGTGATCATTTGGGTTATTTCGACTATTACACCCGCTTCTGGATTTGGGATGAAGATTTTGATCCTGAAAAACATCCCTACCTTACCAAAGATGAAGCCATTCAAATAGATTTTACAGTAGACGAATACAATTCCATCATCAGGAAAGTAGCCAGAGAATTTGGATGGCATGTAGTTCCTATGGCAAAGAATGTGGCCAGCATGGCGAGGCGACGTTTAGGAGGAGAGTTGCTTCGAAGCTATCCAGACGATTTTGTAGCGGCACTAAAAAGAAATCCGGATACAGAACACCTTGTTGATGCGAATAACGAAGCGTTGTTATCTACAGATTTCATCAGGCTAAATAAAGAGACCGGAAAACTTTATAAGGGCGGGATTTTTAGCCTGGATGGCCTTCATCCAACAACCATAGGCTATGGATTAATGGCAAATACCTATCGTGAAACCATGCGCAAAGCCGGGGTAATATTTCAAAAACCTATTGATTGGGATTACATTATCGCAGAAGATTCCCTGGTTACAAAGCCGCCTGCCCTGCTTGCAGAACTCAGGATGGTGCTCAGGTATCTTGCTATGGGTAACCAGGAACGTTTTCTTAAAGTCGGGAAAAGCCTGTTATCACAGGTAATAGATATCGTTTCGGGATCAGAAAAGAGCTAATACTAAGTCTAAAACCCTATCTGAAAAGATTACCTACTTTGATAAATAACCAATCGTCATGTCTAATCTCATAGCGATGAATTTCTTCACGAAATCTTCATATTGAAGTCGTACCTTCCTGACTTAATTTTTAAAATTCAACGAATTCATGAAATATCTCTCTTTTTGTATTGTAGCACTTTTGATGGCAAACTGCGCTTCTGAGCCAAAAAAAGCTCCCTATGACCGAGCTGCTGACACATTGAAATATGACCAGGAAGTTCATCTTCAAAATATTAAGCAGCTTACTTTTGGTGCCAATAACGCAGAAGCATACTGGGGGTATGAAAATACTAAGCTTGTATTCCAATCCGATAACCCGGCGTGGGGAGCTGAGTGCGACCAGATTTATTATATGGATACTACCACTCCAAAAAGTGCCGATACTATCCCAACTATGATTAGTACAGGAACTGGAAGAACAACTTGCTCTTTTTTCTTACCAGGAGACACTACATTTGTATATGGCTCCACTCACTTGGCAGATCTTGCCTGCCCAGAAGTTCCTGAAAGAGGGCCTAACGGCGCTTATGTTTGGCCGATTTATGAAGGTTATGATATTTTTAAGGCGAACCTGAAAGGTGAAATTATTGACACCCTGACAACTGAACCAGGCTATGATGCTGAAGCCACTCTTTCTCCTCAAGGCGACAAAATCGTATTTACATCTATGCGAACCGGTGATTTAGAGCTCTTCCTGATGGACACTGATGGCTCAAACGTTGTTCAAGTTACAGATGAACTCGGCTATGACGGTGGAGCTTTCTTTTCTCCTGATGGAACCCAATTATTATTCAGAGCTTCCCGTCCTAAGACAGAAGAAGAAATTGAGAAATATACTTCACTCTTAGAAAGAGGATTGGTTGAACCTACGAATATGGAACTATTCATTGTGAATGTTGATGGAACCGGATTGCGACAGATAACTGATCTTGGTAATGCGAACTGGGCTCCTTACTTCCATCCTTCTGGTGAGAAAATTGTATTCTCATCAAATCATAAATCAACCCGTGGATTCCCGTTTAATATTTTTATGATTAACCCTGATGGTAGTGATCTGCAGCAAATCACCTTTGACGATACCTTCGACTCATTCCCAATGTTCTCTTATGACGGAACAAAAATTGTATTTGCTTCTAATCGATATAATGGAGGAGACCGATCAACCAACGTATTTATAGCAGACTGGGTTGATTAGAAAATCACTTTCTTGAAACCAAGCCCTTATTCAGCGAATAAGGGCTTTTTTTGTGCCTTCAAAAGTTTATTCTTTCGTGATATTTGTTTGAAAATAATTACTGATACTTACCAGAAATAAAAAACTTAGATAGGGAATCATGAAAATCCTGTTAACCATTGTAATACTTCTTGGAAGCTTTTCTTCTGCTCCGCCTAAAGTCACGAACTTTAAGCTAAAGAATATTGATAATCGCACTACTTCTTATAAATCCATTAAAGGTGAGAAATTTACGGTAATCGACTTTTGGGCAACCTGGTGTAAGCCTTGCGTTAAATCTATCCCAAAACTGGTTGAACTTTCTGATGAACTAAAGCCTGAAGGTGTGAACTTTGTTGGGATCAGTATCGACGGGCCTAGAAACCTTGCCAAAGTAAAACCCTTTGCTCGTTCACTAGGAATCAATTACCCTATTCTTCTTGATGTGAATAGTGATGTAATGGCAAAACTTGGAGTACAAGCTGTGCCTTCTCTTCTTGTAATCAATAGTGATGATGAAATTGTTTACTTCCATGAAGGCTATAAAGCTGGTGAAGAAGTAGCTATAAGAGAAGAGATTCTAAAACTACTGGAAGAATGAGAGTACAGTCTAAACTGGTTCTTATAGCTGGAATTTTTCTTTTTGGTATTTCTCAATCTGCTAGTGCCCAAATTTATGGCTCTAATATCTTTGAGTTTCAATATGGTAATCTTCCGCATACGGGCAACCCGGATCTCACTACTTCATACGACCAGCTAAACCTGTATTACGATTCTGATAATATTAGTGTGTTTGGTCGGGTTGAACAGTTCCTCACACCATTCCAGGATCGGAATTACACAGACTTCACTCAGAAAAGAATACAATACCAGGATGATACCTTTAGAATAAGAATTGGAAATTTTTATGAGACTTTAGGTCGTGGACTACTGCTTCGCAGTTATGATATTCCCGGATCGGTATTTGAAGGTGAGTTTGAACGAACCCGGTATGCATTCTTTCGAGATTTAGAAGGAATTGCGATCGACTATAATAATGACTGGGCTGAAATAAAGGTACTGAGAGCTGAGCCTCTTTTGAATAATCTCCCCCCAAACTTTGAACCTGACAGTTTACGCAGACCTGATTTAGTAGAAGCTATCCAGGGAAATTTTATCCTATCTGACAAAGTAAATGTAGGGGCCGCGGTAATGCGTACTCATGCCATTTTCAATCCAGATTATAATGAGTATGCCTCCCTGATGCTCAATATCGACCCGATTGACAATATCCAGTATTTTGCTGAATACGCCTTTAATACTGATTCTGATATTTTCGGTTTTAATGACAGCGACTCCTATGCCTTATATACAGGTGTCAATTTCTACCTGGACGATTTTGGTGGCAGCCTGGAATTTAAAGATTACAGAAATTTTCGATTAGGCCAGGGATTTAATGATCCTCCATCTCTAATCAAAGAACATACTTACCCAGTTTTGAATAGAAGTACCCATGTTTTGGAAACTTCGGATGAAACCGGGTTCCAGGGCGAAGTTTATTATAACTTTGAAGGTGGGCACTCCATAACTGCAAATGTAACTACGGCTACAAACGATTTATTCAGAAAATTCGAATACAGAGAATACTTTCTTGAAGGATATTACCAGGTAGACGACTTCCTGTCACTTAAATCCTTTTTCGATTATGCGAATGATGACTTTAAAGATGAAAAGGATCGTATTTCTGTAGGTTTCATCGTAGATAAATCATTCGATTACACCTGGGGTACTATCCTCGATTTGCAGTATCAAACTTTTGATAGAGTTTTAAATCCGGGAACGAGTAAAAATTACTATGCTTCACTGGCGGTTTCCAAAATATCTGATTTCACTATAAGTGCCATTTTTGAAGCTACTACAGATCCCGAGCTTACAGATAACCCAACTACTTTTCCTGAAGTAGAGACAGACACCCGAACGTGGTTTGGCGGTAATCTTTCTTATAAGATTAATTCCAGTAACCGCGTTGCTGTATTTGCAGGTAAAAGAAGAGGCGGGCCTGCTTGTACTTCCGGTATATGCTATGAAATCCTGGATTTTGAAGGTGTAGAATTACGCTTTTCAACACGCTTTTAAGCTTAATATTAAAACAATGAAGAACACATTATTCTCTCTTTTACTGGTTTCTCTTACCCTCATTGGATGTTCAGCATCTACCTCGAGTGGTAGCCTTGATGAAAAAGTAGGTGAGGTTGCTCCTTTATTTACTCATACCTCTTTAACGGGGGAAGAGTTTTCCCTCATTGAACTAAGAGGAAAGGTCGTTTATATCTTTTTCTATGGAGCCAGCTGCCCGCATTGCAGGTCAAACGGTCCTGTTACTGAAACACAAATTCATCAACGGTTTGAATCTGATCCTGATTTTGTTGCCCTGGGACTTGATACCTGGAACAACTCAGCAAGTTCAAACACCTCCTTCAGAAGCATTACCGGTATTACCTATCCATTATTATTAAACGCGCGCCAAAGCCTGGTTAATTATTATGGTAACGCCGGGGCTTACGACAGATCTGTTGTAATAGACGCTGAAGGTAGAATTGCCTACATGGGAAATGGTTTCGTCAATACTGATGTTAACACTGTTGTAGATGTTATTGAAAGAGAACTAGCAAAAAACTAATTACCGCTATTATGAAAACTTTATACAGCATTCTTCTTTTCACACTGTTTTATTCGACTTCGGCTGTCGCACAAATTAATGTTGGAGACGAAGCACCAGGATTCAGCTACCCGTTTCTTGGCGGTGGATTGGCTGACCGTATTTCTTTAGAGCAACATGAGGGAAAAGTAGTTTATATCTTTTTCTATGGTGCTAATTGCCCTCACTGTAGGTCTAATGGGCCTGTTACAGAGACTGAAATCCATGCCAGTTTTAAAAGCGACACTAACTTTGTGGCTCTGGGTCTTGATACGTGGAATGATTCAGCTACTTCAAATAACTCCTTCAAAGCAGTTACTGGAATTACCTACCCTCTACTTCTAAATGCCCGACAAAGCCTGGTTGATTACTATGGTAGTGCAGGGTTCTATGACCGCTCTATTGTTATTGGTCCAGATGGACTGTTAAAGTACAAAGGTAACTCTTTCGTGAACGGTGATTTTGAGGCTGTAAAGCAGGAGATACAAACTCAACTTGGTATGATTTCTACGTCTTCAGAAACAGTAGATGAATTCCCTTCTTCAGTAAAGTTAGATCAGAATTACCCTAATCCTTTTAACCCTTCTACATCTATTTCATTTGAACTGGACAAACCAGGAGCAGTAAGGCTGCAAGTTTTCAATCTACTCGGTAAAGAAATAGCAACCCTTGTAAACGAGACCAGGCCTGCTGGTAAACAAGTAGCTATATGGGAAGCTAATTCTGCACCTTCAGGAATGTATATTTACCGCTTAACGGCTGGCGACCAGGTACTCACGAGAAGAATGATGTTGATCAAATAGATTCGAGCAACACTTCTAATTGTTTAGTATCCAGGTATCCACCATATCGATATACAATCTCCATATCTGAATTGAGGAGTATAATGGTTGGAGTGTTTAGCACACCATCTATGGTTCCGATTATTTCTGCAAGCTCATGCGTGCCGGTTTTCAATCCGGTAGGTTTGTACCTGAATACCGTATCGCCCAATTTGATCTCCTCTTTCTGCTCGATATCGAATTCTACAAAATAGAAACGCTCGTTAAGTACTTGTACTATTTGCTTTTCCTCAAATGAAGTATTCTTCATTTTCTCACAATAAGTACACCATTCAGCTGTCAGAAAGATTAGTGCTGGTCTTTTCTCAGTTTTGGTATACAGCTCTTCAATAGTAGTGTACTCCAACTCTTGTGAGTATACTCCCACGCTGGATACCATAAATAGTAAAAGGAATATGGAAAGTAGTTTCTTCATCACCTGATGTTATATCTGAAGCCTATAAATCCTCTTATCCCCTGATTAGGTGCATATACATAGCTTGGATCAAAAGTCAGGGCATTTGGATTGTTTGGAGTAGCTAAAGCATTCCCATCTCCATCAAAAACCACACCTCTGTCAAAAGGATCATTCGATCTTGAAATACTATTAGAAGGAGGTGTAAAGTTGAGAAGGTTTTTTACACCTGCATAAAACTCTAATTCACTGTTCTGTGGGTTCCATGTCATTTGAATATTCTGCAAACTCCACCACGGTGATTCACTCGCTCTTGGATCATTTTCTCCCAACACCGGTAGTTTCATTGGGCCATAAAGATTACCTGTATAATCTACCTTTAAACCTGACCTGGAAACAGGAAGAGAAACCGCCCAGGTTCCTGTCCAGCGTTCCGTAAGTAGTGGTCTATTTCTCTGTGAAATACCAGACTCATCTTTCTCAACGGTATGTACATCAATAAAAGAACCCCCTAACATAATCTTTATGCCACTATTCAATTCGATATCAGCATTTAGAGTAAATCCCTGGGTTACTCCAAAGCCATCGAGGTTATCATAGATTATTTCGTTCGAATTGGATTCATAATCTGGTAAAATCTGGTTAGTAAAGTATGTGTACCAGGCAGTAGCGTCCAGGCGAACATAGTTTCCCGAACTGCCATAGATTTTATGCTCATAGTTGATATTCGCGTTATAACTCTGCTCAGGTTTAAGTTCTTCCGCAATAATCACTTCTCTGGCACCTGTTAAAGCAGCATGTTCTTCCGTAAAGAGATTCACCACCCTAAATCCTGTTCCTGCATTTAACCGAAGAATATTCTTTTGATTAAAACTGTGCTTATAGGCTACTCTTGGAGTCCAGATGTTACCATGAGCTGAATTGTAATCATATCTAAGGCCTAACAGTAAATTCGTTTCTTCACTCACTGAAATATCGTTTTGGAGAAAAATTCCGGGTAGCCAGATCTCATCCGGGTTATTTATTTCAATGTTCTCAGATGAAGCAGTGGCCGGAGTATTGTCATCATAATAAGTGTAACGTAAAGCGGTACCAGCCAGTAAACTGTGTTTACCTTTTTCAATGTCCCAGGTTAATTGTGAAAAAGCGATCCTTTGATCTGCGAAATAAGGAATATCACCATAGTAGGAATCCTGATGATGATCATTGTATGAAAACGAGAGTAGAAATTTCTCAGTAGTAGGTAACTGATAGTTTCCAATTAACTCCCAGCGTGTTGTATAGATACTTTCACCATAAATCTCACTTCCTCCACGGTTATCCCTGGTCCAGTCCATTTCTCCACCCCAACGATCTTCATATAAAAACCGGGTCGCAAGGGTAAATAGCTTGTTACTCTTCCTGTTTATCGACCATTTTTGAAATAATGACGCTCTTTTTTGAAGTGTTACATCCGTAAAATTATCCCCGTTATTATCAATAGGGTTGCTATAGTTGAAGATGTTTACCCCTGTTAGCACATCGGCTTTATTATTCAGGTTGAACTTTCCACCCAAATCAAGATTAAGCTCGCCCCAGAATGAAGTCATTGCATCCGCCAAAAATGTAGGTGCAGTAGAAGGTTTTTTCGTGATTACATTTATTAAACCTCCAACAGCTTCAGACCCATATAGTGATGAGGCCGGGCCTTTTATAATCTCTATCCGCTCTACCATGGAATTGGGAATACCTGAAAGACCATACACAGTAGACAGTCCGCTAACTATAGGCATTCCATCAATCAGGATCATGGTATAAGGGCCTTCGAGTCCATTGATATGAATATCTCCTGTATTACATACATTACAATTAAGCTGTGGACGAACTCCATTCACATTCTGCATGGCATCATATAATGATGGAGTAGGATTCATCTGGAAAAATTTCGGAGAAAATACTTCAACAGGTACCGCACTTTTTGATCTGCTTATCTCTTTAAGTGTTCCTGTTACAACCAGCTCTTCACCCTGAATTTCGGAGGCCTCCAATTCGATGTTTAATACCTGGTCTTTCCCATATTCTATTTTGATCTCTCTTTCAACAGTTTTAAACCCTATGTATGAGACTCTCAGTTTATATTCTCCAGGCCTTATTTTCGAAAGAGTGAAATGTCCATCAGAATCTGAAATTGTGCCTTTATCAGCTCCAACCAAATAAACATTTACAAATTCAAGAGCGTCTTTTTCGTGCGTGATGGTGCCTGTAATCGAACTTAGTTGCGCATTCAATGATCCGGATAAGACAAATAAAAACAGTATTATGAATAAATTTCTCATGACGTCTAATTAATTTTTTAGCCAAGACTAAATTATTAATTAGTTAAAGAAATAGAAAGCTTTTTATTGAACTAATCTTGAGCTTTAATCCTAGTCGTTATTAACCAGGAAAATATGCCTTGCTATAGCGTAACCCAGGGTTTCTTCCTTTTCTTCAAGAAGCACTTTAACCGGGCCTTCGAATGGGGCCTTTTCAAGAATGGTTAGTTTAACACCAGGAATTACTCCTGTTTTCTCGAGGTACCTGAGGAGTTCAGGGTCCTGGTCTTTTACTCTGCCAACGATGTATGAGGTTTCCAGTTCTGCATCACAAACTGATAGAGATGCCATTTCAGGAACTACTCCATCTTTAGTTGGTATCGGGTCACCGTGAGGATCGTGTGTTGGATGATCAAGCAATTCAGCGATCTTATCCTCAAATTGCTCTGAGATATGATGCTCTAATTTTTCGGCTTCTTCATGGACTTCATCCCAGGAATAACCCATAATTTCTTTGAGATAGAGTTCTAATAACCTGTGATGACGAAGTATTTCGAGTGCTATTTTCTTCCCGGATTCGGTGAGTTGCGCTCCTTTGTATGACTTATGCTCAATCAGGTTCATTTTTGAGAGCCGCTTCAACATATTGGTTACCGAAGCAGATGATACACTCAACGTTTCAGCAATATTGGTGGTACTCGCCCCTTCACCTTCTGTCTCAAGGATATATATCGCTTTCAGATAATCTTCTATGGATTGACTTAGCCCCATTTCAACTTTACTGATTTTAGACTCAGTATCCTCCTTTTTCAAAAAACTCCTCGAAACTCATTTTTTTGTGAGAGTCTGTTCCTACAAAATCTAATAATGGCGTATAAATATCTGGTTCTATGAACCCTGGTTGAGCACCAAGTATCTCACCTTCAGAATCGATAAAGTAGTGTGTTGGAAATGAGGTCAGCCTGAGGTACCTGGCTAGCTCATTTTCTTTTAAAGTCTGCCCGTTAAATTCAATTTCAGTGTCAGATTCTCCGTCTAACTGAACCGGTATATAGTAATTTGAAATAGATGCCAACACGGTTGAATCCGGGAACGTCTCTTTTCGGGTTTTAAGACAGTAGGTGCACCATTCCGCAAAACCGAATAATAAAATCTTCTTACCTGATTCTTTTGCCTGTACTTGCGCATCAGCAAGAGTAACCCATTCAAAGCCTGAGTTAAAATCCGCTTGATCCTGGGCAAATGATAAAGTACTACTGAGTAATAATATCGTACTTATTAAAAGTGCGCTTCGAAATTTCATAAATAGTCTGATTACCTAAAGTTATGCTTTTATCACAACGAGAGTCATGTCATCATATTGGAGAGCATCTCCCACAAAGGTACGAACATCTTCGATAATTAAATCGCGAAGTTCTTTTGCAGAGGTAGTTTTTTCTCTTTTTATCAATTTATAAAGCCTTTTCTCATCGTAGAACTCTTCTTTCTCATTTAGAGCCTCTGTAATTCCATCTGTATAGAGTACTAAAACATCTCCTTTTGAGAGTTCAACAGTATATTCTTCCATTACCTTATTAAAAGCTTCTCCCTTGCACATGCCGATAGCTACTCCTCTTGGTTGTTGCCATTCCATTTCACCATTGGCTTTTTTGTATAAAATCGGGTTGTGCCCTGCTCGCAGATATGTGAATGTATTTTTCTTGGCATCAAGTACGCCATAAATCATTGAAATGAAGGTGCCCCGGGTAGCATTCTCATTAAATAATTTATTTACACGGTACAGCATGGTCTTCGGGGACGGAAAAATAGAACAAAGGCTATGTATTACACCTTTTGCAAAGGTCATGTAGAAAGCAGCTTGTATTCCTTTACCGCTTACATCTCCAATAGCTATTGCTGCACGGTCATCATCCAGAGAGATAATATCATAGTAATCTCCTCCTGTTTCCTGGGCGGGTTCACACATAGCTGCAGTATCAAAACCAGGTATTTTCGGAGTTCGATTGGGTAAAAACGTTTTCTGAACTGTTCTGGCAATATCAAGCTCTTGTTTAACCCGCTGTTCTTTCGCCAGGTCTTCAATATAGTCAGGTATATACTCCGGAAGACTATCAGTATCATCTCCTTTTAATAAGAAAAACAGACCTACTCCAGAAAGAAGGATCATCGTTACTATAAAGCCTAAGAAAATGGATTCATCCGGAGAGTTGGAAACCAACCAGCCATTCGAAGTTGAGAGAAAGTTCAGGAAAATGAAAAACCCGAGTGCTACGGTCACAAAATCATAACGGATGTAAAAGAATCCAATCGTTAACCCCAGCATAAAGTTAAAAAGAGCTTCCAGGAGAACTGGTTGCATAACTATTAATAGAGGGTCAAATAGCGCAAACAAAAACCCGCTTATAATTGGAATCCCCCATTTTTTTGATGTAATAGCATAGAATTGATTCCCGATAATCAGGAATGAGACCACTACGAATCCTACTCCTATCAAAAGCGTCATGATTATGTTTGCTACCGGCGCCATTACAAACATCCCTTCGAGGAACCATGCTCCACCACTGATATAAATAGTTGGGAATAAGTTTATCAAAATCGAGAATAGCCCGGCAATGATGCTACCTATGGAAATAGCCCTGATGATGGCCCACCCAATGGGTTTGTTCTTAAACATCCCACGACGCACTAAGTCCCAGGTTTTGAGTTTCTCAGGCCAGTATTGTCGGGTTACAGAATCACTAACAGCGGTAGCCACAAAAAAGGAAGTCGCTGTAATAGCTCCAAAAACTCCAAACCCTAATATTTGACTAAATAGTGCTGAAAGTTCAAAAGTTTCAAAGTCGAGCCCAAAATTCCTAGAGAACTCCAATACCATAAGAACCGGTATAAGAAACCCACTTATAATAGCCACTACGAGAGCTGGTCGTGTATCTAAAGCCCTGGCTTTGATCCTGAGATAGAAAGAGATCAGAACCCAAACAATGAAACTCAAAACGACTCCCATAATGAGATTTCTTTTTAGGTTTGAGGTGGTCACATCTTTCACAACCCCATTTCCCATATCTACACTAAAACTCCGTACTACACCTGCTGGTAAGAGCTCTATTTCCAGTTTTGGCACAATACCCATTACGGTATCAGTAGATGTAAGATAAGCCGTTGCATAACGCACAAAACCATCATCGTTAAAACTCAAAGAATCTTTACTGAATGAAAAACGACTCCAGTAACTCTGGTTAACATAATAGTCAATCCCTTTCCAGATATAATTATTATGATTTTCAGATCCAGCACCAAGGTTCATCCTAAAAAAAGCTGATGCTTCTGTTCTTAAATGCTGGTAGTTAACCAATTCGGAAATCACAGAATCTTCGACCTCTTTTGAAATATCTCTCATTCTTCCTGCCGCATACCTAATTGCTTTCCGGTTGAATGGGGTTTGTTCTCTTATAAGCTCATCACTTGCCCTAAAATCAATAAATTCTCCTTTTTCACTTAATCTGAACCTGAAGGCCTGCTGCCTTTCATTTTCCTTAATCTCAAATTCATCAACCGACCAACTATACAAGGGTAATACTGACTCTGACGAATTCTTCATACTTCTCAGGAACTCTTTCCTGCCATACTCTTCTTGTAAGTAGTCGATCATGTCAGAATAAGTAACAACACGTGCCCTTTTCTTTAGCTCAAGAGGCTGAAATTCCCAACTTAGAAATACAGAGTCTGCTTTTTGTGTAGCGCCTTCTTCACTTAGCGAAATATCTACCGAGCTAAGCGGATGGTGATTAGCCAAGTCGAAGAAGAACCAGAGTGCCCCAAAAAACCCTAATGCTAAAAGAAGTATGTCCCTAAAGCGTTGATCGTGTATTGCAAACATAAAAACTACATACGGAAATGCGTGAATAGGTTGCAGGAATATGCTTAGATTCAGGCGATTTATAAAACCAAATATTTTACGATTCCTATATGTGCTTAATCGCCTTTTCTGTTGATGAAAACCCTAAATACAAAGTGATTTTAGCTGCAAATAGAGATGAGTTTTATAATCGTCCTACAAGAAAAGCTCAATTTTGGGAGAAAGAGAGGTTTCCGAATATACTTGCGGGGAAAGACCTGGAAGCAGGAGGAACCTGGATGGGGATTAATAAGAATGGTAAATGGGCCGCACTTACCAATTATCGTGATCCAAAGAATATCAAAGAAAATGCTCCTTCAAGAGGTGATTTGGTACTGGAATACCTTAAGAGTGACCTTGATGCAGATTCATATATCGAAAAGATAAAACTACATTCCAATTCCTATAATGGCTTCAACATACTCCTTGGGAAAGGCTCTGATATTCTTCACTTCTCGAACGAAAACGACATGGTTTCAAAAATACCTCCTGGGATTCATGGAGTTAGTAATGCATTACTTGATACTTCCTGGCCAAAGCTTAATGCTGCAAAAGAGGATTTAAAACAGGCAACTCTAAACAAAGATATTGATACTGAAGACTTGTTCAGGCTTTTAAAAAATGATGCTAAAGCTCCTGACGAAAATCTGCCTAGTACCGGAATTCCATATGAATGGGAAAAAGCCATTTCTTCTGTTTTCATAAAAACCGAAAATTATGGAACCCTATGCTCTACTTTACTCTTAATTGATCATCATGGAAAAGCAGAGTTTATAGAACGCCGATACGATACCCAAACAAGCAAGATAATTGAAGAGAATGCTTTTGAACTGGTTTTTAGTTAAAAAACAGTGTTTATTCTATCTTTTCGAACACCATAGATAACGATACTCAGTAATGACTTATAAATACGACAAGCCGACACTATTACAGTCTTTCATTCCCATCATTTTTCTCATCGCTGTCTTATTCATAAATGTTCGAATTTTTGGTGACGCTTCTCTTGATGGTTCAAATCAAATCATATTGATGCTCTCGGCTGGAATTGCATCATTGGTAGCATTAACACTCGGAATCAAATGGAAAGAAATCAGGCAAGGGATTGTAGATAGTATCAGTTCTGCCATGGCTTCAATGATTATACTGCTTCTTATCGGAACCCTGGCTGGTACCTGGTTATTGAGTGGCATTGTACCTGCAATGATCTATTACGGGCTCCAGATTCTGAACCCCACTATCTTTTTGTTTGCAGCCTGTATTGTTTGCTCAATAGTATCTATTGCAACAGGATCTTCGTGGACTACTTCTGCTACGGTAGGTATTGCACTTGTGGGAATTGGAAAAGCATTGGGTTTACCTGTTGGTATGATTGCCGGAGCCATTATTTCTGGCGCTTATTTTGGTGATAAAATGTCTCCTCTTTCTGATACTACAAACCTTGCTCCTGCAATGGCTGGAACTGATTTATTTACTCACATAAGATATATGGCCTTTACTACGGTACCATCTATTTCTATTTCACTGGTGATCTTCCTGATCCTCGGTTTTATGAACGGTGGAAGTGCTGAAATCGTAGAGACGCAGGTAATCCTGGATGCTATTTCCAGTAAGTTTGATATTAACCCGTTCTTATTTTTAGTACCGATTATTATGGTTGTTCTGATCATGAAAAAGATGCCCGCGATCCCCGCGATAACTATAGGAGCATTGTTAGGTGCTATTTTTGCATTAATCTTTCAGCCGGGACTTGTTCAGGAAGTTGCACAGTTTGGTGAAGGAACCTGGGAGAAAGGTTTTGTTGGGATCATGACTTCCATGTACGGCGATGTTAACATAATCACTGGAAATGGTATTGTTGATGAACTACTCTCATCAAGTGGCATGTATGGAATGCTGGGCACCGTATGGTTAATTCTTTCTGCAATGATTTTTGGTGGCGTAATGGAAAGAAGCGGGATGCTGAAGAGGATTGCTGAAGGCGTTATTAGTGGAATTAACTCTGCGGGTGCACTTGTAGCTACCACTGCAGGAACATGTATCTTCTTTAATATCACCGCTTCTGATCAATATTTAGCCATTGTGGTGCCAGGGCGTATGTATGCAGACATTTACAAGGACAAAGGCCTGGCTCCTGAGAATCTTAGCCGAACGCTTGAAGACTCAGGTACCGTTACTTCAGCATTAATTCCGTGGAATACATGTGGAGCATTCCATTCAAACGTTTTAGGGGTGAGTACATTTGCCTACTTCCCATTCGCCTTCTTTAACATGATCAGCCCGTTTATGACTGTTATCTTTGCGGTGTTCAAGATTAAATTCAGAATGCTGAAAGATGTTAAGGAAGTAGCTGAAGCTTAATCACTTTTCAGCTATCCTAACTTCTCAAGGGCCGTTTCGATTCTATCCATCACTTCCTGTTTTCCAAGAAGTTCTAAGGAAGCAAATAAATCAGGGCCAAATCCCTGACCTGTAGTTGCAATACGAAGAGGCATCATTAGCTTTCCGAAACCTACTTCATTTTCTGCAACTGTTTCTTCGAGCTTTGCCTTAATGGTAGCAGCAATAAATTCGCTATCTGATAGTGCTTCTACTTTAGCCTGATACTTCGAAACTAATCCGGAACTATCATCTTTCCATTTTTTTAGGGCATTAGCATCATATTCTTTGGGAGCTTCAAAAAAGAATGAACCCATTGCTACAAACTCATCAATTTTGGATACACGCTCATGAAGCAACCCAACAACGGTAGTCAAATAAGCTTCATCTCTTGTATCGAAACCTTCTTTCTCAGCAAGTTCTTTTACTCTTGGAAGCAGATCAGAAACAGGCGTTTCACGAATATAATGCTCATTATACCACATCAATTTCTTGTGATTGAAAACAGCACCGCCTTTACTCACCCGGTCGAGTGTAAATAATTCACAAAGCTCTTTCAGATCATGAATTTCGGAATCATCTCCGGGACTCCAACCCATATAAGCCAGGAAGTTTACCAATGCTTCTGGTTCATAATTCCCAACTATATAATCCTTGGTGTTAATTGGAATCCCTTCAGTTTCTGCTTTGCGCTTGGATAATTTTCCGCCACTTGGACTCATAATCAAAGGTAAATGAGCCATCGTTGGTGGCTCCCAGCCAAAAGCTTTGTATAGTAGCATGTGCTTAGGCGCTGAGCTCAACCATTCCTCTCCCCTGATTACATGGCTAATTTCCATCGTGTGATCATCCACTACATTTGCAAGGTGATAGGTTGGCATGCCATCAGATTTCATCAGCACCTGGTCATCTAACCCGGCGGTTTCAAATGAAACGATCCCACGAATTAAATCTTCAAACTTTACTGTTTCCCTGCGCGGTACTTTTAAACGCACAACATAATCATCACCGTTAGCCAGTCTTTTCTCAACTTCATCCTGAGGTAAGGTCAGGCTATTTTTCATTGACTGGCGTGTAATGGAATCGTAGCTCGGAGATGGATTTCCTGAGGCTTTTAACCGCTCACGCATTTCATTAATCTCATCAGGAGTATCGAAGGCATAATATGCATTACCGCTTTCTATCAATTGCTTCGCATATCCGAGATACATTTCCTTTCGCTCGCTTTGACGATATGGACCAAATCCAGCAGGTTTGTTAGGACCCTCTTCAATAGTCATTCCAGCCCATTCCAGGGAATTGATGATATCCTGTTCAGCACCTTCAACGTATCTTGTTTGATCAGTATCTTCGATTCTTAGCACAAAAGTTCCACCATGGTGCCGTGCAAAAAGATAATTATATAATGCTGTGCGGAGACCGCCAATGTGTAAAAATCCCGTCGGGGATGGTGCAAAACGTACGCGAACGCTCATGTAATTTGTATCTAATTTCAATTCGTCTTAAAAGGGCTTCGAAGATAAGAAATTTTGAATGCTGAATTTTGGATTATGATTTTTGGTATGTTACAATCCAAAAATCATAATCCGGCATTCAAAATTGATCTTAGCAATTCTCACTCCACAATTTGCACCGAATCTTTACGACCTGACTTCTATGCTAAAGGCTGATCGTGTGATTCTTCAGGATGTCGAGAAATGGTCTCGAAAAGGGCGAACACACCGTGCTGAAATACGTTCAGAAACAGGAACTCAATGGATTAATCTTCCTGTGTTAGGTGAAGACCGGAAAAAAGCGATCAAAGATGTACGTCTGAATCATAGCCAGCGTTGGTTCGAGCCGTTCTGGAATGCTATAGCGCATAACTATCAAAACGCGACGTACTTCGATTATTTAGAGGATGAGCTAAAAGCGGATATTAAAAGCATAACGGAGTTTGAATCTCTACTCGATTTCAACCTCTTCTTCTTCAAAAGGATGATGCAGTTCCTGGAAATTGAAATTAAGTTCGAATTGGCATCAGCTATTGATGAGTACAGCACATATCCTGATGAGTGTGTCAAGAATCTGGGTTCTGACCTGTTATACCTGGAGCATCAATCAAAAAATTACCAGAGGCAAAGCTCTAGTTCAGTCATTGCTCTTAAAAAGCATCCGGTGTACACACAAAGTTACCCTGGGTTTGAACCTGGATGTTCGGTTTTGGATTTACTATTGAATCGCGGAAAAGAGAGTTTTAAAGTGCTGGAGCAATTGATTTAGTCTTCTGGAAGATGAAATGGGAAAGCACTATTTCTAAATCCTGCAAATATTCCAAAACCATTTGTAACGTTATTATAAACAGAAACAGGTTCCGCAAATGGGTTTCCCTCAAGATCTTGTTGTAATCTTAATGTTCTGTTATAATTGAAATAGGATGCACTCACTTTTCTTAGTATTAAAGAATACTCTTCACTTATACATTCTGGGTTCTCATCACAAGAAATGTAACTATTCAGAAATGCAGTTACGGTTATTTTGGATTCTCCTGAGTTGAACAGTACATCATTGAAAAGTAATGCTATTCCTGAGGAGGTAAAATCATCAAACACCACATCCTCTGATTCCATATAGTGATTAATCACAAGATCATAAGCCATTCCATCAAACTCATAATATGTACGTTGCATTAACTGGACTTCATAAAAGTCTTCTTTGGCGTAGTCCTGAATAGTAAATGTAATTTCATATTCTCCCGACCCTTCCTCTCCGGTCTTTACTATCTGGATAGTCGGTACTCTTGCCGAATCTGCAGGAATTATATCTGATGCTTCTATAGCCTGATACCCCGTTTTCGAAGCCTCAATTCTATACTGTGTTCCAACTTCTGGATGGAATGCCGATGAATATCTTCCCGAGCCCTCGTCTACCAGGTCTGCCAGTTTCACTCCATCTCCATCAAAAATAGAAACCGTAGCGTCCTCAACAACTTTAAACTCACTGTCGTCTAAAACATGCAGGCTTTCATACAATGCAACAGAAAGGATGCTATCAGGATTAAAGAATCCATTCAGAACCAATCGGGTGTCTTCTTTTGGTATATCAATATCTACGATTGTTTCGCAGGCAGAATAAAAAAGTAAAAGTAATACAAGCTTTTTCATGCTATTAGAATTTGAAACTGTACATGATTGATGGAATTATAGGAAACAGGCTATATTGCACTAACTTCTTCTCTTCCGTCCCATCATTAAAATTATAATCGGTTTGTATATCCACAAAAAACGGGTTTCGCCTGCTATATGCGTTATATAATCCTACACTCCAGGTACGCTCACCCCAACGTTTTGGCTTGGTCCAGCTTGCACTAAGATCAAGACGGTGATAGGCCCGCATTCTGAATCCGTTTCTACCATCGTAATAGTTCACACTACCGTTTTGAAATCTGCTGTCAGGATATGCTCCCGGATAAATACTGACCGGGAGAGAAACAGCATTGCCTGTACCATATACCCAACCTAAAGAATACTCTACTCCTTTTCTTGGGGTATATACTAACACCAAGTTAGCATCATGCCTTCGGTCGTATTTGTATGGGTAGCGCCTGCCAAAATTCACATCATCGAATTTTCGAAAATTCCATGACAATGTATATCCTAACCATCCATTCCATTTCCCATATTTCTTTTGGAAGAATAACTCTGCTCCATAACTTTCGCCTTCACCAACGGTTACTTTATCCTCCCAGCTATCTTCAATTGATAAATATGTAGCTCCTTCTTCATATTCGATCAGGTTTTCCATCTTTTTGTAATACCCTTCAAGTGTCATCTCGATAACATCCAGATTTTTTGCCAGGCCAACCGCAAACTGGTTGGATACCTGAGGCTTTATTTTGGGAGTTGAAGGAACCCATAAGTCAGTGGGTAAACCTATCCCGCTGTTTGTAAGTAAATGAATATACTGGGTCATTTTGGTATAAGAACCTTTGATGGCCAGGTTCGAAGGCAAGGTATAGTTAAATGATACTCTTGGCTCAAACGATGTATATATTTCCTCTTCTACTGCAAAGCCCGAAAAGTGTGCTCCTACATTCAAACTTAAATTTTCCAGTAGCTGCATATCATTTTCCGCATACGTAAAAAATTCTGCGCTCCTGGTCCTCTGTTCACCAAGTGTTGTATCCGATTCTACATTTGATTTAAATGCTAATACCCCAGGGTTAAACTTGTGGCGAATAACACTTGAACCAAACCGGATATGATGCTCGGGAGAAGGAATAAACTCAAAATCTACTTTCCCGGCTAAATCGTTTATCCCTGAAAAGTACCGGATTTTGGATTCATCTATTTTGGTTACACTTCCTGTTGTCTCCTTAGTATAACTTCGTTCTGAGATATCAAACTGGTACCTGCTGTAGGTAAGGGCTACGTTTCCAAATAGCCTTGGTGTATAAATATGATTCCATCTTAAGGCTGTTGTGAAGTTCCCCCATTCCAATCCAAAATCATCCTCATATTCGTTATTTCTTGAAGAAAAACTATCCGATGTTCTGCTTTCAGCAAAGGCTTCATCTTTCCCGAAATACCCGCTAAGATAGACCCTGTCTTTTTCAGAAAACCGATGATTGATTTTGGTATTTAGATCGTAAAAATAATATCCACCCGTCTCTTCTCCATCGGATTCCGCTTTGATCAGTGGCCGGGCTAAAATATCTATATAGGTTCTCCTCCCGGAAATAAGGAATGTAGTTTTATCTGAAATCGGGCCATCTACGGTAAGTTTTGATGAGATCAACCCAATGGAACCTTCACCTTTAAATTTTTCTGTATTCCCTTCTTTTAAAGCAATATCGATTACTGAAGAGAGCCGGCCACCATAACGAGCCGGAAATCCTCCTTTCACCAAGTCCACATTGTTGATCGCATCAGCATTAAACACGGAAACAAAACCAAACAGGTGAGATGCATTATACACCGGAACTCCATCAAGAAGTATCAAATTTTGATCTGGCCCACCGCCACGAACATAAAGTCCGCTGGAACCCTCTGCACCAGATTGGACACCTGGTATCATTTGTAATGCTTTTAATACATCAACTTCTCCCAAAAGCCTGGGCATAGATTTTATTTGCTGTATAGGGATTGTTACCCTGCTCATTTGAGTAACCTCTTCCACCCTTTCTTCCCCGGCTCTAACTACAATTTCCTCTAATACTCCTCCGGGAACCAGCTCAATATTAAGCTCTACGTCTTCTTTTAATAAAAATGTGACTCGCTCAACCGAATATCCAATATAGCTTATGATTAATTCTACGCTATCCGCTTCGGTTGTGTAACTAAAAAAACCAAACGAGTTGGATGCAGCTCCATTTTCTTTCTTTGCGTTGTAGATATTGGCGCCAATCAAGACCTCTCCTGTGCTCTTATCCTTAACATATCCGCTTATAGTAAAACTTTGAGCTAATATAGTATTGGATACCAGGCACCCTAGAATTAGTAAAAGTGTTTTTTTCAAAGACTTTAGTTTGATGATAACTTGAGTATAAACAGAATGTAAGAATAATTGTTGTGTATTAAATCATAATGTTTGTATCAAAAATAAATCAGATTTTCTTGAGACTTTATCCATGAGTATATTTTAGCAATGGAAAAAGAAACCAACTGGAATAAAACCTATCTGTCCGTATTCGTTTGGGGGTTATTTTGTGTGCTCGCATTCTACCTCTTCACTGCGTACTTCAATTTACCCTAAGTTATGCATTGGATAGATTGGACTGTTCTCCTAGCCTTCCTAGCCTATACCGTTTGGGATGGCACACGCAAAGGTAAAGACTCAAATAATATTGAAGAATATTTATTAGCAGGACGCAGTATGCCCTGGTGGGCTGCCGGGCTTTCTATTATGGCTACCCAGGCCTCAGCCATTACCTTTATTGGAACAACCGGAATCGCTTATACCGAAGACATGCGCTTTGTGCAGGTGTACCTGGCGATACCTTTTGCAATGATCCTGATTTGTGTTTTCCTGGTTCCGTTTTTTAGTAAAATGAAAGCCTTTACGGCATATGAAGTGCTGGAAGCACGATTCGGACTTAAAACGCGGCTTACCACCAGTGCACTTTTCCTGGTTTCCCGTGGACTCGCTTTAGGAACGGTAATCGCTGCACCATCCTATGTTTTGGCTTTGCTTCTCAACCTTCCTCTCAGCATTACGATTATCATCATTGGAGTAATTGCCACTATTTATACCATGATTGGAGGAATGGCTGGAGTAATATCGACAGATGTGAAGCAGATGGTTATCATGATGTTCGGGCTCATTTTCTGTTTTGTTCTCATAATTTTCAATCTGCCTGAAGAAGTTGGCTTTGGTGATGCACTGTATTTAGCTGGCTCACTGGATAAGCTCACCGCTTTGGATCTTAGTTTTGACCTAAGTGAAAGATATAATGTCTGGAGTGGAGTAATTGCTGCTTTATTTTTGATGCTCTCTTATTTCGGAACCGACCAAACCCAGGTACAACGATACTTAACAACACCATCAGTTTCTGAAGCCCGCAATTCCCTGCTGATGTCGGCTTATGCCAAAGTACCGATGCAGTTCTTCATCCTGTTACTAGGTGTAATGTTGTATGTATTCTTCATTTTTAACGATGCCCCAATCTCCTTCCGGGCTTCCGATCCTGTTGCCCAAACTGAAGAACAATTACAGCGGGAACAACAAATCTATGAGCAGTATTCTGAAGCGAAGATAGCGCGACAGGAAGCCGCTATAGCAATTAGCGAAGAACGATCAGAAGCCAACCAACAGGCTTTTGTTGAGGCAGATGCTTCCTTCAATGAAGCAAGGCAAGCAGAATTAGACTTACAGTCCGAGATTTTAACCGCCGATGTAAACGATACAAACTACATCTTTCCTTACTTCATCCTGAACTTCGTTCCGATAGGGATAATCGGGCTTATTATAGCCGGTATTTTTGCTGCTGCTATGAGCTCTATTGATTCCCAGTTAAATGCCTTAAGCGCGGTAAGTATTGTAGACTGGTACCAGCGCCTGGATAACAATAAACACGGAGAACTCCACTATTTAAAGTATTCCCGCTGGACTACACTCGGCTGGGGAATATTTGCCACTCTTTCCGCATTGGCGCTTGGCGAAACACGTTCTATAATAGAACTGGTAAACCAAATAGGCAGTTATTTTTATGGCTCCATCCTGGGTGTATTTATACTGATGCTGTGGGTTAAAAAAGCGAATGGCACAGGCGCCTTGGCCGGGTTGGCCTCAGGTATGCTGGCCGTATTTACTTTCGACCGCTTATTTTATAATTCTGTTACGCAGGATTATTCCTTCTTTTTCCCATGGACCCAGGTTCCTGAATCATACTTCAAAGCCATTGAGTTTCTATGGCTGAATCCACTTGGGGCCTTTGTGGTAGTGGTTGCCGGAGTTGTTGTAAGTATGGCTTTTCCAAAAAAGGATTAGACTAACACATGCCTAAGATTTTTCAACATATTCGCAGAAATATTATCGGGGGTGATAGTATGAAGAAATACTTGTTTTATGCATTGGGTGAGATAGCGCTTGTGATCATTGGAATACTGGTAGCACTGCAAATCAATAACTGGAATGAGGCCCGAAAAGCAAAAAACCACCAGGATGCTGTGCTTCTAAGCATACATGATGAATTGGTAGTAAATCTTGAGCTCATTAAAGAAGCCGCGCCGCGCCGACGAGTGTTCCTTGCATCCTTAGACAGCCTTTCAAAAGCAATGTCCAAAGAAGACAGAAAAGTGAAATTCTATGATGTTCCCTCAGATGAACGTTTACCCGGCTGGACAGGAGCCAACCCTCTCAACTTAAGCGGCTCGATGTTCGAAACCTCCAAGTATAGTGATGTATTAAGCTCTTTAGATGTAGAGCTTCTGAAAACCTTATCCCAGACCTATAACAAACAAGAGATCCTGAATGACACCGGCTTTTCCCTTATCAACAAACTATTCGATTTCGATTCCGAAACAGAGTATTCAGAAGTCATCCGTTTAATGTGGAGAGTTCAGGAAGAGTTTTTTGGTGGGCAATACCTGCTGATGCAGGATTACCAGAAGTCTATTGATCTTATCAATGAAAGACTAAGTAAGTAGCAACCTGTACTTACAAATAACCTAACATTATCAACTCAGCGTGAAAATAACTCCAAAAGCGAAAAGAAACATTTCAAGGATTATTCCCTTCGCGATTATCTGGTTATTGATTGGGTGGATAATTGATATAACGGTGTTCGATGTAACTCGTAACCAAAACTTCAATCCAGATACTGGTATTTCCTTCACCATCCCGGTGTTGATTTTTGCCAGCCTCGCGAATATCCTGGTTGGACTTATCATAGGGGTTTTAGAAGTGGTTTATTTAGAAAGGAAATTCTCAAACCGAACACTGAGTGCCAAATTCTTCTACAAATTCTTAATCTACCTTAGCTTATTTATTATCATTATAGTCGTCTTTTTTCCTGTGGCGTCTGCGCTCGAAACAGGCATAAGTTTGTTAGAAGCTGATGCCTGGCAAAAGTTGGGTAGATTCCTGATAAGTATCTCTTTCCTTACCACCTTATTTCATTTGTCTGTAAAGCTTATGGTTAGTCTGATATATTCAGCTATAAGTGAAAATTTAGGACATCATGTTTTTTTAAATTTTTTTTCCGGGAAATACCACCAACCCAAAATTGAAAAGCGGATTTTTATGTTCCTGGATATGAAATCTTCGACTACAATAGCCGAAAATCTGGGCCACGTAAAATACTTCAAATTACTGGACACCTATTACAATATTATGTCAGACCCCATCATCAATTCATTGGGTGAAATCTACCAGTACATAGGAGATGAAATCGTGATTTCATGGGAACCCGGCAAGGGCATTGGCCAGGCTAGCTGCATCAAATGCTTCTTTGACATACGCGATCACCTCAATGAACAAAAAGAAGTTTTATTTAATGAGTTTGGCTTTGAAATTGGATTCAAGGCAGGGGTTCATTTCGGTGAAGTCACTATTGGGGAAATTGGAGCCTTAAAAAAGGAAATCGTATTTACGGGGGATGTCTTAAATACTACCGCTAGAATCCAAAGTCTTTGTAAGGAATTACAATCTGACTTACTGATCTCAGGTGCAATTAAAGAATTATTACCCCGCTCTAACTATGAATATAGCTCTAAAGGAGAGATAGAACTGAAAGGAAGAAATAAGAAAGAAGAACTGTTTAGCGTAACTTTAGAATAGTCGCTATCTGAGTATAACACCACCTTCTTTAACTTCAGTGCGCTCATTCCCCACTTCTCCGGTTGGATAACCATAGTGTTCTCTGAAGCATTTGATAAAATAGGATGAACTACCAAAACCTACTTTTCAAGGAGACTTCTGAAAATCCTCTTTTCATAACCCTGCAAACTGAAAAGTCGCGACTTAGGTCATAATTTATACTCTTGCACCATAGTTTTTACACCTTCCTCAAAATTGATGTATTTGGCTTCATACCTGATAGGTCTTATATAAACACTTTTTTGATCTTTCCGGAGAACAAAATCTCAACGAGTAATCAAAAAATCAAAATCTAAGAAACTCATGAAAAGTCTATTAACAATTCTTTTAATTTTTTGCACACATAGTGCTTTTGCTCAAACTAACACTTCAATGGATAAAGAAACTGAAGTAGTCCATAAGTGGAGGGCGAGTATACCTTATATTGTTCCAGATGAGATTATCTCTGGCTATAGCGATCGAACAAGTGTTCAAATGGTAGAATTACATGTAAAGCGCAACCTGGATAATAAGAACATCATTGGGGTAAAGTTTGCCACCTGGCGATTATTTCAACCCATGGGAATCACCTGGTGGGATGGTGTTGTCGATAAAATAGAGTCTGGGACTGAATTTTACGATGGATACCTAAGAGAAACAGGAATTGGCGTCTCATACCAACGCATGCTTTGGAAAGGGCTTTTTGCATCTATTGAAGTGCTGCCGCAAATTCAAACCTATACCGATCTAGACGGTGAAAAAATCAAAAATGGGTTAAACTCTATAACTCCTTTCATTTGGGCTACCATTTCACAGTTGGTAAGAAAAAACGCTTTTTTTTAGAACCTCAGGTTCATGTCAACCAGTGGATGTTCGACAACAACTCTCCTGCAGGGTTTAAGGAGTTTGATGACAAATATGGAAACGTCTTTCTATTTGAGCCAAACATCTATATTGGTTGGAAATTTTAAGCTATAGCCTTACAAGTCAGGATTCACAATTCCTGGGTTGTCAGACTATAAATACAAAACAACAAAAGAACTTGAAGATGAAATTTGGGACCCAACAATAACATGTTGATTTGCTTATGTTCTCTGCAAGCAGAAAAAATAACCTATATGTAACCTTTATATACTTTCATTGTGTTATGAGAACAGTATACCTTCAATAGCGATATAAAAAACTGATGGTTAATTTTAAATATTTCATAATCCCAATTGCACTATTCCAATTCACATTAGGTTTTGGACAATCTGATATCCAGAACAAGGCAACTTCTTCAAACCCACTTGCCGAACAAAAACAGTCACTGCTGGAGGCTTACAGTAATCTTATAGAAAAAAACGATTCTTTTGTGACAGATAATCGTGAAAAGATATTCAGTACAGAATTAGAGCGCTTTAACACCATAATTGATTCTTTGGAGCACACTGTCAGGGAATTGGTCAACAAGTACGAAGGGAATTTTGAAGAAACTGATTCTCCAATAGATAGCCTATTGACTGAAGCAAAATTCAAACACAGACGATATCGGTTGTTGTATCCACAAAACTATTATCGTTTTGCGGATTTTAATCAAAAAGCAACCGTTTCCAGCGACTATTTTGAAAATGTCATGACCGGAAGCTTTGATGACCCTTCCTTATTGCAGTTTAAAGAATATCAAAGATGTATGACTTTTTATTTTAACATTCTTTCTGCTGGAGAATACAAGTTTTCACACCTCGAATATGTTCCTGTAAAGCGTTTGGACAATCGTTATGATGCCATAGTTGACCTGGACGCTCATCAGAGCATTAAAGATTTTTTCATCAAGGATCATTTTACTTCCAATATTTGGATCTATCGTGTAGAGGCTTTTGATTACGCCTTCGAGAAAGCTTTAGAAGATGTAAAAAATCAAGAGTATATAAAGGAAATTAAGGATACCTATAAAATGGGTAACGACAGAAGGAAGGATGCGAGCGAAATAAAAGCTTACAAAACTGTAGACGGTATTACCCTCAATGCCCATATATTTTATCCAGAAAATCACGATAAAAGCCAGGTAAAACCTGCACATTTGTTATTTCACGGTGGTGGTTGGGCAATTGGACTGCCTGAATGGAGTTATGACGCTGCTAAGAGTTCAGCAGAAGAAGGAAGAGTTGCTATTGCCTTCGATTATCGTCTTAGAAATATCCACGGTACGAATGTGAAGGCTTCGGTAAGCGATGTGCTAACTGCAATAGCTTGGGTACGAGAAAATGCGAATGAATTAGGTATTGACCAAAACAAGATTTTGGCCGATGGTTTTTCTGCGGGTGCACATTTGGCCCTGGTTTCAGGTATGATTGAAAATCCTGAGGATTTTGGGGTGAGTTCAAAATACAGTTCAAAACCTGATGCCATCATTTTGGGTTCCTGCCCCTACGATATTGAAGGCAGAGATGTTTATGACATCAATTACGACACAAAAACAATCTCACCACTTTACCTTATTGAGGAAGACCTTCCTCCCATACTCGCATTTCACGCTGAGAACGATGACATGGTCGATTTTTCTGAATTTGAAAAATTCAGGGATGCCATTCAAAAAACCAGGAATAGTTTCACTTCACGATCATATGCTGGTGTAGGACATTTTTTTGAAGGAAGCTCTCAAAATGATATTGATGAAAGAAGAAGGCTAACACAAGAATTTTTACTTAAAAATGGTTTTATGGTGGAATAAAGCCTGCAGAGAATAATGTGTTTAAGCAATAGCGGCTTAAGTGATAAAACGAAAGACAAAACACAAAAAAAGGTTAGCTTAAAGCCGAAAGGCTGGTGAATAGAAATCCGCTACTACTCATAACCGAGACCGTTATTTAAGTGAAGTTTCAAAACGATGAAACCCGTTTTATATAAATACTTTGATTTTAGTGAAAACTTTAAAAAAAGTTTACGAAATGGATATTTGTGGTTTTCAAGACCAACTGAATTTAATGACCCTTTCGAATTTAAACTTCAAGTAGATGAAGACCTGGGCGACAGTGACATTTTAGAGTACTTTAATTTGTATAAAAAGCTATCAGTTACCTCATCTAGTTCAAAAAAAGTAGATTTCAACAAAGTTTTATTAAAATATAAAACCGACCCAAAGAAATTTACTGAGTTTTATTTAGCTCCATTTGCTGAATATATTAGAAACTTTGGCGTGTGTTGCTTCAGCAGTATAAATGACAATATTTTGATGTGGTCCCACTATGCTAATAGTCATAGAGGATTAGTAATAGAATTTGATCCTAAACAATTATATGAATCCATTTATGAGCTAAATGATTCTGCTCAAATAACGACCATACGTACTGTAACATACTCAAATAAGTTTCCTTTAATTAAAATCTCATCTTCTCTTGAAAAAACTTCACTAGAAATTGAAAAAGCAGTTATTACCAAATCGAAAGATTGGAGATATGAAAAAGAAATGCGAATAATTTCTCAAAAATCAGGTAAACACTTGATTAATAGAAATTGCATAAAGAGAATTTATTTGGACATAAATTTTCAGCGGAAAATCAAAGAGAATTAAATCAACTTTTGAATATGCACCTGAAAAATCAAGATCTCTCGATTAAAAAAATGAGAATCGATGACAGAACATACTCTCTAAATGTAATGGATATTTAACTTTAACTGCATCAATAATGGCGATATGAGTAATTGAATAAATGACAAAATCTAATCCATATCGAAAACCTGAGGAAGCATGGAAAAAGACCGAAAACGGGATTGAGATAAAATATCCAATTTTTCACCATGACCCGAGCATTCCTGATGACCCAATAATAAAAAAGACAATTCAAGAAGTAGTTGGAGACGTTGACTTCTGGGGATGGGAAGGAAATAAAGAGGATCGTATTGTAGATAGTACGGGTAAAGTTTTCGTGGCTAAGTTTGAGAAAACTAATACGCAGACCCTTTTAATAATACCAACTGAATTTCGTTCTGGGGTATTCCCTGGAGAGGTTGAACGAACTATGGATATTAAAGACGTTAAGGAATTAATGATTTTAGGAATAGAAAGGAATAAAGTTAGAATTGAGGATGATATTGATGACTTGAAAAAGAAAATCACTTCAATGAATTCTATAGAAGAGATATTAAAAACTTGTGAAAAATATTTTTAAAAAGTAAAACACATATAATACTGTATATGAAGCCAATATTGAATAATGAGTAATAAAGGAAAAAGTCATAATAAGAAATGGTTGATCTCCCGTCTAAAAACTTCTGGAAGTAAAAGGAGATATGTGATTGACGGAGACTATTCTGACACTCGAAATTCGAAAAAAAATAAAGATTGGGATAACCTCCCTTCTTATGAAGGCATGGGAAAGAGCTTCAAATTCTTTAACAGCAAGATAAATTACGACCTTTTGGTCAGGTTTCTTCGGGGAAAAGTTGGAAGTGATTGGAATGAGGTTATTAAAGAAATCGAAGAACGAATACCTACAAACCTTTTAGAGTACAAAGACTGTGTAAAATGGTTCGTCTCAGATTTAATAGAAAAACGTGAGGATGGGCTTTGGGACAAAAGAGAACAGAAGTATTTAAGACTTGAACCAAACAGACCTTTTGATTGGAACATTTATATCTCAAAGGAATTTTATGTGGATCCTGAAACTAACATCCTTATAAGAGTCATGGACTTCCCCTCAAACCGAAAAACTAAAGGGATGAACAGTGAACAGTTGAGGAAATTTCGCGAAAATCAAAAACGTAGTAATTTAGAGAAGAAAAGAACGATTAAAGCCGAAAAAGAGGAATCTAAAAACAGGATAAATGAGTTAATAAGGAAACCGAATAAACAAGAATAATTGGCTACAACAAAATGTTAAAATGCATTGAAACACATTATACAAACCATTATAGCTAACCAACAAAAAAGAACCCATGAATCAAATAAGGTGGTTTGAACGGAAGTTCGATTTTTCATTTCAACAAAATATCTTCCCGTCGATTATAGAACGGCTTAGCGGAACTTATGTACGATTAGCAACAAAAGTTGAAGACATACCTTCTGACTTGCTGGAAATCAAGCCGAACGAAACGTGGTCTATCAAAGAAAATATAGGACACTTATGTGATTTAGAACCGTTGTGGCAGGGAAGGCTTGATGACATTATGAATGGAGAGAAGTACTTAAGGCCAACCGATTTAGAAAATAAAAAAACCAACTTTGCCCAACACAACAAAACCAGCATTGAGGATTTATTGATACAATTCCGCGAATTACGGGAAGTGACTTTGAACAAATTGCGCAAGCTAGAAGAACCAGATGTGTT
The DNA here is from genome assembly GCA_040222185.1 of Balneolaceae bacterium. Lineage (GTDB taxonomy): Bacteria > Bacteroidota > Rhodothermia > Balneolales > Balneolaceae > JAVKDP01. The sequence continues at coordinate 136,042 of JAVKDP010000026.1, read as the reverse complement.
TAAATTTGCACTGCATCCGAGACTGGAACAACCCATGCGAATAATGGATTTATTTTTATTTGTTGCAGAGCACGACGATCATCATTTATCACGAATTACTGAAATTAAAACTATTCATAGTAATCAATGAGTGAAATAGCTTTACCTGGAAATTTGTTAAGGTTTATTGAAACTGTATTTAAATAAAACGCAGTACAACAATAGCTATGAGTAATAAGCTAGACGACATAACTTTGTATTACTATCCAAAAGGAGACGATGCTAAGAAATTCACAATGAAACAAAATGTGATTTCTGACTTGTATGTACAATATCTAAATGGTTACAAACCACCAAGAACCTCTAGAATATCAGTGGAACTATCCAACGAAGATTTCTTAAGAAATTATTCTGGAAGTATATTAACCGTTAACGCGAAATTTGATAAAGAAAAATATTGGGAATTGTCTAGTATTGAACAAAACCAATACATCCTTGACACTACTCACCGAATAGCGTTACTCTGTGCCAATGAATACCAGTGGGACAAAGACATTTTTTCTCAGGCCTACGAGAAAGTCAAGAAAGCAAATTTCAAATATGAGATAGAGGGAAAAAAGAAAAGCTCATCTGACCGAAAACACAAAGCGGCAGTTTTGCTTATGAAGAATGAGTCATACTCTACCATTTCTGTGGCTTTTTATGATAAGTCTGGCAAACCGATTAAGACAATAGAACTAATAAAGTCTTTTCAGCATGAAATGTTCTATGGTAGCATTATCAAAAAGCATAAATGGTTTAACAATAGAGAATTTGGACTTTATACAACTAATGAAGAACTAACTATTCGTGCTTCATTGGATACAGATTTATCTGAAACAAGCTTAAACCCAAAAAAAAGTAGCATAAAAGAGCTTGAGGGTTACTTGAGAAGGATAACTTATCGAGAATTCAACGATCAGAAAGATATAATTGAATGGATGAATAAATAAAAAACTGCTACAATATTGGCTATGAATAATTCCTCATTCTCGCCTACTCACAACATAAACCCATAAATAATACCAAAAACAGGTTTAATGAAAATAATCATCAAATGCTTTTTACTGGTTTTAGTTCTTAGCTCCACAACAGGACTTGCCCAAACGACTTCAATCGAATACGAATTGAATGGAAGGAATATTAATGACGTTTCAAAAAACCCTTTTGGAAAATTTATTGGAGAATGGACGCTTAAGGATGATAACTGGACTCACAACTGGGGAAGTGGAACAGAAACTATAAAAATTCCAAAGCACCACACGATATCCAGGGGCATCAACACGGATAACAGCCTTTTATCAATTATAGATGGGCCTGAACCTAACGGGCATATTTTTTGGTCCTATAACCCGGAGACAAAAGAGGTACTGCATTTATCCAGTTTTGGGACAATCAGAGCCGGAAGTGGGAAAGGGTCTGTAAATGAAAATGGTGATGTAAAGTTAAAACTATCCTTTGCCGGTGAAGCTCCCGGAACTTATAGAGTCTATAACTATAAATGGATAAACGAGAATGAATACCATATGAAGTCGGTCCAGTTTGCGCAAAATGACGAACCAACCGGCCTTTTTTATGAAGGTGTATTTGTTCGAATTAAAAACTAAAGTACTGCTAATATTCCTGAAGCTAAGTGCCTGGTTTAGCACTATTGATCTTATCTCTAAAAATCCTTAACTCTATAGGGTGTAATATGTTAGGTAATGGTATCAATGAATAAAAAGCTACTAAGTGCTGCTTTAATTCTCACCTCCCTGGTTGGCTACCTGGAATGGGGACAAGACAATTCCATTTTTTTATTCCAGGCCGAGTACGACATCTTGCTCAAGCTTTTTACTGATCCCAAATCAGTATTTCATCCATTCACAGTACTTCCATTGTTTGGACAGATTCTTTTAGCAATCACTCTATTTCAAAAAGAACCCGGCAAAAAGCTAACCTTTTTTGGTATAGGCGGGATTGGCATTTTACTCTTGCTCATGTTTGCGATTGGAATAATGGGCATGAATTTTAAGGTACTGGTCTCAACACTTCCTTTTTTAACTGTCGCTTTTTTTGCAATTCGACTTCATCTCAAGAAAGAAGCCTGAACCATTAGGTTTGAAAGCACCCTTACCCTAGTTGCCAACAAGGCGAAAGTTGATTGGAACTGTGATTTTACTCCGAACTGGTTTACCATCTTTTGTTGCCGCTTTGTAAGATACATTTGTAAGTACTCTTACAACCTCCTGGTTCAGGCAATGTCCTAGCCCTTCTACAATTCTGACTTCTTGTAATTCATCGTTTTTGGAAATAGTCACCTCTGCTACAACTTTCCCCATTACACCATTCGATACTGCCGGGTACGGGTAGGTCACCTTAGACTGATATGGATCTAATACCTGGGCTCTTTCATCAAAGTCTTCAACAATTTGCGAGGTATCTGAGACAGATTCAGATAAATAAAAGTCTGGTTTTTGGTAACAAGGATCTTCTGCAGGATTGGGTATAGAAGCGCATGAGGTGATTACTATGAGAGCTAAAAGCTTATACAAATTTTTCATTTTCCAGAAGGTAATCTTAAGAGGTTTTTCAAATCGTGCGCTTTTAGTGATCAATCGTTATAATCTACAATTAAATTTTCCAGAGCTTCTTCAAAAGCTAATTCTCCACTCAAATAGGCTGGCATATGTTTAAATATTACCTCATGATGATTGCTGAAAACTTCTTTTCGAATCATATATAACTCGTATTCAACATCTTCTTTTTTTAAAGCTTCCTGTACTGTAACTCCTGAAAAATAAAAAAGCAAAGAATGCCAAAGGTTTCTGGGAGGATCTAATTCAAGCTTTTCCGAAATTTGAGAGATTAACTCAGCTGCTTTATAGTTTCTCCCTGACATAATTGAGTGACATGGTTCGTGAAATAATAATTCCAGCCAATTCCCATTGGGTCCATCGTTCTGGGAAGTAAGTACAACATGAGTTTCGGGCCTGGTAGAAGTGTATGCCCCGGCCCAGCTAGCATAGTAAGAAATATCAACTCTAACTTTTCCTTCCTTCCATGGCTGTTGCGCTAATTCGGAAACTCTTTCAAAAATCTGATCTTCGTGCTTTTTAATGAATTCCAGGTTTTGATTAAGTATGCTCTTATTTAATTGATTGTGCTGTTCCCAAAAGTATTTCCGGTAGATAGGCTTAATCTTATTCAAGTGACTAACCAGCTCGTCACTGAAGTCCTCCATTTCAAATGCTTCATCCTCAGCAAAATTAATAAGTGTTCTTTTAAGATTGGAGAGCCCTCTGTTAAATAACAGATCATAAGAAATAACTGAATCCCGATAGAAAATGATCCCTTCTTTTAGAGTCTCGATTTCAGATAAACTCAACTCAGTCAATTCTCCATTCGAAAACCCATTATCCCAATTTCCCTCTTCTGCTGAATCAGCATTGGCATACAAAAAGTGATGTTGGTTAATCCAGAAATTGCTATAGAATTCGTAACGGTCAGTACTGTTAATCAGTCCTGGTTTTTCCTGGCCATGGAGTAATGGAGTAACTCCAAATAAGAGAATTAATAATAAAGAACCTATGTTTTTCATTTTTCTTCATCCGGAAATTTAGAACCCTCTGGTGAGCGATATTTCTGAAAAGGAATTTTCAGGAGGTTAACTACATCATCATTCTCTTTGGGGTCCATGTGAGTATCTATTCCATAAATCAGTTCTTTCGTATCAGCTACTTCTGCAAAGGTTCCAAAGGCTCTGTCCCATATCGAAAAAATATTCCCATAGTTGGTGTCTGTTAATGGCTGGGTATAATGATGATGTACTTTATGCATGTATGGAGTTACAAAAATATATGATAGCAGGCGATCCAGTTTTTTTGGCATCCGGATATTGGCGTGATTGAAATGTGTAAACAGGGCTGATAAACTCTGGTATAGAAAAACGATCCAGATAGGAGCACCTACTATTATCACTCCAAGAACAGTGAACATCATTCTGAAAACAGCTTCTCCGGGATGATGCCGAAGCCCGGTAGTTACATCAACTGTAGTATCGCTGTGATGAATTAAATGAAACCTCCACATAAATTTCACTTTATGCTCCGTCCAGTGTACCAGGAATGCTCCAAAGAAGTCCAGGAGCATAACCCCAAGTATCATTTGAAGCCAAACCGGCATTTCAATCCAATTAAGTAATCCAAAGCTATTTGCAGTCACATAGTCTGAGGCTGCCAGTAATATACCTGCAAATCCTAACCCGATAAGCAGGAAGAAAATCGTCAAAATAGCATTAATGCCCGCATGCCTCACTTTACGATACCCAAACTCGAATAAAGGAAATACTCCCTCTACAATCCAGAATAGAAATATCCCTCCTACTAAAATACCAGCACGGAAACTTGAGGGGATATTCTCAAAAAACTCTATAAATGATTCCATTTTCTAACCAACCCTTTCTAAATAACTATCTGTACAAAATGAATATCGTTTATTCGACCAAACAAAAAAAGCCCTCACCAAATTGGCGAGGGCTTTTATTTTCTAATGTATAGAAAACTAATTCTCTACTTGTTCAAAACTTTTGAACGGTGTCAAATTAGCCTCTTCTATCGCTTGCTGATATGCCGGCCAATCAGTTGCAAAGAATGCATTGATCTTGGTGATGGCATCATCTACTGCTTCTTCGGCTAAACGAACAAGGTTTCGCTCATGCCTTCCAGGGCCATCGAAATCATTATTCATATAACGGAATGGAGCGAATACAGCTCTCATAACCGTTGGGGTAGGATTTCGTGTGATTCCCTGGCGATCATCTGGTTTCCCGAAAACCATATCAAGAAGGTCATCAATCTTTTGCTTGGTAGCTTTTGTTGAATCGTTAACCGCTTTGAGCTCATTTTTTGGCCTGTCATCAGCTTTAGCAAGCTTCTCAGCCATTTCAACGATCTCTTTGGCTTCTACCAATTGATTTGTTGCCTTGCCCAGGTTTTCCCGAAGCATGTCTACTTCTTTACGAAGTTCAAGCGCACTTCTCAGAGATGAAATTGGTATTTCAATTCTAGGATCAGATTCTACTGTTACCATTGTTGAATCTGAATAATCACCATAAGTCAATTTAACCTTATAGGTTCCTGGTAGCACTGTAGCCCCACCGGGTTCAGAAGCATTTGGCCTTGGCTTACTTCTGCTAGGGTTTCTTACTCCCTTCATTTCAAGTCCCCAGGTTGTTCTGTTTATACCATCTTCTGCCGGGGTTCTTTCAAATGTCCTGATTTTTTCGCCTGATGAGTCAAAGATTTCAAACTTAACTTTTTCATCTTTCTTTTTGTCTGAGTCATCGTCAGAAGCCAGCATTTCGCTATTTACAGAATAGGTTATACGCGCACCTCTGCTACGGTTATCTCCGGAGTAAACACCATCAGCCGCAAATCTTGAGCCCGCTGCCTGTCGCCAGTCAACATCGTATGCAAGAGGGATTGGATATACTCTTATTGCTTTTTGAAGTTCGTCAACCCCATTTGTTGCAAGGTCACGAAGCGGACGAATATCATCCAGTACCCAGAAAGAACGGCCAAAAGTACCTATTACTAAATCATGCTCTCTGGGCTGAATCACCATATCGTAAGTCGATACAGTTGGATATCCATTGGTCCATTTGGCCCAGTTTTTTCCACCATCGATAGAAACATATAGACCGAGTTCAGTACCTACAAACATCAGGTTTGGTTCTACTAAATCCTGTACGAAGGAAAGCGCATAACCTTCCATGCCTTTATCATCAGTGATATTGGTCCACTTTCTGCCATAATCAGAAGTATGCATTACATAGGTTCCCCAATCGTCACGGCGGTAGTTATTGATTACTGCAAAAGCTTCTCCTGCATTAAATGTAGATGCCTTTACCTGCGCAACATAACTTCCCTCAGGTATTCCTTTGATATTCCTGGTTAAATCAGTCCAGTTTGCGCCACCATCTCTTGTGATGTGAACTTTCCCGTCATCTGAACCAACCCAAATCAAACCTTCTTCAAGCGAACTTGGCTCAATAGCTAAAATGGTCGTAAAGTTCTCAGCGCCGGTCGCATCCATGGTGATACCACCACTTTCGTGCTGCTTTTGCTTTTCCGGGTCGTTTGTAGTCAGATCTGGTGAGATGATATCCCATGATTCACCTCTGTCAGTACTTTTATGTACAAACTGGCTACCGAAGTAAATAGTCTCTTCATTAAACGGATCGAAATTAACCGCTGAGTTCCAGTTGAATCTTAGATCATCACCATCCGGGTGCGTTGGGCGAACGAAACGAGCAGTACCAGTTTCTAAATCAACACGGCCAATGTTCCCTTGTTGAGACATTGCGAATGCATATCTCGGATTGCTTTGATCCATCATCACATCAAAACCATCACCGAAATAAAGCTCTTCCCAATAAGCGTTTCTGATTCCACCTGATCTCCAAACATACGCAGGTCCTTGCCATGAACCATTATCCTGCATTCCACCATAGATATTATATGGAATGGCATTATCTACAGCTACATGGTAGTATTGGCCAACCGGAATATTGTCAATAAAGCGCCAGCTATCGCCACCGTCAAATGTGATGTTTAAACCACCATCATTTCCATCAATCATGAATCCTGGGCTGTCCGGGCTTAACCAAAATGCGTGATGATCTGGGTGAACCCAGTTGTAGTAAGGATAGAGACTCTCAAATGATTTACCTCCATCTTCACTTTTCGAAATATAAGTGTAGATACTGAATACCCTGTTTTCATTGAATGGATCTACATAAATCTCTGCGTAATAGAATGGTCTGTTTCCAACTTCACCATCTTTTTCTACTGTTTGGCGAAGCTCCCAGGTATATCCACCGTCTTCACTTCGGTAAATCGCGTTCTTTTTTGATTCTACATGAGCATACACGATATCTGTATTGCTTGGAGCAATAGCGATACCCATTCTTCCTAGTTCACCTTCAGGGAATCCATCATCAGAAGTTGTTTTCGTCCAGGTTTCACCGCCGTCATTAGTCATGTATAACCCTGAACCTTCACCACCGGATTTGAAGAACCATGGCCAGCGTCTGAACTCCCACATCGCCGCGAATAATTTATTCGGGTTGTTTGGATCCATCACTAAATCGCCAATTCCTGTTCTGGAGTTGTTATATAAAATTTTATCCCAGGTCTTTCCTCCATCGGTAGTTTTATAAACACCACGTGTCTCGCTATCACCCCACGCAGAGCCCTGAACACCTGCATAAACGATATCAGGATTCTCTGGGTGAATTATTACACGATGAATATTCCGTGTGGCTTCTAAACCCATAAGTTCCCAACTACGGCCACCATCAATACTCTTATAGATTCCTGCACCACTTGACTGGCTGTTTCTAGGATTTCCTTCACCTGTACCAACCCAGACAATACTTGGGTTCTTTTGGTGGATATCAATTGATCCAATGGAAGCAGCACCATATTCATCAAAAATAGGCTCCCACTTAACTCCACCGCTCATAGATTTCCAGATACCACCGGAAGCAGATCCTGCATACATGATATCTGGATTAGAGTGTACCACATCAATAGCAGTAATCCTGCCGCTCATGCCCGCTGGTCCAACATTCCTCGGTTCCATCCCTTTCAGCAAATCCATATCCAACTGTTGGGCACTCAGATTTGGCACTGATAAGAACATTAACCCCATGAACAGGGTGATTCTCATTAAGTATTTCATATTCCCTCGTATTTAACTTATAGATAAAAAAAAAGATGGCACATGAAGTACCATCTTTTAAAAGTGACTTAGTTTAGTCTTCGATATTCAAAATATCGTCAATTCTTACTCTTACATCCTGGAGATGTGTTCGAGTTGCTCGATCGGTTCCGCCAGCTGCCAACCTGTTCGAGATATCTCTTTTAAGAATATCCAGTTCGTTACGAACAATCGCACGGATATCAGACTGGCTAACATCGTACCTGGAACCAAAGAACCCGCCTCTTGGAGGCTCAACAGTCATTAGATTCTCAGCTCTCTCAACATAAGCTCTTTGTAAGTGGCGACGGTGAACATCAATATTTCTGTTAGCACGCAACTCACTCCAAACTCCGTTTCGGAGATCATCCATCATTTCGAAAGCTGTGTATGTTCCGCCTCTGGTCTCACTATCAACCAGACGTGCGATACGAGCTGAACTCATTACGTTGTTAAGAACACCAACCTGAGCGCCTCTGAAAGACTCAACTGCAGTGGATGAATTCACACGGTCAAGGATTTCTTTGTTGTAAGCCCATGTAGGGGTAGAGAATGCATGACGGTTTAAGAAGCCGATTGCTCTTTGTTGATCAGATTCAGCAACAACCTCGTAAACAGGCCCTTCCTGGTCGTAAGTTTTATATGTTTGGTATACACCGCCAATATAAGTAGTTACATGACCCATATATCTTCTCCACTGGCCAATCACATTGTTATACAGTTCGGAAAGATCACTGAAGTCTTCGCCCGGAGCGTCAACCCAATCAATGAGGTTATCAGTAATAACCTGTAGGTTAGCTAGTCCAAGCTCACTTGCTCTCATAGCATCATCACCAATAGCTTCAGTCTGAGATCTTGGATCGATACCATTGCTGTAACCGAACCAGTATAGCGGATCATCACCATTTGCTACGATCCATTCGTTTAGAGTCTCATCTTCATCACTTGGCTCATCAATATCTGGTAACCATTGGTAACCCCATTTGATTGACCATTTATCATACTCACCAATTTGAGGATAGTAGTGAGTTACGCCATCACCTGGTTGTGCGATGTAGTTAAAGCGAGCATAATCCATGATTGAAGGTGCAGTACCATGAGTTGAAGTAAACTCAGGATCTCTAAGCTGATCTACAGTGTACCCAACACTTGATCCCATGTTATGTGGTAGCCCTAGTGTATGGCCAACTTCATGAGCCATCACAAAACGAAGCATGTCACCCATAATCTCTTCCGACATTTTCACATTACGTGCATCCGGGTTTGATGCTGCTGTTTGAATGAAATACCAGTTACGTAATAAATTCTGGATGTTGTGGTACCAAAGAATATCACTTTCCAAAATCTGACCAGTTCTAGGGTCATGTACGTGTGGGCCTTGTGCATTCTGAATTGGGTTAGTTATATAACGCATTACAGAATAACGAACATCTTCTGGAGAAAACTCAGGGTCTTCTTCCGGCGTTGGAGCTTCTTTACCTACAATAGCATTCTTAAAACCAGCTTCCTCAAATGCTACATTCCAGTCATTGATACCTTCAATAAGGTAACTTCTCCATTTTTCAGGAGTTGCAGGATCAAGGTAGTATACAATTTGCTCTTCAGGCTCTACAAGCTCACCTCTTAAGTAAGCAGCCTTATCTTTTGGCACAAGCTTATATCGGGTAATAAATCTGTTTGTAGCAGCTTTGTGCTCATCAGATGAATAGTCATACTGCCCAATAGAGAAGTATCCAACTCTTCGATCCCAGTTTCTAGGCATCGCTGGTTCTTCGGGTAGAAGAATCATTGACTGGTTTACTTCTAAAGAAATAGTTCCAGTGTTCTGATCATCCGGAGGACTTCCTGCATCATAAGTAAGTACATGTCTTACTTCAAGGTTTTCAGGATAACTTGCCATTCTTTCAATAAAACTTCTGCTTCCGTCTAATCTTCTAACCTGGAAGTTTCTTCTCTGGAAACTACTCAAACCACTAAGTAATGGAATATCTGAGGTGTATAACTTTGAAGCATCAAATACTAGCCCAGTAGAGTCAGTTCTGTCTGCTTCTATTTTGAAGCTGTAGATTACAGGCTCAAAATTATTATTCTGAACTGATTTGTATACCGGATCATCTTCATCGGCTACACTTGAATAAGACACATGACGTAGAAGAATATTATTGTCTTTTCTTTGCCATCTCACTACTTGCTGGCCTCTTGCTTTCTGACCAGCTCCACCAAAACTTAAGTTCTGAGTTGAACCAGCAACACGAGTTACTAATAGCATTTCGCGGTCAAGCATGTCATCAGTTACTTCGAAGTAATACTTGTCATCAACAAGGTGAACGTTGAATACACCTTCATCTGTTTTGGCATCTTTCGTGATTACTTCACCAAAGCTCTTTAGAGCACCCTTTTTTGCTGGTGGTTTTTTTGGCCCTGGCTGGGCTGATCCAGACGTAGCTGACTGGCTCGTTTTACATCCTGATATAATCAAAAAGCTACATAGGATAAGGGGTAGGATTCTACCCTTAGTAATATTTCCGTAGTTCATTATGTCTTTAATTTGTTTAATTCAATAAAAGCTACAAAGTCTAACAACTTGGGGTGTTAATCAAGCAAATACCTTGTAAAAAGAATTAACGAAGAAAAGAGGGTGTAGACTAGCGTAAATGCTCTCTTAACCAACCGATAGTCCAGTCAAGCACTTCATGGAATGGCTTTGGAAACTCTGGTTCTTCGAAAGGATGCGCTGTTCCGTAAGTATGACCTGTATTAGATACCAGCCTTAGTTCTTTATCTCTCGAGCCACAATGTATATGTAAAGTCTCAGAGTTAGAATATGGTACACTCTCATCATCTCTTGAATGAATGAAAAGAGTAGGTATACGAAGCTCTTTTACGCGGTTTAGTGCAATTACTTTCTGAGCATTTTCAGTAGCGTCTTCATAAACAACTTTATCCAGCTTCATCTTTTGCCCGGTTCGGCTATTTATCGTCTCCGTAAAACCCTGGTTAGTCCAATTTTCCTTAACCTTATCTGTCCAGTGTTCCAGGTAGTTTGCAACCGCCGACCAGGTAACCAGGCATTGAACGGTTTCAAACTCAGCAGCAGCGGTTATTGCCACATGCCCTCCACGCGAATGGCCCACCAAACCAATAGAATCTGTGTTAAGATGGGTATGGTTATCCCTGATCTCCCCTTTCTTTAAAGCCATAATTATGGTTTTAATATCCTCCAGATCCTGGGTAAAGGTTTGCCGTTCAAATAAATCAGGCCGATCAAACTCTGTTTTAATATCGCCAATACCATTTAAAGAGAAGTTCATTGCTACTACACCAAAACCACTTCTGGCTAAGTCTTCACAAGCATCGGGAAAGGGACCCCAATCTTTAAAACCTTTAAAACCGTGTAAGAAAATGATAACCGGAAATTCACGAGACGTGCCGCTGATAGGAGAGTAAAGATCCCACTTAATTGGCAGCCCTTCGGTTGAAGAGATACTGCCAGAAGAAATAGAAACATTTTCAAATTCCATGCTATCCTTTTTTAAAATCCAGCGGACTCAGCTTAACTACCTTTCTTAGATTATTTATCTCTTTTTGTTTCAGGAAACGCCACCTGCCCATACTAACATCTTTCAGGTTTAACCCAGCATACTCAATACGTTTCAGTTTAACAACTTCTGTTCCATGAAATTCTACCATGCGCCGGATAAGTCGGTTCCTTCCTTCAAATACAGAAATTTGAAAAGTGTTCCTCAAATCGGCAAACTGTTTGATATTATGACCTTTTGCCTTCCCGTCCTCCAGTTCAACCCCAGCACTAAAAGCTGAAAGCTCACTTTCTGTAAGCTCTTGTGCTGTTTCTACTTCGTAGGTTTTTCTGACTTTGTAACTGGGATGCATCAAACGGTGTGCTAAATCGCCATCATTTGTAAGAATAAGTAAGCCCGTTGTATTACGGTCAAGCCTTCCTACCGGATATACGCGGTAACCTGTAGCGCTTTCAATCTCGTTTAAAACAGTGTTCCGTCCTTTGTCATCATCAGTGGTAGTAATTGTGTTTTTAGGTTTATTAAGAAGAAGGTAAACGAATGGCTCAAGCGAAATCTTTTCACCATCAACAACAACACTATCCTTTCTTTTTACCTTGAAACCCATCTCAGTAACTACTTTACCATTTACAGTTACTTTACCATCCGCAATGAGAGTATCCGCCTCTCTTCTGGAACACAATCCTGCATGTGCAATAAACTTATTTAGCCTGATGTCTTCGGTTTGAGAGTAATTTTGATCTACTTCGTTTGTAGTTCTTTTCTTGATTTTCACCTCAATCACTTTACCATTCTTTTTTGGCTTCTTTGACTTGTGATTTGGTCTTTTCCCTTTCATTCTTCTTCCTGCTTTATCTCATCTGAGCCAGTATCATCATTTTCAGATTCTACTTCTTCATCGCTTTCAATTTCATTTACCAGTTCTTCAGCAGGCTGTTCTGTTTCCTCTTCTTCAAATTCGTCCATCATTAATTGACGCTCCAAAAGTAGCTGTCGATGTTCTGCCATGTCATCGTCTTTAAGAATCTCTTCAATCTCGCGGGGTTTAGGAAGATCGGCTACGGTGTTTAACCCAAAGTGCTTCAGAAAATGCTTCGTAGTCCTGTAGAGTAAAGGCTTTCCTGGACCATCTGCCCTGCCGGCTACTTCGACCAATGCTTTTTCCATGAGCTGCCGAATAATGTATCCTGAATCAACTCCCCTGATCTGATCAACCTCGGGTTTTGTGATGGGCTGCCTGTAGGCCACAATAGCCAGGCTTTCAATAGCAGACTGAGAAAGTTTGCGATAGGCATTTTCATGCTGAAAAACACTTAACCAGTAGTGATACTTTGACTGGGTAACAAAAGTATATCCGCCAGCTAGTTTCTCAATACGGAAGCTCATTCCGTTTTCATCGTACCGCTGATTTAGTTTATCTACGAAATCAGAAACTGTTTCTTCATTAATTTCGATCTGCTCTTCATTCTCTACAATAATCGCTCTGATTTTCTCGCCTGAAATTGGCTCTCCGCTTGAAAATATCAAAGCCTCAATTACAGAAGAAAGCCTGCTTCCATCTACAAATTGATAATCGTTCAATGTCTGTTTTTTTCCTTTACTCACATTCCCTCACTATAAAAAAACCATCATTTCCTTGTTTCTGATAGAGTGGCATCAGGATAAAACCATCCATCAGAGCTTCAATTTTTCCGTGTTTGTCGGTAGCCAGCCAATCTCCTTTTTGAACCGGATCAAAATTGCTAAACCCGGGATTCATTTCAAAGTCATCTCCTTCTTCAATGATGTGCTTGTACTGAAAGTCTACTTTGTGAGGGTATCCTTCTACTTTTTCCATCAAATAAGAATAGTATTCTCCAAAATCTTTCAACTCTTTGGCAGGGACTATACCCATGCTAACCAGAAGAACGAGCAACCCTGCATGAGCATTTCTCTCTGCCTCTACTGTACCGTGTGACCCTGTCTCAAAAGCAAAACCTATGTGACCTTCTACTTCAACATACTCCATTGATGTACCTTGAAGTGTATTCTCTATCCCAAAAATCAAAGGTATTTTAAGCTGAGTTAATAACTCAATATGACGTTCTTCTCTTGGAGTAATTGAGAACATCCCCCCATAACCGGAAAAAGTATGCAAGTCGATATATACTACCTTCTCCTCCTCTAAAACAATAGGATCCAGAATACAGAGTAACTCCTTTACTTCTTTTCTATCTACAGTTTGAAGTTCATCAAATGGTGTGCGCCGGATTTTATCGAGAATTGAAGTCTTCCATAACCGGTTCATATCTTCTTCTACAAAGCGAACATTACTTTTAAGGGCAGTCAGGTTTCCTTTTAATCCTACAAACCTTCCATGGATATGTTCTTTGAGAGGTTCGAGCAAGTCGATAACCTGCTCAATCGCCTGTATTCCCGTAGGCTCATTCCCATGCATTCCTGCTACAGCTATAACTGTCGGGCCGGGATTATCTCCCCTAACGTCGCCAATAAAATGCTTTAAAATTTGTTCCGAATGTTTTTGCTGCTCTATAAAGGTGAGTTGCATCTACTTTTCTTTCTTTTCAGCGGCTAATGCAATCAAAAGGCGCCTAGTAATATTCATATAATTATCCTCGGTAATAATACCAACTAATCGACTATTCTTCACTACCGGAAGACAACCTATTTTTTGAGTCTGCATAATATTCATGGCTTCCATAATTGAAGCTTCCGGGTGAATGGTAATCGGGTTAGGAATCATGAAATCACTAATACAATTACGTATCGTAGCATCCTCTTCATTAACCGCTTTCGAATACTCTCTCAACACCATCCTCATTGATACCAGACCAATCAAATGCTTTTGATCATCTTCAATAGGGATATACCGAATACGCCTCCAGTCCATCAGGTTGGCTGCGAATTCAATCAGGTCATCCTTCCTGGCTGTAAAAAGATCCGTTGTCATAAATTCTTCTACCAGCAAACTGCTAGGCTTCCAGTTCTCCAAATCTTCAGACTTTGCTAATCCCCATTTATGAACTGGCTCTCCTTTCTTTTGATTTTTAACCATGGAAGCGGCAATAGCAGACAGAGTCTGCTCTTTGTTGTTTTCTTTAATCAGTTTTCCATAAGATTTTACTACCCAGTAAGCGCCGGTTTGGCTGGTTTCAATTCTATCTTTTATAACACCCAGGTAAGTATCGATCTCAGCTGAATCAACTTTTGCCTTTTCGAGGCCATGTTTAGCTATTGGTAATAATTCATCCTTAATAAGGCTTTTTGAAGTGACTTTTCTTCCTTTAGTCCACTCAAACTTGGTATCCATACCCATTTTTGAAGCAGCAAAAAAGTTCATTCGCACATCATCAAAATCCAGCACTTTCGTGATATCTGCATGCTCATCTTCATAGCCATTAAGTAAGCCAAGCCAAAGTGCTGTATTAGCCATTTCATCTATAACAGTTGGCCCCGAAGGCAACACCCTGTTTTCAATTCTTAAATGAGGTTTTCCTCCACCAACTCCATAACACGGTCTGTTCCAACGATAGACTGTACCGTTATGGATTTTCAGAGCCATCAACTCCGGAGGAATTCCATTCTTCATCATCTCTTCCACGTTCTCTTCAATATCAGAGCTAAGCAATACCCTGTATCTTGAAATGTCGTCCCTGTAAATATCCAGGATTGAATCTTGTAACCACTCAGAACCAAAAGTAACACGAGGGCTGCTTTCTCTTATATGATCTCCAACCCCGCGGGTATCAACAGACTGATGAAATAGCGCAATTCTTGTTTCTGCCCATAATCTTCTCCCAAGAAAAATCGGGGAATTTACTGCACTTGCAAGCACCGGAGCAGCAACAGCCTGCGCGATATTATATTTAGAAACAAACTCTGACGGTTTTGTCTGAAGATGAACCTGGAAACCGGTGTTACAGCCTTCCAGCATAGGAGTATCAAATTTCATCAACAACTCATCCATTCCCTGGATGCGAAGTTCATATTCTTTTCCTCTTAGATTTTCTATGGCATCAACTAAAGCCTTGTATCTTGGGATTGGAGTGAGGCTATCAATGGTGACATCCGATTTACGAACGGTTGGCAAAATACCGGTAAGTAAAACCTCTCCGCCAAGTTCACTTACAACCTTCCGAACATAGTCGAGCTCTTTCTGGAGATTACTTTCCATTGTAGATAAACAGTTCCCAGTAAATTCTAACGGCGGGTTTACATTAATCTCCAGGTTAAATTTGGCAAACTCGGTAGTAAAGTTGCTGTCTTCTCCAATCACATCCATTACATCCATTGCCTTAAGAAATGGCTTAGCGTTGTGATCGATCAAACACAATTCCTGTTCAGCTCCAATACGGATGATATCGGTTTCAAACCACTCTTCATCAAGCATCCTCTTTAATGCACGCAGATCTTTAAGCACGTTCTTCATGAAGTTTTGAACTTGCTCGTTCGTTTCTGCCAGTTTTACTCTTTCTTCACCCATAGTGTTTTTCTTTGAAATAGAAGGATAAGGGAAATACTTACTTTCTGATGCTTATTGCAAGTTTTTAGCGAATTGCGTCTACATTAATATTTATTCTTACTACAGCAGTACTTATTGGAGACTCAAGATCATAAATATCAGTTACTTTTTCTAGAAGCGCTTCAATATATTTGGCTCCTTTATCAGGATCAATTTTCAAAGTAACCTCCCAGAAAAAATTTCCATTTATCCAGCTAATCGCTGATGCAGAAGGCCCTAATACATCAAAATCAGGTACAACCCGATTTATTACTCCCCTCAAAATATGTGCAGCCTGACTTACCTGGTGCTCTTTTTTCCCTTTTAGAACGAATGTAATTAACCTGGAAAATGGAGGGTAAAATAATTCTTCCCTAAAACTCATTTCATCTTTCGAAAAGCCTTTATGATCATGCTTTTTTGCATATTGAATGGCTGTATTTTCAGGTTGCCGGGTTTGAATGAACACACTACCCGTTTTTTTCCCCCTTCCTGAGCGTCCCGAGACCTGACTTAAAAGCTGGTACATTTTTTCGGTTGATTGAAAAGATGGAAATGCCTGCTCCGTATCTGCATCGATTACTCCAACTACGGTTACATTCGGAAAATCTAAACCTTTGGCAACTAACTGAGTCCCGATCAGGATATCAGCTTCACCTTCTTCGAACTGCTTTAGAATTTTGGCATGCGCTCCTTTTCGGCTGGTTGAATCTTTATCAAAACGAAGAATTCTGGCATCAGGAAAGAATTCTTCCAGTTCTTCTTCAATTTTTTGTGTACCTAACCCCTGAACTGTTAATGCATTCGATCCACAAGATTCGCAAACGGTATCTACTCTTCTTGAATAGCCGGAGTAATGACACATCAGCATATTCTTTCGTTTATGATAGGTGAGACTTACGGAGCATTCCGGGCTTTGGGGAATATGACCGCATGTTTCGCACTGCAGATAACTTGCAAAGCCTCTTCTGTTATAAAGAAGTATTACCTGCTCCTTTTTACTCAAGGCTTCTTCGATAGCCATAAACAATGGAACAGCTAGTTCTCCCTTTTTTGCTGATTTATATTCTTTCAGGTCGAGTGTTTTAACTTCAGGTAGTATC
This sequence comes from Balneolaceae bacterium, assembly GCA_040222185.1. Classification (GTDB taxonomy): domain Bacteria; phylum Bacteroidota; class Rhodothermia; order Balneolales; family Balneolaceae; genus JAVKDP01. The sequence continues at coordinate 119,138 of JAVKDP010000026.1, read as the reverse complement.
GCCTCAGCATGCCTCTTGTTTAGTTCAAGAAGAATAGACTTGCTTTTCTTTACCATCTGAAGTGCCTGCATACTTGGCGTAGCAGAGCCCATGATTACAACAGCATTGTTAATACTTGCCCGCATAATTGCCGTTTCCCTGGCATGATATCTCGGCGCAGGATCCATTTGTTTGTAAGAAGCATCGTGTTCTTCATCCAGTATAATAATCCCGAGATTCTGAACGGGGGCAAAAACGGCTGATCGTGGGCCTATTGCAATCTGCTTTGTTCCATCCTTCAAAGCCTTCCATGCATGAAGGCGCTCTCTGTTTGTCATCCTGCTATGCAGAACAGCTACTTTATCACCAAATACCCGGTAGAATCTCGCTACTGTCTGAGGAGTAAGTGCTATTTCAGGAACCAGTACAATACCTCCTTTTCCACTTTCCAGGGCTTTTTTTAGTGAATGAATATATACTTCTGTCTTACCGCTACCTGTAATTCCATATAACAAAAAGCTAGAAAACATGCCTTTACCCAAAGACTCTGCAATGCGCCGAAAAGCTACTTCCTGTTCCGTATTCAATGACTTTATACTGCCAGGATCGAAGTCTAAATTTAGGTCCTGGATTTCGGCTTCAACTTCTTGAAATGTGATCCATTCGCCTTGTAATCTTTTCAGAGTGTGTGGACTAAACTCTGCGATCGATTTTAATTCTGATTGCTTTTTTGGAAGGCCGACCTCAGTAAGAACCTTCAGGGCTTTTTGCCATTTATTCGGTTCCTTATCCAAAGTATTAAGAAAGTCTGAAGCCAATTTATGATTTTTACCCTCTACCCAATTCCATTCTTTTTCTGTTTTGATGGAAACTTTAAGGTTTGGTTCTTCCCAGATTTCGAGAAAACCTTTTTTAATAAGGCTATTCAGAGTTTTGCTTAACCCTGTACCTTTCCATCTTTTCTTAGCCTCATCATAACCTTGATTCTCCTGAACTGATATTTCTTTTACTACCTCAGCCTCTTCTTTTGAAAGCAAGTTAATTTCCAGTTCGTCTTTAGGTTTCAGGTACTTTCGTGACGTAAAGTTCAAACCCGCAGGAAGAGCCGCCTGAATAACCTCTCCCCAACTACTAAAATAGAATTGATGTACCCAATGGCTGAGTTTTAAAAACTCTTGAGATACAATAGGAGTGACATCAAGAACTTTCCGGATAGGCCTAACTTCAAAATCCGGCACTTCTTCGTGAACCTTTACCACAACACCTATTGCATTGTAGTTTCTAATAGGCACCCAAACCCGCACTCCTAGCTTTACTTCTCCCAGGTTTTCCGGGATTTCGTAAGTAAAAAGACGTCGTACAGCCGTCGGAAAAGCTATGTCTGCGTATTTTGGCAAGCGTTATTTTAAATTGGATTTAAAGCTTTCAAGCTTATCCAATTAATAGGCTGGAATCAAATCCTTATAGCACGATTAGCAAATAAATGAGGATTATTATGATTGGTAAAGTGAATACCAAACTTCCTTGCCAATATGTTGTTTTATTTCTCATGATCGCCTCCATGTGTACACTACTTATTAACTACACTTAAAAAGCCTTGTTCCCTTAATGCCATTATACTTTTTTAATTCTTTACTCATAACCGCATGATGATGCGAAGAAACGATAGAACATTGAACAAAGAACTTTTAATATTGAACTTAGAATGGAAAAGGAATAGATATTTACTTTTGATTCATATTTTTTCGTGCTGTTTGAATACTTCTTACAAAAATTGATACTAGCTCATTACACTCTTTAATTATCGATTCAAGCTTATCATCAGTTAAAAGAGGTTTATTTCTAATGATTTTTAAATTGACATATGTCTCTCTCAACTCCTTCACTGCGATTTTCATCTTGTGAATGAAATCTCTTCGAGACTCAGCGCTTTGTGCTTCTGCATGATTAAATGCAGGTGCGGTACCGCTTCTTACCAACTGTTTAGCAAAATGGATTCCTGCATAATTTTTCGGCAGTTTTTCAACTACTTCTATTATACTGATTGAAAACTCAATCAATCTATCATGTAAATCATACTTTCTATCCTTCTTCATACTTCAATACTCTATGTTGAATGTTCAATATTCATTGTTCGCAAGTTCGATTTTTTACCCCAACCACCCTTCTCTGTCCAGGCTTCGATATTGAATCGCTTCTGCAACATGGCTGGAAGTAATACTTTTCGAAGCATCCAGATCAGCTATGGTTCGGGACACTTTCAGGATTCGATCATATGCTCTGGCCGAAAGGCCCAATGAAGTAATAGCCTTCTTAAGAATTTCAGAACTCACTTCATTAAGTTCACAGACTTTACGAACAAGCTTTGTATTCATTTGGGAATTAGAATACACTCCTTTAATTCCCAGGAATCGTTTTAGCTGTATCTTTCGGGCTTTAATTACTCTTGCTCGTATATCCCTGGATGATTCCCCTTTTGCCTTACCCGCAAGCTCATCATAGTTCACCTTGTTTACTTCGATATGTAAATCAATCCTGTCCAATAAAGGACCACTAATTTTGCTCAGGTACCTTTGCATTTGCATGGAAGAAGTAGCCCCTGCTTCCTGAGGGTTGTACCAATCTCCCGAAGGTGATGGGTTCATTGAAGCCACTAACATAACCCTGCTTGGATAAGTAACACTTAACCTTGCCCGTGCGATAGAAACGAACCCATCTTCTAGCGGTTGTCTCATTACCTCTAAGGCGCTCCTTTTAAATTCTGGAAGTTCATCAAGGAAGAGCACTCCATTATGTGCCATTGAAATTTCTCCCGGCATTGGAATGCCACCTCCACCAACCAATGCCACATCTGAAACCGTATGATGCGGAGCTCGGAATGGTCTTGATGTAACCAAAGCTTTACCGGACTTCATTAATCCAGAAACCGAGTGAATTTTCGTGGTTTCGAGAGCTTCATCTAAAGAAAGCGGAGGAAGTATGGTTGGTATCCTACGTGCCATCATAGTTTTACCGGAACCCGGAGGTCCAACCATAATAACATTATGGCCACCTGCTGCTGCAACTTCTAGTGCTCTTTTCACATTATTCTGCCCTCTTACGTCGCTAAAATCCAGCATACCTACTTGCTCATTCTGTGAAAAAACAGCGTTAACATCTTCCTCATAAGGAATCATGGAACCTCTATTCTCGAGCCAGTCTTTAACCTCGTTTAGATGTTCAAAAGGAAATACTTCAATTCCCTCCACCATAGCCGCCTCTGAACCATTAGCTTTGGGCACTACCAGGTATTTAAATCCTTTTCTCTTGGCTTCAACAGCAACCGGAAGAGCACCTTTTATCGGGCGGATTTGTCCATCCAGTGAAAGCTCTCCCATCATTACCGTCTGATTCAGCTTTTGGGTATGTAACTGTCCTGACATACTTAACAATCCTACTGCAATCGGCAAATCGAATGCATTGCCTTCTTTTGGTAAGTCTGCAGGCGCCAGATTCACCGTAATTCTACCCAGAGGGTAATAAGAACCTGTATTTCTGATCGCAGCTTCTACCCGATCCCGGGATTCTGAAACCGCCCTGTCCGGGAGCCCTACCAGGAAAAATTTCACCAATCCGTTGGTATGGTGTGTTTCCACATCTATTATTTTTGCATCAACACCAACCGTTGAGGCACAACAAACTCTTGCTAACATTTTTATATCCGAATCTTTTTAATTTACTTTGCGTAGTTAGACCCCGGGGATGAAAACTCCTTACAAAAAAATTTATAAATTGTACATATTATGAATAAAGACGAGGCCAAATCGAAAGCAAAACACATCTTTGAAGAAGTTCAGGGTGGGGTAAATGAGGTTATCTCTCGAATCCGTGAAATGATTAAAGAGGGAAGCGCTCGCAGACTTATCATTAAGAATAAAAGTGGAGAAGTCGTCTTCCAGACACAGCTTGCTTTTGGAGTTGGCGGAGCCGCCTTAGTTGGAGCAATGGCTCCGGTTATTTCTGCAATCGGGATGTTTGCAATGTTTTTAAACGACTACCAGATTCTGGTTGAAAAAGAAGTGGATGGTGAAGAAGATGAATTTTCAGTAGATGCTGAAATTATTGAGATCACTGAAGACGAGGAAGAAGAAGCACCAGCTAAAAAGGAAGAACCTAAAGCTGAAGAGAAAAAAGAAGAACCCGAAGAGAAAACAGTCGGTAAAAAGAAAAAGAAAACCGACAAGTAATTTTCAGAACATTTTAGATAAAGGGATTAAATGCTCATAAGATCATTTAATCCCTTTTATATTTTACTTACCGAAAGTCAGGCTACACTCAACTCATTACTAATGTAGTGTTCAGCATCTAATGCAGCTTTACAACCCGTACCTGCTGCAGTAACAGCTTGTCGATAAAATGAATCCATAGCATCACCACAAGCATAAATACCTGGTAAGTCCGTTTTTGTAGACTGCCCTTTGGTTTGAATATACCCTACATCATCCATTGTAAGTACGCCTTTAAACAGGTCGGTATTAGGTTTGTGTCCAATAGCTACGAAAACACCTGTTACTTCAGGAAGCGTAGTTGACTCACCAGTTTCACGGTTCTTGATTTTAACTCCTTCTACAACCTGGTCGCCAAGGATTTCTTCTACTTCACTATTCCACATGAATTCGATTTTTTCGTTAGCGAAAGCACGTGCTTGCATAGCCTTGGATGCTCTAAGCTCATCTCGCCTATGAATTACAGTAACCTTGCTTGCAAACTTTGTAAGAAATGTTGCCTCTTCCATTGCAGTATCTCCACCACCAACAATAATTACATGCTGATTTCTGAAAAATGCACCATCACAAGTTGCACATGCAGAAACACCTTTTCCCCGTAGTCGTGTTTCACTTTCAATGCCTAACCACATTGCAGAAGCACCCGTCGAAATAATAATAGTGTCTGCTTTGATTTCGGTTTTCTCATCAACCTGTAGCTTATATGGGCGCTCGCTATAATCGATATTTGTTACGTAACCATAGCGTAAATCAGCACCAAATTTACTGGCTTGCTCTCTGAAGTCCTGCATCATCTGGGGACCCATTACTCCATTTGGATAACCTGGAAAGTTCTCTACATCAGTAGTAGTCATTAACTGCCCACCAGGTTCTGGCCCCTCAAAAACGATTGGACTTAAATCCGCACGCGCTGCATAGAGCGCTGCTGTTAATCCTGCCGGTCCACTTCCAATAATAACGACCTTAAATGTTTTGCCTGCAATATCTTCCATAATAATAGCTTTGATTTTTTTTAACAGGCTATGATAAGAAAATCAAAACTCAAAATGGGTTGAATCTAGTTATAGATTCAATAGTCAAAAACTTAGTCATTGCGTGGTACACTGATTCCCTTCCAACTCAGATATTGGTGTATCGGTTCGGAAAAAAGTTTCCGATATATCATTCTCAAACGTGGTAACCAACTTACCCTCGGTTACACCTAATCGATATATGAGATTAAAAGTGGGGTCTTCAGGAGTTGTTAATGTCAATACATCACCAACAAACGAAACAATCTGGTATGCAAATCTATCAAAACATGAGGTCTCTGATGCACTCTTAATTTCGTTATAATAAACAAGCTCTTCATTATTCAGGCTCAAGAATAAAACCGGGCTGTTAATATCATTTGATGTTTCCAGTTGCCATAAACCCATGAATGCAGGTGGGATTGTAAATTCACATTCAGGTTCAAACAGACTGAAATCCTCATTGCTTACTGAATATAGCTCTTTAATTAAACTCCCATCCTCCATACGCTCAATTTCTACCCCTTCAGGCACCCTCCTAATAACTACATCCTGGGTTCCGTTTTCTGAGAACGGGTCGTTATCATCCATCGTAAACACATTCCCATTAATCTCAAACACCTTTAAAACGGAAATGAAATAACAATCTTCAACGGTCTCTTTTGAAATCACAGAAATTGAATCTGGTGTAATTGAAAGGTATATCGGAGGTTCGCCTTCTGGTGTAAGTTCCCACTTTCCAAAAACATCTGTCTCATCAACACAAACAGGAGCCAGGGTAGTTATATCAACTGTACTTAGCAGAAATTTGTCTATCTCTCTTTGAGTATCATTAATATTTCTGACATCAATTCTGTCTCTATTTCTGGATATGGCAAGCACAGTGTTTTCCTCTCCTTCTCCACCCCTATTCAGTATATAAAACCCTGTTCCATCAATCTGTACCACCCTAAAAGCATCTATAGTGATACAGTCTTCACTACTATCAAAGTAATAAAATATTACACTGTCCTGAGCTACAGAAAGATAAGTAAAGTCTCCACCACCAGTTGCCAGTTCCCAAAAACCCTGGACCTCACCAGCTTCTTCACCCTCCAGATCTACCTCATCACAAACTGCTAAAAGAACACACAAACAACCTATTAACAGGAAGCTTTTCTTTAAAAATAATGACTTCATAACACCCTTATTTCTTTGTACCTCCCTTATTATACATTTTCCAAGCCAAAAATGCCCTAATTTATTTTATTATAGGTCTTTATGAGTATGGCACTACTATTTTACCCGCTCGCTCAAAAAATCTAAATCGCCAGAGAGTAGTTTTTGACTCTTTTCCTCTACGCTTAAAAAAGCGCTCCCACTTTTATTGGTCAAATTGTTCTATTTCATTATGTTATTTGAAACTAAAGTTGGAGGATAAAATTGATTATTGCTGTCCCAAAAGAAACAGCAGAGCACGAACGGCGGGTTGCACTTAGCCCGGATGTTGCTGCTCAGTTTGTTAAGAAAAATATTGAAGTTTGGGTTGAAAAAGATGCAGGTCTCAATTCGAATTTTTTGAACTCTGATTATGAAGCTGCGGGTGCAAAGATTGAAGCTTCGAGAGAAGCCCTTTTTAAAGGAGCAGATATTTTAGTTGCAGTTCAGACCCCTTCCATTGATGAACTTAAGAACCTGAAAGCCAGTGCTACTCTTATTAGCTTCCTTTGGGCATTACAACACCCTGACCTGGTTTCTGAGCTTCAGAAACTTGGTATTTCCTCGATGGGAATGGATGCAATCCCAAGAATTTCGCGGGCTCAAAACATGGATGCCTTATCTTCTATGAGCTCCATTGCTGGTTATAAAGCTTCTTTGATTGCTGCCAGCGAACTGGATAAGTATTTCCCGATGATGATGACCGCTGCAGGTACTATTCCTCCATCAAAAGCTCTGATTCTTGGAGCGGGTGTTGCAGGGCTACAAGCCATTGCTACCTGCCGAAAGCTTGGAGCAGTAGTTGAAGCCTACGATGTTCGTCCTGTAGTAAAAGAGCAGGTAGAAAGCCTTGGTGCCAAGTTTGTTGAAGTTCCTCTTGAAGAAGAAGACACCGAAACTAAAGGCGGGTATGCAAAAGAGCTTTCCAAAGATAGCCAGGAAAGGCAGAAGCAAGTTGTTCATGATCATGTGAAGAAATCAGACATTGTTATAACAACAGCTCTGATTCCGGGACGGCCAGCACCACTTTTAGTTACCAAAGAAATGGTTGCTGATATGAAAGCCGGATCAGTAATTGTTGATCTTGCTGCTGAGAATGGTGGAAACTGCGAGCTTACCGAAGCTGGGAAAACGATTATAGCTAATGAAGTTAAAATTGTAGGCCCGGTTAATCTACCAAGCCAGCTAGCCAACCATGCAAGTTTATTGTATGCCAAAAACATACTTAACCTTCTCAACCTTCTTATAAAAGATGAAGCTATCAATTTCGATTTTGAAGACGAAATTTTATTGAATACTACCATTACGCATAACGGCGAGATTATAAGCCCAATGCTTAAATAAACTAGAATAATAAGCAGAGGTAGCTTGTCAGTATTTGACGCACCTGTTTATCATTCGCAATTCAATTACTTATGTCCGTATTAATATTTTCGCTATTTATTTTTGTCTTAGCCTGCTTTATCGGCTTTGAACTTATCTCAAAAGTACCTCCAACATTACATACTCCTTTAATGAGTGGAGCGAATGCCATTTCTGGTATTACCATTGTTGGTGCAATCATAGTAGCAGGTGGCGTTGGAGGTGAACTAGGAAGGTGGCTTGGATTTGTTGCTATTGTATTCGCTACAATTAATGTAGTGGGTGGCTTTATGGTTACCGATCGAATGCTTGAGATGTTCAAGAAAAAGGAGGATGACAAATGAGTCAGTTTTTACCAGAAGCCATTGTTGCATGGCTTCCAGATACCATTCAGCTATTATACTTGGTTGCGACTGCATTTTTTATCCGGGGACTTAAACTTCTTAACTCACCAGCCACAGCACGGAAAGGTAACCAACTTGCTGCTACTGGTATGCTGATTGGTGTGGTTGTTACCCTTTTTGATTTACAGATCGTTTCTTTTGAATTAATTATTGGTGGCGTAGTTCTTGGCGGACTTATTGGTGCAATAGCAGCCAAAAAGGTTGAAATGACATCTATGCCAGAATTGGTAGCCATTTTCAATGGTTTTGGTGGTGCCTCTTCGGCATTAGTGGCCTGGGGTGAATTAGCCCGAAATACTGATGTTACGATGATTGATCCAACAAGCCTGGTGACAACAGGTCTAAGTATTTTTATCGGTGCTTTAACTTTCACAGGTAGTTTTATTGCTTTTGGTAAGCTCAAAGGCTTTATCTCCGGTAATGCGATTACATTCCCGGGCTTAAATATTATCAATATCGGTTCTATGATTGGGGTATTGGTTGTGATTGGTTTCTTCACATTTGACCCTTCCAATATGACGCTCTTCTGGGTTATCCTGGGAGTTTCTTTATTGATTGGTATTACTTCAGTAATCCCGATTGGTGGTGCTGATATGCCCGTTGTTATTTCCTTACTGAATTCTTATTCCGGAATTGCAGCATCCATGGCTGGTTTTGTTCTGGGGAATAATCTGCTCATCGTTTCAGGTGCATTGGTTGGCGCTGCAGGCCTCATACTAACACAGATTATGTGTAAAGCTATGAACCGTTCGCTATTCAATGTGATTTTTGGATCATTTGGTGGTGATGACGGAGCTGCTGGTTCTGGTGGAGCAGATGGTGATAAATCTGTTCGAGAAACATCTGCTGAAGATTTAGCTATCCAGGTGGCTTATGCTTCTAAAGTAGTGATAGTTCCTGGATATGGATTAGCCGTTGCCCAGGCACAGCATATTGTGAAAGAAGTTGCTGCGAAGCTGGAAGCAAGAGGTGTCCAGGTTAAATATGGAATTCACCCGGTAGCAGGTCGTATGCCAGGTCATATGAACGTTCTATTGGCTGAAGCTGATGTACCCTATGATCTTCTTTATGATATGGACCAGATTAACCCGGAATTTGCTACAACAGATGTGGTGATGATTATTGGTGCAAATGATGTAGTTAATCCAATGGCTAAAACTTCTCCGGGAAGCCCAATTTATGGAATGCCAATCCTGGATGTGGACGAAGCTAAACGAACCATTGTTTTCAAACGAAGTTTGAGTTTTGGTTACGCTGGCATTGATAACCCATTATTTTATGCGGATAAAAACCAGATGTTTTTTGGAGATGCTAAAAAGAGTCTACAAGCGTTGAATGAAGCATTAAATGACGTTTGATCTTTATTTCAAAAAAGAACTGAAATCTTTTTATAGCTCCGACTCATAAAGTCGGAGCTTTTTTGTGTAAATGATTTTAACTTGTTTCAATTAAAAAATTTGAGCTCCTAGATGAATAAAAAGTTTCTCTACTTACCGATTGTAATCCTGTTTTTTTCTATTTCACTAAATAGTTGTAAGGACAGCTGTGATTCTGAACCAGACCTCAGAGTCAGTGAAAGTCAATTAGCTGCTGATATCGCAGCAATTGATGCATATTTGGCAAATAATAACATTGATGCCCAAATACACCCATCCGGTTTAAGATATGTGATAAGCAGAGAAGGAAGTGGTTCAAACCCTGATTTGTGTGACCAGGTAGCTGTTACTTATGAAGGTAGGTTAATGAGCAATGGTAATACATTTGACGGAAGAGAAACGCCAATATCTTTCGACCTGGGTAATCTCATTGTTGGCTGGCAAATTGGAATACCGCTAATTAAGCCTGGCGGAAGAATTACATTATATATTCCATCAGTATATGGATATGGTACAATCGGACAGGGACAGGATATTCCACCAAATGCGAACCTGATTTTCGAAATTCTACTGTTTTAAGACTCGGCCTTAAACCACTTTTGCATCATGGCTTCCAGCTCCTCAAGCTTTACAGGCTTGGCCAGGAAGTCATTCATACCTGCATCCAGGCATTTCTTTCTATCTTCATCCATCGCGTTGGCGGTCATGGCAACAATAACCGGAGTCTTCTTCAGTTTTGGCTCCAGGCTTAGCAACTCTACTGTTGCTTCAACACCATCCATTTCTGGCATTTTCATATCCATGAATATTAAATCATAGGGTATTAACTGGCACATTTCCAATGCTTCAATACCATTACCTGCTACATCACAGCTTTGTCCTAAGCGAGCCAGCATTTTACCAATCACTTTCTGATTTATGTCATTATCCTCTGCAAGGAGAATCTTCAACTTCTTTACTGGCATGTTTATATTTATATCGGTTCGTCCTTCTGAAGGGCTCAACCTTTTTGTACTCTCCACAATTCGGTCTTTAGCAATTATGTCATTTTCACCTGTTGAATTCATAGTTTTCTTGACTACAATATTGAAGTGAAAAGTACTACCCACCCCAACTTCACTTTCTAATGAAATTTCTCCACCCAGCATTTCAACTAGCTTCTTACATATTGCAAGCCCTAAACCCGTTCCGCCATACTTTCTGGTGTTACTGCTATCAACCTGTGAAAAGTATTTGAATAATCCTTCTTGATTCTCTTTTGGAATTCCAATTCCGGTATCCTTTACCTTTATGTCTAGTTCAAGTGATGATTCATCCATTTGCCCTGGCTCAACTAATATCGTAATCAGACCTTCTTCTGTAAATTTTATAGCATTTCTTACTAGGTGAACCAGTACCTGCCGAATTCTGGCTGAATCTCCTATCAAAACCGATGGAATGGTTTCATCCACTTTATAGCTAAGCTCAACCTGTTCTTTTAGGTTATTAGTTGATATTATCTCAATTACATCGTCAAGTAAACCGGTGATGCTAAACTCGACTTCCTCTAAGACAGCTACTCCGGAATCAATTTTAGCATACTCCAGGATATTATTGATAATGCCGAGTAAGTTTTCACCACTCTTGTCAATAATTTTTACAAACTCTCTTTGTTCAGAGCTCAAAGAACCATCATTCAGTAAACCTGTCATCCCTATAATCGCGTTAAGAGGTGTTCTGATTTCATGACTCATTGTGGATAGAAATCGTGTTTTTGCATTAGCTCCTGCCTCGGCTTGTTCTTTGGCTTTAACAAGCTCTAATTCTGCTTCTTTACGGTGGTCAATTTCCTGTTTAAGTAGCTGGTTTTTTCGTTCTATACTCTCCGTTCTTTTAGCGATAATCTCTTCAAGTTCTCTGTTTACATTAACAACCTGATCTTTTAAATATCCAGCCAGGGCAGAAAAAAGACCCAGAAAGACCGGTGCTGTATCTATAATCCAGTGCAAGGGGTTCATTGATTGCACTTTCAAAACATTGGGAAATGTAAGAGGCAAATTTTGTAAACTTATGTCGAAGAGAGTGGCTGCTATTGGAAATATGAATCCAAAAAACAGACCTATCAGGGCATAATTTATAGTATTATGAAGTGTTTTTTTCTCCTGGGGTTGGTTCATCAATATAAACCCTCTTAGTAATTTTTTAATCCAGACTTTAGCAGACGATACTTCTGCGTAGAGTCGTAATTTTTATCACCTAATACAAGCATTAGTTCACGAACAACGATGAAGCTACCCAAGAAAACCAAACTCCAGAAAGAAAGAGCTCTGAAAATTTTAGAAGAATTGTATGCTAATTATCCTGATCCCCATTGCGAACTGAATCATAGAAACCCTTTCGAATTACTAATTGCAACAATACTTAGTGCACAATGCACCGATGTTCGTGTAAACCTGGTAACCCCAGCGCTTTTTGAAACGTATCCAACCCCCGAGCTTATGGCAGAAGCTCCGCTAGAAGAGCTTGAGGAACTCGTTCGAACTACGGGCTTTTACCGTAATAAGGCTAAGTCACTTAAAGAAACTTCTAAACGTCTAGTTTCTGAATTTGGAGGAGAAGTACCTCAAAACATGGATGACTTATTAAGTCTGCGTGGTGCCGCACGAAAAACCGCAAATGTTGTATTAGGAAATGCTTTTAACATCAATGTGGGAGTTGTAGTTGATACGCATGTAAAGCGATTTTCAAATCGTTTTGGGCTAACCAAAGAAAAGAATAACACAGACAAAATCGAACGAGATCTAATGGCCCTTTTTCCACAGGAAAGCTGGACTGACTTATCACACTTAATGATCCATCATGGCCGGGGCCCTTGTAAGGCCAGGTTCTCCAAAGCTCCTGACCACTCTCTTTGCATCAATTACGGGAAAAAGTGTGAATGCCAAAAGATGAGGAAGGAACAGTCTAAATAATTCCTGATATTCGACCATAATTCTAACTAACTACTCGGTCATGAAAAAATATGTTGTTGAGTTCATTGGAACCTTCTTTTTAATGTTCGCCATAATTACCGCCGTAGCCAATGCAGGTGCCCTGGCTCCTTTGGCAATTGGTGCTGCTTTAATGGTAATGATTTATGCAGGAGGGCCTATTTCGGGTGCTCATTATAACCCGGCTGTTACTTTAGCCGTTTGGATTCGCGGAAAGTGTGAAACAAAAGATATTGCTGGTTATGTAATTGCACAGCTTGCTGCTTCAGCAATTGCGGCTACTGTAGCTACATCTCTGCTGGGAATTCCTATGGGTTCCGGAATGGAGGTTGAAGTGGTTCCCGCTTTAACGGCTGAATTCCTGGGTACTTTTGCTCTTTGTTTTGTGATTCTGAATGTAGCTACTGCTGACCGATCAGCTGGTAACTCTTACTTTGGCCTTGCAATCGGATTTACAGTCACTGCGATGGCTTTTACCCTTGGAGGAATTTCCGGAGGAGCTTTTAACCCAGCTGTTGTTGTTGGAGGAAGCCTAGCAGGACTACTTTCGTGGAGTAACTTATGGATTTACCTTGTCGCTAACCTAGTTGCTGGTGCAGTTGCTGCTTTTGCATTCAAGTTTGTAGACTCAGAATAACTGACTTTTTATGAATTTTTAAAACCTCTATGACTTCATTGTTATGGAGGTTTTTTATTTTAAGCTCACTTTACCTTCTAAGTTAATACGTCATCTATGAAACATTTAAAGCTCTTTATACTCTGCCTTTTAAGCATTAATACCTTATTAGGGTGCAATACAAATAAAGAATTACAACCTGGTGTATCCATAGAACTAGCAGAATTTCGAAAGCAGGTAGTAAGCGAAATTGAGTATACCTTACACTTAACTATTCCTGAGAATAAAGACCTGCCTATCACAGGTAAAAATGTAATTACCTTTTCTCTTTCAGAGAACTCCAGAGATCTGGCACTTGATTTCCGTGAGAAGGCAGAAAACTTATCTGCCATCAATATAAATGGAAGTAATACTGATATTTTATTCGAAAATGAGCATGTATTGCTTCCCAAAAGCTTACTAACAACAGGATCCAACACTGTAAGCATAGAGTTTAAAGCAGGGGAAACTTCACTAAACCGAAATCCTGAATATCTGTACACTCTATTCGTTCCGGATAGGGCACGAACAGCCTTTCCCTTATTTGATCAACCCAACCTGAAGGCAAACTACACTCTCTCACTTGAATTACCCCAAAACTGGAAAGCTGTTTCTAATGCTCCTTTAGAAGCTAAAACTGAAAGAGATAGTACCACTCTTTGGAGTTTTGAACCTTCTGACCTCATAAGTTCTTACCTCTTTTCATTCGTAGCCGGAGAGTTTGAAACCATCACCAGAACCGTTGATGGATACGAAATGACCCTGCTCCACCGCGAAACAGATGAGGATAAAGTTGAGAGAAACCTGGAGGATATCTTCCAGCTTCATGCCTCTTCTATTAAATGGCTTGAAGACTACACTGGTATAAAGTATCCTTTTAAGAAATTCGATTTCGCATTGATTCCATCCTTTCAATATGGTGGCATGGAACATGTGGGAGCCATTCAATATCGCGCTTCCAGCTTGTTCCTGGATGAAGCTCCATCTGAATCACGATTACTGGGAAGAGCCAGTTTAATTGCCCATGAAACAGCACATATGTGGTTTGGAGATCTTGTTACAATGGATTGGTTCAATGATGTATGGACCAAGGAAGTATTTGCCAACTTTATGGCTGCCAAGATTGTGAATCCAAGCTTCCCGAATATTAACCATGATCTGAATTTCCTGGTGAGGCATTATCCAAGTGCGTACTCTGTAGATCGTACTACCGGAGCAAACCCTATTCGGCAAGAGTTACCAAACCTGAATAAAGCCGGAACTATGTATGGAGCTATTATTTATAATAAAGCTCCTATTATGATGCGTCAGCTAGAACTTTTAGTTGGTGAAGAAACTTTTAGAGAAGGATTACAGGAATATCTTAACACTTATGCATTTGCCAATGCAACCTGGCCGGATTTAATCTCTATTTTAGATCAAAAAACTTCAGCTGACCTGAAAGCCTGGAGCGAAGTTTGGGTAAATACTCCCGGGAGGCCAACATTTGATATCCAGAAAGGTGAATACATTTCAATGGAAGTAAGACAAATAGATCCTGAGGGTAAAAACCGGGTTTGGCCTCAAACTTTTGAATTCATGACTGATCATTATGAAGAACTGCACACCTACACTACCCGGAGTAGATCTGACCTCTCTTTTGTTGATCTTAGATCTTTCCCAGGGAAGCTGTACAACAACTCGAATGGTTATGGATATGGACTCTTCTCTGCAAATATTGCATTGCTGGAAGGTTGGAAAGTGCTCGATGATGTTGCCAAAGGCTCACTCCTGATTAACATCTATGAAAATATGTTGGAAGGTACTCTTGACGCCAGTGAGTATCTTGATCGTTTAATTGAAATCATTCCTGAGGAAGAAAATCAGCTACTTTTAAACCTTGCCTTAGGTCATCTCAGAACTATTTACTGGAATGTATTTGACGATGAGGAGCGACTTGCCAGATCAGAAGAACTTGAGCAGCTAATGTGGCAAACCATGCTTGCTCAACAAGAAAGCAGCCGAAAAAAGATCTTCTTTAATACTTATAGAAGCATTGTTCTTACAGCTTCCGGAATTGACAATCTATATAGTGTTTGGAGTAAAGAACTGGACGTAAACGGCCTGATCCTCTCAGAGAATGATTATATATCTATGGCAGGAGTACTGGCTATCAAGTCGCCTGACAAAGCCGATGATATTATTTCGGAGCAGCTAAGCCAGATTAAAAACTCCGACAGAAAAAGGAGATTTGAATTCATAGCGCCTAGTTTGTCAAATGATTCGGAAACCAGGGATTCTTTTTTTGAATCACTGGCATTAGAAGAAAATCGGCAGACAGAATCATGGGTGCTTAGCGCTTTAGGAAACCTTCACCATCCTCTTCGTACTTCTGATTCAGAAAAATATATTCTACCAAGTCTTGAGCTATTGGAGCAAATACAAGTAACAGGAGATATTTTCTTCCCGGGAAGATGGACTGGTGTAACACTCGGAAATTATAACTCAGATACCGCTGTAGAAACAGTTCGGGATTTTCTGGCAACCCGACCAAACTACAATAACCAATTGCGAATGAAAATTCTTCAATCAGCGGATATGCTGTTTAGAGTAAATGAAATCCGCAAATAGGAATATTATATAAAATATTTTTCGGGGTAGGGTAAAGAGCAGTGTAGTTGTTTTAAAGGAAAACGGTACACCGCTCCTATGAAAACTACAGCATACACCTTAATTATATTCCCTCTCTTACTTATTTCAGTTCGTATTTTAATGAGTGAGCCTACTGAAAGAGGTTTAACCCCTATCCAGCAATTTGAAGTTCTTTATGATTTCGACATTGAAGCAGAAAATACTCCATTTGCTATTTCAACATTTGCTCCAGCCAACACCATCCGGCAAACCATTATTCCCGAGCCATTCTCAGGAAGAACATGGTTTGAGGAAGAAAATCAAAAGATTACATGGGAAGGAATGCTGGATGGCAAAAAAAAGCTATCCTATCGTTTTCAGTTCACAGGAAAGCATCTCATTGTTAACATCGACCCTACAATAAAACTAGAGTCCCAGAGAAAATTTTCAAATGAAAAGAACTGGACCTTTCCTACGCACCTCATCCAATCGAATGATGACAAGATTCTAGAGTTATCACGACAACTGGCTCCAGACTCTGTTGAAACCTTAAGAGAGATCAGTTCTTCCTTTTTTGAATTTGTATACCAGATGCCTTCAAACTCTACAGATGAACTCACCGATGCACTTACTGCACTTGATCGGTTTGAAGCCTCTTGTAATGGAAAAAGTAGATTGCTTGTAGCCCTTTTCAGGTCAAAAGGAATTCCGGCCCGGATGGTAGGTGGTATCATTTTAGATAATAGCCGGAAAAAAACTTCTCATGGCTGGGTTGAAGCAAAGATTGGAGATACATGGGTTCCATTTGATCCTTTAAACGGACATTTTGCCGAGGTTCCGGCTAATTACCTGGAATTACATAAAGGTGATAATTTTCTGATTAGAAGAAGCAAAGACATATCCTTCGACTATTTTTATGAAATCTCGTCTGACAGGGCTAATCACTATCCCAGTTATGCTTTAGTTAATCTTTGGGAGGTAATAGATCATACCGATTTACCTCAAAAACCCTTAACTCTATTGCTGCTGTTACCTCTTGGTGCATTCCTGGTTTCTGTATTCAAAAATGTTGTAGGGTTAAAAACTTTTGGGGTCTTCTTACCTGTCTTGATTGCTTTCGCTTTCATGGAAATGGGGACAATAATCGGTTTGGGATACTTCAGCATTATCATCTTGTTGATTGGCCTTCTCAATTACCCTCTTGAAAAATGGGGAATTCTTCATACTCCTAAAATCAGTGTAATGCTTACGGCTGTGGCCTTTTATAGCATTATAACTCTTTACATTTTCTTTAAAACCGGTTGGCTCGATCCGACTAAAGCGCTCGTATTTCCTATCATCATTCTCACAATGATGTCGGAACGATTTGCTCGTAAAGTTGAGGAAGACTCCCCGAAGGAAGCTTTAAATGTATATATCCAAACCCTCACTGTCACCCTGGTTTGTGTTTGGGTACTTTCTTCAACACTGATCCAAAACTTCCTCATCACATTTCCTGAGTTTCTTTTCGTATTCGCCGGGCTCAACCTCTTTTTAGGAAAATGGATTGGCTTACGATTCACTGAATATGCTCGATTTGGTAAACTTAGTGGAGTACAATCATGATTAAGAGACTTTTTGGTTCAAAAAAAAATCTGACAACCTCTGTACTTGGTATCAATCAGAGAAATGTTGAACTCATTTATAAATACAATCAGCGTAAGCATTATAAATATGCTGACGATAAATCTGAGACAAAACGAATCCTGGAATCTAATGGATTGTCCTGCCCAAAAACCTATGCCTTAATCTCCAACATCGGAGATATAGAAAGTACTTGGGCAGAATTAGATCAACATTCCAGTTTGGTAATAAAACCCGCCAAAGGCAGCGGTGGCGGAGGTATCCTGGTTCTCAAGAAAGTGAATAATGAATGGTTCCAGGGCTCCAAAGAGATTCCTCAGACTACCATCTTTTTTCACATCGCCAATATCCTGTTTGGAGTGTTCTCTTTTGGTGATACGGACAAATGTATCATTGAAGAATGTATTACACCTCACCCCTTCTTTGGGCAATTATACCCTAAAGGAGTTCCTGACATCAGGATCATAACGGTCGAGAGAAAACCCGTAATGGCTATGCTTCGGCTCCCAACATCAGCTTCTGATGGTAAAGCAAATCTTCACCAGGGTGGTTTAGGGGTTGGTATAGATATGGAAACCGGAATCTTAACTGATACCTATGATGGCTCAAAATTTATAACTCATCATCCGGATTCGCATAATTTAATTACTGGAATGAAAATCCCTGACTGGGATGAAATAATGAAGCTCTCAACTAAAGTAGCTGAAGTATTCCCACTTAACTACATGGGAATAGATATCGTGATCGATAAAAAAATGGGGCCATCTATTCTTGAGATTAACGTTCGTCCCGGGCTGGGTATCCAAATGGCGAATAAAAAGGGCTTGAAGAGCGAAATCATTCGGAAGTTAAAATAATTAACTCCGGGGGGTGGGGTAATCACATGCTGAGTTGTTTTAGTATTAAACAACAAAATCCAACTATTATGACATACGCAAAACCATCCACTCCTTTTGTTTTAACAATCCTGTTTTTATTTGTAGTAACTGCAATCGACAGCTTTGTGCTTAGTAAATCAAACCCGGGAACGGTTGTAGTTTCTACTGAATTTACTCCTCAAGTAGATAGTACTGAAACTATTTTAATTCTGCCTCAGCCTCTGCTTAGCTCAAATATTCAAACTATTGCGCCGTGAATAAACCGATTGTAAAACAAATGATTGAACCAGAATCTGTTGGACATTTAGGAATGTATTCTTACACTATGGAATGCAGGAAAATGTATGTGAAGCACAGATTATCGAACAAATATTTAGGACTGTTGCACCGCAATTGCGTAACTATCTGTACTACCGTTGTTCTAGCATTGAACGCGCTAACGACCTTGTCCAGGATGCTTTCGCAAAACTCTGGGAAAAATGTAAAGATGTTACTCCGGGTACAGCCAAGTCTTTCTTATACACCATTGCTAAGAATATGATGCTGAATCTCGTTAAAAAAGATAACGTCCGCTATAATTTTGCATCCAGTTATGATGGCGAAACTCTAAACAACGAGAATCCAGAGTTCAACATGGAATACAATGAGTACAAAGTGAAGCTGGAAACAGCTATTGCTGCATTACCAGAAGGGCAGCGAGAAGTATTTTTAATGAATCGAATTGATAAACTTACATACAGAGAAATTGCAGAGCGCCTGGAAGTATCCCAGAAAGCAATTGAAAAAAGGATGCATAAAGCCCTCGTTAAACTAAAAGATATACTACATGGTTATTGATCCATAAAATTAAATGTCAAAGCAAAATCAACATACCGCCGATGACACTTTCCTTGCCCGATGGCTGGCTGGAGAGCTTTCTGATGAGGAGCTCATGCAGTTTCAAGCCTCTGATGAGTACAAGGAGTATGTTGAAATCACGAAGGTTGCTGATAGCTTTTCCTTGCCTGAGTATAATGTTGAAGAAGAGCTTTCCAGGTTCAAAAAAACAATAGATCATACTAAGCAAGTTAATGCGCCTGTTTACCAGCTTAACAGAACTCATTTTATATCGATAGCTGCGGCTATATTGATTGCTGTGTTTACTGGTATCTACTATTTCTACCTGGGTGGCCCTGATATGATAACCTTTGAGACTGCGTACGGTGAAACTCAATCTCTCACTCTCCCCGATGGATCAACGGTGATACTTAATGCCAGTTCTTCTCTGAGCTATTCTGAAGAAGAGTGGGAAAGTAATCGCTCTCTTAATTTGCAGGGTGAGGCCTATTTCAAAGTTACTACTGGAAATAAATTTACAGTACAAACCGACCTTGGATCTGTCTCTGTACTAGGCACTGAATTCAATGTTAAGAGCAGAAAAAATGTATTCAATGCAGCCTGTTTTGAAGGCAGTATCAGCGTTACATCTTCAGAAATCACCAAACTGTTAGAACCCGGACAAAATATTCAGTTCGAAGATGGGGAAATAATTAGCGAAGATACTTTTCAGAATGTTGATCAACCTTCATGGATGACTGGCGTTGTGACTTTGACAAATGTACCGCTATTATTCGCTCTTGATGAACTTACTTCGCAATTTGGAATTCAAATTAGTGGAAATATTCCTGTTGAAGCACGATTCACCGGGAGTTTCCCAACAAATAATGCTTCTTCTGCAGTACAATTGATTTTAGAACCGTTTGATCTTCAGTATCAGTTCGACTCAGTGTCAAAACTACTAACTATTGAATAGTCACAGTGAAGTTTCTTGCGATTATAACACTATTATGTGCAGCACAACCTGCACTCCACGCGCAAAACATATCATATGCAGCGCAGGATAAGTTAGTTAAAGACGTTCTTGATGATATAACATCGGAATATTCGATTTTCTTCTCTTACTCTACAGCCAACATTCCAGATACAAAGGTCTCGATTGATGTTCAAAACATGCCTATCTCTGGATTTCTTGAAAAACTGTTACGTCCTCTATCTCTCGGTTTTCAATTTGTAGAAGATGGTTTTATAGTGATAAAACCGGCAAATGAAATTGGTATTTTACTCTCTTTATATGTTGTAGATATCAAAACTTTGGAACCCATTGAGTTCGCTCTTATAAGGCAACTAAATAGCTATAGAGGAACTAATACTGATTTGAACGGAAGATTTTCTTTCTTTTCAAAAACCCCTTCGCAAAGCAATCTGGAGATTTCTCACCTGGGGTACTTGCCACAAACTTTTTCTTCTCTGGAGCTCTACTCTTCAGGACGAGACTCTGTTTTTCTTGAACCGAATACCACAGAACTTGAGGGGATCGTAGTAACTGAATACTTGAATACAGGAATAGCTGTAAAAGAGGATGGATCTACTCTTTCTTTGCGTCCCCAAAGCATAGATGCTTTACCAGGACTATCTGAACCCGACGCCTTGTATTCATTACAAGTTCTTCCCGGGGTTTCTTCTTTTGATGAATCTGCTTCCGGACTTAGTATAAGAGGAGGTTCCAATGACCAGGTTTCAATGTACTGGGATGACATCCCAATGTATCATTCCGGTCATTACTTCGGGCTTGTAAGTGCGTTGATCCCATCCAGTATAAATAATGTGAACGTATACCGGGGCTCTGCTCCTACTCAATTTAGTGGAACTGCATCCGGGTTATTAGAAATGAAAGGGCCGACTTTTCTACCAAGTGAGACTAGCTTTGAGATATCCAACAATCTAACTCATAGCAGTGCCACTGCTTTTGTACCTATAAAAAAGCATTCCCTTCTCTTAAGTGGACGCCGTTCGTTTAATGATTTTGTGCAAACCACTACATACGATTCCTTTCGCCAAAAGCTGTTTGAAAGTTCTGAAATTAGCAGAGACGGAGAACTTCTTGATGGTGAGGAAAGTATTAACTCTCAGAATCTTGTGTTCTGGGATTTGAATGGGAAATGGATTTGGCAACCAACATATAAAAGTCATATTTCGGTTAGTGCTTATTCAAACAAGAACAAACTTGACTTTCGAACAGTCAATCAAGAGACTAATAGTGCCGATTTCCAGTTTCACGAGGTTCAGTCAACCGGAATAAACGCTAACTGGGAAAACTTCTGGAGTTCTAACTTCGAAACCAAGCTTAGCATTTCACACTCGTATTATGATCTTGAATTCAAATTCCTTAACCAACGTGAAATATTGGGCATAAACACTAATCCTGAAAAATTCTTTTTTAAAATGGAGGATGAGGATGAAGACGAAGAAGACGAGGAGGATGAAGAAGAGGAAGATGAAGACGATCCGTTTGATGGTGGATTTGATTCCGCCGAAGACTCCCTGAGCGATCGGGGAACCTGGACCAATCAAATAAAAAACACCGAAATAAGATTGGTTAATACCTATTCAACAGGCTCGAATCGATTTATCTATGGGGGGCAGCTAAATTTTCTAAACGTTCGGTATGCTCTCAAAGAGGATAATCTGTTTGAAGATGATTTTAGAGAGGAGTCTTTTAGCTCAGGTATGGGATATTCCGCTTTTGGAAATTATATATTTGGGTATGGCCAACCATTCACTTTGAACTCCGGCTTACGATTTAACTATTTCAACTTTGTAGATGTTGCAACAATAGATCCCCAATTAACCATAACTTATCGGCCAACTTATTGGTTGCAACTAAAAGCCTCAGCAGGAAGGTCACATCAACATATCAGAACACTGAAGGATTTTAACAGTTCTATATCCAGCAGAACTGAAGAAATCTGGTTTATGGCTGATAAAGAGGAGTTTCCTTTGCTTCGAAACGACCAGGTTTCAGCGGGCTTCGTGATTCAAAAAAATGATTGGCTCCTTGATGTAGAAGCATATTCCAAAAAACTGACCGGATTGATTTCTGTTAACTATAATTTTGGCGGTAGAAATGATGAAAGCCAGGGAGAGGATACTATAAAAGGATTGGACGTTCTTTTAAGAAAGCGTATCAATAACTTTAGAAGCTGGGTCAGTTATTCTTATATAGAAGCAGAAAGCTATTTTCCGGAACTGGATGACCCAAGGTATCCATCATTCAGAGATCAGCCCCACAAAATCCAACTCGTTAATACTCTTTCTATTGGAGCTTTTGATTTGTCTCTAGGTTGGACATTTAAATCCGGTGCCCCTTACTCCGAACCTGCTTCAGAACAACTTACTTTAGTTGTTGAACAAGACGATGACGAATTGGAAACAGATGAACATTATGAAATAGATTGGGGAGAAACTAATAGCTTGCGCTTGCCTAATTACCACCGAATGGACGCCTCTATTTGGTACCAGGTTCCACGAACTACGAATAGAAAGTTCACAGCTAAACTCGGCCTTTCAATCTTGAATATATATGGTCGTGAAAATATTCTGAATCGTTTATTCTATCCAGATGACTTCGACAGTGATGAAGAGATTGAAATAGTAGAAGAAGAGAAATTTTTACTCGGATTTACTCCCAATCTGAGCATCAAGCTTTTGTTTTAAGAGTTTCAAGTACTTATCATTTGGAATGAATGATACGTTATTCAACTCCTACTCCAAGTTAATACCACCACTACGGCGGGATATTCAGCAAATCCCTATCCACCAAAATGGGAATGTCTTTACCTACTTTTATGACTCTTTAGGATATGCTACTCCTGATTTTGCCATTCCTTCTGATTCAAAGGCTATTCTTTCTTTACTTGATGGAAACAGGAGTGTAGATGATATCTTGAAATTCAGCTCCAACGACGTCACGAAAGAGCAGGTTCTGGGATATGTTCGATTCCTTGACGAACATGGAGTACTTGAGTCTCCATATTTTAAAGAGCAGGCTAATCTAATAGAAACTGAATATGAAAAATCGGGCATTCATAATTGCACTACTGCTGGCATCTCTTATCCAACCAATCCGTCAGAACTTAAAGAGCTTTTAGACACTGCATTTTCAGAAAATGAGCATTCTGCTCCTGCCTCTAATGCAAAAGCGCTGTATGCTCCTCATATAGACCCTCGTGTTGGGATGAACAGTTATGTTAAATCGTTTTCTGCTATACGAAATTTAAAGCCGAAGCGTGTAGTGATTCTTGCTACTTCACATTACTCTGGCCTCTACCACCCCATTTACCAGGAGTCTCCATTTGTACTCTCCAGTAAAACCTTCAATATGCCAAACGGAAGTGTTTCAAGTGATACACTTAGTATAGATACAATCATGAATTCATTCCGGGATCCATTGCAAGCCGGGGTTACCAGACAAGACAGGGCGTACCGCGTTGAGCACAGTATTGAGTTACATCTTCTATTTTTGAACTACATCTGGAACCATGATTTCGAGATAGTGCCCATTCTTGTAGGTGGTTTTGATGAGTTATATTATTCCTCTGACAGCTACCGGGAACAACAAGTTGATACTTTTACTACCACTTTGAGAAATGAACTTAATAACAAAGACACCTTCTTTTTGATTAGTGGAGATCTTTCTCACTTCGGGCATAAATTTGGCGATCCAAAACCTGCTTCTTCTATGTTTGATGAAGTAAAATTGAATGACGAACGATTCCTGGACATCAGTTCAAAAGGAGATGTTGATAAGCTACTCTCATTGATGAAAGAAGAATATGACCCCTATCGAGTTTGTGGTTTCCCTCCTCTTTTTACTTATCTAAAAACCTTCCCAAATTCAAAAGGTACTATTCTTTCTTTTGACCTTTGGGATGAACGGGAACAGGAGAGCGCTGTTAGTTTTGGGAGCATCTTATATTCCTGATATGAAAACCCTTCTCACCCTACTTTTTATATTTATACCAGCTTTAATAACTGCACAGGATAATACAATCCGGCTTTCTGAAGACTTGCAAATCATTCCCATTAGTGAAGGCGTTTATATCCATAAATCTTTTACTGATTCTGAACAGTATGGTCGGTTCTCATCTAACGGGTTGATTTATATCCGTGACGGCGAAGCATTGATTGCGGATACTCCAGCAGATAGTTTGCTTACCGAGCAATTAATTGATTGGGTTGAAGAACAAGGCTTCGAAGTAAAATCGGTGGTGGTAAATCATCATCATATAGATGCACTCGGTGGGCTTCAGGTATTTCATAACCGCGAAATCCCATCATATGGATATGAGAAAACAAAACAACTTGCTGTGACTACAGGAAAAACTCCGCCAAAAATAGCTTTTTCTGACTCACTGGAGATTCCAATTGGAGATAGAAATGCAGTAGCTTATTACTTTGGCGAGGCACACACCGTAGATAATATTGTTCTTTGGTTGCCTGATGAGCAGGTTTTATTCGGGGGATGTATGATAAAGTCGTTGAGAGCCGGAAAAGGAAACCTGGAAGATGCCAATGTCCAGGAGTGGTCAAACACTGTAACTAAAATCAAAGACTACTTTCCAGATATGCGAATAGTAATTCCCGGGCACGGAAAGCATGATGACTCCAGGCTTTTGGATGTTACAATCGAGATGTTCAAAAATCTCTAAACATATCTATGCTTTTATCTCCATTTTCTCAGCAAAATAATCACAGAAATCCATCATGTCACCGGAAATACGCTCATCCATAGTGGCTCTTCTCAGAGTATCAGCCATAGTAACCAGCGTTTGATGAAAGAATATCTTCATTTCATCCACTGTCATATTTTTAGTCCATAGATCGAGCTTTAATGTATCCTTTTGTTTGGCATCCCAAAGCGAAAGCAGCATAGCACGGCATTCAGCTTCGCTTGCTCCGGCCATATCATCAGCCCTCCAGATAATATTAGTTGGTACATTTTGTTCATCCAGTTCTACTGTGATATTAATTTCTTTTTTCTGCATGTATAGGTTCTTTATCGTTCAGAGAAAGATACGGGGATTTACTGAGGGATGCTCTTCTTCCTGTTCACCAGACCGAAAGCTTTTTCGAAAAAATGCGCCTAAATACGTATGGAAATTGGCTTAGAAAAGCGCTTTTAACACAAATGTACTATAGGTGTTGACAATATAGTTTCATATGCCAATTTTAACGGCGCTTGAAAATAGCTCTGACAGCACAAGATTTATTTGGTCAACTAATTCAATCTTGGTTATCGAACCTATTGTTTTCCAAGGATTTCAATAAAACGATGCCAATTTTTTTAGTATAAATTATAGTCGGATTTAAAATGAAACATACGGAACACAACGATGTTTGTGACTGGACTGCGGTAACTTCGGATAAACCGAATCCTGATTCTTTTGTGGGTTTTGCAATTGAATCTTTAGGTAAAGGAACTCTTCACGGCTTACGCCACCCTTCTAATGAAAACTCCAATGGCTGGTATATCTGGTTTGGAGAATACTCAGAAAACGAAGACTTCTTTTCACCTGTTTCTGTTAAAGACATAGGAAACTATCTGGATTCAAAGGTTATGGAGTATTTAGATCTGCCTGCCGGGTATCGGTTTACGGTAGAGAAGAATAAGTTCGAAGATGTCTGGTTTGATGAAGGTCTTTTGATATAAAAGACACGGTTTATGGAGGATTAAATACAGTTCCCGATAGGAACTTTGCCATTGGTATGTGGTTTTTTTGTGAAACAAATTCTACCTACTACCAGTACCCTTTTTCTTTTTGATTCCCGAAATTGTTTCAATGAGCTTAGAAGACCAACTCCTTTTTTTATTTAGTGCACTAGGTGGAATAAACGGGCTTTTTCTGAGTGCTTATTTCGCTTTTTTCATAAAAAACAGAGATAAAACTACTTACTTTCTTGCAGCTCTTCTATTTGTAATAAGTGTTAGAGTTACAAAATCTGCTTTCCTTACTTATTATGCTGGTATTTCAAGCAATTTCATACAAATTGGTTTAACGGCGTGCTTATTAATAGGGCCGTTTTTATACCTGCATGTTCGCTCTACTCTTGATGAAAAAAAGTATTCTAAATGGGGTTGGATGATCCATGTGGTTCCGGTGCTCGTGGGCATGATTATAATCGGATACTATTTTCCTTACAAAGAGCATCGCTATTTATGGCAGCGAAGATATGATGGTATTCTGGGATGGACATTATACTTTCAATGGTTTGCCTATGTAATCTATTCCACTTATCTCGCCAAAAACTCTTTCAAAAAAGTTTTTACCAAAGCTATAGAATCAAGTACCCGGGATGTCTGGCTGGTCAATATAGTATTGGGGATTTGGATTGTATTAGTCGCCTATTTCTCTAATGGGTATACCTCGTACATAGTTGGAGCTCTCTCTTTTTCATTTACTTTCTACATTTCCATCCTCCTCTGGATATTTAAAAAAGGAAAAACTTCTGTCTTTTTTGAACAACAAGAAAAGTATGCCAATAAGAGAATTGACGATTTAGAATCTGACTCTATTACTTTAAAACTGGAAGAACTTTTCAATAAGGATGAACTCTACCGGAATCCTGATTTAAAACTATCTCATGTAGCTGATGCCCTGGGGATAGTACCGAACTATTTATCTCAATATTTGAATGATAATTTGAGAAAGAGCTTTTCTACATTCGTGAATGAGTACAGAGTTCAGGCTGCCGAAGAAATGCTAAAAGCTAATAACCTTCTTACTCTTGAAGCAATCGGTAATGAGTGTGGTTTTAAATCGAACTCGACTTTCTACACCGCATTTAAAAAGTCAAAAGGCCTTACCCCCGGAGAATTCAAAAAAACACTGGGCTAGTTTTTCTTCGGATTTATAAATCCGAAGTTCATTCTCAAGTTCTTTAGCTATGGTTTTGATAGGTTTTTGGAAAACAAAACTCAAAAAGCCATCTATGAAGAAATTTCTACTATTATTCAGCGCCATAAGCATCTCTTTATCAGTACATGCACAAACAGAAACAGAGCTTATTACTTCTACTCTAAATGATTATATCGAAGGGTCAACAAATGGCCAGCCAGGTCTTCTTAAAACGGCTTTCCACCCTGATTTAAATCTATATTCTATAAGAAATGGAAGGCTGAGTATTTGGTCTGGTGTGGAGTACATCAAGGATACCAAGGAAGGTGTTCCAACTGGCGAAAGTGGAAAAATTCTTTCCATTGATTTCGAAAATGATGTAGCTGTAGCAAAAGTCGAAATTTCAAATCCTAAAAGTACTACTCCTTATATAGATTACTTTATGCTTTTAAAAATTGATGATAGCTGGACAGTTGTTCATAAAATGTATACAAGGAAATCTTCTTCCAATTCTGATGCAGAGACAAATCTCATTAATAAACCCTTGATGGACTATATCGAAGGAACTTCTAATGGAAATCAGGACCAGGTTCGAAAGGCTTTTCATAAGGATTTAAACCTGTACTCCATCAGAAACGGGCAACTCCGTGTTTGGTTTGGCCAGGATTACATCAATGGCATTACGGAGGGTAGAGCAACAGGCAGAACGGGGGAAATTCTATTTACTGATTTTGAAAATGATATTGCAATCGCCAAAGCTAAAATCATTATACCTAACAGAGATGCTCCATTTATTGATTATTTTCTAATGGCTAAAATCGAAGGGAACTGGAGTATCATTCATAAAGGATATACAATTAAAACTTTAGATGACTAAAATGAGAAATATCATACACCTTCTAGCATTTATCCTGGTATTTGGACTAGGGTTTGTGACTAGTAGAGTATCTACCGAAACATTTGTTAGTAACGATAACTCTATGAAGAAGGTAACCGGGATTGGCGGTATTTTTTTTAAAAGTAAAGACCCGGGCAAGATGAAGGAATGGTATAAAACTCACCTGGGATTAGATACAGATGAATGGGGAACCAATTTTGAATGGAGAATAAGCTCTGATAGCACAAAAAAAGGTTTCACTCAATGGAGCCCTTTTTCTGAATCAACTAAATACTTTGAACCATCTACCAAAGATTTCATGATCAATTACAGGGTTGGTGATTTAGAACGTTTGGTTTTAGACTTAAAAGAATCTGGCGTGACAGTATTAGATACAATACAAGTATTCGAGTATGGCAAATTCATTCATATTCTTGATATTGAAGGAAATAAAATTGAATTATGGGAGCCTGATGACATCGAGTATGAAAAATTGGTTGTTGGAGTTACTAAGTAGGCTTGCTAAATCTCAAAAAAATATTCTTCCTTTTTACCTTCTCAATAATTTGGGCTTCTCTATGTAACGCCCAAACTCAAAGCGATTTTGATGTAAAAATTAATGAGCTTGATAAGCTCATTAATGAACAAGTGTTTGAAAAAGGGATACCGAGCATCGCAGTGGGAATTATTCATAATGGAGAAATAATTTTAGCCAAAGGGTACGGATATGCCGATGTAGAGAATAAAGTTTTGGCTACAGGAAATTCTATTTATCAAATAGGATCGGTAACGAAAGTATTTACAGGTTATCTGTTGGCAAATTTTATCTCGCAAAAAGCTATCTCTCTTGATGAACCTGTAGCAGACTTTTTTCCAGAATCCATCCGGTTTCCGAAACCACAAAGCGAGCTAGATATTACGATTAAAGAAATTGCGACGCATTCAGCTGAATTCCCAAGGTATCCCGCGAACCTCCAACGAATTGATCCCAACCCTATTCGAGGCTATTCGGTAGAAGAGATGTATGATGGAATAGAAATGGTCACCATTGATACCATATCAGGTACCAGATATAATTACTCTAATTTTGGGTATGGAATTTTGGGATTAGCTATTGAAAATCGTTTTGAAACGGATCTTTCAAAGCTCATGAATGAATATATATTCATGCCATATAGCATGAATAATACCTCTTTATACTTGAATGATTCCATAAAAAAAGAGCTCACGGTACCCTATTTAGATAATACCCCTTATAAAAGAACTGAACCTTGGGCTATGGGAACATTATCAGGGGCAGGTAATTTATTTAGTTCTGTTTCAGACTTAAATAAATTTATGATTAGAATGCTCGAAACAAATGAGGTTAACAGAACTCAACAAACGAAATACTTCTATATAAATGAAACCTGGAGCTATGGTTTGGGGTGTTTTATTGTTGATTCGAAGAAATACGATACACAAGTTATTTACCATGGTGGCGATATTGATGGATATGCCTCTTCATTTAGTGTATATCCTGAATACGATTTAGGCTTTGTTATACTCACTAATTTAGGTGAAGGAGAAATAGTAGGTGAAGCACTCACCGTCATAAGTGAATTCATTGCTAAAAACTTTATAGCCCAGCAATGAAAGCATAAGCTTCAGCTGATTCTCATCAAATCAGAAAACGATAGTTAAAAGATAACTTATTACAGTAGTGCTTATCGAAGGCAAATAAATTAACTTCGGTTAAATTCGGAATAGCATTGATTAATGAGTAACGCACTGGAATCGATTTTGATGAGGAGGAAGAAACCAGAAATGGTAGAATACCTCAATAATCATCCTGAACATTTTGATGAAGCAATGCATTTAGCTCTTTCGCAAGAGCTTCCATTCTGCTGGAGGGCTGCATGGTTGATTGGTGGGCATATCAAAAAGAACGATCCAAGGGTTAGGCCATATATCAGGAAAATCATAGAAGTAATCCCGGAATCGAACGACGGTCATCAAAGAGAGTTATTAAAAATCCTACTGGTGATGGATTTAGAAGAAGAACATGAGAGTCTTTTGTTTGACCTTGCTGTTACTCTTTGGGAACAAATCAGGAAAAAGCCTTCTGTTCGATTCTTTGCATTCAAGTGTATGGTAAGAACTGCCGAAAAATATCCTGAGCTAACAAACGAAATCCTTGTACTTGCTCAACCTCATTATATCAATCCTCTTTCTCCGGGAATACGAAACAGTATTCTAAAAACACTAAAAAAGCTGGGAAATAATTAACAAACTAACTATCAACTAAATGAAGGTACTTCTACTTGGTGCATCC
This sequence comes from Balneolaceae bacterium, assembly GCA_040222185.1. Lineage (GTDB taxonomy): Bacteria > Bacteroidota > Rhodothermia > Balneolales > Balneolaceae > JAVKDP01. The sequence goes on along the minus strand of JAVKDP010000026.1, from coordinate 88,905 downwards.
GGGCGAACAGGAAAACATGTATTAAGCGAAGCTTTAGAAAAAGGATACAAGGTACATTGCGTAGTCAGGAACCCGGACAAGGTTGATGACAGGGCCCAGATTTTTGAAGGAACACCTTATGACATCAGCGTTTTAGAGAAAGCGATTCAAGGATGCGATTGTGTGATTGGTGTTTTAAATATTTCCCGAAACTCGGATTTTCCCTGGTCTAAACTTCGAACTCCCGAGAAGTTTTTATCCGATGTGATGGGTAACCTTATCACACTAGCGGAAAAGAATGGAATTAAACGAGTAGTTGTATGTTCTGCCTGGGGTGTATCAGAAACAAAAGAGGATATCCCAGGATGGTTCAACTGGTTTATCGAGAATAGTAATATTGGGGTGGCCTATAAAGATCATGAGCGCCAGGAAAAACTACTTGAAGATTCTGAATTAGATTGGACCATTGTTCGACCTGTAGGTCTTACAAATTTTGGACGCTCTGAACTAGTAAAAGAAAGTTACAAAAACCTGCCTAAGCCAGGAATCTTGATCAGCCGTAAAACCCTGGCTCACTACCTAATTGACAGCATTCAGGATGAAAACCTCATCCATAAAAAAGTAGTGGTTTCAACCGGTTGAATTGAAGTTTACTATTTTATCAATACTCTTTATTACACTTCTCTCTGAGTGTATCCAATACATGCTGGAAATCTGCCGGGAGTTCTGAATCGAATCGAACCACTTCTCCTGTTTTAGGGTGCTCAAATCCCAGGGTTTTTGCATGAAGAGCCTGGCGACCCAGGCCTGTAATTAATTTATGAAACATAGTTTTCCTGGAACCGGTATTTGGCCCGTATCGAACTGATGTTCCCCCGTACGTAGTATCTCCGAATACATTATGGCCGATGGAACCAAAGTGAACCCTGATTTGATGCGTACGCCCTGTTTCCAGCCTAATTTCAACAAGGCTTAAGTAATCAAAATACTCCAGAACTTTATAGTGAGTAACTGCAGGTTTCCCCCTTCCCCCAGGAAGAATGGTCATAAGTTTACGGTCTTGTTTTGATCGCCCTATATCACCTTCAATTGTTCCTTCCTCTTTGGGAGTTCCCCACACAATTGCCCAATAGGTTCGTTCTACATCTTTCTCTGCAAATTTTGCCGAGAGCATTGCCAGTGTCTCATCGTTTTTAGCTACTACAAGCAGGCCACTGGTATCTTTATCCAATCGATGGACTATACCTGGTCTGATATTTTCTTCCTCTCCTTCTCCTGCAAGTTCATCTACATGATGCATTAAACCGTTTACGAGAGTACCTGTCCAATTTCCATATGCCGGATGAACAACCATGCCTGCCGCTTTATTCACAATAATCAGATCATCATCTTCATGTACTAAATCCAGTTCCAGCTCTTCGGCTTGAGCTTCAGGCGGAGGAGCTATTGGCAGTTCGATATAGATTTTATCTCCCGGAAGCATTTTATAGGATACTTTTTCGTGCTTTCCATTCACCCACACATAGCCATCTTTTATAGCTTTTTGAACTTTATTTCTCGTTGCGTTTTCTACAAATCCGGTGATATAAGCATCGAGCCGTATCGATTCTTGTTGACCTTCAGGTACTGTGAATTCGTAGATTGTTTTTTGGTCTTCTTGCTCGCTCAAAACTTTTTGTAAGGAGTTATTTCAATCCAGCTCTAACTTATTGTCAATTATAAATTTTGGATTCCGGATTTTGAATTATGCCTAAAGATAACCTTATACAGTAGAAAAGCTTCGATTTCTCTTTATTGATTATCCAGCTTTACCTGGATTTAACGAAAAAAAGAGAATATACCGTTTCCAAACAACTCCTGAGAAGCGGTACAAGCATTGGTGCGAATATCGAAGAAGCAATTGCTGCACAATCTCGTAAAGATTTTATTCATAAGCTCTCAATTTCGTCTAAAGAAGCCAGGGAAACTAAATATTGGCTGAGGTTACTACAAAAAAGTAAATTAACTGAGATTGATGTTTCAAATCATTTACATGAGATTGAACAAATCGTTAATATCCTCACTTCAATTATTAAGACTTCTCAGGAAACACCTGCTAAGGCATAATTCAAAATCCGGAATCCAAAATTTATAATTCAATGATCCAATCATTGTACATCAAAGACTTTGCACTAATAGATGAACTGGAAGTTCGGTTTCAGGAAGGATTGAATATCCTCACTGGTGAAACAGGAGCTGGTAAATCCATCATCATAGGAGCTCTAAATATGATTTTGGGCGAGCGAGCTGATACAGATGTTATTCGTAGGGGTGCCGATAAAGCCATTTCAGAAGCCACAATAAAGCTCGGAAAGAACAAAGAACTGGAAGCTTTACTGTCTGAGAATGAAATAGAATACGGCGAGTACTTAATACTAAGGAGAGAAATAAGGGAAACTGGAAGCCGTGCATTCGTGAACGACTCTCCCGTGAATATTGGGATACTCAAAGCAGTGGGTGATTTCCTCGTAGATCTACACGGGCAGCATGATCACCAGCTATTGCTAAAAGAGGATAACCATCGTGGCGTAATTGATAGTTTTGGAGAGATTGAACCGGTACTGGGCTCTTATCAAGTTGAGTTCTATAAGATGAAAGAATTTCAAAAAGAACTGGCAGGATTACGAAAAAGAGAATCTGATTTAACAGAGAAAACAGAGTTATATCGCTTCCAGGTTAATGAACTGGAACAAGCACGGTTGTCAGTTGAGGAGGAGGAAGAACTTACTTCCGAAATGAACCTGCTGGATAATGCAGAAATACTGGATCAAAAAGCGGCTGCTATTTCGGAACTGGCTGAACATGGAGAAAACGACATTCTTCAGATGCTAAACCACTTGAAGCTAAACCTTGAAGATTTATCTCGTATTGAACCTGAATTTGAAAGCTACCTTGAAGAAATCAATGCTGCCAGGGTGAGTGTGAATGAGGCGGTACAGTTTGCCGAGCGGTATAGGAATAACATAGAATTCAATCCCAAAAGACTCGAAGAACTTCGACAAAGACAATCAGAACTAAACCGACTTCAGAAAAAATATCAAAGGGATATTCCGGCTTTAATTTCATATTTGGCAGATATTAAAAATGAACTCTCAATAGCAGATAATTTTGATCTTGAAATTGAGAAACTGGACCGTGCCGTTTCAGAGCAATCAAAAACTCTGGCTAATTCTGCAATAGCTTTGCATAAAACCAGGGAAAAAATAGGTTCTGATTTAAGCATTAAAATCCAGGAAGAGCTGGGAAAACTGGGAATACCACATGCACAACTGGCTGTAAGAGTGGATTGGGTGACAACCGAAAAAGGCTGGATTGAAATTGAAGGGCAAACCGTTGAGTGCACTCCTTCAGGGGCCGATGACATCCGCTTGTTCATTTCCACCAATAAAGGAGAAGAACCAAAGCCTCTTGCCAGAATTGCCTCAGGTGGAGAGATAAGCCGTGTTATGCTGGCATTAAAATCTATTCTTGCAAAAGAACAAAGCCTTCCGGTAATGATTTTTGATGAAATAGATACAGGCATAAGTGGCGAGGTATCTGAGAAAGTAGGTCGAGTAATGAGAACTTTATCTGAGCATTGCCAGATTGTTGCGATAACTCACCAGCCTCAAATAGCCAGCCAGGCACATCATCATTATAAAGTAGCCAAACATGAAGAAGGAGATCGCACGATCACTAAAATACTCACCCTGTCTCAGGAAGATCACATCAGAGAAGTAGCGAGTTTGATGAGTGGATCTGAGATTTCTGACTCAGCTCTTTTAAGTGCAAAAGAACTAATTGAAAAGAATACTTTTCGAAATTAGTTCTTTCACTCTTACTAATTTATTTGATAAGTGTCATTTTGCCTGAGCCAATGAGAATACTGCTCCCGTTTTGGATCGCAGTTACTTTGTAGAAGTACATTCCCGTTGGGCTTGTTGCAAGATTTACAGGTACCTGAACCCTACCTGCGGAAGCATTTCCTACCTGTTCTGCTACAAGTTGACCATGAGCCGTAAATATAGAAATCGTGTACTGTACAGCCTGGGGAACCTGGAATTGAATCTGGGTACTCGGGTTAAATGGGTTCGGGAAATTTCCTATCAATTTAAATTCTGAAGGATCAGTGATTTCGCCTTCTGTGGAAGTAATTACCTTATTCGCTCCTTCTGAAATCCATTGACGAATGGTATTAATCTGCTCCTGGGTAAGCGTACCTCCAACTGGCATTCTACCTCCAAACATTGGGTTAGCTTCAATTTTATCCACTAAACCGCTTGAATCCGGTTCATTCGGTACAACAACTCTATTTCCATAATTGGTGCCGGTACTACCCATTAGCTTTTCAAATGATCCTAAATCTACACCACCGTTACTGCCATGGCAAGCAATGCAACGAGCATTAAAAATGGACTGTACCTGGCTGTTGTAATCTATCTGGGCGGTTGCAGGAAATGAGAAGAGTAAAATAATAAAAAAGGAATAGTAGCTTTTCTTCATAGTATTCGGGGTTTGATGAATAAAAAATAATGACCATTCAATGTAGTCTAACAACATTAATGAATCAACTATCTCAAGATTAGAGAACGTTTAAAAAGTTACAAAGAGAGTGCCCTGGCTAACAATTGAGCGATATGTTTTGAATCCATACCTGTTCCATCCTTAACCTGGTGGCGACAGGAGAACCCTGAAACACAAGCATGAGTACCTGGGCTTTTCTTTCTCATTTCCGGAAAAAGCCGTTGCTCTCCTATCTCCATCGAAAGCCTGTATTTATCTTTATCGTACCCAAAACTACCTGCCATTCCACAGCACCCAGCGTCAATAACTTCAACAAGATAGCCCAATGACTCCAGGGCTGATATAGTAGCTGCATTTCCTGTCAACGCTTTTGTATGGCAGTGCCCATGAAGTACTACTTTTTCTCTGGTTACGATAGATGGTAACCCGTCTTTATGAGCAGAAATAAACTCTTCGAAGGTAAAACTGTTTTTAGCAAGTTTTCTGGCTTTTTCGAATAGGTTATCATCAACTAAATCGAGAGTTTCGTCACGAAGAGTGAGGATTTCAGATGGTTCCAGACCTATTACAGGAATACTTTTCTCTGAATACTCTGAGAGCAGGGTTACCGATTGCTCGGCAATATCCTTTGCCCTTTCTAATAAGCCCTTTGATAATTGTGGCCGTCCTAACTCGTGGATTCCTGGTACCTCAACAGCAAACCCCATAGCCTCTAATACCTTAACTGCATCTATTCCGATTTCAGGCTCATGATAGTTCGTAAATAAATCAACAAAGAGCGCTACTTTCTTCCGTCCTTTCTTACCTGAATGCTCATTGAACCACTCCATAAATGTTTTCTTGGCAAATAGCGGCAGTGTTCTTTCTGAGGAAATTCCGAAAACCAACTCTAATAACTTTTTCCCAAAGCCCGAATGTAGGAACGGATTCGTCAAAAAATGGAATCTGGATGCCAGGGGATAAACGCCAGCAGCTTCAGCGAAGAATCTCTCTTTCAAAGAAACTCCATGTTTTTGGTGCCAGCCATGCATAAACTCAGCCTTCATTTTTGCCATATCCACATTCGCAGGACATTCGCTCTTACAGGCTTTACAGCTCAAACATAAATCAAGCGCGTCCTTGAGCTCTTTTGATTCAAAGGTCTCTGGGTTCTCTCCTGAAAAAACCTGTCTGAATACATTTCCTCTGCCTCGTGTGCTGTCCTTTTCTTCTTTGGTGGCCATGTATGAAGGACACATTGTGCCACCACTTTCAGCTAACTTCCTGCAAACTCCAGCTCCATTACATAGCTCAATCGCGTTACTAAAACTCCCTTCACCTCTCCAGTTAAAGACGGTTTCAACATTAGCAGATTTATAATCCGGAGAAAATCTAAGAGCTTCATCCATCGGCTTAGGTGAAACTATCTTCCCGGGATTGAATATGTAATTGGGGTCCCAAATCTCTTTTACCTGGGATAATATTGGCATCATTTCTAAACCCAAAACCTTTTCAATAAATGGAGCTCTTGCCCGGCCATCTCCATGCTCACCAGATAGTGAGCCCCGATACTTCCTTACCAAAGAAGCTATCTCGGCAGCCATCTCCTTCATTTTTGCAACGCCTTCTTGCTCTGTAGTATCAATCATTGGGCGAAGATGAAGTTCTCCAACAGAAGCATGAGCATAGTACACACAATCTGTATTATGCTTTTCAAGTATTTTCTGAAAATCCTCGATATAGGCTGGCAAGTCTGATACTCTTACTGAAGTATCTTCGCAAAAAGTGGGCGACCGCGATTCTTTGCCCAAACCCATTAACAGTCCAAGCCCGGCTTTTCTGAGGTTCCATACTTTCTCCATCTCACCCTTGGATGATAATTCGGGAAATGTGTAGCCGAGAGACTTCGTTTTTAGTATGGATATCAGTTCTTCACTTTTCTTTCTAAGTCTTTCTTCTGAATCCCCTTCAAATTGAATTATGAGGATACATTTTGGATCACCTTCGAGGAAAAACCTGTTTTCTGCTTGTTCCAGGTTTCCTTTTGTGGCATTTAGTATGATATCATCAACTAATTCCACCGCTGATGGATTTAGTTTTACAGCTTCTACTGTGGCCAGCATTGCATCCTGAAGACTTGAAAACTGGGGTATCACCAGCCGTTGAAAACCCGGTTTAACTGATAAATTAAGTTTTGCTGAAGCAGTTAATGCAAGCGTCCCTTCGCTTCCACAAAGTAACTCGCATAAATTAAATGCCCTTCCACCAGGGTTAATGGGCTTCATCTCGCAAAGCTTATCCAACGCATACCCGGTGTTGCGCCGGATTATTTCAGGATGAGGATAGTTCTCAAGAATAGTGTTCTTGTGCGCTTTCAATAGCTCAATCATAGACCTGTAGATATGGCCTTCAAATGAATCTAATGCCAGCTTTTTTTCCAACTCCTGTTCACTCAAAGCTTTGAAAAGAGCAACAGATCCATCGCTTAATACAGCTTCAACCTCCTGTACATACTCACGAGTGGTTTTGTACTTAATAGAGAACGAACCTGCCGAGTTATTCCCGATCATCCCTCCGATCATACATCTGTTTGTTGTAGCTGTATCTGGGCCAAAAAGCAGTTTGTGCTTTGAAGCTTCCCTGTTTAACGTATCACGTATAACCCCAGGCTGAACCTTTGCATATTTCCCGGTTGAGTTTACTTCTTGAAGCTCGTCCATGAACCGAGAAACATCCATGATTACTCCACCTCCGGTAGTTTGGCCTGCCAGGCTTGTCCCTGCACTTCGGGCAGTAATCGAGAACTGCTCCTGGTTAGCTTGCAATACCAGATCCTGGATGTCTTTTATCGATTTCGGAAAGCAAACCCCCATTGGTATCTCCTGATACATGGAGGCATCCTGTGCATATAATTGCTTAGTTAATAGATCATTTTTAATCAAAAAAACTCCTCTGCTTTTGCAAAAGGAGTTTGAGGTTAATTATGATAAATATCAATTCTTAACTAATACACTTTGATGATTTCTCCGGTTCGAATCCCTTCCACACTTTTCACATAAGCATCTGTAACTCTTTTCATCGAAACAGGAGTGTGCCCAGGAAAATACGGGCCATAACTATCTCCGGAATCTTCTACTAATCCTGGGCTAACAACATTGATACGCACACCTTTATCCAATTCGCACGCAGCTGCAATCACAAAGGAATTCACAGCTCCATTCACAAAACCCATAGCCACCGAACCTTTTACCGGATCATCTGCCAGAATTCCTGTAATAAGTGTAAAAGAGCCTTTATCATTGATGTGATTCTTCCCCTCCATAACAAGATTAATCTGCCCCATCATCTTGCTTTTAATTCCTACATAGAAATCTTCTTCCTGTAAATCACTTATAGGCTTCATTGCCGCTGCTCCAGCTGCAACAACAAGTGCGTCAAAAGAACCTGCCTTTTTGAACATCTCTTGGATTGATTCTTTAGAAATCATATCCATCTGGATATCTCCCGAGCTTGAGCCTACTTTTATTAATTCATGCCTTTTTTCAAGCTCTTTGGCGATGTGCTTACCTATAGTTCCTGTTGCTCCAACCAGTATTATCTTCATGCTTTCTCCATTGTTTTTGAAGAATGTAATGCATCCCTGCTATTTCAACTAATAGATAAACACAATGGCGCTTATTTAGGCAGCTCCTAGAACTCGACTCTATAACTCAGGATTGGAATTAACCCGAATTGTCCCTCTTCAATTACACTTCTCGAATTAAAATCGAAGTACTCTAATACTACATTTTCACGGTTTGTCAGGTTTTGAATATCCAGTCTCCATTCAGAAGTTCTGCCTCTTTTATTATTTCGGAGACTTAATTGGAGATCTGCTCTGAAGTAATATGGATACTTTTCAGTATACACTTCACTCAATAAACTGGTTTCTCTTCCATTTTGAAGTGTGAGAGGCTCATAGATCGGACTCTTTCTTTTATTACCTGCGTGGTTGATCTTAAGATTTACACCAAGCGTTTTATCTTTGCTTACACTACCCACTCTATACTCTTTCCCTGCCACGATATTATAGCCAAAATTCCCATTGTAGCGAGTGCTCCTGGTTACACCATCCCTTCCTTCATAAGTAGATTCATACAGAGTCCCGTTCAACAGGAAATAGTAGTTTTGAGCAAACTTTCTCTCTAAAGTAAGTTCGATTCCATAGTTATCTCCTGTGCCTCCATTAACCAGGTTATTATATACATATCCTTCACTCAGATTAATTGTGGAGAAATCGTTTGCCCCGGCACTAAGTGAGTTATCGGCTTCGCCGGCTATTATTGGCACATTAAATAAATGCTGGTAATACACTTCAGCCTTAAAATGAACCCGTTCATTTATGCTTGTTTCAAATCCAGCAACAAAATGGCTAGATCTGGTCAAACCGAGATCTAAATTCAAATCAGTAGTTGAGCCATCCCGGTTAGGGGCATTCCCGAAATAATACTCTAATGATTCAATTCGGCTATGTAATCCGAAACCTGCAAATAGTGCTGAAGTAGGTTTGTATTCCCACCTTACACTAGTTCGTGGTTCAATCACCATTTCATTTGTAAGGTTGAAAAGCGTCATGTGAAGGCCGTTCACAAAGCTAAGCTTGCTTGTTGGTCGATACTTCCATGAAGTATATCCTTGCAGGGACGTTGTATTTCCTTCATCATTAAACCACTCTATAAATTGAAAGAGAGAATCATTTCGCGGATCGCTTTCTGAAGATTTAAAATCATAGTCTAAACTGCTGAACGTGAAACCTGTATTCAATAGATGTTTTGCACTGAATTTATTATCCAACTCCAATGAAGTCCTGATAAAAGTCTTCTGGAAAGTGGTTTCTTGGATATATCTTCCTGCATCAATAGGAACATTTTCGTTATTAACGATTTCTGTACCGGAAACAGATACTGTTGAGCTTAGAACCGTACGGTTATTTAATATATACTTATTTGATACACCCAGAACTCCCATATTATATTTTTCAGTATCAGTAACATCTACATTCGGAAGCTTGAATACGTAACTGCTTAAACCTCCCATCCCAAAAACAGAAAATACTCCTGCTTTATCTGTCGGCATATTTACTTTGAAAGATAAATCCTGAAAGATATTTCGCTCTCCTTCCCCCTCAAGCTCTAGTCCCAGCCCATTTAAAATGGATAATGTCGAATACCTGTAATTAAGAAGATAAGAAGCGTTCTTCCTCTTGGTTAAAGGCCCTTCTGATGATACATCCAAACCTAGTAGTCCAAATTGCAAGGTGGACTCCCTACGCTCATTATTCCCGCTTCTGAGTTTAATATCAAAAACGCCAGCCGTTGCGTTACCGTATTCAGCAGGGAAGGCGCTGGTAAAGAAATCGGATCGAGAAATAACCTGTGTGCTAAACATACTAATACCACCACTGGAAGCTCCTTCAGAAGAGAAATGATTTGGATTCGGAATCTCTATCCCTTCCAGTTTCCAAAGAATACCACGCGGGGAATTTCCTCGAATTACAATCTCGTTATCGCCATCATCTGTAGCTATAACACCAGCAAAAGAAGAAGCCAGGCGTAGTGGATCCCCAACACTAATTGGAAATCGTTTTGTTTCCTCAACCGTAAAAGAACGTCCGCTTACCTGGGCCATGTGGTTAATTGGAGCTGAAGATGTTCCAGAGTTAACTCCTACCTGGATTTCCTCCAGTTGGAGAAGAGATTCTGCTATCTCAATATTTAAAACCACTTCCTTTCCACTACCCACTAAAACATCTGGTATAATTACATCTTCAAAGCCCAGGAATGAAGCCTTTATGGAATACCTTCCAGCAACTACATTCCTGATTCTGAATCTCCCCTCTGAGTCAGTTGCATCTCCTTTTAACGGATTCGTGTTCAGAATAACAACGGTTACCCCTGGAATTGGGATTCCAGTATACCGATCAACTACCGCCCCTCTCACTGTTTGGAGTGTCTGGTTCAGCTTCAGAATTATTCTTTCTCCCATTATCTCATAGGTAATAAGCGTATTAGCGAATACGATATTTAAAGCCTCAGAGATGGTAGCTTGTGTAAGGGTAGCTGTAACCTCGAAATCAGTTGGTATTGATGTACTACTATATGAGAAACTATACTTTGTAACTTCCTCTAGTTTTTCGATCACATTAACCAGCGCCTCGCCTTCAAAACTGTAAGAAATCAATTCAGTATCTGTTTGTGCATGAGCCAAAGAAAAGATCAGAAATACGCTTGTAAGTGTTGCTTTAAGTTTACGCTTCATTGATGATAAATTGCTCTTTTTTGAATTCATGATTAACCCTCTGTACACCCTTCTCCGTCAAGAATATATTCCTCTCCGGATTTGTCATAACTCAGATCGAGTGTCAGGCTCATAACTTTCAAAACCTCTTCAATTGCAGGGTCTTTAAACGTACTAGTAAAGTTACAATTGAGAATTGCATCATTATTTATGATGATTTGTGTTTTGAAGTGCTTGGAGATATCCTCAATTACTTCTTCCATCTTCAGATCTCTGAATTCCAGGGTTTTGGAATTCCAGGAGAGGAAATTTTCATTTGAATAGGTCTTCGATACTAATTCCTTATTCGTTAAATCAAGAATCCCCCTCATTCCTTCGGTTAGAAAAATCTGACTCTCCTCGTTTCCAATCTCGCTTAGGGAAACGCGCCCGCTTGTTACATCAACCTGGATAGTTTCATCGTAAGGTCTTGCATCTACATTAAAAGAAGTTCCCAATACTGCTATTCTTGATACTCCGCTTTCGATAATAAATGGTTTTTCTGCATCGTGCATGATATCGAAATACGCCTCTCCTGAAAATTTTACCGATCTGTCTTTTTCGTTAAATGCTGTACTAACAGATAGTGTACTGGACTCATTGAGCAGAATAACGGATTCATCTTCTAGTATAACCTCCAGGGTCTCGCCAATACCAGTTTGGTATTCCTGCGTATTCCACAAATTGAAATAGATTAAACTTATCGATACTGTGATCAGGATAGCAGCTGCTACCTTTAAAAAAGGATTGAAGCTATAGATTTTACTTTTTGGCTTTTTTTCCTGCACAAGGGTTTGAAAATCAGACCATGCAGCATCAACATCACCTTTGTTCTTCAGTTGGAATTTTCCTGCCTGTTCCCACTCCTGCACAAGATCAGAATAGATCTTTTGATACCTTTCTTCTTTAAGAATAGCCGTAAGCTCATCCTTCTCTTTGCCGGTAATAGTTTCCAGGCATTCTTTTGTAGTTAGCTGAATTAATCGATCTTCTTTCATTCCTGTATAGTTGAGTTACCTATAAGACGGTACTTCAACCAGATACACGTAAAAGAAAATTTATTTTTTACAGGCTTAGTAAGAGAATAGATATTGTACCCAGATGCAGGTGAGATAGTCTTTGTTCAAAAATCGGCTTTAGTTCCCCTCTAAATGCTTTTAAAGCATTTGAGATTTGAGTCTCAACTGTTCGCTTTGAAATACCCAGATATTCTGAAATCTCATCATTTGAAAGACCATCGAACCTGCTAAGTGAGAATACCAGCCTGCATTTTGGGGTTAACCGGGAAACTGCAATTTCAAGCGTTTCTCTAAAATCATCCACCTCATTTAATTCGAAACCAGAATATGACTCCATATCGGGCTCTATTTCCAGTATCCTCTCTTGTTCTTTCTTTGATGCTTTTAACCTGTCAAATGCTCTGTTTTGGGTCGTTCGGATAGCATATGATTTTAAATCATTAATCTTATGAAGCTCGTTACGTTTCTCCCAAAGCGTTAAAAAAACCTCCTGAACTACATCTTCGGCTTCCGCACCATCTTTTAGAATATAGCTTCCAACCCGAAACAGGTTAGGGTATAACTGAAAGTAAATGACTTTAAATTCAGCTTCAGAAGCCTCTTTTGCAGATTTATTGCTCATATTGTGATTTAATCATAAACCTGAACGAAGGTCTAAGGTAGAAGTTACAGGATAAACTAACCATAAGGAGCCGCTTTAGTTTCCCAAAAAAATCCTTTTTAATTTATTTATAAGGGACGAATTATAGTCGTAACTTATTGCCTGTGGAGATTTTGATGTAAAAGTGTTTAGTATTAGTGTCTCCTACCAGATGTTCAACCAATTTCAATTACCTTTTTTCTTATGTATTCAATGAAACGACTACTTGTAATCATGGAGCTCAACGATGATCATGATGATGTGGTTTGTAAATACGTAGATCGCCTTTGTGATATTCAATCTTTTGAGTCCATTACTTTTCTTCATGTTGCCAGTAATATCGAGATGCCGAAAGAAATTTCAGAAAAGTACCCTCAGCTAATCACGCCCATTGATGAGTCGATTAAAGATGCGATTTTGTTAAAAGTACAGGGCTATGATAATATTACTAAGCAAAAAAATATTAGCGTAAAGGTAGAAAGTGGGATTAAGTTAAAAACTATCTCGCATTTTATTAGAGAAGACGATAGTGATTTATTAGTCCTTGGCAGAGGAAGCGCAAAAAAAGCACAAATATCGTTATTGAAAAAGATTGTTCGAAATGCTGCGTGTGCAATTTCTATTATTCCAAGCTCTATTCCTGATATAATCAGAACGATTCTTGTTCCTTTAGATTTCTCTGCAAATAGCTTTAGAGCCCTTGACCATGCACGATCGTTAGCGTCAAGATGGGATAATATTAACATCCTTGGTTTACATATCTATAAAGTACCACAAGGATATCGAAAAGTTGGGCTTAAGTACGATGAGTTTGCTGAGGAAATGAAGATAAGCATTGAGCATGATTATGCTGCTTTCTTAAAAGAACATGATGTAGACGAGAGTGAGTTAACCATGCATTACCTTCTCAAAAAAGGTAATGAGGCACCAAACCTTATAAATCAGTTTTCTTTTTCGAACCATGTAGATATGATAGTTGTTGGTTCAAGAGGCCATAACGTGTTGTCATCTTTTGTACTTGGCAGTACAACCGAAGGTCTTATAAGTGAAGATAAGTATGTGCCACTAACCGTTGTTAAAAACAAAGGCAAAAGTATCAGGCTTTGGAACACTCTCCTTGAGGAGCTATGATAGCTGAAATTCAGCTTTAACCTTTTTCACAACTTCATCCCCAATAGCGAGGCAGGCTGTAGCTGCCGGGCTTGGTGCATTCAAAATATGGATTTGGTTTCCTGAAACCTCAAAGTGAAAATCGTCCAGGATTTCACCGTTAGGTTGAAGAGCCATTGCTCGTACTCCTGCTGGTGCTTCTTTCACATGTTCCTCTCTTAAATCAGGGATAAGCTTTTGTAGCCCTTTAACAAAAGCAGTTTTGGAAAAAGAACGCTTATACTCTTCCATGCCCATTTTCCAATGCTTTGAAGCCATTTTCCAAAAGCCAGGAAATGTCAACGATTCTATTGACTCTTTTAAATCGAAAGCCATTTTTTCATATCCTTCTCTCTTAAACACAAATACTGCATTTGGTCCACACTCTATTCCTCCTAAAGCCATCCTTGTAAAATGAACTCCTAAGAAGGGGAACTCAGGATTAGGCAAGGGATAGATTAAATGATTTACAAGGTACTCAGCTTCTGGCTCCAGCTCGTAATACTCCCCTTTAAAAGGAACGATCTTGATTGGCGAATGTACACCTGCTGATTTTGCAACATGATCACAATACAAACCAGCACAATTAATTAGAAAACGGGATCTAAAGCTGCTTTTCTGGGTTTTTACCTCTATTTCTCCTCCCTCCTCTCTAATCTTAATCACTTTTTGAGAGAATTCTACTTTTCCATTTCCAGCTTCGATTAGCTCCCTGAACTTTTCACACATTCCGGAATAATCTACGATACCAGCACAGGGAACATTAATTGCTGCAATCCCTTTTACATAAGGTTCAATCTCCGCAAGCTCATCAGCTCCTATCTTGGCAATTCCCTCAATCTCATTTTGCAACCCTCTTTCATAAATAGCATCCAGTCGTGGCAATTCTACCTCTTCTGTGGCAACAATTACTTTTCCACAAATATCTATTTCGATTCCATGCTTTTTGCAAAAATCAACCAGTTGATGACGTCCATCCCTGCAATTTAATGCCTTGTAGCTACCTGGTTTATAGTAGATTCCTGAGTGAATAACACCTGAGTTCTTACCTGTTTGATGAGCTGCTACCCTATCTTCTTTCTCAAGGACCAAGATCCTTGCATCCGGAAATGATAACGACAGCTTATACGCCGTTGAAAGTCCTACAATTCCGGCACCAATAACTATATAATCGTGTGTGATAATTTTCTCCGTAGATGTTAAACCGGCAAAGATAAGATAGATATGGAAAAAATGCGCTATGATATTTGATCTCCGTTCGTCTATCATCATATTAGTTTTTGCCAATTATACTTTTATCGGAAGTATCTCGTATCTTTGAGACCGCAAAAAATCATTATTTACTCCATGAAAAGACCATTAACATTATTACTCGCCCTGATTGTAGTCTCGATAACACTTTCATGCGCACAAAAGCAGAGTAACCAAACAAACCCAAGAGAATTAAGCGAAGAAGAAGCACGAATTGAAGCCGTACTCAAGCGAGCTGCATTCCAGGATATGGACGGCGGCGAAGTTTATTTATCCGATTTCGCCGGAAAGGTGGTTCTAATTGATTTCTGGGAAACGTGGTGTGGACCATGTCTCCAGGTATTCCCGGCTATGGACTCTCTAAAAAACGAATATGGGAATGATTTTGCCGTACTTGCTGTAAACACCTTAACGGCAGATGAACGAGAAGATGTAGCTGAATTTGTAACCGAGAATGGATACGACTTTACATTCTCTTTAGATGTAAATGATGTTGGGGCCGAAGTGATTTCACTAGGTATACCTTTCAAGGTGTTTATCGACCCTGATGGGTTCCTGATTAAAGCAGAGCTTGGATCAGCCGGTACCGAAGGTGATTACCTGAAGGCCAAAACGATTATAGAAGACAATAAAGAATCATAGAATATAACGACATAAATATGCCACAAGTAGAAGAAAAGTTAGCGTACAAAGTTAAAGATATTGGCCTGGCACGATTTGGCCGCCAGGAAATTGAATTAGCTGAGGCTGAAATGCCTGGTTTAATGGCTATCCGTGAAGAATACAAAGCTGAGCAACCTCTAAAAGGTGCTCGTATTGCTGGTTGCCTTCACATGACTATCCAAACCGCTGTACTCATTGAAACTCTAGTTGACCTGGGAGCTGATGTAACCTGGTCTTCTTGTAATATCTATTCCACTCAGGATCATGCCGCTTCTGCAATAGCTGCTGCAGGTATCCCTGTATATGCATGGAAAGGAATGAATGAAGAAGAATTTGATTGGTGTATCGAACAAACTCTTTTCTTCCCTGATGGACAACCACTGAACATGATTCTTGATGATGGTGGAGACCTTACCAACATGGTACTGGATAAGTACCCTGAGCTTGTTGACGGAATCAATGGTATTTCAGAAGAAACTACTACAGGTGTGCTTCGCCTTATTGAGCGAGAAAGAAACGGCACCTTAACTCTTCCTGCGATCAATGTTAATGACTCTGTTACCAAATCAAAATTTGATAACAAATACGGCTGTAAAGAGTCTGCTGTTGATGCTATACGAAGAGCTACAGATGTTATGATGGCTGGTAAAGTTGCTGTTGTAGCAGGTTACGGAGATGTTGGTAAAGGAACTGCTGCGTCATTAAGAGGCGCCGGAGCCAGAGTAATTGTTACTGAAATCGATCCAATCTGTGCGTTACAAGCTGCAATGGACGGCTTTGAAGTTAAAAAGATGGATAATGCTGCTCCAAGAGCTGACATTATTGTTACTGCAACCGGGAACAAGGATATCCTTCAGGGGCATCACTTTGAAAGCCTTAAAGACAAAGTAATTGTTGGAAACATCGGTCACTTTGATAATGAAATTGATGTGGCCTGGTTGAAAGAAAACTCACAGGAAGAAAACATCAAACCTCAAGTTGATATCTTTACCATGAAATCAGGTAAACAAATCGTTCTTCTATCTCAAGGACGCCTGATGAATCTTGGAAATGCAACGGGTCATCCTTCATTTGTGATGAGTAATAGTTTTACTAATCAGACTTTAGCTCAAATCGCACTCTGGAACCGACCAGAAGAATTTGAGCCAGGTGTTCACGTTCTTCCTAAGTCATTGGATGAAAAAGTGGCACGTCTGCACCTTTCTAAAATTGGTGTGGAACTGGAAACTCTTTCTGAAGAGCAGGCTGAATATATTGGTGTTCCAATTACCGGCCCATACAAATCTGATGAATACAGATATTAATCTGCTATACTAACCAGCAGACACAAAAAAGCCTTCCTGTTTTAAGCAGGAAGGCTTTTTTTATGCAATTACTTTGCGTTTATACTTAGTTTTCCAGGCTTAAATGTGCCTCGAGTATTTTCTCGATGCGCGTTTGAACTTCACGCAAGTGGGCTTCTGTATAAGCATCGAAGCTATACGGAGGGCTTAACCTGCGGTCGATTCTGGATTTCAAATCCGTTAGTTGTAATCGTGCAACAGATCTTGCGTCAGCCGGAGTACTACCAGGAGCATCGGTAACCAGCATTCCCATTCTGTCGATATAGGCACGTTGCAAGTCTCGCCTGTTACTTTCTACGTTAGTTCCGGGAGCCGTCCATACTTCGCCCCAAACTGCTTCGGTAATCCCTTGCATCAACTCAGGAATAGTCATCACATTTTCGGCACCAAACTTAACTTCCGCATCTCGAATTCTGGCGAACTTCTGTGGACTTGTTATCTGGGCAAGTAATGAAGATTGAATAGATAGCAGAACCTGGTGAAGAGGGAAATCAATCCGTCCATTTACGGTATTATTAACGCCCCAATGGCTCCACCTGTTGGCACCAAACATTTGATATACTTCTGGTGAAAGCTCAAATGCATTTTCTGAGAACACATCATCAATAAGGAATTGTAATGCTTCTTCCTGACGGGCTTTATCCACGTTTACAAAAGGCCCACGCTCGTTCGGGTCTCCTTTATGATCTCTGTACTGGTATTGCCCACCAATATACTTCACACCTGTTGACGCTGCCCTGGCATACTGATTTCCTAAAGTTCTGAATGCATCCGTTACTTCAAAGTATGGCATATTATCAGTTAGAACATGCTCAGGAAGATCTTTCCATATCTCTTTGATCAAAGCAGTTCGTTCCTTACCCCATGCGAGTGGATCACTACTCAGATCATACACACTTACATCAGGATCTAATGCACCAAAACCACGTGCATCTTCGTCCGGACCATATGCATGTCCAGGAGCTGCAGCCTGGCGAGCGATTTCTTCTGCCCTCCGATCGCTTGGCGTATAACCATAAGAAATTACCCAAAGATCATAAGAACCTACTGATGGTGAATAGTAATATCCCTGGTTTCCATTTGGTGAAATGTTAATACCCGGGTATTCCATAACAGAACTGGCTAAACCATTTTCCCTTGTATAAGCTTTGTCATGCAGTTTATCGAAAGGAGTATCTGCAGAAGACCTGAAGTTGTGGCGTAAACCGAGAGTATGACCAAGTTCGTGCATGGTAACTCTCTTCATAGCTTCCATAACATAAGAATCCGGCACAGGATCACCCGCTCCAATTTCTCCTGAAGCGATTAATGCTGTTCTGAGTAATGTTCCCTGTGATGAAATTTCATCAGCAAGAGAAGCCATTTCTCCACCATTTCTCAATGCCTCTTCTTCCTCTGCAGAAAGCTCGAACATTTCATTTATAGCAGTAGTTGGGCTTACATTTGTTCTATAGAAGTTCTTCCATCCCTGAACCATATTTGCTTCATACAGGATATCGGCATCTAAAATCTCCCCGGTTCGCGGATCAACTACAGATGGCCCGATAGCACCATATCCTGACTGATCAGATACATTCCAACGCATGGTTGCATACCTGATATCTTCAGGATCTGCATCTTCTGGCAGCATCTTAGCTTCAATACCGTTTCTGAATCCTGCTGCTTCAAAAGCGCGGTTGAATTCAAGAATCCCATCCATCATAATCTGGCGGTACTCTTCGGGTACCGTATGGTCTATGTAATAAGTGATTGGCTTTTTAGGAGTACAAAGTCCGTCAGCACCTGCCGGGCCATCACATTCTAATCTCCACTTGTTTATATAACGGCGGAAAAATTCTTCCTCATCATCCGTAAAATCTTTGTGAACCGTCATGAAATACCCGGTTCGGTCATCTGCCATTCTTGGTTTCATCGGAACTTCCGGTAACTGTACCAAGCTATAGTGAACTCCAACAGGAATGTATCTCGGATCAGGTACAGTTCTTGGAGCTCCCTGTTCCTGGTTATTGAAGGTCAGGTTCACCTCGATATTTGTATTCATCGGGAACGACTTTACTGTACTAACGTAACTCTTTCCTTTATCAAGAGAAGCTCTTCCTGGCTGCCCGGGGCGTGATGAAACAGCTCGTTTAACGCGGTTACCTACCCGAGACATATCCGAAATAAACCATGAATACACATCAATAAGCATTACTCCATCTTCGCTGGTAGCTTCTACTTTTGCAGTTTGCATCACCGAGTTTCCGAAAGTCAGTTCAACAGCAAGTGCAGCAGGAGTCCCTTCTTCAGCTGAATATCGGTGTGGTTTTTTTACCAGGAATATTTTCCCTTCATGCTTTTCAAGAGAAACCAATAATCCTTCAAAAATATTTAACATGGTTCCGCCGAAGAGTCCGGATGAACCTATCCCTTGAGATATTTCAAAATTCATGAGGAAATCTTTGTTCAGATCATCCTCGGTAATAGCCAGGTATAGCTTTCCATCTTTGCGATAAAGATCAAAAAAGCCTTCCACTTTTTCTGCATCCGTGGTAAGCTCCGTAAACTTATCCGTTTTTTGTTCTTCATCTTCTTTGCCTTTCTTTTGGGCCATACTATTTATAGGCGCAACGAGGAAAGCACAGACACAAAGTAGTATCAGTTTTTTCATGTAATCTCCGTTTTATTTAGTGGACTGAATACCTGCTAATTTAGCAACTGGTATGTACGAATCAACAAAGAATACATTTTTTCACATCTGTAAGAGTTACATACGAAATGCTCCGGATTGTTAATTATATCCGGAGCTTATAAACACATTAGTAATGCCTTTTGATTACTTGAGATGCCTCAGTATTTCCTTTGCATTTAGATTTGTGGGGTCTTTCATAAGAGAAAGCTCATAGTTTTTCCTGGCTTCTTCCAGGTTCCCTTTGGTAGCAAGAGCCTCGGCATAAGAATCAAAGGTATTTCCTACTTCAGGAAAGGCCTTTGTGTTGTGTTCAAGGATTCGGATACTTTCATCAATTTTCCCATCCTTAAGAAGGTTATACCCTACAGCAAGTAAGGTGTTTTGATTAATCCTGGCTACCTCTGAACCCTTCATGGTTTCAAATTCCTGGATGGCTTTATCTACTCCCTGCTCATTTGCTATCATATATAATTTACCCGGTGGGCTGTCCGGGTTGCGAACAAAATTCTGAGCGTTGCTCTTGTTTATCTTCTTACCTAATAAGCTAACCTCGATGGTAACCTCACTACTAACAGCAGTGATACCTTCTTTTAAAGCACTCCATCGCTCTCCTTCTACCCCATAATCCTTTCGGTTAAGGTCAAATTCTCCTGTAAAAATTACCTGTGAATCTCCTCGCGTATCTTTCAAAATTCCTGAACCTTTATCCATATCAATAGTTACCTCTTTGGTAACATCTTTGATGGTTAGGTTGCCTGTTACTTCCAGTCCGCTGGCAACTTCTTCTACATTTGTGCTTTCGAAAGTAATTTTTGGATAGGCCTCGGCATCAAACCAATGGTTAGATTTTAGATCCCGGTCACGAAAATCCAAATCTGTATCAATAGATTCGACATCCAACGAAAAGGTGACTGAAGTTTTCTCCAGGTTATCAGGATCATATCTGAATGTGCCTTTAAAGTTTGTGAACCGGCCTTTCACTTTGGCATAGCCCATATATTTTATTTCAAACTCTACATATGAATGACTTCTCTCGATTGGGTAGAACTCCGAAATATTAAAATCTGAATTCTGTGCTGTTATCTCAGCCTGTATAAAACAAATGGATAGAAGAATGAGTGATACTATTTTTTTCATAGTGCTTTTGGGTTTATTAAAAAGCACAAGATCACTTCATGAGAACAGCAAATCGACAATCCTTATAAGAATTGCCCAAAAATCAGAAATTAATTCTTCACCTTTCCTCAACCAGTTTCTTTCTGTAGGAAGACGGGCTTAACCCAACGAATTTTTTAAATGCATTCGCGAATGAAGTTTTGTTGTTGAAGCCTGATGAATACGCTATTTCCAATAACGTCGCCTTTTTTTCCTTTTCCATGAGCTGCTTTGCTTCCAGTACCCGGTGTTTATTGATAAAATCGTAAAAGCTGTCCCCGAACTTATCATTTATAACCTGGGAAAGATGATTCAGAGGGATGTCCAGTTGTTCGGAAAGATCTTTAAGCTTCAGACCATTGGTTAAGAACGGCTTTTTCTCTTCCACAAATTCCTGGAGACTCTCTGCATATGCCTGTGCCTGTTCTGGCTTTAATGATGATTTCTGATACTTGGAATTTTCAACCACCTCTTCTTCTGCCAGGCTGGTAAACTGAACACCTGCCAGCTTATAGCTTACTAAATACATTAAGAAACTCATGGGAAGTACGTAGATATAATCCAGGTGCCTTCGATATTCTAAATTGAAGAAATAACGAACCAGGAATAATGCCGCAAAAAACAGGATGGCTATTAGAAAGTAGATAGTCACTTTCAGCCAGGCGATCTCAGATTCTGAATAAGATGAATAGCTCTTATTTAATACCTGTTTATAATAATTCACCGTTTTGAGGCTTAGCAAGAGATAAACAAACAAGTGTATAAACTGAGCGATAAATACACTTGAATACACATACTGAATTGGTGACACTTCTTGTTTAAAATTATCAAACGCGGTAAGCATACCATAATGCACTTGCCTGAAACTCAGAAAATCGGAATAGAACAGTGGCAAGACCAGTACAAAGAATACAAAGGGGAGAAACTGGAGCGCTTCTTTTAATCCAAACTCAAACTTGTTGGTAGTCAATGATTTTGTATACAGAAATAGTACGGGGCCGATGGCCAGCCATGACCCAAGCCGGGTACCATAAAACATGGTAACATCAATAGTATAAGGCCAGCGAATAGACAGGAACTCCAATTGAAGCCAGATAAAAATACCTACCAGGATCATCAAGTAGCGCTGTGATTTGTTTTGAAACTCCTTTTTGGCAAAAAAGAGAGTTAGGACAAACAAGCCCTGAACCAGCCCAACAATGATTAAAATTGACCAAACATCCATAGTACTAAAGATCTGTATACCTGTTTATGAGATATTTTGTGATTTAATTTAGAAACTGAGTTGTATTAAGCAACGGTAAATACAAACTTTCACAATCCTAAACCTAACCGGGGAGGGAATAAAACTGACAACTTTATATTGTTAACAGGTGAAGAAGTCCTTATCTTTGTAGTCTTTCATTTACTGAAATGCACCCGTAGCTCAATTGGATAGAGTACCTGACTACGAATCAGGCGGTTAGAAGTTCGAATCTTCTCGGGTGTACTTGATTAAAGCCTTGTTAAAACTATATTTTTGACAAGGCTTTTTTATTTACAGGAATCGATTAATTTTGATTAATATATAATTAATATAAAAACAGATACCCCACATCTAGATTAGTTATCATCTTCTTTTTCAAAAAGTAGCCCAGTAATTGATTGAGAAGCAATTTATTCGGGAACTGAAACTAAAAGAGATAAATATTACTACTTACAACAATTCCCATCTTGCTGAATCGGAGGGCAAGCCACATCACCATAAGAACAAAACACACAACAATCTCCCTGTTTGGGTTTTATTACTGCGTTACAATTAGGGCATTCCCAAAAAAACTGGCAGGAATCAGTGGGCATTTTTTCTTTAGACTGGTATCCGCATTCAGGGCAGTTCAATGTCGATTCTGTAAGTATGGTTGTACTCATTATTTTGAGTCCTCTTCCTTAACGGTAAACCCAGTACTGTTGATCGCCTGTTTAATGCGTTCCGGTTGAACTTTGGATTTATCAAAAGAGATCGTTGCCGTTTGGGTATCGTAGGAAGCTTTAGCCTCCAGCACACCTTCTACTTCTTGTGCTGCATTGCGAACGCTGGCTTCGCACCCCGCACACGTCATACCTACAATATCGTACGTGACTGTTTGCACATTCGCTTCTTGGACATAAACAATCTCGGTGCTCTTCTCAGAGAAAAACGCCTCCGAGTAATACGGAAATGCCATGAGTATCATAGCAAGGAGAGTGACCACACCTAAAAAGCTTTTTGATTGGAATGTGTTGGGCTCATCATCACATGCACAATCGATCTCTTCCTTGGATTTGGGTTTTAATTTCTGAAACCAGGCAAAGCCTAAAATCAAAAGAGTTAACCCGATTATGTAGGGACGTATGGGTTCCATCCAGGAAAAAGTGGACGCTATACCACCTATTCCGGCTAAAGAAGCTGCTACTGGAGTAATACAACAAAGTGAGGCTACAAATGCTGCTGCTATTCCACTGCTCATCAATGCTTTGTCCTTATTTAAATTTGGTTCTTTCATGCGGCTATCACTTTAAGAATGTTGTTGTTTTCAAGTTGATCAAAGCAAGGTTGTAGAACAGGTATAATTTGCTGATTGAGTGAATAAAAAATCACTTTGCCCTCTCTTTGGGTTTCTACTAAGCCACCATCTTTCAACTTTCTCAGGTGCTGGGAAACCGCAGGGACACTCATGTCTAAAATGTCTCCTAAGTCGCAAGGGCAAAGCTGGTCTTCCTTATTAAGGAGATAGAGAATTTTAAGACGGACATCATTTCCTGCCAGCTTAAGAATACCGGATAGTTTTTCTGTGGATGGTTGAATACTGGAAAGTGAAGCTCTGCATCTTTTGATTTGAGTTAAATCGGCAACGTCACGAATACAATCTTGCTTATTCATAGTCTTTATTTGTTCGAAAAATTAGCGGTACAAAACTATGGCAAAATTATTATTTAAGCAAATGATTAAATGTTTTCCACATATTGAGCAAATCAGATAATAATTTCAGCTATGGATTCAGTAAATGGTTTCTCTTCACAGAGAGGTACACTGACAATGCGGGCAGCAATGTAATTTGAATAATAGGAGATAAACCCACCTCATAATCAAAGATGATAAGAACAGGCATTAACTCCGAATACGTCCAGAGTTCAAGGAATTTTGCAGCCCACTCTAAGACTATACTGGCAACAAAGCTTATAAAAATGAGATATAAATAATTCTTCAGTTTGAGTTTCTGAAAATTGACAGACGAAAAAAGTAACTCTGTTATCTTCCAAAGCCCTAAAACGATACAAACATCCCCAATAATGGCTGCCCACATCCAGAACGTTGCCTTCCAGAATGGCCAGTCCCACATGTCATACAAGAATAGGCACTGCCCAAACTCCCAAATGGTATTGAGAAGAAACGCCCAAATTACAATTGGGCGTATTTCTTTGATATGATCTTTCAAAACAGTTTTGTTTAGCGGGAAGACCAGTGAAGAGCAACAATCTTCCAATTACCGTTTTCTTTCTTTAGTACTGCTAATTCAAGGGAGGTCAGATCAATCTCACGATCTGAGTAGGTTCCTTTCATTGATGTAATGGTTGAAACCCAAGCCATATTTCCTTCGATATTGATCTTTTGAGATAGCTCGTTTCGTTCAATTGCACTTAGGAATTTACCATCAGAATGAAAGTGATGAGATAAATATTCCTCTTTGGTCTCGCTGCCCCTCCCTTCTAAGATAGTTACATCTTCATGAAGAAGAGATGATGCTATCTTAGAGTCATTCTCAACAATGGCTTTTTCAAAGTTTGATAGCACCGTTTTAATTGATTCCTGGTCGCTCAAATCTTGAGCCTGTAGCTGTGGAGCAGCCATAACAAAGATGGCTGTTACTAAAGTTAGTAGTGTTTTCATAAGGATTAATTATTTGAGTTGTGATAATTCAATGTTCTGGATCAAAAGTGTTCCATGTCCATTTATTTTCAAGCCAATACTTCCGTCATCTGGTTTATCTCCGTGCCCATGAACCACCATTTCTTTATTGACGTAGCCTCTAAAATGCGTTTCATCACTAACCACCCGAACAAATTTTAAGCCTTCATCCTCGAACTCTTTTTCATCGAAAAGTTCGATTTCATTATTTGTGGTTCTTCCTTGTGAGATTTCTCCATCTGAAGTGAGAGCAACAAAATCATAGTTTTGGGCATCTTGAACATGATGGACAATTTTGACATCCCCGGTAAAAGACCCCATATCTAAATAGATATCAACTTGAATATTTTGATACCCCGAATGGGTTACAAAGAAATTGGTTATATGGTCTGTCAGATTGAAGCTGAGATACGTTTGATTGTCAGCTATTGAAACGGTTGGGTTAAGCTGTTCCATATTCCCCTCAAGCCAGTGAAACTGCTCTTTCAAATCATTGACTGAATTAGCGGACATATCCCAAACCCAATCCCCGTTTTCTTTTTCAATAAATAGGGATTCTAAGTCAGCATTTTCAGTTTGAACTGGGGCTATCGTTTCTTCTGCTTCTAAGTATTGCCCTGTTCCAACCCCATAACCATAAACCATGGTTGCTCCGTATTCTCCTGCCTCAAATAAGAATAAGAGACCGGGAAGGGCGAGAGCAAATGCAAAAACCTGTATCGATTTCGTTTCCAGCTTTTTAAACCAATGCAAAGCAATGCGAAAAGTTGAATAGATTCCAAAAAACAGAACCGTCCAAAGTGCCCAATCGGCATGATCTGTGAGAACAGATTGTGCCTCTGTTGGAAGGAACACAGTATCAGCCGCAGATCTTCCCGTGAAATAGGCAACAATGGCTGAAATAGATCCTAGTAAATAAAGAAGCGTGGTCTTTTTTTCATCCCACCAGTTTTGAGGGAGGAAAAAAGCGACCAGGTTCAATCCAATAGCCAGTATGAGTATGGCGATTGGAAAATGAACAACCATCGGGTGAATGTTTGGTGCGTAGTCAAATAATTCATTCATTTTGCATTCCTACTTATCTAATTTTAATAAACGAGCGTTTACTGCGACAATCACAGTGCTCAGAGACATAAGTCCTGCCCCAAGAGCAGGATTAAGAATGATGCCATAAGTGTATAATACTCCGGCGGCCAATGGGATGGCTACGGCATTATATCCGGTTGCCCACCATAGGTTTTGCACCATTTTTTTGTAGGTCGCTTTGGCAAGAGCAACGAGTGCTGCTACGTCCTTGGGATTGCTTTGCGTAAGAATAATATCACCTGTCTCAACTGCTACATCTGAACCTGCTCCTATAGCAATACCTACATCAGCTTGGGCAAGAGCTGGCGCATCATTCACACCGTCACCCGTCATGGCAACTTTTAACCCACGGGATTGAACCTCTTTGATTTTATCTGCTTTTTCGTTGGGCAGAACTTCAGCGAAGTAATCATCCAGACCAAGTTCTTTAGCTACATAAGCTGCAGTTTGTTTATTATCGCCAGTAAGCATGATGCATTGAATGCCCATGTCATGCAGTTGCTCTATTGCTTTTCTGGAGTCTTCACGGATAGTATCTCCAAGAGCAATAGCACCAATCAGTTTATCCTCAGCAATAACAAATACCACGGTTTTCCCTTGAGAAGAGAGTGTTTGGTACTCATCGTTTGGTTGATCAATCCTTTGTTCTTCCAAGTACCCAGGGCTGACCACTTTGATGGATATTCCTTCAACTTTTCCTTCAATCCCTTTCCCTGTTATCGAATTAAAATCATCAATCTCAGACAGGTCATCGCTAGCATTCATGATACCTTGAGCGATTGGATGTTCAGAGTTTTGTTCAAGTGATGCAGCCAATCGTAAGATTTGCTCATCGCTATAATCGCTTGAATAATTGATGACATCGGTAACCTCAAATACCCCTTTGGTAAGGGTTCCGGTTTTATCAAAAATAACCGCTCCAAGGTTTCTTGCTTCTTCAAAAGCAGTTCGGTTTCTGATTAAAAATCCGTTCCCTGCTGCTAAATTGGTTGATACTGCCACTACTAAGGGCACAGCTAATCCAAGTGCGTGCGGACAGGCAATGACCATAACGGTTACCGTTCGCTCTAAGGCAAATACAAAATCTTCTGTTGTAAAGACCGTCCAGACAAAAAAGGTGAGAAAACCTGCCCCAAGAGCAATTATGGTCAACCAGAATGCCGCTCTGTTGGCTAAGTCTTGTGTTCTGGATTTACTGTCTTGAGCTTGGCGTACCAGATCAATCACTTGAGAGAGAAATGAATCTTTTCCAGTGCGGTTAATCTCAATCGTCAGAGAGCCTTCACCATTGAGGGAACCACCAATAACTTCATCGCCATCACTTTTGGTAACTGGTTTGGATTCCCCGGTCATGAGGGATTCATTGACAGAGCTATTTCCCTTTATAACAACACCGTCGGCAGGAATTTTTTCTCCGGGTTTAATGAGAACCCGATCCCCACTTTTAAGTTCTTCCAAAGCAACATCTTTGGTAGAGCCATCTTCCTGAAGAAGATGTGCTTCTGATGGCATCAACTTGGCAAGCTCTTCCAAGGCTTTAGAGGCGCTCATCACCGATTTCATCTCGATGTAGTGCCCGATGAGCATGATATCAACCAAGGTAACCAGCTCCCAGAAGAATATTTTCCCCTCCACGAAAAAGACGACCATTGTACTGTAGATATAGGCGGTCGTTATGGCGATGGCGATGAGGGTCATCATGCCGGGTTGTTTTTTCTTGAGCTCCTCGAAAAGACCTGTTAAAAACGGCCAACCACCATAGAAAAAGACAATACTTGATAGTACAAAGGAGACATATAGATCACCTGAGAATGCGAGTGTATCTCGCAATCCAAGAAAGCCCTGAATCATGGGTGAAAGAGCAATAATCGGCAGACTTAAAGCCAGAGAAATCCAGAACCGCTTTATAAAGTCCTGAGCCATATGCGCATGGTGGTCGTGATGGTTGTGCCCTCCTAAATCTTCTCCATGACCGGAATGGTCGTGGTGTTCATGATTAGTAGCTTTGTGATTATGTTCAGAATGATTGTGGTTCATAATAGCTCCGTTACTCTATTTTAGTTACCGTTTCGCCACATTTGTGCATCATTTGGCCATAAAATGGATTGGCGATTTTTTCTTCGTCACTAATCCATTTAGCACCATCCCCATTGTTGGCCATCGGACAGAATTGAACAAACAAAGACGGATGCTCGTAATTTTGATTCTCGAGAGCCGTTAGTAACTCTTTGGAGACATCAACAAATGCATCGCGAAAATCTTCAATAGTTTGTGAGCTATCAGCCGAAGCAAGGGCTTTGAGCATCATACCATGATGATTCTGATGTTTCGTTGCATGTTCCTGATGATTATTCATTTCATCATTGCTGCGAACTTCCTGTGCAAAATCATTAAATGCGGTTTTCGCTTTCTCTAAATCGTCTTTAACGAGCGCATTTTTCATCCCCAGATAGTGCTCAACCAAGATATCAAGATGACCATCGTGGCTATGAGATTCTTGTTGGGCTTGCGCCGTATGTATAAGAAAAAGGGAAGCGATAATTAGAGTGTATACAGTTTTCATAGTGTTTCTGCTTGGTTATTGGTTTTCAATTCTTTGTATGGTTTCCCCACATGAGATCATCCGAGATCCGAAATATGGATTTTGGATAGGCTCTTTTTCACTGAGCCAGTATGCTCCTTTTCCATCATTCGCCATCGGGCAGAACTGTTGGAAATAAATCCCTTTTATGGGATAGGTTTTTGCGACCTTTAGCATGATGTTAGACAGGTTTTCAAAACCCTCTCTTTGCTCAGAGATGTCCTTGGCTTCGATAAGTTGGTTCAGCGCCGTTTTTATGGAATCCGATTGGCTCATCCAAATCATGTGCCCTTCTTGACTCAACAGACCCATATCAACATTGTTCAGTGATGCTTGAATGCTCTGTGCTTTTGATGCAACCTGCGCTTCTTTATCACTAGCTAAGCTATTTTTTAGGTCGATATAGTCATCAACCACGTTGGAAACCTGAGACGTAAAAGCTTCTGGCACGTCCATAGAATTACTACCTGACGAGGCTTTACTACCCATATCCATCTGACTATTACTCTGGGATGATCCCGAGCCGTCCATTGTGTGACCTTCATGACCTGTTCTTATAGGGCGTCCGTCCGGAGTTTTATTCATCATGCTGGCTTTTCCTGCCAATTGCGCTGCACTATCAATTTTGAAAGTTCCGTTGGTAACGACTTCTTCACCTTCAAAAAGACCTGATTTCACGATGTATTGGTCATCAACACGTTGACCGAGTACGACTTCTCTGAATTCAAAAGTGGGCTGAGCGGTATTGGTTTTTTTGACATAGACCACAGAGCGTTCTCCTGTCCAGAGCACGGCTGATTTTGGAACTAGGATTTGTTCACCGCTTTCTCTCACATCTGATTTGATAACCCCTTGAGTCAGCATATTCGGTTTAAGAAGCATAGCATCATTCTCAGCTTCTGCTCTTATTGAAACCGTTCTTGATTGAGGATTGAGAACCGGATCGACAAAAGTGATTTTAGCGGAAAATTCTTCCCCCGGAAATGCTTTCACGCTAAAAGAGACTTCATCACCGACCTTTATATTCGCCACATCGCTTTCGTAGGCATCAAACATTACCCAGACTTTAGACAGATCTGCAAGTTTGAACATCGAGGAACCTTGTTGAACATGGCTTCCTACTTCAATCATTTTGTTAATGACGTACCCTTCCACTTTTGAGGTGATATCGACATCATTCATGACCGTTTGAGAACGTTCAATCTGATTGATTTGCTCTTCGGTAATTTCCCAGTTGAGAAGTTTATTTCGGGCAGCATTATAGAGTGAAGGATTACGCTCTTTATCTTTAGCCACTTCCAGAAGCTCTTTTTGCGCACTTACAAGCTCTGGCGAATAGATGGAAGCAACCCGGTCTCCTTGGGCAATATATTCACCCGTGAAGTTGACGTAGAGTTCTTCAATACGTCCGGGAACATGAGCTGGCAATGTTTTAAGTCGTCTTTCATCCACCATTATTCTACCGGGAAGACGATAGGTGGAAACAGCAACATCTTTGATAACAGTCGTTGTTTGCACGTCCGCAAGTTTAGTTGCGGCTTCAGACATGATTAATTCATAGGGGCTTTCTTCTCCTGAATCATCTTGTGTGACCGGAATTAGTTCCATACCACAGATTGGGCAGTTCCCCGGTTCATTTTCCCTGATGCTCGGGTGCATACTACAGGTATAAATGACATTGCCTTCTTCATCGGTATGAACCTGTTCAATGTGTTCATCTAATGATTGAAGCGTGTCTGGTGCTCCACCAAAAAGCAACCAACCAAGGCTCAAGCCAATCAGTATTAAACCGGAAATTTTGGCAACTCGTTTTAAATCAAATCTATTGTTCATGTTAACCTTGCTTAGTTTTTAAAATTCGTTTGTTCGGGGGTCGTGTTGTCGGTGCCTGACAAGTATTCCAAATAGGCCACAGCTATATTTTGATCGACTACAGCCTGTTCCTGAGCAAGCTGAAATTTCAATAGCTTTTGTTGTAATCTTAGGAGCTCTTCAAAATCGGTTGATGATGAAGTGTATTCTTCCAAGAGAATACCTATGGCTTGGCGTGTTCTTCGAATTTGAATGTCTTTATAGAGGGTGTCTCTTCGCTCGGCATCCCGAAGATCGCGAAGAGCTTTTTCCAGATCGGTTTTAAGACTGTTTTCAACGGCTAATTGTCTGTCTTGAATAGATCGGTAATTGAGTTCTGCCTGCTTTTTCTGAGCTTTATACTTACCTCTCCATAGGGGGATTTTTACCCCGAGCTTGACCACGAATGCATTATCTCCATTGCCGGAAGGGTTTAGATCTGTTCTTTCATCGGTAAAGATGTAATCAAAACCCAACCCAAATTTTGGCATTCCGCTTTTCTGGGCAACATTAATGGCGTACTCGGCAGACGCAGCTTCGTAATCGAGTTGGCTAAGCTTTGGGTTTCTTGATAAAACCTGCCGTGAAAGCTCTGCTTCATCTATTAGAAATGGTGAAACAGTTAGGGTATTAGCAATTTCGACCTTGAGATTTTTATCACTGTTAAGATACTCATTGAACATTACCTCGTTTGTTTTAAGTTGATCCTTGAGGAGTTCTAATTGGACTTGCAGATCTTCTTTTTCAATTTGTACCCGCAAGACATCGACTTGGCTTACCTGACCTGTTTCATATCGTTGCAGAGATAGGTTTTCGAAGGTTTGTAGGATATCAATGTTCTCTTTGAGGATAGATATCGAATGATCCAACAAATAAAGCCTATACCATTGTTGCTTGACTTGGAAAAAGAGTTTATTGCGTTCCTCTTCAAACACCTCAAATTGAGATTTTGCCTGCTCTGTGGCGACATCTCCTTTTGCTGAGAGTGTTCCAAACCATGGGAACATTTGATTAAGCCCAATCCGGCTTTGTTGCGCTCCGACTCTGGTTTCAACGGGTAAGATGAAATACCCAAATGATAAGTCCGGATCAGGAAGCGCCGTTACTTGTGGCACTTGCTCTAAAGAGGCAAGGTACTTTGTAAACTCAGCCTTTAAAGCAGGGTTACTTTCACCTGCCTGGATAAGGTAATCATCCAATGATTGAGCAAGTGTTGCCTGTGAGGATAGCAACATGATCGCTAGAGCAAAACAGGTTATAAATGATGTGGTATTTCGTTTATATCTCATAATGACAGACTCTTTTTGAGTTGAAATTCTTTCCAGATGGCATAAAGCACGGGAACAACAAACAGGGTTACGACCTGAAACAGCATCCCTCCGACACTGGGAATAGCCATGGGAACCATGATGTCTGCGCCTCGCCCTGTTGAGGTTAGCACAGGAATAAGAGCTAAAATGGTGGTGGCGGTGGTCATCAGCGTAGGGCGGATTCTTCGAGAACTTGCTTCCACCACAGCTTCACGCACTTCCTCAATAGTTTTTGGCTTTCTTTTGTCAAAGAGCTGATCGAGGTAGGTTGCCATGACCACTCCTCCGTCTGAAGCGATACCGAACAATGCAATAAAGCCGACCCATACGGCAACACTTAGATTGACGGTTCCCATTTGGAATAGATCACGCATATTTTGTCCGAAAATGGAAAAGTCCATAAACCACGGCTGCCCGTAGAGCCAAACAAGAATAAATCCTCCTGCCCAAGCCACAAATATGCTGGTAAAGATCATGCCAGTGGTGGCGGTGGATTTAAACTGGAAGTACATAATGAGAAAAATCAAAAACAGGGCTATCGGCAGAATAATGGAAAGTCTTTTCTCCGCTCTGACTTGGTTTTCGTAGCTTCCGGCGAACTCATAGTTGACTGATGCGGGTACGTTTAATTCGCCTTCGGCAATCTGTGTTTCAAGGTATTGCCTTACCCCTTCGACAACCTCCACCTCTGCCATTCCATCGACTTTATCAAAGATGACATAGCTAACGAGAAAGGTGTCTTCACTCTTAATAGATTGAGCACCCTGGCGGTATTCAATGCTGGCTAATTGGGAAAGAGGGACTTGTGCCCCTGTATAGGTTGGCACGAGCATTTCAGCAATCCTTTGGGGATCATCTCTAAATTCTCGCCCAAACCTGACCCGTACTGGATAGCGCTCCCGCCCTTCCACCGTTGTAGTGAGAGGCATACCACCAATACCTACAGCGATGAACTCCTGCACATCTTGGATGTTTAACCCGTAACGAGCAAGCTGTTGCCTATTCCAATTGATCTCGAGATAGGGTTTCCCAACGATGCGATCAGCAAAAACGGATTCACTTTTTACCCCCGGAGCGTTTTTAAGTTGTTCTTCGAGTTGTAAGGCAAATTGATCTATCGTTTCAAGATCGGGACCTTTAACCTTTATGCCCATGGGTGCCCGCATACCCGATTGCAGCATAACCTGACGGGTTTGGATGGGCTGTAATTTAGGGGCAGAGGTTGTCCCCGGAATACGTGTTGCTTTTACAATCTCTTCCCAGATATCATCCGTTGATTGGATGTGGTCACGCCATTGACGGAAATATTCACCGCTCGGATCGGGTATTAGTTCGCCCGTTTCATCTCTGACATACGCACCAGTATCATTGACTTTAAATCGGACGCGGCGACCATTTTCATCGGTTTTGTATTCTGATTCATACTGGATGAGGTTTTCAAACATGGAGATGGGCGCAGGGTCAAGAGCAGAATTGGTCCGCCCACTTTTTCCAACCACAATTTTTACTTCAGGAATAGCGCCAATACTCATATCGAGCTTTTGGACAATATCTTTGACCTCTTCAATGCCAGCATGTGGGAGTGTGGTGGGCATAAGCAGGAATGCACCTTCATCAAGGGCTGGCATGAACTCTTTACCAAATCCGGGGAAAGTATGCGTAGCGGAAGACCACACAGAGGTCGTTCGTATATCAACACCTACTTTGTCAAAGCCTTTTGCGACAAACCCAAAGGTGGAATTAAAACCAAGCCATGCAACAACGCCAAAGATGACCAAGGTAGTTGGCAGAGCTAGAAAGAGTTTTTTGTGCTCCAAACACCACCGTATAAGTTGGGAGTAGTATCTAATCACCAGCCAGAAAAAGGCTAAGATGACCACGATGAGACCGACCACAAAAACAAGATTCCCAGTCAATGAAACGCTTGGCCCAAATGGGAGCCAGTATTTGGTCAACAGCCAGGTCACTATGGTAACGGTGAGTGCGTTATTGAGGAGCGTTAAGCGATGGTGATCCCGCTTTGAGATAAACAGGCTAGAGCCGTTTATTAAACCAAATCCAATTAATGCCAAGCCTAACCATGGGGTCACTATAAAGAGTGAGAGTAGCCCAAGAATAATGAGGAAAGCATTCCATCCAAGCTTCACTTTTCGTTTATCTATTTTGATGGAGAACAACCAATGTGCAAATGGAGGAATAAGAGTGATCGCAATAATAATAGAGGCAATCAGTGCAAAGGTTTTGGTGTAAGCGAGGGGCTTAAACAGTTTCCCTTCGGAAGCGACCATGGTAAATACCGGAAGGAAACTCACAATGGTCGTTGTAACAGCGGTAATCACCGCAGAAGCAACTTCCGTGGTCGCATTGTAGATGACTTCTAACATCGACTCATCGTCCTCCATCTCTTCCATATGCCGAAGCATATTTTCAGAAAGAATAACCCCCATATCGACTATGGTACCAATCGCAATAGCGATACCGGAAAGGGCGACAATATTGGCATCCACATTGAAATAGCGCATGGCTATAAATGTCATCAGAACCGCAATAGGTAGCATCGCTGAAATCAAGAAAGAGGTTCTTAAATTGAGCACCATGACCACAATAACAATGATCGTAATCAGAATTTGTAAGGTGAGTGCTTCCTCGAGGGTTCCTAACGTCTCTTGAATCAGCTCTCCCCTGTCATAGAAAGGCACCACTTCAACTTTGGAGACCGTTCCATCTTCAAGTGTCTTAGATGGTAAGCCGGGGGATATCTCTTCGATCTTTTCCTTGACGTTATTGATAACCTGCATCGGGTTAGCCCCTTGCCGAGCTACCACAACACCCCCAACCGCTTCGGCACCGCCTTTATCCAGCAAACCTCGTCTTAGCCCCGGGCCTCGTGTTACAAAACCAATGTCCTGAATTCTAATGGGGGTATTATCGGTGACTTTGACAACAGCTTGTTCAATATCTTCGAGGTTTTTGATATAGCCTAAACCACGAACAAGATACTCCGCGTTATTGAGTTCAACTGTTCTTGCCCCAACCTCGCTATTGCTCTTTCGTACGGCATTAAACACTTGGGGTAGGCTGACACCATAGACCTGCATCGAATTTGGATTAAGCTCAATCTGATATTCCTGAACAAAACCACCAATGGATGAAACCTCGGCCACCCCTTCTGCGCCTGATAAGCCGTAGCCGACATAAAAGTCCTGAATACTTCTGAGCTCTTGCGGGTCCCAACTGCCTGCCGGGTTCCCCTCTTTATCTCGTCCTTCCAGGGTGTACCAAAATATTTGTCCCAGACCCGTTGCATCGGGTCCAAGCATTGGTTGAGCATCAGAAGGGAGTGTTCCGGCAGGTAGTGCGTTGAGTTTTTCCAGAATACGAGAACGGCTCCAATAAAAATCCACATCCTCTTCAAAGATGACATAAATACTGGATGTTCCAATCATCGAACTGCTACGTATCGTTTTAATACCTGGGACAGTAAGAAGCTCCGTGGTCAGCGGATAAGTAATTTGATCCTCTACATCTTGCGGGGATCGCCCCGGCCATTCGGTAAAGACAATCTGCTGGTTCTCACCAAGATCCGGAATGGCGTCCACAGGAACAGGGTCTCTGGGAATAGAATTGATATTCCAATCAAATGGAGCTGTTGCCAGTCCCCAACCTACCAGAGTGGTTAGCAACAAAACTGCTATCAATCTATTTTCAAGAAAAAATCTTATTGTTTTATTCAGCATGATAAAATTCGATTTAGGCTCATATGGTTTTCTTGCGTTTAGAATTAATTCGCGCGCAAAGAAGTAATCGTTACTCAGAGGTATTTATAGTGCATGACTAGAATTCGTGGAGCAACGTTAATTGAGTAGACCTCAAATGAGGTTTGGGATGGGTTTACTAAATCAAAAAGGACTCATTCGTCAAAAAAAGAGGGGGGGACGAATAGAGTTTGGGGTGGGATAAGGTGTAATAATTGACTTCAGTTTTTGGTGTTTTCACCAGTTCAACAACCAATAAATCCGGTTCTTGAATTTCAGTTTTATTGACAACAATAGTGTTGTCTTTAACTGAGATAAGGTCGGGTGAACAGTCACATAATAATTCTGAATCACAATGATTATCAGCATCACTTGGCTCCTCTGTATCCCCCTGTTTTGTTGGGCAATCCGGCATATCGCTATGCTCTGTTACAGGGCTTTTGGTCATCATTTCCTGACACATTTGCTCTGTCAATCCAGAAGAACCCAAAAGAAATAGCATACCAAAAATCACAACCAATGATTTATAGGTAGAAAAGGTTTTTGATATATTTCTTTGGAATTTCACCTAAATAAAATATGATTTTTGAAAATCAATTGTAAGCTAAAGAATTTGATCAGAATTTTAGAAAGATAAAATGATCTTATAATCGACATATTTGGGCTATTTGAAGATAGTAAAGGAAAAATTAGATAAACTATTCTCATAATTATATAAGCCAGAATCTGTAGAATAAGATCAAAACGAGTCAAATATGGAACCCGTAGAGTTAAAAATTAAAAATATGGTGTGTGAGCGATGTTGCATGATGGTCGAATCACGCCTTAGCGCCATTGGACTTGAGGTATTGGAAGTAAGTCTAGGGTCTGCGATTGTGAGGCGCGGTCAAAACTCGCCATCGTTTGATGATATTGGTAAAGAACTTAAATCGCTTAATTTTGAACTCGTTAGTAATCGTCAAGAGCAACTGATTGAAGACGTTAAACATGCTTTATTAAAGTTATTGGATGAACAGATCAATGAAGATTTAAGCTTGTCTGATTATTTAAATGAGCATATTGCAAAAAACTATTCTCAAGTTTCTAAAACATTCTCAAGGCTGGAAGGGCAAACCATTGAAAAATTTTTCATCAAGCTAAAAATTGAGAAGGCAACCGAGATGATAAGTTATGACAACCAAAATTTCAGTCAGATTGCTTACGCATTGGGATATAAAAACCTACAACATTTATCGCGTCAATTTAAACAGGTTACCGGGATGACCATGAGTGAATATAAGAAGCTCAATGAGCATAAGAGAGGTGGGATTGATAAAGTATGGTCGTGAGGAAGTGTGTCAATAAGAGATAAACTTTAGCCATAATCAGGCATTTTTAAATAGGTGAGTTGTGATATTATTCTCATTCAACAGAATTATAAAATATCTATCACAATGACGACTACAATCAATATTAAAGGGATGACGTGTTCAGGATGCGTCAATCATGTTCAAAAAGCACTTACAAAACATGAGGGTGTTTTCAACGCGGATGTTGACCTTACATCAGGTACAGCAACTATCGAACATCAAGGTGTTGAAATTTCTTCGCTAAAAAAAGCTATTGAAGATGCAGGCTACTCGGTTGTTTCGGACTAAAAGTTTGAAGCAAATGATTAATCCCTACTAAACAGATTAATTTCACCCATGAAAACGACCACAATACAAATTGAAGGTATGCACTGTACGAACTGTGCAAATGCCGTTGATAAACAATTACAAGCCATCGAGGGGGTTACCTCTGCAGTGGTAAATTATGCCACTGAATCGGCTGTTGTTCAATATGACAGAGATATTGCATTCGATGAGTTTGAGAGTGC
Organism: Balneolaceae bacterium; assembly: GCA_040222185.1. Classification (GTDB taxonomy): domain Bacteria; phylum Bacteroidota; class Rhodothermia; order Balneolales; family Balneolaceae; genus JAVKDP01. The sequence continues at coordinate 51,833 of JAVKDP010000026.1, read as the reverse complement.
CATTAAGAATGCAGGATATTCGGTATTAAAAGATCAATCTGATTCAATATCTAAAGCTGAGCAATCTGAGCAGAGAGAAGCAAATAAGCTTTCAAAAGCCAAAAAAGACATGATCTGGTCATGGGGTGCTACTATCCCCATGCTTATTTGGATGCTTCCAATGTGGATAACCGGAAATATGTTTTTAGGGATGTTAGGGATGGAAATAGGCATGATTTTACTGTCTTCTTTCGTCATTTTTGTTCCCGGTCGTGAGACATTAGTAAGTGCGTTAAGGTCCTCGAAGAACTTGACCCCCAATATGGATGTGTTAATAGCCATAGGCTCGTTAGCTGCACTTTCAACAGGGTTCGTTACCCTTCTTCATGCTTTAGGTTACGGGCCTCCGTTTCATAGTTTTGCGATGATTGCAGGTATGATCATGGCGTTTCATTTAACAGGTCGTTACATAGAAACAAAAGCAAAAGGGAGTGCCTCTCAAGCTATTCGTCAGCTGTTAACCTTAGAGGCAAAAGAAGCCTCAGTGTTAAGAGATGGAGCTGAAATTAAAATTCCTGTTCAGGTATTAAAGATCGGCGACATTATGCTGGTTCGTCCTGGTGAAAAAATCCCAACAGATGGTGAAGTAATTGAAGGCGAAAGTAGTGTGGATGAATCCATTGCTACTGGTGAATCTATGCCCATTGACAAACAAACCGGGGATATCGTGATAGGTGCAACGATCAATTCAACAGGTGTTTTAAAAGTAAAAGCAAGTAAGGTTGGAAGTGATACTTTTCTAAGTCAAATCATTCGTATGGTTGAAGAGGCGCAAGGGACAAAAATTCCAATACAGGAATTTGCCGATAGAGTAACGGCTGTTTTTGTGCCGATTGTTTTGATGCTTGCAGGACTGACGTTGGCATCCTGGTTGATTTTTCCAGAATTCTTTAAGGAAATTGTGTTTTGGGCATCGGACTTTATCCCTTGGATCGACACCACTTGGAGTAATACCTCCCTTGCCTTTTATGCCACCATAGCGGTTTTGGTAATTGCATGCCCCTGTGCGTTAGGTTTGGCGACACCCACAGCATTAATGGTGGGTTCCGGATTAGGGGCTACCAACGGCATCTTAATTCGCAAAGGAGAAGCCATCCAACTTATGAAAGATGTAGATACGATTGTTCTGGATAAAACGGGTACCATTACAAAAGGTAAGCCAGAAGTAACAGGTGTATTTGTTGTTGGAAACACTTCATCTGATGAAGTGTTAAGATATGCAGCCTCCGTAGAAGATAATTCAGAACATCCATTGGCAAGGGCTATCGTTGATGCTGCTTTTGATAAAAAATTAGAGCTTATCAAAACCACATCCTTTAATTCTACAACGGGAAAAGGGGTCAATGCGAGTGTAGAAGGAGTAGAGGTATCCATTGGAACACCCGCCCTTCATCAAAGCAATGGCGTAGAGATTTCTGACCTATTTCTTTCTAAAAAAGAAGAGTTAGAGGCTCAGGCAAAGACCATTGTTATTGTCTCTATTGATAATACCGTAATGGGACTTATAGCCATTGCCGATGAGGTTAAAGATGATAGCCACGAGGCTATTTCTAAGTTAAAAGATCAAGGCCTCAAGGTGGTGATGTTAACGGGTGACAACACAAGAACAGGGCAAGCCATCGGCAAAAAAGTAGGGGTTGATGAAGTTATTGCAGAGGTTCTCCCTGATCAAAAATCAGCGGTCATACAAAAGTTACAAATGGAAGGTAGAGTAGTTGCTATGGTTGGAGATGGTATTAATGACGCCCCTGCCTTAACACAAGCCAATATTGGTATTGCGATGGGAACAGGAACAGATGTAGCAATAGAGTCGGGTGATATAGTATTGGCAAAGGGTAGTTTGACAGGTTTACTAAGAGCAATCAATCTGAGCAAAGAGACGTTCAAAAAGATTAAACAAAATCTCTTTTGGGCATTTTTCTACAACTTGATTATGATCCCTCTAGCTATACTAGGTTTTTTACACCCTTTACTTGCGGAAATTGCTATGGCCTTCAGCTCGATTAATGTGGTGCTAAACTCGAAAAGTTTACAGAACAAAGAGATTTAGAATACACATATTAAAAATCTGGTAAGTTGTTCATTTTTGAGAAAACTTAACCAACCTGAAGTTTTGTTTGTTTTTGGCCCAGATCTTTCCAGATTTGAAAACGACTGCTTCCACCACATAATCATTAGCTTTTCTTCCTGTTTTTAGCATCGTGAAGTGATCGGGAGTGATGCGGTAATGCATCTGTTGCTGTTTATTCTTACTCAGTTTCATGTCTTCATTAATGTTCAGACTTTCTAAATCCACCAGATGTTGACCGATCATATTGGAAGCCCAGATATTGGTATCGTAGTTATCGTTACTTGCAAAGAATTTTAGGTTGAGGTTACCCAATAAGCTTTTGGCCTTTGCCTCCGGCTGCTCACTACCCATAATGAAATACATATTGTTAATATTCTGGGTGATATACACCGTAGCGACCCAAGAACTCCTTGCTGTAGTCTGAAACAAGCTATCTACTTTGGGATTACAAAAATTCTGGTATTCATCAATCCATAGTCCTACGGGTTTAGGGTTTGGCTCATTTTCAATATCTCGGCGCTCCATCGCTGACTGAAATGCTGTTTTATAGATGGTTGCAGCAAACGCTCCGGCAACCTTGAATTCCTTAATAGGGAAGTCAATGATGACAATCTTATTTTGCTTGTACATATTTTCCGGCAATAGCTCGGGGCTTATCCCACTCCGAAACTGCTCTTTGAGAATCCCATTGTTCAGGAATGGCTCAACAATACTCATGAAACTGGTCACAATAATGCTGGAGGTCTTCTCTCCTATCTTGGGGAGTTCTCTGAGCCAGTAACTCACAATCAAATCTTCATCGTCTTTATCCTGCTCAGGAAGCTCCGAATTGGCGATTTTGAGAAGTACCTGCAAAAAATACCGCTCTTCGATCCAAGCGTTTCTTTCTTGTTCTGCCCGTTTCCTAACGTGGGGATCAATCGTCTCATCGGAAGCCTGTTGCTCCAGTTTTTGATAGATGGATGGCTCATCGTCTACGAAGCGAGAAGAAACCAATTTCCGCATGTTATATACGCTCACTTCTTCTCCAGCCAACCTGAGGGTGGTAATGCATCGACTGATCAAGCTTCGAAGGGCAAGATCCCAAAATCGTTCGTCTTTGTTTCCACTTCCTCCAGATTGATGAACCCGGTTGGCCTCGTTCAGACTCATCAGGGACTCAACTACATTCAGTACATCCCCAGCACCTTCGCCTTGTCGCTGCATTTCGTACTGGAGGAAGTTGAAAGAAAGCCCGCTCTGCCTGTTGAATATCACCAAGTCTTTTTCCCGATGCGGAGCGGCTTGTTGTACATATCTGACCCAACGCTGTCTTTCGTCTTTTTTGGCACAAAGAATACACATTCCAAATCCGCTTTTGAGCATGGCATGGGCAATGTGTTTTCCCGGGCCACTCGATTTTCCGCTTCCGGTCGCTCCGGTAATCAATGTTCCTTCCACGGAATCTGCCCATGTAATAGACGGACTAGTTTTGGGTAGCTTATACAATACAGTGTCGAGCAACTCCTCATTACTTGGGTTTAGTTTTCTGGTGTTTTTTCCAAATATGTTCATGATGGTATTGGTTATGGTTACTACCGTTCTTTGGTTTGTTCCTTTGATCTGGAGGTATTGTATCGGGCGAGTTTTGACCCGTATTTTTTGAACAACGTCCTTCGGGAAAGCCGCTTCATTCCGTCCTGTTCAATCTGGTGCTCGGTAATCCGGTCTTCAAAAGCCAGCTTTTGCACGGGCTGGTTATCATTAGGCATGGTCATGCCTTTCAATAATTCAGGCGAGTATCGGCATATCTTATCCACTCGTTCGTAGGCTTTTTTATACTCCTCGGAGTTTCTTGGTTCTTGCATAGTTAAAAGGTGTTTTTGGCGTTGCTTTCAAGGAAGGCTTGAATGGACTGCGGATCGTACAAAATGATCCGTTTGCTTGGTTGGGTGTAGCGGATTTTACCTTCATCCCTATATCGCTGAAGCGTGGTTGACGAAGTAATGCCCAGTTCTTTCATGGCCTCTTCCGTAGAAAGCCATTTCTTTTCAGAAGGGCTGATTTTCGGAGCGATGCGGTCTACGACCTGTTCGATCAATTCGTAAAAGGCTTCTTCCTCTATGACGATAACTTTCATGACGGTATAGTTTTGATATTCATCGTTGCATCTCCTTGTCCTTGCCCTGAATCTTCCCCTTCGGTTGTTGGGTTTCCTTCGGGGAAGAGGACTGGGACGGAAAATATTTTTTCAGGCTGTTTGGATGTGGTTCATGCGACTGCCCATGTTCTTTTTTGAACCAACCAGAAAGATTTTCGTGGGTGTTGTATACCGCTTTGGCCTCTTCGAGCACCTGAGTTCTACGGCTTTCGTCGGAGGCTTCCCTTGAACTTCGAATAACTTCATAGCGAGCATGAGGCAATCCTGCTCGTATACCCTGAGCATAGTGAGCATCTGCCTGTACCCTCTTTATACGCTCCATTTTTCTTGTTTCCACAAAGCGCTTCTTGATCTTCTGTATGGTAAAAAACTGTTCCTGCCCACCTTTACTGTACAGATCCAACCGTTCTTGTATCTGTTTATCCGAAAGTGGTGCATCTGGACGCGAATGAACAGGGGTAGAAGTCTCCTTGGTAGTCGGAGATAAGTGATCGTTGGTATTCCTCGTTGTGCTGTTTGTTTTCATGGGTCACGGATTAAGGGTTCTCACTTTCTGGTATGGCCTTACCTGTGGCTAGAATCTCGCGGACAAAGGTCGTGGAAATGCCATCGTCTTTTCCGCTTGGGCTGGCCTTGACCCACAAAAGCGAACGCTTAGAAAAGTGTTCTTCGATGGGGTCAAGGTTACGACCTGATATTTTTATGAGCAGCTCATAGGCTTTGATGTAGAGGGTGTCGCCATCAAGCGTACCTATTGGGAGCAGGGCGTAGGGAATACTGTGTACTTTGCCCGAGCGAAGGATCACTTTGAATCGCTCCACGATTTGATGTTCCGAAGCAATGGCATAATATTGGTTCTCCGCCAGAAAGACAGAGGGCGAGTCTTGCGTCTCTGCTTTTTTATTAGCTTCTCTGGAGTTGGCCGGAAAGATCCCGCGCAACTTCTTTCGGCTTTTGTCTGGATAGGACATGCTGCTCCGTGGTTTTGGTTAATTGGTCTTGGAAGGCGCGCTGCTTGCGCTCAAGCATTCTGCGCTCATGATCTTTGGCTACTGCTTTTGCAGTCGTTTGCTGTCCGCTGCGTGTGATGGCGGATTTGAGTTGTTGCTTATCCGAGGTGAACAAATTAATTCGTTTTCTCCCCCTCGAAACTCCTACATAGAAAGCTTGCTCGTTTACCCCTGCAAAAGAGGTATCGCTCATGCTGATAAACACATCGTCTGCTGTTTTGCCCTGACTGGAATGGCTGGTATCTACATACCCGTGCCTGAAATGAAAAGCGTCTTTTGCTAAGGTCTTGCCATTGGCGAGTCGAATATCGCCTCCCGAAAACCCTGCCACTCGTTGAGGAGTACCGTTGTTAATCTTGGTATGTTCTTTGGATTTCAGGTTCTCGGATGGCCTAATCAAGTCCCCGACCGCCAAATCAATTTTCGTTTTCTGATAGACTTTGTAATGCTGAGGGGTTGCATAAGGCAGTTCATACTTCTGTTTTGAATTCAGATCTATCACTTGAACCAAGTCGGGCTTTTCTTTTGCCAGCACTTCATAGTGTGAGCCAGCTTTAAACCCTCCTTTCTGGTTCTTAGTAAACCGCACCACTTGGCCTTCCTGATAGTTGACCACATCCATTTTCTGGCTGTCAGTGAGCGACAAGCCTTTAAGGGTGTCAAAGGTGCGTTCTTTCCCCGTAATTTTTCCTTGCGACTTTAGCTTCTCGCGAACCATCGCCGAAATCTGGTTTCCGTCTTTATGGGTAGGACTGACGATGAGCGCGCTACGCCCAGCCTGAACCGAGGAGACATACTCGCTTGCAATTCTTGCAAGGCGTTCTTCCCGCTCAGGGTATTCATGAATAGCCTTCATCCTACTTAACGTTTGGTAGCCCTCCAATACCCTTCCGTTTGCAATTTGATCGACGGCTTTCCGGTACTCCTGAGGCTTTTGCCTCATGTTTTCCTTCACATGAGCGGTTCTGATCTTGGCTTCCTGCTGAAGGATGCGAAAAGCATCTCCATATTCTCCTGGCGAGCCGTGCTGTTTAGTATCTCCACTAAGGAGCACTTGAGCATTTTGCGCTTTGGCAATGGAAAGCACCTTGGTTTTTGATTTCACTCCGCTGAGACCCGCTTCATCAAATAAGAGCACACCATTTGTGATGTTCTCTTGAAGCTTTGGGTTCACCATGAATGCGGCTACCGTATGGGCATCAAAGCCCTCCCTCCTAAGCACCTCAACAGCTTGGGAGGAGGGCGCAATGGATAAGAATGCTCTGTTTGAAGCTTTGGTAGCTTCAGCGATTTCCATCAGCAATGTCGTTTTTCCGGAACCTGCATTTCCCTGAATGCCTGTTACAAAATCAGGAGAAGAAAGAGCAACTTGTACTGCTTCCCGCTGACCTTGATTGAGGAATTCTCGCTTAATGGTATGCTCAGGATTGATGGGCTTGAATTTTCCCTTGCCACGGGTTGCGAGAGTAATCATTTTATCCTCAGCCTTCACCATTTCACGAGTGGTTATGGTGGAAATGGTATGGTCTTCGGAGCGTAAGATGTCCTCCCGCTCATTCATCGCCCGATGAACGTCATCTGGTAATAACGTGCCGTAGCCTAACTCCAGCCCATACCCAAGCACGCGCTTTTCTGGCACTGTGGAAGTTCGCTCCAGAAAATGATCCAAGCTACGCTGTACCGCATCCTTAGCCGAGATAGGTTCTACATCGTTTCGATACTTTTTTTTTATCTGGGACAAGCCTTCGAACTCTTCCTTGGACATTCGATCTTTCCAAAGCCCCAACAGCTCCTTGCTGTCCACGGCCTTCCCTTTGGAATTCCGGGTAAGAGTAGAAAGTCGGGCTAACTCCTTCTGATCGGTGATTCCTAGTTCTTTGGCAATGGCCTGAATCTCCAGTCTTCGGTTGGAAAAGCGTTCAATCAATGACCGGGATACGCCGACGATTTCATAAGCATCTTTTGTTCGCTCCACCCTATATCCAATCTTATTGAGCCGATTACTCAGGTAAGAATGGTAGATCGCCTGATAGTATGGAGCCAACCGGTAGATATTGCCCATTTCAAGAGCCAGGAATTTATCTCGTTTTAGGCTTCTGGTTACATTGATGCAGTAATTGTGGGTATGCATCTGCATATCCGGCACATAGAGTGTCTTCCCATCCTTTTTGAGCGCTACTGGGCGACTGGTAAAATGATGAAAGGGAGCCCATAGCATTGAGCTAGTGGTTTCATAAAACCGTCCATATTGAGTATTAGCCTGGGCTTGAACATCCCGCTGGATAGCCTGCATCATCATCCGATTGGCATACTCATGAGCTTTGAAAAGATCTTCATCTTGAGTGAGTGCATTAAGAATACTTACCGACTTTGGCGGAGCAGCACCGACGTCAAAACCGCATCGTAAATTACTTTTATTAAGTGGTTTAAGCTGTTCTTTTGTATTCGGATTCACATTGAAAATCAGATCCCGAAAATCCTCAGTTGTAACTTTTTTACCATAAAGATTAAGCTCGGGATGCTTACTGGTTTCCCCGTCCCAATAGGCGGGAGTTTCTTCCATATAGTAATTACCCTCTCTGCGAAGCCCATTCTTGAAGTACTCCAGAGCGCTTGCTCCATCACGGCTGTTAGTAATATCCATCATAGTATTTGGTCTTTGTTGTTTGAAATAATTGGAGAAGTACCTGCCCACAAAAAACAGATAGGGTTCGCTGATTTAGCCATCTATTGTTGGATGGTTTTGCGTTTACTGTCAAGGAATAAATTCCTAGCACCTTCATCATTCTTAAGATTTAAGCATGGAGTCTTTTTCGGCCTGCAACGCTTTGTCTAAGAGTTGCTGCACTGCCTCGGAAAAGGCGATCAAAAACAGGAACACTGCAAAATGGAGATCGTCCCCGAGCTTCCACACTACCAACCCAATTCCTGTCACTATTAGTGGCTCCAAAAGTCCACAGATCACGTACTCGTTTACCTTCATGAACTTGGAGAGTCCCAAAGCGATCCAGCTTTCTCCCCGTTTGGTGATGCTGGGGTTCCCTCCCATCCAGATAGTCACTAAATGAGCGAGAGCACTGAGGGTAAATATGCCCGAATAAACGAGCATAGATTTGGACTCTACATCCACAAAAACCAGTTGGTAAAGTTCTTCCGGTGTACTAAAAAATGGCACCAAAGGGACAATCAAAAAAGCGAAGGGTTTGAGAAGTTCAGGTACATGGATGCTGTTATATCCCATCAGAAAGCTCAGAGAAGAAAGAAAGAGCAAAATTCCGACCGATTGATAACCTGGTGTGTAGCGAAATACCGACCACAGCTGAAAGGCGAGCATTGCCCGTGTGAACCGCAGATAGCCTTTCAGCACCAAGCCTACAAATTTGGACCAGTGCTCGTTAAAGAACACATGCCAAATCTTGCCTTGAAAAAGCGCATGGATTATGGCCAGATCGCCCACTTTCATTGTGGAGCGCGGCGTAATTTTTCGGTTGGATTCTTCGGTAATCATGAAAGTGTTGGTTTGATTTTGAAAAGTTTAAAAGGAAGCTCGCACTTCTACCTGAGCACCTTTTGAAATCAAAAATTTGCTCCAGAACCTAGACATCCATAAATGGAGATCGCTTGTTCCTGGTGTAATCAAATGGATGGTGAATCCGGATAAATCGGGTAATGGCATATCCTGCTCAAAGGTTTTAGTAATAGAGTCGTACTGCTCCATCAGCAAGGCAGGATTAGAGGCATAGGCGGTAGCATTAAAAATGCTGGAAGCCTCAATTTGGTCGCTAAATAAAATTACCTCTTTGACTTCTACTTCTGAGTCGAACTGGGAGGTCATATGCACCAATGCCCGATATAGGTTTGTAAGCCCCTGATCGGTAGGCTGACTTGCCATATAATCAATATCGCTCTTAGCTTTGGCAAGGAATTGCCTCATATGTTTGGTTCGCTCCGAGGCCGATCCAAACCATCTATTTTGTTCGGGCAGGAAGGCCACCCGTATTTCAGGAATTCTACTTTTTCCAAATACGGCTGTTCGAAGCGTTACCCCTTTGGTTGAGTTTTTTAAATCCAACTGAGTTAGCACTTTTAGGAAGACTTCATCTGCGTCCAGGTAGGCAAGCTCGTGAGAGCTGTCGCTTACATCCCGAAGGATGCCGTACTCAATGGTTTGTGCTTCAACAGTGCAAGCAATGAGCAAAAGAAAAGCCCCTGATAATAGTTTTGTAGTAGGTGAGAATAACGTGTTCATGGTTCGATGGTTTTTAGGGTTATGAGTCGGTGCTGTAAGCCGTTTCTATGGCATGAGAAATGCGATTTCGTGCATTAGTGAGCACGGCGAGTTCAAAGTTTCTCGCCGCTTTCTTGAGGTCGAGTTCATGCTGAAGCTCTGACTCTTTGTTCTCCAACTCCTTGATATGCTCGTTCACCCGACCTTCGGCTATGATTTTGGGTTTAGCCTCAGCTCGTTGGAAACGACCAAATAGTGGCAACAGCTTATATTGGAATGCGCGACCGAGCTTGGACATGGACAGCCCAAATTTGGTGTCGTGAAACTCGCTTTCATCTCGGTAAAACAAATACCCCAAGAACACCGAACACATGTAGAGCAGGGCAATCAGACTCGTTGCCACCACATGGAGATTGGATTTAGTTTCGGTATCGGTCTCTACTTCCAAAATAGCAGGCAAGGGATCGTTGGCAAGTTGACGGGCTACTTCTGCTTGTCCAATGTAAATAAAGGATAGAAGTCCCAAGCCACAGCATATGGCTATCAGGCCTAAGCCATAATTTTTTTGAGCAAACAACTTAGCTGCTACTTTGGGGAGAAAGGCAAAAAGCACCGCCATCCCTAAAGCCAATACACTTCCAAGAAGTTCTCCCAGCCCTAACACATTAATATATAGCGGTCTGGAGAGCGTAGATTCTGTAACGAATAGAATAGCGCTTATCAGGAAAAGCATCTTTTGAGACACCAAAAAGTGAGTGAGCGCTTTCTTTATCCGCTTATCATTGATCTTATCCTTCATGGTGGTCTCCTTTTGAGTTTGGATCGTGGGTTTTATGTTCGTCTGCCTGGGATTGCATCCGTGCTACTTTTGCATGAAGCTTGTCGATGCGGGCATAGGTTTTATCGGGAATGATTTTTAGCTCCGATTCGACATAGTCTTCAAAATGCTCGCTGACTTGATCCAGAGAATCCTGAACCTTGGACAGTTTAGTCTCTATGGAATGGATGGGACGATAGTGTTTCGAGTTGATTGCGAGTTGAGCTTCATCAAACATCAATTCTGCCTGCCGAAGCGTAACTTCTAATGAGATATCTTTTTGCTGGTTAGCTTCAGCTTTTTCCGCCCACTCCTCTTCCAACTCTGCTGTTGTTACATCGAAGTGGGTACATTTTTCATTTGATCTTTTTTTTCCTTTAAGCAGGTTTTTCATCAGTGTTCTCATTTGGATTCCTCTTTGTATGAGTGATTCACTTTATTTTTTAGGGCTTTGATACCTTTCGAGAGCAAAGATGGGTCAAATAAATCAGGCTACCTTTTCGAAATCTTTTCAATATCTTAGCAATATGTTTTCGAATCGTTTTCGAAATTAAAAACCTATTCAAAATCACTTAATAGCAACCGATATGGAAAAATGGGATCAGTTTTGGGAAGACGTTGTAACCACAATTGAAGAGCAATTTGGCAGAGGAAACCCCAAGGAATGGGAAGAAAGTGATATCGAGGACTTTCTAATGCATCTTAATGAAGTAGTAAACTTAAGACTTGAAGAAGACGAATTGCTAAAAGAGGCTTATGAAAAGAATGCATGGGCTCCCATAAGTGCCATTACCTTCCGAAATATTTTTCAGTACAAAAAATCAAAAGGCAATAAGACAACCAGAAATGGATTTGCCATTTATATGGGATATCAATCTGCGGCGGATTATCTGGCTGTGAAAAAATCTTCCAGTGGAAAGCCTGCGGTTAATCATAGAACAAAACGATTCAAAGCAGCTAAAGATAAGGAACCCATCCCAGTAACTGTTCAACTCCCGAACGCCAATTTCGAGAAAGAAGACAAGAACAATCATTGGATGCTTTATGAGGTAGCTTTCCTATGGCATGGGAAGGAACCTCCTTCTATCCAAGCTCACTTTTATCAAATGACCAGAGAAATGGAACAAACGAAAGCTAATCTTCATAAAGCTGTAGAGTTAGGTCTTCTTGAAGCTGAAACCAAAGTATTTCCAAATGGAATTACCCGATTTCTCACCCGAGATGGGCTTGTCAAATATGTGCATGAACAAAAGCTGGAATTGCCCGAGTTCTTAAATGTCATGCTAAGAGCCTAATACTAAAGTTAAATAGGCTTTTCGCTTTTTTTCGTTAGTTATTAACTACCAATAGATGTCATTCTTTGTGCACGGATTTTGCACGGATTGAACCCTATGTTCGTCATTTGTTCACTGTGTGTTCCTCATTTGTCTTTTATACAATAATCGCAAAAAATCGTGATTATCGAACTCCGACATTCTCTGAAAGTGGTTCTGAGCGGGCGATGGCGGACACGGAGGGATTCGAACCCTCGATAGAGCTATAAACCCTATACTCCCTTAGCAGGGGAGCGCCTTCAGCCACTCGGCCACGTCTCCAAATTCAGTCTCAGCTTGAGTTTCAACGCTTTTTGATCCGTAGGTCTTTTCATGCTGTGCACGGATTTTGCACGGATCGGTTAGGTCTTCTCTCAAAGCTGTTGGGTATGGTAGCTGATTAATCGCCTCAATCAAGCTCTTTCTTGGAAGGTGAGTATAATGCCTGCTCATTTCATTTTGTGAGGAATGCCCAATAATTTCATCCTTGATCATATCGCTTACACCGCCCGGCCAAATCAGATGCGTAGAAACGCTATGTCGTGCCATATAGGGTGTTATATTGATCCCAGTTTTATCTCTTGCATGATGAAGTGGGGAGGCCATTTGTCCTCCCTTATTGGAAATCAATCTGCCAGCCTTATTGAATTGTCTATTATCAGGATATCTTCTACCTGATTTATTCAGGAAAACATGCTCATTATTCTGTTGATGTAAAAAACTCAATAACGGTTTCAAGCATCTATGGATGGGAATACCCCTTGGCATATCTGTTTTGGTTTCATCCAAAGCAATCCAATCGTGATCAGGATACAGGTGTGCGGTTTCTAGATCATACGCTTCTAAAGGACGGCACCCAGTCCAGAACAGAAAGAACATGACTTTTGCTGCCGGATAAGACAATGCGTTTATAAAATCTATTGCATCATTATAGGTTGCTGGTTTGCGTGATCTTGCCTTAGATTTTGATCGTTTGGGTCGCTGCCATTCTACAACGGGGCATAATGGGTTCTGCCCTCTTGTATTATGTTTCCAAACGGCAATAAATGGTGTCCAGAATTGTCGATTTTGTGTTTCAGCTGTGCAATGACCATACATTTCCTGACAAGCTTCATTTAAGCGCTCTTGGGTAACTTCTCTAATTTTCCAATGACCAATTCTCCCTATTAAACCTGTCCACTCTCCATCATTATATTCTCCTAAAAACCTTGGTGATCCTCCGGCTTTCAAATAGTTAAGAGCTGCATCTAAAAAAGTGGCGGAATATGCTTTGCCATAGATGTAGGCTTCTCTTAGATCATTAAGTCTTTTCTCTCGATAGTCTTTAATGCTGGAGGAGGGCGTTTTTAAGCCTTGGTGAGGTATTCCTGTGCTTTCGTAGATTTTCTGACCATGGATGGTGCCACGAAGGTACCAGTTCGGGGAGTTGGTTTTTTTAAAGATTTTAAGTTCGTTTGACATCTTATTAATTCTACCACTTCATCCTTGGGGATACACCAGGTTTCTCTCTTTTCGATGTAAAATACATGTGGAATCTTTCCAGAATCCCGGATTAATTTTCTGACTTTTCGTTTCTGAGCAAGCTTAGAAAGATCAGTCAACGGCTTTCCAATTTGTTGCGCTATCTCGATTTCATTTAAAAGCATAATAGGACTTTAATCCTATAGCATAGATTTGTCAAGAATCTGGTTAATCTACGTTTGTATCGATAACTGATTGCAACTGCATTATAGGAGCATTGAATGGTAAAGTATTCAGGGAGTTGATCTCCCCTGACGTGGTGTGTGATAGAAAAATGAGTGGATTGACCTTTACTATGTTCGGGCTGGTTCTGTTGACCCCTTAATGCACCAAGAAGGGACTTAACGGCTACAAAATGAGGAGCGAATTTGTTACAGGTCAATTGGCCTAAAGCAATACACTATTTAGCTCCTGTAGCAATCAATTTAGTCCATTGTTCTAAGAACGATGTCCATATTAAGAAATCAAGTATGAGAGAATGAATGATGAATAGAATGAGAGAGCGCGAATGCACTCGGAATTTAATAGATAAGAAGTCAGTACTTTAATCTGATAGTGAGTTTAAAAATCACTCATCATGGAATGGAAGCCTTCATTGGTAATAATCAAATGGTCCTTCAACTCGATTTGGAGAATTCGACCTGCTTCATAGAATTGTTTTGTAAGTCCAATATCTGCCTGACTTGGTTTCAAGCTACCTGATGGATGATTGTGGGCAAGCAACAAGCTATCCGCTCGCCTTTTTAATGCCATTGCAAATACAATTCTGAGATCCACAACGGTTCCATTCATTCCACCTTTAGAAATGGAGGCGATGGACATGACTCTCAGCTGCCTGTCTAAAAACATGGCTTTGCATTCTTCCAGTAATTCAATCTGATCCTTATCCCAGGTTTTAAAAAAGACTTTATACACATCCTCAGCACAAGCAATTCTCGGTCGATCCAAAGCCTTTACTTTATTTTTATAAGTGAGTTTTACTTCTTCGATTTTCATTGACTAACCCTTTCAAAGTAATCCTAAATCGCTGCCTATTTGAAAAGCTGTTTCTTCAAAGGCGAACCATGCAAGAGTGTTTTTCAGATCACTGCCTAGTTGAATCTGTGTTCCTGTATTCTCTTCGTATTCTAATCGAAGCTCATTGATCTGTTCATAGTAGTTATCAAAGAACTGGTGCGTTTGGCGGTAGTAAATCAATGAGCCAACCATTCCTGATACGCAGCCATGTGAAGCAAGGTCATTAAAAAAATGAGATAGATTTTCATACTCTAATGCCTCTTCGGCTACAAATGCTTCAATAGTTGAGGGCAAGTCTTTGATGATGTTCTTTAATTTTTTTCTGGGTTTCATTCATGTTTTCCTTGATAAAAAAAGGAGGAAGCAGTAACGCTTCCTCCATAGAGTTGAAAGGCCCTATGCGGGAACTGGATTCGTTTCTTCGGAGGTACTTTTCTTAACCACTTTCCAGGCAAAGGTGGTTACGGAAGTTTCTTTATGACCTTCCGGGGTATCCACACTTTTGGAGCTGTCCTCCCCTTTCACATACACCCAATCTCCTTTTTTCAGCTCTTTGGCAATGTTAAAAGCTTCTTCCAGATTATGAGAAACCAGAACATTGAAGTAATTGACCAGGTTCTTCACCTCTCCATCTTGTTCATATTGCTTGTTGGTACCGATGCGGAATTTCACATATCTACCTTCTGCGACAAGCTCTGCATCTTTTACCAGCCTCCCGGATTTCATCGAGATATTGGTATCTGCAAATAGCTTCTCTTGGTTTTCATTGTGTTGCTTTACGTTGTTGTCTGACATTGTTTTCTCCTTTATGTCATTGGTTTAAAAACCCGTTAATTAAACGGGGTATGGGGTCGTCCATACCCCTTGCCATGTGGCGAACAGGGGGTGAGCAGAGCGCAAGGTCAAAAAAACAGAAAAGGGGGATCACCCACTTTGCACAAATGCAATGCGGAAAAGTGGGGAAGACTGTTTTTTTGCTTGTATAACCTTGAGCGTCGCGAGGGGGAACGCCCTAAAGCACGGCCTTAGCGTTGGTTAAACACTCTGCTCTTGATAGTTCCATGGATTTGGTTGCCATTGTAATCATGTCAGCCATGGTTGGCATCCTGCCACTTAAGATAAATGAGCAAAGGGCATCTGCGTAATGATCCAACGCTTTTCTCCAGTCTATGAAATGTTCTCCGGATAGATCTTCAAAGGTATCAAAGACCCTTCCGGCATCGGCACTGATATCGCATAGCATATCTTCGAAAGACATATCCTTTTTCAATAGTACTTCATAATCATTCGCTCGATTGATTGAATATAGTTTTCCAGAAATTCGGGCTACTATTTCCCCGTAATACAATGTTGTGTTCATCTCTTGGTTTACTCCCTTATGTTGGATGATGAGTTATGAAATAGGAAGAAAATCCTATTTTTAATTTATGAGATGAGTAATTATCAACTTATTAAAAAGCCGTCAAGAAAAAATGTTCACTTTTTGTTCTTTTGTAGGAAAACTGGGACTTAGAGCTAGAGTATTGAGACAAGCAATGAATACTGGAGTATATCAAAACTAACTTATATGAGTCTTATACTGGCATCAAAAAATCGATTATTCTTCCAATCCCGAGAAGAATTCCTGTAAAGTCATTCCATGAAATTCGAGAATCTTAAGCAAGCTCGACATCCTAAAATCGTGTGTAGTTGAGCTTTCCATCCGCCAATATTGACGTGGAGGCATCCCCTTTTCAATGCTAAATGTCTCATAAGACGTGTAACCAGCATTCAATCGAAGCTCTTTAATTTTTTTCGAAATCAGATTTAGTTCTTTCTGATAGCTTTTGCTTTTCATGAACTAAACATGACATAAAAGTCAGATTTATATTACGACTTATTTGTCATATTCTGGATATTTTGGTAATATGACAAATATGTCATATTCATTTAATCTTGAAATCAGAATGGGCAAAGTATTAACAAATTAACTCTTCTTTCGCTTCTAATTGGTAAGCAATGCAATTGGTGCTATAAAGGAAGGATAGATTTGGAATAACTATGAATAGAATTCAAAAAACCACTACTGGACTTACTTTAATCGCTTTGACTGTTTTTGGTGGTCAAGCGCTTGCACAGAGCAATGACAATACCTTGGCTTTTAACACTTCGAATAAAGCAAAGGCAGAACTTACTTCTGAAAAGAAAAAATTGAATGCTCCAGTTGTTATGCCGTATTTATCTTCTGCTGAAGCTCAAAGAAGCTCAAAACCTGCCAGTATAGGTATCCATATTCATCATGACGCTGATGACCCTATTAGCGGTTTCCGCTATGCCAGAGGGTTAGCGAATGCTGCTACTGAAGATGAAAAAACGGGTAATCGTCCCATGTATATCACAGCAACCTATGAAGAAAGTGCTTCATCGGTAGGTAGTTTTGTATCTATATATGTTGATGGTAAGCCTTGGAGTTATGAAGGTAATACAGCTTTATCACCTCAAGTTGTAGCTCAATTATTACCAATACTTATGTATGAATATGAGCAATCATTTGGTAAGGACAACTTCATACCGGAAGATGTAACCCCTCAGCTCGTTGCTTCTTTAGATTAAAAATCCACACTTACGGTATTTAATTTAGGCATAGAATCGATACTAGATATATTTGATTCTAAGCTTTTATCATTGGTAATTGGCTCTCCGGTAGCAGCTTGATTGAACTGCTCTCTAATGCTTGTAATAACACCGACATTTCTTTCTAGATCTTCGTTTAAGCGGTTCTTCGCTAAGTCCTCGTAGCTTTTATTATCATTATCCTTTTCAATGAAATCACCCCAAATTGTATCGAAATCTGAATGGCTGTTTTTATAAACTAAGATGGTCTCTCCATACTGCCCTTCTAATTTTGTAAAGTCAGTATCCAGAGTTTCAATTTCTTCTCTCCTGCGCTCTACTTCTAAAGTATTTCCCTCTGCTTCCGCTTTTTTTAATGCTTGGTCGGCTATACTCCGATTTGTCTGATATTGTACTTTATTCTCCTGATAGGACTGCGCTTCAATTTCTATTAATTCTCTGAGGCTCTCAAACTCACCTCCCATTTCCTTCCCGAGCGCTTTCAAGTGAACATCAGCGTCTCCATTTGCTTTAATCTGATCGATTTGATCATGGCTGTAGCCTTGTTCCATCAAATAACGCAACTTAGCATCTTCGGTACCATTTTGGAGGAGGGCGGTTATTGTAAGCAACTGATCTCTCAGGTAACCGGAGCGATCAATATATTTTTGAGCCTTATTCAGGCTTTCTCCCATAGCTTTTAATGCACCTGCCATGCCCTGAATAGCTTCATCTGCTTTTTCCAGAGCTATCATACCTGCTGTTTTAATGAGTAAGTCCTCAAATTCTTTCTTACGTTTTTTATCTGGAGTTTCACCTATTAGCTCAGCGTTGTCAGCCGCGCTTCCAAGATTAATACGCCCATTATCTTTACCCTGGAGCATATATTGGAAGGTCTTCTGATCTTCGTGCTCTGCAAGTTCATGTACTTTATTTACATCTTCATCGGACATGATATTCCCTCATCCATACCCGTATAGTATTCCAGAAAATGCTGAACAATCAGTGAATTATGGGGTGTATTTAAGACAAATTTATATCAAATTTTATGTATTTGATGGGCATTCAGAATGCTTCATGATAAAATAAAGCATGTCTAAGAATTCGAACAAAATTGATATTACTGACGAAATTATTGAAACCTTGCTCCATCATCAGCATCGCACGGGAGTAGGGCCCCAAAAGCTGTTCCGGGGGAAGCGGGGAATAATACCCGTGGGTTTATCCTCCTCTACCGTATATAACTGGATCAGAAGAGGGTCAAAGACTGCAAAAAAGGATCATTTAGAATTCATTCTGAGCCAATGGGAAGCGATACCGGATAACCCGTATCAAAACAAACGCTACAAAAACTATCGAGAAGGTTTGGAGCCTATTGATCCTCGAGATTTAGAAAAACTGTGTTTAATCCGGGATATGACAGGCATACTCCCCAGTAAGATATTTACCTATGGAAGTAATCCTCCATCCTTCCTGAATGCCAATATTGTCAGTCAGTGGATAAGCGTTGAGGGCTATAAAGCAAGACCTGAAGATGTGGAGTGGGTACTAGAAAACTCTGTTAGAGTTTTAAATGAGACTTTTTTGAACCTTAAGAATTTTGAAACCTAATTGTAATCAATATCAGTTTTGGTCTTTATTCAGCCTATCCTTTATTGCTTTTGAGAGAATCTTAGCTGCTTCCCTTGGTGAAAGCGGTATACTTAACTTTAGTACATCCGATGAATCTCTTTTCTGCTTTTCATAAATCTCTTCAGCCTCTTTGCTTTGAGATTTAGTCCAAGGGGCAATTAAACTTAAAAGCCAACTCAGGTCTAAAATTAACTCAGGATTGTCGTTAAAAGTTATGAACGCTGTAAGAGAATGCATAATGGACGCCATTTCTTGATCTAAAAGATGAGGACCTAAAATCAACGGGTTAAAACGGTCAGGGTATTCAACTGAATTATCATAATGAATCGATAAATTTCTAACAATCTCTACCAAATCGACTTTTAAGTCCGATATTCTTTTGTTGTATTTGGCACTAAGGAACGGAAGAATTCGATTTGTAAATATTAGATTGCTGTGAATTATGTTCAATAGAACTTGATTATCGTCATTTAGTTCTTTCTCCCAAGATGAAACATGTTTCGCTGATCCATTTACAAAAGTCGCAAGACGCAATAAAGAACAGTAAATAACTTTCAAGTCTTTTGATCGATAACCCTCTGTTTCTTCATTGCTGTCATCAATTTTATAGCTTAGAATTTGTAATAATAACTTTTTAACATATTCTTTTGAAGTTAGTTTTTCCCCATTAAAAGTCACCCTTACTACACCATTGGATAGCCAAATTAGAAATTCTAATAATCGATACCCAAACTTAAAACTTGATATTTCTTCCTCTAAAATTGAAGTATAGAAAGCAATCCCATCGAAATTTGATTCTTTAGCTACATCTGTTTGAAATCCTTTTATTGTCTGATTACCATTTTGATATAATTCTTTAAGCGGTAATGTTAGAAATGATAGCTCGACCTGCATTGCACGAGGAAATTCTTTGTTATTGAAATCAAAAATTGCAGGATGGTGAGGTTTAGGAGCCCAACCTGTCCCTGGAGCTAAAAATCTATCTAACTCATTGGTTTCAAGTTTTTGTAAATTAGAAAAAGCATGGAGTAGATTTCTTTGAAGTTCAAAATAGACACTTGATACAATGGCAAATGCCATATTTCTACGAGCTATCTTTCGAACTTCAGGAAGATCTGAAGTTAATTCTTCCGAAAGTGTTTGTATGTCATGCCCCAAGATCGGGTCGATCAACTGCAATTGAGTAACAATGGCATTTAGTAATGTAGGTAACTTGTGTAGCTCATCTCTTAATAAAAGTCTAAGCAATGATATATTGATTGATAGAGCATATGTCTTATCATCCTTATGCTGAAAGTCTTTAGGTTTTAGCCTGTTCCAATTGCAGAATACTCTTAAGTCTCCAGTTAGAAATTCATTGTATTCCTCTCTTCCATTTAGAATATCTTCTAATACTTCAATAGCAAATCCCTCTAACTCATCCTCAGAAATATTATCCTGAGCTTTTTTAGTGCCTTCATTGAACTCATAAACTTGATCTAATTTAAATTCATGATCAAATAATGAAATATGACCTAGGCACCTCCTCAATAATGGATTAAACTTTTCAATGATATTCTTGTGGAGTAGTGGTCTTAACAAGAGAACTAACTTTTTTGACATAGTTAGTTCTACTTGTCTTTCAATATCTGATATGTTTACTGTCTCAGCAATAGAAGAGGGGATGGTATTATTGAGCTCTTTCAATTTCTTGATACTCAAAACTATATAATCCTCTATCTCCAATACTACTTTTTGTAATTCTTCCTCAGCTTCTAATTCAGATAATATATCGCCAAACCATTCTAATGCTTGATCAAGTATAGCAGTATAAGCCTGATCCTCTGATGATCTAAGATTATTTAACCACTGATATTCTACGATTTCATGTAGTAAGCTAACCCAAAAAGATCCAACACCCCTCATCTCTTGTCGGTGTTGTTTCACATATTTGAACAGTGCTGAAAGAGTATCTGTGGCAAATTTCTTTCTACCTTTTAATGTGCAATTTGTATTATTTAAAAGTATGTGTGCCAATACTGAAGGCAAGACTCTGCCAATAAGAAGTCGCTGTTGAGGCTTTATATCAATTTTTGAGTCAGGGTCGTAATTCTTATGAATAAGAAAACCCTCTAGCGTCGTTATAAAAGATTTATACTTTGGTAGAGTTGGATTGTAACTGAAATTGTTGAGTAGGTAACTTACAGCAAGTTGAAAATTTAGAGGTCGGTACCCCAATTCAACTAGTCGGTATCCTTGTTTCTCAGCAAACTCTTTATGATGATCAGATTTATGAATCTGTTGAAATATATCTTCAGTAGTAAAGTAGTTTAAAGATGAGTATTTCCTTCGGAGCTTTTTAATCTCATCACGCAGTTCTTGAAATGGTAATGGGTGGTCAAATGGCCATAGTATATAACCCAAAACACGATCATCAGTCCAAAGATTTAAGTTTTTTACTTTCGCCAACTCCATGAGCTTTAAAGCGTTCACATTTGCGCCTTCAAAAAATGCTAAATCTTTGTCATCCTCATACTCTATATCTGGTAGAACTGATACACTACCCTCTTTAATAGCTTGTTCAATAGATTCCAGCTGTTTAGCAGCAAGTGAATCAACCCTCTTATCATTATCGACTAGTCCAGCTTCTATTCTTATATGATTTACTCCAAATGGTCCTAAATGAATTTTAGGCCAATGATCGGCACCTTTTATCCATGAATCTTTTTCTAAAGTTAGTAAGCCTGTCTCATACCAATGTTGAATAGAAAAAGCAGAAAAAACTACATTCTTGGGAAGATCAATTATTTCCGAGTTTTTCCAATCTCTGAATCTATGATTCTTAGATTCCGCTATGTTGGCTTCGTTTATTCCTATAACCCCATTTTCAACTAGAGATTTTAGTAACACTTTAGAAGAAGTTAATTTCTGAAATACTTCTTCATTCTCGTCATTCATCCCATCATCCTTGTCTAAAACAAATAGGCTTTTGTCTAATGATATAGAGAGACCAAAGTCAGATGTGTGATTTCCTAAACGCTTCTTTAATTCTTCAGGAACTACTTCATGATATATATTCCATTGCTTGTGTGAATAATTATTGACAAGGCCGTTTTGTTTGAGTGTAGTGTATAATTCATCGTAAGGTGTTTTAACTACGTCCCAAAAAACCTGTTCCGGCTTGCTTAATGCATTTCTTAGGCTTTTAAGCTCATTTGATCGTAAGAATAAATCTATACCACCATCATTTAATTCTCGAAGTATACTTTCAGTTTCGGTTAAAACACAAAGACTTAGTAGCGCAGTTATATCCAGTAGAATACCTTTAGACCCAATATCTAATGCTCGTGTGTAGGTCCAAGGTGACTTTATAGCAGTTGAAAAATCAATCTCATAATATTCATTATCCGCTTTTGATGTCCAAGCAATCCATTGTCCCCAGGGTTGACCATTTCTTGCAAAAGTATCTATATATGACATTAAATCATTTTCATAGAATGTGTTTAATGCCTTTTTAAATTCATTATCCCAATCTATAAAGGCCTTGATTCCATCTGAGCCTTTAAGATCAAATCGTATAGCCCCTTGGCTCATCTTCTCATCGATGCTATAAAAATCCTCTTTACTGTTCACTTCCATTAAAGGAATTGAAGACCAATATTTATGCTGATATTCCTGATATTTTTTGGAGTCTCCTGCAATCTTCGCTGCTCTTGACATAATTAAAAAAATGTTTGGCAAGCCAGGAGTTAGCGCATTTGACTTCTCTAAAGCTTCTAATGCAATTCCAGCGTCCTCTTTTGTGACATTCTTGTTTGAAATAATTGAAAGCCCGTAATTTGCCAATAATTCGGAATGGTTGGGGTACTTATTAACCCATTCATTTAATAGAGATACCGCTTCTTGATCTTTATTATCAATAATTAAATAACGTGCAGCTTCATTTGCATGATTTGGATCATTAGTAAGTTTTGCGAGTTGGATTAATACATCTGGGGCTTCATTTGTTCTCTCCATTTTTATTAAACAATGTGCCATCATTTTTAAGGCTGTAATACGAACCGAACTGTCTGGAGATACTTCTTTTAAAACTTCAATAGCCTTGTTAAACTGCTTGTTAGAAGCCAATGCTTTCGCAACTGGAATTACACTAGAATCCGTTGGAAGCAATTTGTTTAATACCTCAGTATTCTCTCTCAGATTTTCAATATATTTGTCATTATTATTATCAGCATTCTCAATATTATCTACTATGCTTTGTACTAATAGATCTGAATAATAACGCCGGAATTGAATGCTTAATGGAAATTGATTGATAAGCTCTTCTACATTAGTTAGAAGGTTGGAGATGCTTTCTTCTTTTTCAATAATTATAAATTCGATCAACTTCTTTGAGTGTTCATTTATATCATACAACTTTAACAGTGCCTCTCGGGCTTTATCCAACTCATTCACCTGCAAATAAAAATTGATGAGTGACTTTCCAACAATTTGCTTCTCTTCTTTCTCGGCTAGCTCAAATGCTGCCTGAAAAAGATGTTCGATTGTATTTTGCTGAGATATCCTAGAGGATTTAAAAATTTGAACAGCCTTATTATGGAGCTCTAAGGCCTTTGAAATTGCACCTCTTTTTAAATCGAATTCATATAAAAACTCATCCGTTTCGTTTATTTTTTGTTTCTCTACTTCGATAGAAGCAATCTCTTCTTCCTCTTCAAGTAAAGAATAAAACATAAGCCCGTAATCAAGGATGATTGAAAGCCCTCTTTGATATTCTACTTCTTTACAAACTCTAATTGCTTCATTTATATATTTTCTTATTCTGTTTACTAAGTCCTGCCTCTTAACTCCCTCCGCTTCTAACATTCCAAATGTTATCTTTCGCAAAAATTTTACGGCAACATCCGCTACTTGAATTTTATGGATAGGTTGAGTTCCAGTGAGAGTACTTGCTTTTTGAATTTCATCGCTTATTTCCGCTGACTTTACGGAGAGATTTTGATCGTCATAACCTTCAAGTTTCCCAATAATTCCTAAATAGATTAGCCTAAAATTTTCTGTGTCTTCAGGAATAAGTTTTAAAAGCGGATCCCATTCATCTTTAAGCATAAGGAGTTCGGCTTTTGCAATTTCTTTCTCTGATATCTCATTTTCATTTACAAGCGCTTCGAATTCATCAATCCGATTGAGATTCAGCAAAACTTTTGATTCCAACCGCTTCAGATATGATCCTTTTATAGTCTTATTTTTCGCTTTCGAATAAAGGTTTTCGGCTTCTTTGAAATTACCAAGATTGGAATGTAACGACGCTTGCTTAAGTAATAGCTCTATGTGGTGATCCTTAAAAAGTTCGTCTGATCTAGAATACGATCCGTACAATTCATCTAATTTAGATAAACGCTTTTGTATCTCTTTATTTGCAAGCTTATATGCTCCTTTTTCTAATAGACTCTTATATGAACCCCAATTTTGAGATTCTGCTAAATAATTATCAATTGCTCTCCTTTGATTTTCATTAAATGCGTCTTTTCCGCTTTTTAAATATTCTAGTGTATCATGATGACTTTCGAGAATTAACTTCTTTAATTCTTCATTATGAGTACCAGACTTATCACCCAAATCATCAACCTTTCTTATAATAAAGTTTAGTAGATATTTAACCCCTTTTGATGAATCTATTATCCCTTCTTTTATTTGCTCAAATAAAAATACTAAGACCTTATCTGAATGCACATGTAGATTAGAAATGCTTATTCTATTAAATTCTTGATATGCGTCTTGCAATGATTCTTCAACAGAACTCCCTTTTTCCAAAGCTATCAGTGACTTTTTGAATTCAGTCGTTTGAACCCAAATTTCTAAATATTGCTTTACTGCTTTTTCGCCTCCAGGAGCATATCCTTTAAACCTTTGAGAAGTTTTTTTAATAGATTTTTTAAGGATTCGTTTTCCTTCCCTTGTCGAATAAAGAAAAACTACTCCCTTTTTTGCAATATCTACACCTAACCCTAAAAAGGTGGTCAATAAAAATTCTGAAACTAGCATTGGCAATTGATTTTTCTAAATGTAATGAGCTGATATATAACAAGCTAAGCAAAAGAGAGTAGAGCAGGGAGGCTTTTAAAGCTATAATTCCACTTTAAATAATCTCTCAAAAGTAAACCATAAGTTTACCCTGAAAAAAATCATTAAAGTGCTAAATAGATTGCTTTACTTTAAAATATTTGCTATAAGTAAACTATGAGTTTACCAAAGGATAATAAATTAATGAATCTCTTAAATGAATGGGTCCCAGGGATGGTTGGAACTACACTCTGGTTACATGACCTCGGTATATCCAAGCAACTTGTACAGAAGTACAAACAATCGGGTTGGCTGACTGGGTTAGGTCGAGGAGCGTATATAAAGAGCAATGAGGAGCTGGATTGGCAAGGTGCAGTCTATGCATTACAAAAACAGCTAAAGCTGAACGTACATGTTGGCGGTATCACAGCATTGAATAGCTTGGGAATGTCTCATTATCTACAAACTAATGAAAAGAAGATATATTTGTTTTCCTCCGGGAATTTATCGCTTCCCAAATGGTTTAAGAAACAAGATTGGGGGGTAGAAATAGAATCTGTGAATACCTCCTTCCTTCCTGAAAAGCATGGGATAAGGGAACATGGGTTTGGGAGTTTTCCTCTCTTTACATCGACCAAAGAACGAGCAATCTTAGAACAAATATACCTGTCCCATAAAAGCTTTGAATTACTGGAGTCTTTTCAAATAGTTGAGGGTCTTACCACCTTGCGTCCCTATTTAATGCAGGAACTACTGGAAAAATGTATGTCCATAAAAGTGAAGCGGCTTTTTCTATACATGGCTGAGAAGGCACAGCTGCCAGTGATGAAACATATCGAGCTTGAAAAAATTGATGTAGGTACAGGAGATCGAAGTATCGTTAAGAATGGAGTTTATGACTCTAAGTATGGCTTGGTGCTACCCAAAGAATTGGTGGAATATGCTTGATACTCCATACAAAGCTCAGGTTGATCTGCTGATTAAGATTTTACCTATCATTGATGAAGAAAAGGTCTTCGCCTTAAAAGGGGGTACTGCAATAAATCTTTTTATTCGTGATTTACCCCGTTTGTCGGTCGATATAGATTTGACCTATCTCTCCTTTGATGATCGCAAAACTGCTCTTCAAACCATCACCTCTTCTCTAAGGAAAATTAGAGGCCGTATTCATCGTGCAATTCTGAATAGCACCGTGAATGAAGTCGCACAAAAAGATGGAACGGTTGCCAAGCTTACCGTTCAAACCGAAGAAGCGCAGATTAAGATCGAAGTGAATACGGTAATGAGAGGACATCTCTTTGAACCGGAGCGGTATGCTCTGTCTGGCGCTGTTCAGGATGCTTTCGAACAGTTTGCAGAGATTACTGTGGTTTCTACAGCAGAGTTATTTGGTGGCAAGATATGTGCAGCACTTGACCGTCAACATCCAAGGGATCTCTTTGATGTACATTTCTTATTACAGAATGAAGGATTAACCGAAAATATTAAGTATGGCTTCATATCGGCTTTACTCAGCCATAATAGACCCATTCATGAGTTATTGAGTCCGAACTTATTGGATCAAAGAGAAGCTTTTGAACAGCAATTTGTGGGAATGACTAATGCCCCATTTACGTATGACGATTTCGAAGTCACTCTTAATCAGTTGATTGAAAAGATTCAAAAAATCCTTACCGAGGAGGATAGGGTATTTTTAATAAGCTTCACTGAAGGTGACCCAAAATGGAGTTTCTTCCCTTATGAAAAGCTCAAAAAGTTACCTGCCATCCAATGGAAGCTTCAAAATATTCAACATCTCATTAAAGCTAACCCAGAAAAGAGTGATGCTCAGAAAGAGGCATTAATAGATAAATTGGCTGAGAATAACTAAGCAACACTCTTAATTGCAATGTATAGATCAATCGAAATTACAGTCTCTCTTTTACATTCAGAATAGTTCAAGTTTTCAACAAGATTATGCAAGACAATTGTGCATTTTGTTGTTACTTTAGTTCTTTAGTTTAAAATGAGACCGCATTGAGACATCTAAAACGCAAATTTAGAACTTTTATAAAACCAATGGCTTTTCTATTGGTGTGTGTCCTTTCCCTACATGCACTTGTAGCTCACGGTCTTACAGAAAGTTTAGTTTATTGCTTTGAGGATAATGGCGATGTTAATATTGAGACAACATCAAATTATTCGATTGGTATTTTTAAAAAATGTGATCGCAATTTTGAGATTACAGATGCCTCGAAAAACGATGTTTCACTAACTCATCCATCAAATGGATGTCAAAATGACGTTGAAATAGCGATTGTTTGCTCTGAGGATACAAATGCTCATCGCTATAGTCAGGATAAGGTTCTCAAGTCTCTCCTTGTAGGTAGTCACTCAGTCCTCGAGTATCTCCCTGTTGAGGACACCACTCAAAGAATATCATCTCAACAGCCTCACTTTTTAGATGATAAGACCAAAGCGCTTCAGACCATCGTACTTCTGATTTAAGCCAATCATCTACATTTCGTTTTCTATAATTAATAAGTGGTCTTACCTAAGGCACATCTTTATTGCATAGAAACGCCCGACCAAAAATGCTTTGGCTTCCCCAAGGACAGATAAAAATTGGCTTAAAATTAATTACTTCTGAAGTACGAAGGTTCACATGATCAATAAAATTATTTCATTTTCCGTTAGGAACAAGTTTATCATCAGCTTGTTTGTCCTAACCTTAATTGGTGTTGGCATTTATTCTATGCTGACCATTAACCTCGGTTCCGTACCCGACATAACAAATAATCAGGTTCAGGTAATTACAGTATCTGAAAACCTGGGTACCGAAGACATCGAGCAATTTGTGACGTATCCCGTTGAACTTGCAATGGGAAACTTACCGGGGGTCACTGAAATACGTTCTATTTCCCGTTTCGGTCTTTCTGTAGTTACTATCGTTTTTGAAGATGATATGGGAACTTACCTACCCCGACAGCTTGTGCAAGAAAAACTTAATGAACTGGGTGAAACCATTCCCGATAAGTTTGGAAGCCCCGAAATGGGTCCTATTTCCAGTGGTTTGGGTCAGATCTATGAGTATTCAATAAAAGTGGATCCGGAGTATGAGTCAGAATATACCCCAAACGAACTCAGAACCATCCAGGACTGGATCATAAAAAGACAAATGGTGATGCTGGAAGGAGTCGTAGAGGTAAACTCATTTGGGGGAGGCATTAAGCAGTACGAAGTCTCACTCAATCCAGAAAAACTCAATGCAATGGGTATTACGATCTCGGAAGTGTATGAAGCTCTTGCAAAGAATAACACAAATACTGGCGGCGCATACATTGAGAAAAATCGTATGGCTAATTTTATTCGTGGAGAAGGGCTGATACGAACACTCGATGACATACGGTCAATTGTGATTAAGAATGAAGGGGGCTTACCCATTACAATTAATGATGTTGTCGCCGAAGTTAAATTTGGAACCCGAACCCGCTATGGAGCCTTTACTCAAGATGGAGAAGAAGCGGTCGGTGGAATCATCATGATGCTGAAAGGCTCGAATCCAAACGCTACCGTGAACAGGGTTCGTGATCGTATTGCTGAGATACAAAACTCATTACCCGAAGGATTACATATAGAACCCATTATTGATCGAAGTGAATTGATCGGGAGAACTACGAGTACGGTTTCTAAAAATCTAATCGAGGGTGCATTAATAGTTGTATTCGTATTAGTATTACTGCTTGGTAGTCTGAGAGGGGGATTAATAACAGCTTCCTTGATCCCCTTATCTCTGTTATTCGCGTTTATTTTGATGAAGGCTACTGGAGTTTGGGCAAATCTTATGAGCCTTGGAGCCATCGACTTTGGTATCATCGTAGATGGTGCAGTGATCATTGTGGAGGGCATAGTTCATGAAATACAAAAGAGGGTAAAGTCTGGAAAGTCCACGTTCAATAAAGTGCAGATGGACGAAATTTCTTATAAAGCCAGCAGCACAATGATGAACGCCGCATTCTTTGGGCAATTAATTATTCTCATTGTATTTACTCCCATTCTTTTTCTTGAAGGAGTGGAAGGAAAAATGTTTCGCCCAATGGCTTTTACCTTCGGATTTGCAGTACTCGGTGCCATTATTCTTTGCTTGACCTATGTACCTATGATCTCGGCAGTAGTTATGCGGCCATCAAATAACACATCAAATTGGTTTGTAAGAATTGAAGGTGCGCTAGACCGATTCAGTAATAAGATTATAGAACATATCCAAAGAGTTTACCGTCCGGTAATTATACAATCTCTGAACCGAAAAGCATTGGTTATTGGGCTGGCAGTGATCCTTTTCGCTGCTGCTATTTTTACTTTTACGAGAATGGGTGGAGAATTCATTCCACAACTTGATGAAGGCGATATTGCAATGCAAGCTCTTATAAGGCCAGGGAGCGGTCTTACAGAATCGATTGAAGTATCCAAAAAAATTGAGAGAATACTTCTTAATGAGTTCCCGGAAGTAGAAACTGTTACTGCTCGTATTGGTGTTGCAGATATCCCTACTGACCCAATGCCATTTGATATTGCAGATATGTATGTCATACTAAATAAAGACAAAGACAGCTGGGTTTCGGCTGATTCTAAAGATGAGCTTATCGATAAAATCAAAGCTACACTTGATGAATCTCTGGTAGGAGTGAATCTGGTATTTACTCAACCCGTTGAACTTCGGTTTAATGAGCTATTGGAAGGTGTGAGAGAAGATATTGCGGTAAAACTGTATGGGGAAGACTTAGAAATACTTTCCCAAAAAGTGAATGAAATGGCTTCGATCATTCAAACGGTTCCCGGAGTTGGGGATGTAAGTGCAGAAAGAATATCCGGGCTGCCTCAGATGACGGTTCAGTATAATCGTGATAAAGTAGCACAATACGGTCTTACTATTGAAAAACTAAACGAATACGTTAGTACTGCTTTTGCCGGGGGTGTTGCCGGAGTTGTGTTTGAAGGGGAAAAACGGTTCGATCTAGTGGTTCGTTTTGATGAAACGTTCAGAACCGGAATTGAAGATCTTCAAAATCTATACATCGACCTTGAGAATGGCACTCAAGTTCCTATCAAAGAAGTTGCTGATATAAGTTACCAGCCGGGACCAATGCAGATATCTCGGGATAATACGTTCCGCAGGACCTATGTTGGTGTAAATGCCCGGGGTCGTGATGTTGAGTCTTTGGTTTCTGAAATTCAGGACAGGCTTGATGCCGAACTTTCCTTACCTCCTGGATATTATATCACCTATGGTGGAGAATTCGAAAATCTGCAACGGGCAAAAAGTCGGCTTGGCATTGTAGTGCCTATTGCACTCTTTCTGATCTTTGTACTGCTTTATTTTGCCCTCAACTCTTTCGCACAATCGGCCATGATCTACCTGGCCATTCCACTGGCAGCAATCGGAGGAGTTTTCTTTCTGGAGCTGAGAGGAATGTCGTTCAGTATCTCTGCCGGAGTCGGGTTCATTGTACTTTTTGGAGTAGCAGTACTTAATGGACTTGTGCTTATTAGCAGGTTTAATTCATTAAAAGAAGAAGGGGTTGCTGACTTGAAAGAACGAATTTTGGCAGGTACACAAGAGCGGCTAAGACCTATTTTACTTACAGCAACAGCTGCAATCATGGGCTTTACTCCAATGGCTTTTTCAGCATCAGCCGGAGCCGAAGTACAACGTCCGTTAGCAACTGTGGTAATCGGCGGACTTATTTCTGCTACGCTACTTTCACTAGTTGTACTTCCCGTTCTTTATGCCATTGAAGAAAAATGGCAGGAGAAACGGCGGAATAGAAAAGCAGTAACTGTAAGTTCTATTCTACTGATTTTAGGTAGTTCATTTTTATTATCTGGAAATCTGCAAGCTCAGGAGTTAAATACTCAAAGTTTAATACCATTAACCGTCGAACAAGCCGTTAGTAAGGCGCTGGAAAACTATCCGGCCATCAAAGCTGCGGAACTTAGTATTGAAAGCGAACGAGCCCTAAAAAAATCAGCTTGGGACTTTGGAGATACCGGGATTTTTACTGGAAAAGAGGAAGTAGGAAATGGCTCTGATGGAATTAATACAAGGTTCGGAATTTCTCAGGAATTTGACCTACTTCGGATTCCATCTAGGATAAACTTACAAAGAGCTAAGCAGCAATTGGCTGAGGACAATCTGGAACTTGCCAAAGCTCAAATCCAGCTACAGGTTCAACGAAGCTGGGCGAAGGTATATACAGCTCTGCAAAAATTTGAGTTGCTGGATAAGCTACATGCTCAATACTCAGAGATTACAAGAGCCGCAGAACTACGTTTGGAAACAGAAGCGAGTTCAAAACTGGAATATTTGTCCTTAGTTAACCAAGCCAATGATCTGAAGATCCAGACCGACCAAGCGAGGCAAGATTATCGCGCTGCAATGTCAGTATTTAATCAATGGTTTGGCGGAGACTCACTCTACACAACGGAAGCGCTGAGTAGAGAGCTACTTGATATACCAGTAGGCCAATTCAATAGTTCTAGTACACACCCTTTGTTGATGAAAGCAGAGCAAAATATCGAGGTTTCAGAAGCAGAATCAAAGAGCACTAAAAGTGCCTTTCTACCTCGTCTTGAAGCAAGTTATTCTGCACAGGAAATTTCTGGTCAAACTGGATTTTACAGCTATGAAGTTGGTATCCGGGTTCCATTGTTTTTTTGGTCACAACTTGGAAAAACTCAATCATCACAGATTCAAACTAAGATTACGCGAAATCAATTTGAAGAAGCTGAAAGAACTTTTTGGAGCATGTACTCTCAAGCTAAAGAGAATTACATCAAATGGAATAACTCCTGGACCTATTACAAGCAAGAGGCACTACCTCTGGCAGAGGAACAACAAAGTGCAGCAATTACCGCGTACCAAGAAGGAGCAATTGATTATATCATGTTTTTGCAAAATCTAAGAGACGCTCTCAATATTGAACTGAAAGCCTGGGATGCCTTCGGTGACTTATTGGATAGTCGCTATATCCTTCAATACTACTCACAATCATCAAGAAATTAATTAATCAGGAATAATCATTATGAAAACAGAGCACATTTATTTATCACTTTTTAGCGTGTTTTTTCTAATTACTGCGGCATGCTCGCAAGGAGAATTAGAAGAGCTAACAGATGTTGCGTTCGAACATACCTCTGAGGTAGAAAGCGAGGAAGAATCCACTGTTCATCTTTCAGAATTAAAGTTTAATGCACTGGGAATTGAATTAGATACACTTCGAAAAAGATCATTATCAAATACCGTTAGGGTAAATGGGCAACTCGAGGTGCCTCCTCAACACGAAGCGACCGTAACTTCGGTATTAGGAGCCAATATTGTTTCGATTGAAGTAATTGAAGGTGATTTCGTAACCAAGAACCAGATAGTAGCCTACCTATCTCACCCCAATCTTATTCAGGTACAAACAGAATACGTACGCAGTTGGAGACAGATGAATTATTTAGAAAAAGAGTACCAACGACAAAAAAAGTTATATGATGAAGAAATAGGATCTGGGCAGCAGTTCCAAAAAACAGAAGCCGAATATGAAGCCACTCGAGCTGAAGTGAAGGGATCTGAAGCTCGTTTAAGGCAGTTAAATTTGAATGCTGAGGAAGTCCGGAGTGGTACAATCTATGAAAGAATCCCTGTTGTATCTCCTATCGAAGGATATGTTGAAGATGTAGGAATTCAGATCGGACAATATGTAGACCCACAGGCTACCTTATTTGAGATAATAAACGTTGAGCATATACATGCCGATTTTATGGTTTATGAAAAAGATGTGCGTCAATTAAAAAAGGGACAACAAATTTCGTTTACTGTTGAGTCGGGGTCTGATGAAGAACTAGTAGCTAATATTTATTCAATTGGAAAAAAGTTTGAACAAGAACCGAAAGCGGTTCATGTACATGCCGAAATTGATGATCCTCAAGAATATCTGATTCCCGGAATGTATATCAGGGGGAGTATTCAAACTTCCTCAGAAAAAGTATGGGCGATTCCAGAAGATGCGATAGTAACTGAAGATGGTAAATCGTTGATGTTTTTAGCTGAAAAGGAAATAGAGAATGGGGAGGTAGAGTGGAAATTTATCCCTCTGGAAATTAGCACTGGAATACAGGAAGGAAACTGGGTGGAAGTTAAATTTTTTGAGCCACTTCCGGAAAGTGCGCAGGTGGTAATGAATAATGCCTATTACCTAATCTCTGAAATGAAAAAAAGCGAAACAGGACATGATGATTAATAGTACTAAATGAAAAATCAAGAATACTTTCACATAAAAAACATGGTATGTAGCCACTGTGCGGAGGTTTTGGAAGAAAAACTTTCCGCGGCAGATTTTGCAGTGAAGCATATTGAATTGGGTGAACTCACTCTTAACGAACCTATCTCTGATGAGGAATACCGAAGGCTGATTAAAATAGTTCAAAAAAATGGATTCGAGATCATTAATGATCAGGGAAGTAAGACGGTAGAACAAATCAAACAACTTATCATACAGTTAGTACGAACCAATAAGGAGCTTTCAGGAAAGCTTTCAGACTATCTTGCTAAAAGTATGAGTAAGGACTACCAATATCTGAGCCGTTTGTTCTCAAATGTCGAAGGGAAATCCATTGAACGGTACTACATTCTTCAGAAGATTGAGCGGGCAAAAGAACTCATTGTATACGGTGAGCTTAACCTGACAGAGATTGCCTATGAATTAGGCTACAGTAGTCAGCAGCATTTTTCCCGTCAGTTCAAAGCTGAAACCGGACTATCCCCGTCTCATTTTAAAGAAATAAAGGAAAATAAAAGGGTGTCGATTGATCAGATATAACAAAATACTACACGAGAATTACATAAATCTGCAATCTAATGGAGAGTTATAACGCTATTATGAAATAAAAAAGGAATCCCATGATAGCATTTATAAAAAAGTACAAAGAAGCGATTATCAGTGCAGTTACACTTGGAGCTGCATTGATTGTAGAATATGTAGTTTCATTCGAGGGCAGCCATTATGTATATCTCTCACTGTATGGTATTTCCTACATAGCTGTTGGAGGACCAGTCTGGATCAAAGCGATTAAATTCATTCGAAGCGGAACTCTTTTTAGTGAATTCTTTCTGATGGGAATTGCAACTGTTGGTGCATTTGCATTGGGAGAATATGCTGAAGGAGTTGCGGTAATGCTTTTTTACATGGTTGGAGAATATGCCCAGCATGGAGCAGTACATAAAGCCAGGAACTCAATAAAAAAACTCATAGATCAGCAACCGGATATAGCTATCGTGGAACGCCATGGAGAATCGGTTGAGGTACACCCTTCAAAGATTCAAATAGGAGAGGTAATTATAGTGAAACCGGGAGGAAAGGTACCATTAGATGGTATATTATTAAGCAAAAAAGCTTCGGTTAATGCCTCAGCTCTTACGGGAGAATCGAAGCCGGTTCAGCGGCACGAAGGAGAAGAAGTCTGGGCAGGATCAATTAATGAGACAGTTCCAATTAAAATGGAGGTGATAAGCAGTTATAAAGATTCTAAGCTGGCAAATATCCTGAATATGGTTCAGGAGGCTACCCAAAGGAAAGCACCAACGCAACGGTTCATGACTAAATTTGCAAGAGTCTATACTCCTGTGGTTGTATGGCTCGCAGTAGCGTTGACCTTTCTTCCATATTTCTTTGTTGATGAGTATGTATTTCAGGACTGGTTTTATAAGGCGCTCATTTTTCTGGTGGTTTCATGTCCTTGTGGATTGGTAATATCCATTCCATTAGGGTATTTCGGAGGTATAGGAGCAGCTTCACAGAATGGAATTCTTCTGAAAGGGTCAGATTATCTGGATCAGCTCAGAAAAATGAAAACCCTGTTTATGGATAAAACAGGCACCCTGACCGAAGGCACTTTTGAAGTAAGACAAGTCATAGCGCATAATGGACTAAGTGAAGATGAAATTATAGCATACGCTGCCTCCCTAGAAAAACACTCCACACATCCTATTGGTAAAGCAATTCTTGAATTTAAGAATGGCAAGGAATTGTATGAAAGTGAACAGCAAGAAGAAATTTCAGGAAAGGGATTAAAAGGGTTGGTTGCTAAGAGACGGGTATTGGTGGGTAATCAGGAATTGTTTATGAGCAACCAGGTTGCTATTCAATCCATCAACTATTCAAACCCTGATACACTGGTTCATGTAGCGGTGGATGGGGAGCATGAAGGTACAATAATTATCGCAGATAAGATCAAAGAAGATAGCAGACAAGCTATTTCACTGCTCCGGGCAAAAGGGGTAGAACGATTAGTTATGTTATCAGGGGATAATGAACAGGTTGCAACTTCTGTAGGAAAGCAACTTAATCTGGATGAGGCCTATGGAGGATTACTCCCGGATGAAAAATATAAATATCTGGAACAGGCTCTTGGGAAAGGAAAAGTTGTGGGATTTGTAGGAGATGGAGTAAATGATGCTCCAGTCATTACATTAGCTGATGTGGGTATTGCAATGGGTGGTATTGGCTCTGACGCCACGGTGGAGACCGCCGATGTAGTCATCCAGACTGACCAACCTTCAAAAATTCCATTAGCAATAGATATAGCAACGTTTACCCACCGGATCGTTTGGCAAAACATAGCTCTTGCGATGGGAATCAAGATTCTTGTAATGTCTATGGCAGCATTTGGTATCGCAACTATGTGGGAGGCTATTTTTGCAGATGTGGGGGTAGCATTGATCGCAATCGGGAATGCCATTCGTATTCAAAGAAGGTTTTCAGATAATCAGTCTATCTTTTCTTTCTTTAAACCCTCTGGTAAAAAAAATAAAACTGAGTCACATTCTCACTTGTGTGAGACCTGTTAAAAGACGTTTTGTTTTAGCTATGTTTTAGCGGAAATAAAAGAACCCTCGAAAAGAGGGCTTTTTGTAGTGACGGGGACAGGACTCAAACCTGCGACCTTCGGGTTATGATCCCCGATATCACTCCGAAAACAACATCTCATCGTAGGCATCAATAACTTGATCTTCAAAAGATTCTAAATATCCTTGAGTAACTTGTTCTGTACTATGACCTAATGCTTCTTGTATGGCACTTGTCGGCACACCCTTTCTCTTTGATCTGGTAGCATAAGTATGACGTGCACTATAAAAAGTAATATCCGGTGCACCGATCTTTTTCCCAATTCTTCCCAATGTCCGATTGAGGGTATTTCTTTTTTCTTTGATTACATCGTAGTAATCGGCCTCAGTGACTTCATCAGAAAGAATAGAGAACACAAAATCGTCAGTCGAAGCTTCTTCCAGGTGAATATATTTGCCAATGATGTTTAAGAGTTTTGGATGAACAGCTATGCTATATCGCTTACCTGTCTTTTGGCGCTGATAGGTGAGGCGTGTCCAATCGTTATTTATGTTTGAGATTTTCAACAAAGCCATATCCATCCAATTCATTCCCCTGAGGTAGTAGGAAGCTAAAAACAAATCTCTAGCTCTTTCTTCTGCAATGTTTCCTTTTAGGTCAATTTCCAGTAGTACTTCAAAACTACAATCACTTAAAGCTTTTCGATCCGGAGAGCCTTTTTTAATGGTGTATTCACTAAACGGGTAATGCTTCTTGTGAACCAAACCTTCTTTGATCGCGTCATTGTATCGTGCTCGCAGTGTTCGAAGGTATACACCTAGTCCACCATAACTATTTCCATCAGCCAAATGCTCTGCCTCCAATCGTTTTAGAAAAGCATAATTGATCTGTTCAAAACGAAGAGTCTTACCTTTATGAAAAGACTTCAGCTTGTAGAGCAAATCTTCATGAGATTTTGCGTACCCATTCCTTCCGGCTTTTCTGAATTGCTTTATACTGGACGTTAGGTACTCAAACACATCTTTGGATTGCCTTCCGCTCTTTACCCTTTTTCCGGTCGCGAGTTGAACGGGCTGTCCTTGTGCAAGATCATCTACAGCATTAACGACATCATCATTCTCTGCTTTTAACACCCACCTCAGAAATTGTCCGATTTCTTTAATGTCCAGCTCAAACAGAATTCCTCGGTCGAGCAGGGAGGTGCTTGCATCGTTGAGTTTGGACAATTGCTTACCAATAAGGTTATTGAACCGAGTCGTATTCTCTACAAATTTTGAACTTGGTTTCAGTCTCTGATTTTTAGCATCCCATTCCTTTTCTGGGAGATGCAAACCAAGCGGTATATAGGTCTGTTTTCCATTGACGGTAATCCGTACGTTAATCGGGTAGGTACCATCCTTCTTCTTTCTGTTTTTAAGTAAGACAATCTTTGATGTGAAACCCATATATGGTGGAATTGAAAATTAATATATAATTAATATAAAATATATGGGTTTTTATGGTTTGATCCGACTCATAAAAAATCAAAAAATGTCTTTATTTGATCAAATAAGCACTTTTAATATTTTCTAAAACCATATTTACCCTGACTACGAATCAGGCGGTTACAGGTTCGACTCCTGTCGGGTGTACTTTTATAATACATTAAAGCTCAATGACTTACAGTTGTTGAGCTTTTCTTTTATGTTTAAATACCAAGTCACTTATTATACTGGGGACAACATAGGGACAACAAATAGTTGTTTACCAATTGATTAAAAAGACTCTTTTCTCGAATTATATGGAGATAGAAGGGTTAGCAAAAGTAACTACTAAAGTTTAGCTATACGTCATTTTATTCTAACTAGAAAATTCTCATTAGCAATAGAAATTTTACTAATTATTAAAAAATCGCCTAAAAATTCTTTGAAGAATACTTTTCTTATTTTCACTTTTAGGCATAATACTTTCGTTTTGTACTGAATCATTCTGATTATCTAGCTCTTCTAATGTAATATTTAGATTTACCCCACCCTTCTTTTCTATATCCATTTTTAATTCAAGCACTTCGCAAACTTCTTTAACCTTTTCTATTCTACCTTCAATTATATCTAGCGCAACAATAAACTCACTTATTAATCCACTGACTTTAATTTTGGATGTTGTATGTACATGATTAAATACAAAAAAATATCCCACATAAGGCACTATCGGAATTAATAGAGAGCTAAATACCATTGAACTAGTCAAATCAAAATTAAAGATAAAATCATCCCCATTTATTCTAAATAGATGATAGGTTATAAATAATCCAAAAAGAACTGCTGACATTATTTTGATGATCTTTAAACTATCAATTTTCACAGGCTGAGCACTTTCTATTCTTTCTAAATCGCTGCTTTTTTTTCCATCCAAATCTCTATAAAAAAGCCATACTTCTCTAAGAATTATCCTTATTTCCAATAGTAAGTATGCTGTGTTTGCTAATAGTAATAGATGTGTTGCTAGAGTGGGGTTATCAAAACTGGAACTAATTCCTGAGTAAATTAATATTAATAAGCAATAAAAGGCATTCACTAAACATAACTTTGTAAATCCATTTAGATTCATCCATTTTTGCAATAACAATACCAGCTCTATTTTTTGATTTCTAAAGTCTGTTTTTAGTTTATCTAGTTCTTGTTTTGGATTTTTAAGGCTTATTAAAATCTTTTTTTCTACATGTCCATTTACCATTCCAAAATCAAGCTGAGATACCTCCCCAACCTTTAAATAGATTTGATCAAACCTTCTTGAAATTGTATCTAGCTTATCTCTTAGTAGCTGTGCAGATTGGAATATTTTATTATTTATGGTAATGTTAAAATTACCCGAGCCATAATATGCGAAATTAAATACCGCTATTACTTCGAAGAATGGACTAAGATCAGATAAATTCAATTTTAGATTATCTGTTATAGGAAAGGACTCTTAAAGATTCATCAATAAACAGAGAGTCAAAAGCATTTGCAAGTTTATGCGCAAATTCTTGATTATTGAATGAAGCTATTCCTGAATAGTTTTCAATATCAAGTTCTAGTCTAAATTTATCTAAATCCCCAACTGTAAAATGTATTGGTTTTTCCTCTTCCCCAAATGTTATTCTTTTATTTATATCCGCTTGTTTTATTGATACAGTTTCCCTAAATCCTGAATATGCTTGAATGAAAGTGAAGGCATCGGACTTTATCAAATTGTCTTCCTCGATTAAAACATCAAGGGTGCCACCTCTATCAATAAAGTCTTTAAGCTCTTCAATGTAAAATTGATTATTTGAAACATCTCCATTAAAGTCACCTACATACATCCTTACATGACTAACCGAAGATCTAAAGATCAATCCCATGATATGCGCACTCTGCATATTACCTTTGTGCGAAAAAATCTCTGAACTCTCTCTCTCGGAAAGCTTTTTATAAATTTCTAAATAGTTTGCTAAAGTATCTGTCATTAACTTTTTATTTCAGACTAAACTTTAAAGATTCTGATAACCAAAAGATTGGTTTCTTTACCGTTAGTACTATAAAAGTGGGTATTGGTTTCAATTAATAACGAAACTTCATGATTGATTGGTGCCTGAATATATTAAAAAAAAGGAAAGATCAAATAAAAAATCCAAAAATAATATCACATAGCTGTAAGTATTTATATTATATTAAATAAATACTCCTTACTACCTACGCCAATCCGAGAGAGAAGTTTTGCTAAAGAGGCGATTGACAGCCTTTAGACGCTTAGGGGTCGACCTCCCCCAAGGTTTTTAGATTATATTTCAGAACTTCCATGCTAATCCAAGATTAAGACCTATAGAATAACGGGGTAAAATATCTGCGTTAGAAATATTTTCACTTATACTAATATTCGGTCTAGATACCATAAATTCTGCGATAGCATTTAGGCGATCACCAGTATGGCCAATACCTATTGAGAGGTAGGGTTTTATTGTAGGGTTAACACTAATCTTTCTCGAGAATTGGTCATCATCTATGTATTCAATGAGATACACCTTCGGCTTACCAATCCCGAACCCTGCTTCCGCTAGCAAATGTACGCGCCAAGTACCATAAACAACACTTCCAAATCCTGCATTTATGTGATTATATTGAAACTCAAATTCGTTATTTGCTGAACTGGCAATATCATTTAGTTTATATCTTCGATTTAATACCGCCGATATTGTTACATACCTACTTGGCTTGAAGTCATTGATTACGTACCTAACTTTTATTTGAAGTGGAACAGGTTTGAAGGAAGATATATTAGTCCAAGAATATGAATCTCTACTGACCAGGTTGGGTAAAATATTTGTACTGAAACTGCTGATATTATAAGAGAGATAAATTAAGGCCCCGGATTCTAATTCTGGTTCTACCTTACTATTACCACTCATAGTTATTAAGCTTTGTGAGGGCCCATTTTGTTCATATAGGTTGTCCAAAAGCTGATAAACTTTCCTTACATATTCTTTATTATTAATACTAACAAAGTACCCAATGATATGGTTAGCCACTATTCTCAGTTTCGAATCTCTAATATCGAATCTATATCTTACAAGAACAACACGTTCATCTAGCCATTGAGAAACAGTATCGGCAACAGCTTTTATTTCTTCATTCAACTCATAAAGTGTATGATAGCTTATTGTATCAGGCCATTGAGTGGTTATTATATCAAAGTATGATTTAGAAACAACTGAGTAGTCAATAGGTTCGTTAAAGTTACCTCGATAGGATTCGAGTATACCCTTAATTTCCTTAGGTAAGTAATAAGCTTTTACTCGATATTCATCTAACTCATTATAATTGGGTATCTTTTCAAGTTTAAATACATCTTCCTTACCACTTTCGAAAATCTTATCAGTAGTTAACGATTCAAAATCTTTTTCAATCGCAATTCTCATAGCTACTTCGCATGTATTAATAACTACAATCTTCTTTGGACTAATAAAATAGCTTGTTATTAGATTACACTGGGATTGTAAATTACTTGTTGAAGCTAATGTTAAAGCCAGTATTAATAATGTTGTTTTCGAAAACATAAATCTAACCTCCCTTTTTGTTAATTGATACCCAATTAGGCTTATGTCCATATTAATGATTATGAATTTCTTTCCAAAAAGTGAGTATTCCCTTCTACTCTTACCATTGTATTAGCATGTGTAATTAGTTCATGTCCAAAGCGGTTTCGGATTTCATCAATGGCATCAAACCGGGCAGTATGCATAGCCTCATCCTGGAAGAACAAGTTCATTTGGTTGGTCTTATCAATTTGATGCGTTCCTATAATGATGTTCCGGATTTCCCAACCAGCCTCACATATTTTCTCCAGCGCCGGTAGCACCTTCTCCATACAGGCCTGGAAAATATAGGAATCTATATTTGTGTAAGCTTCGGTAACAAATCTAAATCCTATACTGGGCTGCTCTTTCTTCTCATAACCAATTACCCCGGAGAAGCTTTTGGCCCGGATTTCATAGGCTCGCATACGGTAGCAGATCTGCTGGATGGCGATTGCAAATTCTCCTTTTAAACTTTCCAGGTCTGAAGATCCTTTGGAGAACGTATGCCCGTAACTTACTCCCCATTTCGGAGTGTAATTGTCATTCTCTTGAAGCACTCGCGCCTGGTCTTTACCTGTAATGGTCTGGAATAACATCTTTCCAAAGTTAGCGCCAAACATCCTGGTAAAGGTGTGAATGTTTCCCCGTTCCGCTACATCGCCAATGGTGCGATATCCTTCTGACAAAATGTGCTCAAATCGCTTGCCACCCACTCCCCATACTTCGTTTACATCCAGGGGGTGAATGTGTGCCTTTTCATCCTCGTCGCTTCGGATTATGGTTATTCCCCGGGGCTTATTTAAGCTACTGGAGAGCTTTGCATAGGTTTTTGACCTTGCTATCCCGACGGCCCCAAGTAAACTTGTTACAGCGTAAATTTCATCTTGTATTCTCCTGGCAAAATTGTACACCTCGCCATCATTATTCCGACGCAGAAAGGAAACATCCATGAAATACTCATCCATAGAATAGCGCTCTACGATATGAGAGTATTTTTTGAAGATGAGATGTACCTGCTTTGAAATAGCTGTATAAGCCTCATAGTCTACCTGGAGCATACACACGTACGGACAGAGTTTGTAAGCTTCTAATGCACTCATTCCTGTCTTAATCCCGAAGGCTCTCGCTTCATAAGAAGAGGTGGCCACAATGCCTTTCACCACTCCGTTTTTCTTTCTCCAGCCTCCAATTATAAGCGGCACTCCATACATGCGCTTTCGGAGTTGCTCTACCTGGGCATAGAAACAGGCAAAGTCAAAGTGCAGATATAATCTGTCTTTCTTAGAGCGGTGCTGATGTTCAGGATATACCGTGTTGTAAAGGGTAATCCTATGCACATCCCGTTCAGGCTGATATTTGTAGTCCTTCTTTTTTAGCAAGATTTATGTACCCGTTATTGATATGTATAAAATATGTGTATAGATTGGTATGACCAAACAAATATTGGTCATGAATAAGTATCCTATAATCGAAATGTTGGCTTTTTTCTGTAGATACAGTGAGTTAGAAATACCTGTATGGAGAAAAAAATATGTACACCACCTTAAGAGGGTACGCTCATGCCATAGCAAGGTAGATGGAGGAGTGAAAAAGTCTTTCTATACTGTAGAGACAAAGACCGGGAAAATTATAAACCTGGTTTTGAATGAGGATGAGCTGTTATGGGAGCTGGAACAGTCTGGCGTTTACAAAGGCTTTGTGGTGGACAGGGTGTTAGCAGAAGTACAACGGCATAAACACTTACCTTCGAATGCACACAGAATCATCCCTTACCGGTTTGAAGTATTTCCTTCGCAACTAACCCGGCAAATACTAACAGCGCCGGCGCTTGTGGACAGGGTACAACCCTACCGCTTCAAGCGAAGAAAGGCGGGATCTTTCCAGGTGGTTAATGTAGAAACCAGGCACCTCGAAAACATCATGATCACCAAGCACCTTCATTACGTGGTTGAAACCGACGAACGAAGGTTTTTCCATTTTGTGTTTGTGTTGGACCAAATGGATTGGCGTTTCATGCAGGAGGTGGATGAGCAGTTATTGTTTGTGCGGTGAATCCTTAAAACCATTCTTAACGCCTCCGCGCAATGCACCAGGTTGGACTTATTATCTATTCCCGAAGGTTTCGAATGTATACTCTTTCTACTTGATTACAGCCATTTTCTTTAGGAGTACATGACTGCCCGCTTCGAGACGATATATATACACTCCACTTGCTAGTGCTGAGGCATCAAAACGGACCTGGTGGTGACCAGCTTCTACTCGCTCATTCACTAATGTAGCCACTTTACGGCCTAATAAATCGAACACCTCCAACCGGACACGGTTTTGTCGGGGGGTCAGGTACGATATTGTTGTGCCCGGATTGAAGGGGTTCGGATAGTTTTGTTGAAGCTCAAAATTCTGGGGTAATTCCTGGCCTGGCTCATTAGAAACAACAGTAGTCCCGTAGTACTTGAGCAGAATTCTATTAATTTGATCTATAATAGCTTCACCCAGGTTTTCGGTATCATAGTTTTCTAGTGTCCAATTGACACGGTCATAGTGAACCCGATCAACAGTGGCCATCAATTTTTTATACCATGGTTGAAAAGCTGCTTTATCTCCCGGTACTATTGAGCGGTAGTATTGAAGCCGGTCATAAATAAGTTTACTATTAGAATAGGAAGACAGCTCCTGAACCTGATCTTCACCAGGTATTGACCCCCAAAAATGAAGTAGTGGTGTCGCATTTATTTGAAGGCCTTCTGAAGCAGCTTTAATTAACTCTTTTTCCGAAATAAAATTCTCGCCAAAATTGAAGGTCCCTCTTTCTGTCCACTGATCATAAAAGACTTTGAATACTGAGCCTAATCCTTCCCAACCAAAAAGCATTGCAATGTCAACGTATTTGGCCCCTCCTCTCATTTGATACCTTCTTTCATCACAAACATCGAAAGGCATAGTTGGGTCACAATTCATTGCTTTATTATTCCTGAAATTACTGGCTATCATCCAGTTTATAGCAGCTAAATCCCTTGTATGATTTTCATTTTCAACATACTTGAAGGCAGAATCTATAGGAGCTCCCAGGCCGAGATTATATGCCGGAACCCCAACTAATTGTACAATAGTTTCTTGTTCATTACCAAGGGTTGGAAAACCCTGATTGTGCCCCATCTCATGTACATACTCTCCATTGGCTGAGGTTTGCAGCCAGTTTTCATCTAAAATCCGAAATGGATTCGTATGAAAATTTTGATCCACATTTGGGGCATCATTTCTTCCCGAAGTCATTGGGTAACCAGCAGAAATACTCTCTGTGGGTCCTCTGCGATCAATTAATAAATATTCTGCCCGGTTTTTTTCTAATGGCCTTCCCGAAGCAACTTGTACTGCTTTCCACATGTTGTCCCAAACAGGAAGTATTTCAGAGGGACTTTTGCCATTTACTAACCCCAGAGGCACGGTAAATACTACATAATCAG
This sequence comes from Balneolaceae bacterium, assembly GCA_040222185.1. Taxonomy (GTDB): domain Bacteria; phylum Bacteroidota; class Rhodothermia; order Balneolales; family Balneolaceae; genus JAVKDP01. The sequence goes on along the minus strand of JAVKDP010000026.1, from coordinate 8,002 downwards.
ATTCAAGATCAATCCATGGAACATGAGCATCTGATACCATTTGGTTCCACTCACTTTCTGAAGTTTCCCGCCCCGGAATCCAACGGAAATATGGAGCCTTAACTGCACCACTAATAGTCACCGTTTGCCAACCAAGGTTAGCCCCTGGTGGAATTCGAAAATAGATTCCCCCTCCAAAGGGGTTTACAGCCCTGGTAATTACAGAATCGATAACCAGTTCTTTGGAAATTCGCAGAAAACGATTGGTACGATCTATCTTATTAGCCAGGTCATTTTCATGTGCACCCAGATAAACCCTGATTTTCTGATTAACCATCGCCTCGGGAACAGTAATTGTTATTAATTCTCCGGGAGGGGCATAATACCCGGTTGGCCTACGCACTCCCCCTTGCTCATCCAGTAGTGTATATCCGGGATTTAATAGATAGGTACTGTTTATTTCAACTTCCTGGTTATCCAACCTGGGAGCTTCCTCAGAAACCGGGCCGGGAAAAAATTTGTGTGAAGGGAATGAGATTCCCGCCATTTCTTCAATTTTGCCTGCCACAAATCCTTTATCAAAAACTTCCTGCTTTAACAAAAAAGCCACAAATGATTCCGGGACAAAATTATTGATATCAAGAAGCTCGCCATGTTCAAAAAAAGGTGTGAAATTTGTGTCATACACCTGTAAATAAGTATCTATTTCCGCTTTGGCGTCGAAATAAAACCCGTTGTAATTAGTAACAATGGTATTAGCATGTTCCTTTAAAGCGTTCTCAGCAAGAAGCTCAGCTTTTGTAATATGGTTTTTTAAGGCATCAAGAGATGTTTTCAGGGCTTCAATCGAGCCGGGTATTTTGGGAGTATAAATTAACAGATCATCGATAGTGATTGTTGCTCCGAATCCATTCGGGTTGAGGCTAAAAGCTTCCAGCATACCCGATTCCCATCCCAGAAAAGGATTAAGTGATGAAATTGCATTTTTGAAATAGTCTACGTCAAAGTTCTCGGCAAGCTTTTTCTGGAAAAACTGATCCCCGGCTTGTACCGTTACTTGCCGGCCTTCCATATCGAAAATCACATTTACAGGTAACCATTCACCCATATTAAAAGGGCCAACAATATTGAACCTGGAAGGAGGCGCTCCATTGGTTTCCCCCCTTCCCTCAGCGTAAAGAACTATTAGATTAAATGTGTTCGGAAAATCTTCATCGAAATTTCTGATGACACCAATCATTAGCCCTGCCGAATGCCAGGAGTTACTTTGCTTTAAAGTAAATACAGGAGTGTATCCATCATCATCTGGCTCACCAGTAAATGTATACTTTGTACTAAAAGAAATCTCTACCGATCCATTATTAACAACAGCCTGAGATAGTAAATTGGGTAGCTCCACCCCTTCTAAGGTAGTGAGCTCTAATGCCAGCCCATTAACCCCCGCAACAAAAATGGATGAGTCTAAAGAAGCTTGTACTTCACTATATATAAATACTCCATCGAAGGCGTTGATAGAATCCTTTAGATTTTTTTCAAATGCATATGAACTGGTTTGAGCCTGGACTGAAATTGTACAAAATAAGAACCCAAGAACAGCCCAAAAAGAACTTATATAGGATTTAGTACACTGCTTTTTTCTATAACCCATTTCGTCGTTTTTTTTAGTTTAATCATAATCCGCTTCTGGTTTGTCAAAAAACCTTTCGAAGTAATGCCAGTTTTAGTTCCTGGAGATATCGACCGCATATCCAAAATGCTGATTACCTCCAAAGTTCTCAGGTACTGATGAAACCACCACATATACTTCTACATCGTTTGCATTTACCGAAACCGAAGCTTCTCCACCTGTAGCACTCGTCATTGGGATATCTACATAACGAATCTGGCCGGAAGAGTTTTTAATGGCGATACGTGCTTCAAAGTGTGATAAAGCTCCCTCAGAACCGGAATTATCTCCTCTAAGTTTAAATGAGTAATTGGCCGCAGCAGTATTATTAATTAAAAATGAACTATAAGCCCAGCTTCTTGGTGCTAATTCAATTGGGGGGCAAAAGGTACCATTGGCTTCCGTATCCTGGATTACTAATGAATGAGCTTTTATTTCCTCTGGTTTGGCGAAGAAGTTCAATTCTTCCATGGTAATACTTGTTTGCTCTTCCGTCAAATAATCGAAACCAACAGCAGTTTCCACCGCCCAGTCGGCGAACATGGAACGTAGTGTGTCACCTCCAACAGCATTGTATATATACTCCTGTGCCGTAACCGTTGCATTGGTAGTATACACCCCGGAAATAACTGATCGCGGAACCGATTTTACGTTTGTCAGGTAGTACAGAAATACACTCGTTCCATACTGACGTACCCCATACAACCAATCGTTATCAGAAGGGTCGTCTGGCCTGCCGGAATCAGCCAGATGCCACAGTGCAAAATGAGGATTAGCATAGACTGCACTTGCTACGATAAACGCTCTTGGGTTATCTGAATTCCTGGAAGCCTGGTACCACTCTGCAGAAGCCTCTATAATCCAAATTGCATCAATATTATCATCCACCACTAAATACTCTGTAGAGCTTTGCATTACATGAAAGCCTTCATGAAACACATTGGTTTTGTCGTTATGAGACCCTAAAGGCATGGCTAAATATGGAATCCCTCCTTCACTAAAACCTACCCCGTTTCCAAAGTAATCGGGGAAGCGGTCTTCTTCGGGTACGTGGATATACACATTGGCAAAGTAGCCATCCCTGGTGCTGTAGAGTTGACCAAAGCCAAGGTTATCCATGGCATCTTTTCGTACATCGGTTAACAGCGAAAGCACTTCAGGCACATCCTCAGCAATTTCGTTAAACGCCGGATCCCACCAAACCGCAAACACATCTCCCGTTTGAATAGAGAAATCGCTTTGTGGAGAAACCACATCTTCACGGATTTGAAGATTTTGGAGATTCAAAGAAAACGGGTTTTTATCCAGATCGTTTTCTTTTTGAGAAACAGATTCGTTTATACAGCCCGATGCTACACAGGCCAACATGGTTATTGAAAAGAGGATTCTGGTTTTCATGGGATTGATTCTTGATTAGATGGAGGAAGAGTGCTTTCACACACTCCCCTACGCTTTGTTATGATGAATGCTAAAAGTCTTAGCTTTATACTCTAATAGAACAACCGAATTAACATATACCCTACCTTGAATTCTGATGTGAACTTTTTAAGAACAGAGTGTAATAGGTGCTGGTTCTTTTTTAGTGAAAAGTGAAAGAGGTTCCCCTTTCACTTTTCATCTTTTTCTTCTCTACTTTATCAGGGTTAATCGTTTGGTAAGTACTGTACCCGAAACATTTAGACGATACAGGTACACTCCTGAGGCCAGGTTTCTGGCATCAAACTGCACACTATACTGGCCCGCCTGCTGCAGCTCATTATTTACCAGCATTGCCACTTTACGACCCAAAATATCGAACACCTCCAACCGGACACGGTTTTGTGTCGGTATCTGGTAGTTTATGGTTGTGACCGGATTGAAGGGGTTCGGATAATTTTGCTGAAGTTCTACCTTCCGGGGTAGGTCCTCGCCAGGCTCATTGGATACCGCAAGCTTCAGACGTACCACAAGCCGGGCAGACAGCGCCTTGGATTTTAAAAGTGGGATGATGGGACTGGCTGGTGGCCCGATCTTGTTCCTGTTTTCTTTCGTTTTTGTTTTCCCCTCATTCAAACTAAAGGTATAACTACCTGCTTTAGTAAGTGGAAAACGCTTACCTGTTTTGGTGTCTACCAACTCTGCTACCGAGCCTTGCGGAAGATGCTTTGGAGCCCAGTTCAGGGTAAACTCTCCATTCAGGTCGGAGCCTTTGATGATCACCTCCAGTTCGTCCGGGCGTTCTCCATAAGGAAGGGCCTGTATATCCATCACTTCCTGTCCTTCCGCCGTAGTGCCTAACAGCAGGTAATCCGGGTTAAGCGAATTCAGTTTGTAGGTATCAAAAGCATCTTTCCCAAGCCTGGCCTGTTCATGAAACATGACTACCGATTTGGAGGAAAAGCCCTTTCCTTCTAATTTCATATCTATTTTAGGAATGGCCGGCTTTAGCTGCTTCAGAAGCACCCCTCCCGCATTACGGACGGTGTCGGTAAATACGATCTGGGCGTTGGCTGCTTTCGCTTTCACCCAGAAGCCCTGCCAGGGAGCTATTTTCCCGCAGCACTGCCTACCATTATTCCATGTGGCACCGTTCCACGACTGGTAGGATCCATTTCCATTACTGGCCGAATCACTCCATACATAAAAGGCATTGTTCTCCAAATTGGTACGCTTCCAGCCCTTGCTGGCATCCCAGTTTATGGTGGTGGGATAGGGATTTCCCATCAGGTTCCAACCATCATTTACGGGTATAGTGGATGGGGTATAATCCAGGTCTACTGACACCTGCCCGCTGACCGGAGTACCTGTGCGAGAAAGACGCTTTGGAAAGCCCTCGGGTACTCCATCGAAATTATCATCGCTATACATATACACAATAAAACCGGTGCCAGGAGCAGGTACTAAAGACGTATCGGTGGGAGCCGACCAGGGTTGGGTGATGGGGGTGGCTTCGTTATAAAAGTATACATTGGAGCTACCGATAGTGGTATCGGCCCCGGTGAAGCCCTGCGTCCAGAGGGGATCGAGGATGGTACCAATGGATTTGGACTGCAAGGGCGAGGCCAGCATCCTCCAACCTTCGTTCCCGGTAATGTCTGCTTGATTGCCCCTGTTTTCTAACAGGCCGGGAAAGCTTACGCCTTCATCAATAAACCAGGTATTGGTAAAATCCCAATTGGTAAAGCTGGCACGCAGGCGCATCTGGGTGGTGTTGAGCGGTTTTCCATCTCTTTCTTGATGGATAATATTTTTTGTCTTGGTGGAATCGGAGTTGAAATAAGAATTTTCGAGGGGGGTAAATCTCGCTCCCCGTCCAATAATGCCACCTACCGAAACGGTACCGGAAGTGTCGACTACACTGGCTGAATAGCTATTTTTTATAGGAGCAGTTACAGTGAATACACGTCCAGCCAGGCCTCCGGCATATTGACCACCCTGAGTCTTGTTAGCAGCATAGGAATCGTTCATACCTTCGCCAAATGACAATCCATCAAATGACCCAAACAAGCCTCCGGCTCCAGTATTATCACGGCTATCCTTATTGATAATCCTCATCCCAACAGCGGACGACTTCGTTATCATCAAAGTAGCTGAACCTGCTATCCCTCCGACGAAAGTATTGCCTGTTGTCCCAACCGTCTCACTGGATATACTGGTAAGAGAGCCTCCACGTATATGTATATTTGTAAGACGTGCATTTAATAACGAACCAGCAAGAGCCCCTACTCTATTACCGTTGGTTATGAAAGGGTTGATTAGGGTCATATTTTCCAGGATTGGAGTTACAATACCATCCCCAACAGTTGCAAATAACCCGAGCCTTGCTGCGGTACTAGCCGGTTTGATACGCAGGTTGGAAATGGTATAGCCGTTTCCATTAAAGGAGCCGAGAAACAGGGGAATGGGTGTCCATCCCGGGGCGTTATTCGTGGTATCATAAGGGGCCACGCCCAGGTCTATGTCGGCCGTTTGATGAAAATGCAGGGTAGGGTTAAGAGGGTCCCGTACATGGTAAAGCTGTTTGGCTGTAGCGATTTGGTACGGGTCGGCCTGTGTGCCAGTTCCCCCTGCAAACAGTACGCTAAAATCGGCAAAGACACGTAACTCCGGGAAGTCACTTCCTTCGTTAAGCATGATCCAGGCACCATTAAAGCCCAATCTATCCTCACCATTGGCATTAGTATAAGAAGCCTGTTGGTACATCTGGTTGATATTAAGCTCCACTCCTATCGAAGTGGATGGTATTCCATCCTTTCTGCTTCCTATATCTGGCTCATTATTGGAAGTCCTTAGATAAAAATTGGTGTTCAGTCGAGAATCAAGTCTTTTGAGCATGTGACCCACTAGCCCACCAATTTTTCCAGTAGGTCCGGTAACTACCCCGGCGGCGAAATTACCCGTCAAAGTGGCTCTTTCTCTATGTAGCCCAATCAGCCCGCCATAACCAGAACCATCACGATCAGGGCCAATGACACGTGCAGTGGCATAATTTTTATCAATTCTGGCTGTCGAGGGTAGAGAGGAATTTCCCCCGGTTCCCAGGGCACCGATCATACCTCCTCCGTTATTTCCCTTCACGGTAACGGTACCCCCTTTAATGCCAACTTGCTCAACAGCGCCGAAAGAGAGATCACCCACCAATGCTCCAACCTGGCTCCTGCCTGTTACAACCGGAGCGACCAGGGCCAGCTTTTGAATGGCAGGATTGCCTTGCGAAGAATTCCCATTCAATACTGTACCAAACAGGCCCACGTTATCGGTATCAACCCGGTTAATGAACAGGCCGGAAATGGTATGTCCGTCTCCATTGTAAAAGCCCCTAAAATTGGCAATGGGAAGCCAGCCGGGGTCGGTGTTATAAGCGGGAATGTTCAGGTTTATATCAACCGTTTGAATGAAGTAAGTGTCGAGTGTACTACCGTAATGGCGTACGCTATCCAGCTGTGCGACGGTGGCTACCTGGTAGGGATCAGCCTGCGTACCTGTACCCCCGGCAAAAGGCTGGGCCTGAAGAGCACTACTGCCGGCAAGCAAACAAGCAAAAACAGCTATTGCCAGGGTTTGTAAAGAAGTGAATAATTTCATGATATATATACTATGTTATTTATTGTATGGTTTGTGTTATTACTGAGGCAGGCAGTACTTTCTGAATAGTTTCAGTTAATGGCCTCAGTAGTTCCGATTTGTTAAATACTGCGTACTTATTTTCTGTTTTTGGCAGTTCGGGTATTTCCACATCCGAAGAATCGGTTAAGAAGACGAAAGGGATGGTACCGGGGTATTGCCCTGAGCTGCTCATCTCGTCGAACAGCTCTAAACCTCCCATTACCCGCATATTTACATCGCAAATAATCAGGTCGGGACGCTGAATATTTGCCGTTTTATTAATCCTGAGCGCTTTAAGCAGGTAGTACCCGTCCTCGAATAACCGAACAGAATGTCCGTTTTGCTCGAGTACCAGCTTTAACAAATCCCGGTAAACCGGGTTATTATCTGCTACGTAAATACGCATTCCATTGCTTAGCCCTGCTTTCATAGGTCCATTTTTTTTTAGAGTTACACTCATAATTGATTTGATTAAGTGTGATTTGGTGAATACTGGCCTGGTGAGAAACCCATGATCTGAAATCGATGTTTAAGCTCAACACCAGGCAGACATCATCCTGTTTTTCTTTCCCTTAGTTTTTTTAATGCATATATGCCACCGGCTGCTGCCAGCAATCCTAAGCCTCCGTCTATAGGAGCCTGTGCAGGGTCGCCTGGCAACCCAGGTTGAGCAAATAATGGCTTCGTACTAAACAGTGTGATAGCCAAGGCTAAAAGTGGTAGTAAATATTTTGTTTTCATGGTTCTATGGATTTGGAGTTAGGAATATTTTAGTAAAGCCCGGTTGCTCGTTAAGCAGGACTTACAAATGTGAACATCCTTCCCATCCACTTTCCTGGTTACCAGGATCACATAAGCCTTTTCCGGATTGGAGCCCTTTTCTTCTACCACAAAAGTGGCAGGCTTTATCGTACTGGATGAAAAGTGATGTTCAATCATTGTTGGGTTATTAAATCAGGATCATTTTTATTCGAAAGGTGAGAGGTGAAGAAGAAACTCCTTTGTCTCCTCTCATCTTTCTCTTTTCCTGTTTCATTTTAAAAGAGTCATTTTTCTGATTATGGTTTGTGATCCGGCCTCCAGCCGGTACAGATACACTCCGCTTGGGAGAGTTCTCGCGTTAAAGTCTATCGAGTAACTTCCGATAGCTTTTGTCTCGTTAAGGAGCTCGGCTACTTTTTGGCCGACAATGTTGAAGACCTCCAGCCTGACATGTGCTATCTGGGGCACTTCAAATTCGATCCGGGTACTGGGATTGAAAGGGTTCGGGTA
>JAVKDP010000025.1:0-79784 GCA_040222185.1 Balneolaceae bacterium | reverse complement strand
GACTTTCTGTGTCTTACCATAATATCCTGAAACAAGTTCTGGATTACTTTTATTACACTACCTATTAAACATCTATATTATCTCTTTGCTTTGTGTTCAGTACATCTGCATTATGGCTTAGGGTAGACAAAATGAAAATTGTGATTCATGGTGTACTTTCATTTATTTGGCATACATATATAATTACTAGGGATATAGTGAATTCATTATTTCATATTCTCTTGTTTATAACCAGCACCAAATCCAAAATTTACTCATCATGAAGTCGATATATCTTTTTACGGTTTTCGCTCTTTTAACAACATCCTCAATTGCTCAAACCTGGAGTGGAACAACACCAGGGATTATTTACTACAATCAAGGAAATGTCGGAATTGGAAGTGTAACTCCCATCGCCCCTCTACATGTAGAGGCAAGTTTATTTCCTCAAGTTAGAATTAATAATCTAGTCGCTGGGGGTGAATCTGGAATTCGTATCAGGTCACATGAAACGGGGGCTAAAGATTTACATGTCGATTTAGTTGCACAATATTCAGGTACAGGGGATGAACAAGGTAAATTCCATATTAGAGTACCATATACCAGCCCAGAAAGACTGACAATTGATCATCTTGGTAATGTTGGAATTAGTACTACTTCTCCTGGAGATTTATTGCATGTTAAAGGAGATAACTCTGGGTTAAGGCTCTCCTCTAGTTCATATTATGGAGGTGCTGGTGGGGCTAAGAACCAAGTAATAAGCAGTATTAAATTTGTTAATAGAGACCTTAATTATAACTACCGAGCGGAAGTTAGAGGTATACTAACAGCTGATTGGGCCGAACATGTAGGGCTTGCATTTACAACAAATTTTCAATCTCAGCAAGTCGAGCGTATGAGGATAAATCATGATGGGACAGTTGGTATTGGTACAGCTGATACTTTTGGATATAAATTAGCTGTTAATGGAACCATTGCTTCAAAAGAAGTGAAAGTTGAAAATACTAGTCCCTGGCCAGATTTTGTATTTGAAAGCAATTATGACTTGCGAACACTTGAAGAAGTTGAAACATATATTTCAGAAAACAAGCACTTGCCAGAAATACCTAGTAAAGCAGAAGTAACTGAAAAAGGAATCAACCTTGGTGAAATGGATGCTAAACTTCTTCAAAAAATAGAAGAACTTACACTATATATGATCGAAATTAATAAACGTGTAGGTCAACTTGAGCAGGAAAATGGAGAACTAAAAAAGGAATTATCTGACCTTAAAAAAGAATAAAGATCGTAACTATATTTTATCGAGCTACTTATCTGAATTAAAGAAAAGTAATTGAAGAAAGAGCTTCTGTTTTGTATTCCTTTAAAATGCGAAGGAACTAAATTAAACAAAGCAGTCATTCTGAGCGAAAGCAAAGAATCTTAACGTTGAGCTATCTTTTCTATATGAACTTTGCAGATCCTTCGGAAGTATCCTCAGGATGACCTTTATTGTTCTACCTCTTAAACGTCTATAAACGCACTTTGCTTTGCGTTCACTACATCTGCATTATGGTTTTTCGCAGGAGTGTAAGTTGAATTTCTGACTATTCTGATAATTATTTTTACTGAAAATTTAACGGTATGATTTTAAATACGTTATTGTCACCAAAATCATTATCTATTTCAATAAAAACTGTATCTGACTGATTACTCCAATATGTTTTAATATCATTTTTATGATAACCTGGACTAGCAAAAACTTCATCGGTAATTTTTATATCACCACTTAGAACATCTGTAACAGATATTGAATAAAAGCCCCTTACTTTCTTTGTTATCAACTCAATTTTTTTTGATTTATCTGGTGATATATCAACTAAAACTGAAGTTTCGTTTTCTGGCCATTCAGAGTAGTCTGTACATGTAACGAATAACAATGATATAGCAAAAAATAGGATATATACTCTTTGTGAAAACATATCAAATTTGTTCTATAGTTACGCAGTTGTAAGAAAGATCAATAAATAAATTGTACTTGGAAAGTAATACAAGTCCAAGGTATACAAAAAGGAAAATTGATATTCGCTTGAAAATTGTACTTATTCATCATGCCTTTATCATCTATAAGCATGAAAGCAGCTGCCCACATTTATAAATACAGACTCAATGGCAAAAGAGCTAAAAACAGAGATCCATATAAACTCTACTCCTGAAAGAGTATGGAAGGTACTTACTGAGTTTGAAGACTATCCGAATTGGAACCCCTTTATAAAATCCATTAGTGGAAAAAAAATAGTAGGGGAAAAGCTGGTAACACAAATAATCCCTCCGAACAGGAAATTGATGACATTTAAACCTGTGATCTTAAATTTTGAAACCAACAAAGAGCTCAGATGGCTGGGAAGTGCCGCAGTTAAAGGAATTTTTGATGGTGAACATTATTTCAAAATAGTTGAGCAAGCCAATAGTTCAGTAAAATTTGAACATGGTGAAATATTCAGTGGGTTTTTGGTTCAGTTCATGCCCAAATTACTAAAGGATACGAAACAGGGATTTGAACAAATGAATGAAGCTTTAAAGAAGGAATGTGAAAGTGATTAATAATACCAGTGCATTATATACCTAAACTCTAAACCACTCTTCCTACTTCAAACACCTCTTCTCCGAGCTCAGCACATTTTGCTTTTACAGCATCTACAGCTGAAGAGGAAACCACAGTAACCAGGCCTATTCCCAGGTTAAAAGTAGCCTGCATATCTTCTTCGGGTACATTCCCAATTTCCTTGATCAATTTATACACCGCCGGGCGTTCCCAACCATCCCAGTCAATATCTAATACTAAACCTTCTGGCAAAATTCGCTTGGTATTACCTACCATTCCACCACCAGTGATATGAGAAAATCCATTAACTCCTTCCAGGTCTTTTAATGCTGAAATTAAATCCAGGTAAGGGCGATGAACTTGCAATAGTTCTTCAGCAACAGTACAGCCCAACTCTTCTACGAAATCATGTACTTCATATTTACTAAATAGCACATTCCGCGCTAGTGAGTATCCATTTGTGTGTAATCCTGAACTTTTAAATCCAAGCAATACATCACCTTTTTCTATTCCGGATCCATTAATTACCTTGTCTTCATCCACAATCCCTACAATGGTTCCTGCTAAATCAAACTCTCCGGGGCCGTAAATATCAGGCATTTCAGCAGTTTCACCACCTATTAGCGCTACACCAGTTTCCTTGCAGGCTTTTGCAAATCCCTTAATTACTTCAAATCCTACATTCTGCTCCAGCTTCCCGGTCGAAAAGTAATCCAGGAAGAAAAGCGGAGTTGCTCCACATACAGCAATATCATTTACACAGTGGTTTACCAAATCCTGGCCTACTGTATCATATACTCCGGCTTTAAAAGCTACTATCAGTTTGGTTCCAACACCATCTACCGAGCTCACAAAAACTGGTTTCTTAAAAGCACCTAAATCAGGACGAAAGAATCCTCCAAATCCTCCGATATTGGAAAGTACTGCATCACTATGAGTTTCTTTTACCACTCCTTTTATGGAGTTCACAAGTTCTTCACCGGCTTTAATATCTACACCGGAATCTTTATAGGTAAATGTCTTTTTAGCCATCAGGGCTTTTATGATTTAGTTATGAGTTGGATATGTGCTAAATGATGATTGCTATGCCAGGCATACATAGCTGTGGCATTAATAAGAGAGTAATTAATACCAGATTCTGGGTGCTGAAAGGTTCTTGAAAACTGTTCTTCTGTCATATTATCTAATACAGCACACCATTTTGCATGTAATACTTCAAGTAAACTGATGCCATCTTCAACTGAAACTGTTTCGTAATCAGCCAGTGTTGCCCAGGCTGCTTCATCATAAGGCTTTATAGTAGGATTGTTTTCAGTTAAAGCCAGTTTTACTCTTACAAAAGCATTCATATGGCTATCTCCCACATGATGGATTACCTGGCGAAGCGTCCATCCACCTTCGCGGTAAGGAGTGTTGAGTATTTCATCAGATAAACCTTCAACTTCAGCTCTTAGTTTTGACGGAAAACTTCTGATTTCATCAATGTATTCTTTTGCATTACTGATGTCGAAATTTCGATCGTAATCGAAGTCTCCAATAGGGTATTTTTTATCCACTTCTTTTCCTCATTTAGCTTTTATAAATATACCTTATTTCAAAAATTTTTTGGAGATGATTTTGCAATACTTTTCCACAGCTTCTTAGACTAGTAAAGCAAGATTTTTATCTCTTGTTATTAGTAGTAGATCGTGTGGATATGTGGAAAACATATTTTTGATATTTTTAAACAATGCTTGACAAAACTATGTGGATAGAAATGTTAATTAATGAGTATTGTCTTTATAGTACTTACACAAATTTCCACAATGTTGTTAACAGGTGTACCTAGATCACACATAAAAAAGAGTAGGGTTGAATTAACATCTAAAGTTATTCTTTTTGAATGTTGATTTGAACGCAGGAATGTGGAAACTTGTGTACAACTTCATGACCATTTAGTTATCCCAATGTTATGGAATTGATATCCACATAGTAATCCACAAAATTATACGCATGAAAGTTGTAGTTCAGCGAGTGAAATCGGCTTCAGTTAAAGTAGGAAATGAAATTACGGGGGCAATTCAACATGGAATTTTGTTGTTGGTAGGGGTGCATACCGAAGATACTAAGCAACAGATGGAATGGATGTGTGAGAAGATATTAAAACTCCGCATTTTCGAAGACAATGAGGATAAAATGAATCTTTCAGTTACTGATGTGAAAGGTGGAATTTTGGTTGTATCGCAGTTTACATTGTATGGAGATGCAAAAAAAGGAACCCGGCCTAGCTATATAACTGCAGCACGTCCGGAAATAGCAGAACCGATGTATGAGGATATGATTCAGTACTTCAGAGATCATTCCAGCCTGGAGATTCAGACCGGAAAATTCGGGGCAATGATGGATGTGAGTTTAGTAAACGATGGTCCTGTTACCTTGATATTGGAGAAGTGATTTGTCTGTAATTTTCATTTTTATAGATGGTGTTGGTATAGGAGAATCTTCAAGTGAAAATCCTTTTTTCACAGATAGCTATGAAAGCTTTCAGATCTTATCAGGGGAGAATTTTAGTAAAGATGGTGAGCCAATTATTAGTTCTAAACAGGTTTATAAAGCCATTGATGCCAATTTAGAAATAGAAGGATTACCTCAAAGCGGAACAGGTCAAACAACTTTATTTACAGGTGAAAATGCTTCAAAAGTAATAGGAAAGCATTTTGGCCCCTATCCCCATTCAGGAATAAAGTATTTATTACAAGAGCATAGTATTTTTCATGCCGCTAAAGAAGCAGGCAAGAAACCATATTTTATGAATGCTTATCCCCCGGTATTCTTTGAGTTGTCAGAAAGAAGGAACCGTTGGAGCTGTACTACATTGATGACTAAAAGTGCGGAAATGAAGTTGAATTCCATTGAAGAGATACGGAATGAAAAAGCATTAACTGCGGAGATTGTACAAAATGCCTGGCGTGAACGTCTTGACATTGATATACCAAAAATTACAGCTACGAACGCAGCAGAACGTTTACTTGGCGTGGTTCCCAACTATGACCTGGTTCTGTATGAATATTACCTTACAGATAAGGCGGGCCACACTAAAGAGTTGGAGAATGCACAAAGGGTATTGAAAACGCTGGATGAATTTCTATTACATATCATCAAAAATAAACGAAGCGAAGATATACTAGTGATTACCAGTGACCATGGTAATCTGGAAGACCTTTCTGTAAAAACGCATACCCGAAATAATGTTCCCTTATTTGTTCTAGGAGAAGGTGTAGAAACATTTGCAGGAATAAATAGTCTGGTTGATGTAAAGGAAGTAATATTGAAGTATATCTGATTTATAAAAAAAGTCATCCTAATGTCTAAGATTCTTCGCTTTCGCTGAGGATGACATATTGTTATATGACAAGTTATCCTGAGGTTACTTCCGAAGGATCTTCTGCATCAAAGATGATTAAACCTTTGTATTAATTTCATTCCAAAAAAATTCGGGATGACCGGAGGCATTGATTACATTTAATCCATGAAAAAAGTACTTCTCAGCATTCTGTTACTCATTGTATTCACTTATGGAATCCTGTTAATTCCGGATACCAGTTCTATCAATATCGAAAGTGAAGGTAATTCATACCCGTTTGTTTGGAACCAGGATGAAAGATGGGATGAGCTTGAAAATCTGTTTACCCGGGCCAATACAGAAGATCCTGCTATTATAGCCCAACAAGTTGAAGAGAAGGAGCAATTAATAGAAGCATTACTTAATTCATTAAGTGAATCAGAGTTTCAAGCTAATGACCCCAGACTTGGAGGTTTGCTAGATAACTTCTTCGAAATTGCTCCATTAATTGCTGTTCAAAACAACCAGGAGAAAAAGCTAACAGATATTTATAACAGAGCCCGCAGAATGATTAAAGACCAATCTGTGAATTGGGATATAGAGGATTTGTCTACAAGGAATTACCTATACAAAGTGTTGTATGGAATGCGGGCAACTGTAGAAGAGGTACTGTTACAATCAGACCAGGAAATAGATCCGGTTTTATATGTTAAAGAAGAGGTATCAGCTACACCGTCAACCACCATTTTAGGGATTAAAGTACATAGTGGAGATTTATTGGTGTCGAGAGGTGGCGCAGCTGTTTCGGCATTAATTTCAAGAGGAAATGACTTTCCGGGAAACTTCTCTCATGTAGCGTTAATCTATGTGGAAGAAGGAACAAATATACCATACCTCGTTGAAGCTCATATTGAGAGAGGAGTAGCTATTGCAACACTGGAAGAATATATCAAAGACAGAAAGCTTCGTTTTATGGTGTTGAGACCTAGAGCAGACCTACCACAGATCTTAGAAAACCCAATGCTTCCCCATATTGCTGCAAAAGAGATATATGAAGAAGTCCAACAGCGGCATATTCCATATGACTTTAAAATGAATTTCTTTGACCCTGAAGCTATGTTCTGTTCTGAAGTAGGTTCATACACTTATAAAAATAACGGAATCCAGCTTTGGCAGTCAGAATCCACAATTTCTTCATATGGAGTGGTTACCCTCTTAAATACATTTGGTGTAGAAAACTTTGTGACTCAAATGCCTTCTGATCTAGAATATGATCCTCAATTATCTGTGGTAGCAGAATGGAGAAACTCAGAAGCTTTGTTTGATGACCATTTATATAATGCAGTGATTGATGCTATGCTTGAATGTGCGGATAAGGGTGAAGAAATAGAATACAATGCATTTTTGCTTCCAGTAGTAAGAACGCTCAAAGGTTATAGTGTCATAAAAAATAAAATGGGAAGTGAAGGGCCCGTACCGGAAGGGATGAGTGCGACCCAGGCATTAAAAAGTGATGCATTTATCGGAAGGCACGAGTTTTTGAAGGAAAAAACCCTTGAGAAGGCGAAGCTTTTTGAGGATAATGAAGGATATACACCTCCTTATTGGGAATTAGTGAAATTAGCGAGAGAAAGTGCTGATTGCGTAGCAAATCGTAATTAATAGAAATAAGAAAATGAAACCGAAGGTGCACCTGGTATTGGGTAGCGGAGGAGCAAGAGGGATTGCTCATATTGCAGTTATCGAAGAACTCGAAAAGGAAGGATATGATATTATCGAGGTGATAGGCTGCTCAATGGGGTCGGTTATAGGTGGTATTTATGCCGCGGGTCAACTTCCCGAGTATAAAGAATGGCTTTTTAAACTTACCAGCAGAGATGTTTTTGATCTTCTTGATTTTACTTTTACCAACCAGGGTTTTGTAAAAGGAGAGAAAATATTTAAAAAGCATAAAGAAATGATGGGTGATCTCAGGATTGAAAACTTTGACATTCCATTTACAGCTGTGGCAACAGATATGAAAAATAATGAAGAGGTTTGCTACAGCTCTGGGGATTTATACAAAGCATTAAGAGCTTCTGTTGCTATACCTGGCTTTTTCCTTCCTGTGGTTCAGGAGGATAGGGTGCTTGTTGATGGCGGGGTTACAAATCCTTTGCCGGTAAATCTTGTAGAAAAAGAGCAGGGATCTATTGTTGTAGCTGTTGATTTGAATGCTAAATCAAACCCTGGCCTTCAGATAAAGCGAAAAGAGAACAAAGAGGAACCAAAATGGTACGAAAAATTGGTGCCCGAAAAGTTTTTAGAGCCGGAAAAAAAGAAAGAAGAAGCTTATTCTTTAATTGGACTCATGGAAAATACATTCAGTTTAACCCAGGACCGGGTTACATCTCTGATGCTTGAAATGTATAAGCCTGATGTTGTTGTCCAGATTCCAAGAAACACTGCACAAACCTTTGATTTTGATAAAGCGGAGCAGATTTATCAAATAGGAAAGAAAGCATTTGATAAGGCTTTCAATTAATCCCAATTATCAGTTCTGAAGGGCACTGTTGGTAACCCTTCTTTATTATATAATGAGACATCGGGGTTATCAGCCCAGGCATATCGAACAGCGACAGGGCTGGTTACTTTATCAGAGGAAACAATAACTCTATCTCCTTCAATAACTGCTGTGGCCCAATAGAATTTTTGATCATCCCCGGCGATTGTGAAGCCGAGAACTTTTTCGGAGTCTTTCGTAATCAATCCTTCACCGATCTGGTCAAACTCGAGTTCAATAGTACTTCCGTTTACCTGATGGCTTCTATATGTAGGTCCGGAATAGATAACATCATCTCCATAAGCAACCTTCTTTGCAGCCTGCCATAAGCGATAGCCAACATCGTGCTTATTTCGGGGATGGATATCATCTGCATCTCCAATATCAATAATGGTTGCCATGCCTGTATTTTCAAGACGAAGAGTTTGTGTTTGAGACTCTCTCAACCTTGCCCAGTCGGTGTCGGTTGGTTGGTTGTTCTTTTGCATAAAGTTTGCGAGCTGCACAAATAGGAAGGGGAAGTTCCCCTGGTTCCAGCTCTTTCTCCACTCTTCAATCATTGATTCGAAGAGTACATTATAGTACTGGTGTGCACCGGCATTACTTTCGCCCTGGTACCAAATTGCTCCTTTTATGGAATAACCAGCAACGGGATGAATCATGGTATTGTACAGGAAGCTTGGCATCCAGCTATAATTTTGAGCTTTTGGCATTGGGGGTTCAATGGTATTAGAGAACTTCCATTTACCTTCCAGTGAAATTTTATTGTTCCCGGTGTCTATCCAGAGTTCATTTTTAGCTCCAAAAAAGGTTCGGTTATCCCAGTCTTCAACTGTACGAACGGTGAGCACATTTTTTCCTTTTCTCAACAGGGTTTTATCTATTTCGATAATCTTTGGGTCATCGGACCAAATCTTGCGATAAACGGGGTTTCCATTTATAAATGCGACCGTAAACTTTCCAGGGTTACCGAATGATAATTTGGCATCAGAAGTATTTTCAAGTTCAAAGGTTTTTCGGAGCCAGACGAAATCTGTTAGCGGATTGGAATTTGGGATATCGATTTCTTTCCATTCTGAATCATCTGTTTCGAATAAGTGCGCATTGTAGGAGTAAAAATCAGATTCGTCATTAACTCTCTGGTACTTTAGTTCGTTGAGCCTGTCGTTATTAATAAACTCTTCTTCCCAGTTTCTGTCAGAAGACAAAATGTCTGAGGCCGCCTTTTCGTAACCCGGAGTAGAAAGCAACCTTTCTGCAGGAGTCCAGGCTTCGGCTGGGGTCCCTCCCCAATTGCTGTCAATAATACCTACGGGAACTCCTTTTTCAGCATGATTCAGTTTTGCAAAATACCAGGCCACTGCAGAGAATTCCGGAGAATTTTCCGGGTTAGCGATTTTCCACTCCCCACCGGGAATCCTTGTTTCTGGTTTATATGAGGTAGTATTAGGAACTTCAAAAAACCGTATTTCAGGGTTATGGCTATTTTTTACTTCTTCTTCCCAGTTTTCAACTACCCAATTAAGTTTCCATTCCATATTTGATTGCCCTCCTGCAACCCAAACATCCCCAAAGTAGACATCTTCAAAAGAGATCGTTTTTTCGGATATAACAGAAATCGTATGGGGTCCGCCAGTCGTTTGTTTTGGAAGAAACACCTCCCATGAGCCGTCATTATTTACAACCCCATCTACAGTTGATTCGCCAGCAACAATCTCAACTTTTTCACCAGGATTTCCCCATCCCCAAAATCGAATCTCCGTATCTCTTTGAAGAACCATGTGATCGTTAAAAATGATGGGTAATCTAAGTTCCTGTCCAAAAAGAGATAGAGATGTCATGAGTAAAAAAGCTGAGAGAGAAAAACGTTTTAGCATGGTGTGAAATTCATTTCAGTTCCAAGAAAGTGATCGAAATTAATTGATGGGCTTTTAAAAACCTATTCTACTTTATAAGCTCTTCCAATTCACAACTTTTTAATTCATATTAATGAAGAATAAAGCACAAGGAGTTGAAAAGTGGAAAAGAGATATGTTTTAGCAATTGACCAGGGAACAACCAGCTCCAGGGCCATTGTTTTTGACCATTCCGGAGAGATTCAGTCTGTAGCTCAGAAGGAATTTAAGCAGCATTTCCCAAATGATGGATGGGTTGAGCACGATGCAATGGAAATCTGGAAAACACAGGCCGGAGTGGTAGCAGAAGCTATCACAGAGTGCGCAGCAAATGGTAAAAATATTGCGGCGATCGGAATAACAAACCAAAGAGAAACTACGGTAGTCTGGGATAGAGAAACAGGAAAGCCGGTGTATAAAGCAATTGTATGGCAGGATCGCCGAACGTCCGATTATTGTGATCAACTTAAAGCAGAAGGCTGGATTGAAAAAGTTAAGGATAAAACCGGGCTCATAATTGATAGCTATTTCTCTGGCACAAAAGTAAGATGGATCTTGGAAAACGTTGACGGAGCCAGGGAAAAGGCAAATGAGGGAAAGCTGGCTTTTGGTACTATTGACTCGTGGCTGGTCTGGAACTTTACTAAAGGTGAAACTCATGTTACTGACGTAACCAATGCGAGTAGAACCATGCTGTATAATATTCGTGAAGGGAAATGGGATGAGGAGCTACTTGAATTAATGGGTATTCCTCAAAGCATGTTGCCGGAGGTGAAATCTTCAAGTGAAGTATATGGGCATACAAAGTCCACCATTTTCGCGCACGAAGTTCCTATCGCAGGAATAGCTGGAGATCAACAGGCTGCTATGTTCGGGCAAATGTGCCTACAGCCCGGAATGCTAAAGAACACTTATGGAACAGGGTCTTTTATCATGTTCAATACAGGTGAGGAGCCCGTTTCATCAAGCAATAACCTGCTTACTACAATTGGTTATGGATACCAGGACAAGATTACTTACGCACTGGAAGGGTCAATTTTTATAGCCGGCGCAGTGGTTCAGTGGCTTCGCGATGGTTTGGGAATTATAAAATCCTCTTCAGAAATAGAAAAACTGGCGTTGTCAGAAAAAGATAATGGGGGAGTATATTTGGTTCCGGCTTTTGCGGGCCTTGGAGCTCCACACTGGGATCAACGGGCCAGAGGTTCCATTTTCGGATTAACCCGTGGAAGCACAGCCGGGCATATTGCTCGAGCCGCACTAGAAGGAATAGCATACCAGGTGAAGGATGTAATTTCAGCTATGGAAGCCGATTCAGGTATAGAAATCAAAGAGCTTCGTGTTGATGGTGGAGCAACGGTAAACGATACTTTAATGCAGTTTCAATCAGATATTCTTCAGATTCCACTTGTACGCCCAAAGATTTTAGAAACCACGGCACTGGGAGCAGCATACCTGGCTGGCCTAGCTGTTGGATTCTGGGAAAATACTGATGAAACCCAAAAACAATGGAAGGAAGACAAGAGGTTTGAACCAAAAATGGGAGAAGCCCGTGCTAAAGAGCTTTTGTATAAGTGGAACAAGGCTGTAGAAAAAAGCAAAGGGTGGGTTGAGTAATATCCATTTTTTGTTAGTCCGGGATAAGGCTTGGAATGATGGGAAGATAATTAAGTACAAGAAAATGAATAGAGTAAAAGTTAGCTTGACCTCCTCTGTCTCCTCCTTAATAAGGAGGAGGACTTTTTGATGGAATATATAGGTATGAAAAAAGTGATGAGTTTATTGAATGTACTACCGCCCCCTCCTTTATTAGGAGGGGGTTGGGGGAGGTCAGAAATACTATGAGTATTAAGAACCCAAGATATACAATTGGCCGTCGAAGAAAGCTTAGAAAAGATATGACCAGAGCAGAAGCATTACTCTGGGAAGAGGTTAGAGGTAAAAAGATTGAAGGGGTTCGCGTTAGGCGACAATATGGTGTCGGCCCATATATTATAGACTTTTTTATACCGAGTGTGAATCTTGCTGTTGAAGTTGATGGCAAAATCCATCTAAAGAGAGAAGTGAAAGAAAAGGATAGAAATAAGGATGCTTTTCTAAAAGAAAATGGTATTCATATAGTTAGAATAACAAATGATGAAGTTTTAAATGATATAAAAAGAGTGAAACTGAAGCTAAAAGGGAGAATAAAAGAACTCAAAGAGAAAGGATTTTAAAATGAACAGAGCAGATTTTATACAACAGATCAAGGACCACAATGACTATTGGGATGTGCTCATTATTGGCGGAGGAGCATCTGGGCTTGGGTGCGCAGTGGACGCAGCATCAAGAGGTTATAAAACACTACTTCTCGAGATGCATGACTTTTCGAAAGGAACCTCAAGCAGAAGCACGAAGTTGGTTCATGGTGGAGTTCGATACCTTCAACAAGGAGATGTTTCGTTAGTAATTGAAGCCCTTCATGAACGCGGGCTTATGATTCAAAATGCACCACACCTGGTTAATCACCAGTCCTTTATTGTTCCAAGTTACGAATGGTGGAATGGGCCGTTTTATGGAGTAGGGATGAAAGTGTATGATGCCCTGGCCGGGAAGTTGGGGATCAAGAAATCAAAAATACTTTCCAAAGAAGAAACACTCCAGAAAATACCAACGCTGGAGCCCGAAGGTTTAAGAGGTGGCGTGTTGTATTATGACGGGCAGTTTGACGACTCGCGTCTTGCAATTAATCTTGCCCAGACAGCAGCTGAAGAGGGCGCTACTCCTATTAACTATATGAAAGTTACAGGCCTGCTAAACACAAAAGGTGGCCTGGTAGATGGGGTTAAAGCCCTGGATATGGTTGATGGCGAGTCTTTTGAAATAAATGCCCGTGTTGTAATCAATGCTACCGGAATATTTACTGATTCGATTCTGGAAATGGATAATCCTTATAACAAACCGATAATTCAATGTGCGCAGGGAGTTCACCTGGTATTGGATAAAGAGTTCCTGCCCGGTGATGCAGCTATTATGGTTCCTCATACCGACGATGGAAGAGTTCTTTTTGCAGTACCCTGGCACGGTAAAGCACTTGTTGGAACAACAGACACACCAATTGAAAAGCCGAGTTTGGAGCCGGTAGCACTAGAGGAAGAAATAGAATTTATACTCCGCCATGCCAAGCAATATCTTACTAAAGACCCCACCAGGGCGGATGTGAAGAGTGTTTTTGCAGGTTTAAGGCCATTGGTTCGCCCCCAGGATGCGAAGTCTACCTCTGAAATTTCAAGAAGTCATCACCTTCAGGTTTCGGAATCAGGGCTGGTAACTCTTGCTGGCGGTAAGTGGACGACGTACAGGAAGATGGCGGAAGATACGATAGACCAGGCGGCCCTTGTTGCCGGGTTGGAATCGGAACCATGCCAGACAAAAGAGCTTCGTATCCACGGTTGGCTTAAAAACACGGATGACACGGAGCATTTATATGTATATGGCTCTGATATTGTAGCCTTGAAAAAACTACTCGAGGAAAACGAAGAATGGAGTGAGCGTTTGCATCCAAATCTTCCTTATTTGAAGGGGGAAGTTATTTGGGCAGTCAGGAATGAACTGGCAATTACAATAGAAGATATTTTATCCAGAAGAACCAGGGCTCTGCTATTGGATGCTAAAGCTTCCCTTGAAATCGCTCCAGAGGTAGGGAGATTGATAGCCTCAGAGTTTGGATATGATGAAGAGTGGGTTCAACAGGAAGTAAAAGAGTATAGAGCAATGGCAATAAACTATATTTTAGAATAAACGGAGTTAATATGGATGCATATTTGGGCGAAGTTCTTGGGACATTTTTATTAATGGTTCTGGGACTGGGGGTAAATGCGAATGTTTCGCTAAATAAAACTTACGGAAGCGGAAGTGGCTGGATTGTAGTTGCATGGGGTTGGGCCATTGCAGTGTTTGTAGCAGTTTTTGTTTCAGGAGAAATTAGTGGCGCTCACATCAATCCCGCGGTAACAGTTGGATTGGCTGCAGCGGGCAAGTTTTCATGGATCCTCGTTCCAGGTTATATCATTGCACAAATGGTAGGAGCAATTATCGGAGCTTCGCTGGTATGGTATCACTATAAAGATCATTTTGAAGCAACAGAGGACCAGGGCACAAAGCTTGGCGTGTTTAGTACCGGGCCGGCTATAAGTAAAACGGGAAGTAACTTTTACTCTGAGGTCTTCGGGACGTTCGTCCTGGTTCTGGGAGTTCTTTACCTTGCAGCTCCTGATGTTGGCCTTGGCTCGATAAGCGCTCTTCCTGTTGGGTTATTAGTACTTGGTATTGGATTATCATTAGGAGGAACAACCGGGTATGCTATTAATCCGGCAAGGGATTTAGGTCCCCGAATCGCACACGCTATTCTTCCGATTAAAGGAAAAGGCAGTAGTAAATGGGGTTATTCCTGGATTCCTGTAATAGGCCCTGTGCTGGGTGGTGCAATTGCTGCGGGAGTGTTTATATTGATTGGATTCTAAAACCACTAATACAGATGAGTAGACATTCAAAATCCAGGGGATGGAGGTTTTTACTGCTAGAAATGATCATTGTGTTCATTGGTGTGTATGGAGCTTTTTATCTCACAACACTTCGGGAAGAGGAAATAGATCGAAGAAACCAGGTAAATTACTACAAAACATTTCTGTTAAACCTTGAGGATCTCCAAAAGAGTGCAGTAACGATAAGAGCTGAAGTGGATAGCTTATTATCCGAGCAAGAATCAACTCCACCATCTGAGATCCGACTGGTTCGGGCAATAGATTTTACTAATAATATGCTGATTGTCCGTTCCGGATTTGAGTCTGACAACTTTACTACAATCGGGAAAGACTATCTGGCGAGCCTGGATAGAGGTTCTAACCTCATTTCAATGATTGAAAAGAGAGCCAATATCCTTGAAGAAGAGACCCGTTATTTTTTAATATATGGCTCCGGAAAGGAAAACGAGTTTAGAGCATGGTATATCGAAGAATTAAAAACTCTTTCCGGGCTTCTGTCAGCCCTGGAGGCAACCATTGTAAATGGAGCAGTACCAGAGACTAATACCATTATCAAAATGATAGAAGGGTAGAGTTTAGAGCAGTAAAAGCGATTAAATGAGCTCTATTTAAGAAAGAACAGCTGTTATACGCCCGAAGATTTCTTCGATTGTGCCTAAACCATCAATCTCCTGTACAAGTCCCAGCTCTTCATAGTGTGCCATTACAGGCTCGGTTTCATTCTGATAAACGTTTAGCCTGTGTTTAACGCCTTCTTCAGTATCATCGGTTCTTCCCTGGCCACGAGAAAGAATCCTGGAAACCAGCTCACTTTCAGGAACAACAAGAGCAACAAAAGCATCCACTTTTTTCCCTTTGGACGCAAGGATTTCATCGAAAGCCTGGGCCTGAACAACAGTTCTTGGAAAGCCATCAAAAACACACCCATTAGAATATTTGTCGGCTTCCAATTCTTCAGCAACGAGATCAACAACAGTTTTGTCAGAAACCAGCTCGCCGGCATCTAGTATCGATTTAACTTTAACACCAAGCGGAGTCTCATTTTTTATTGCTGCACGAAAGATATTTCCAGTGGAAAGGTGTGGTATAGAAAACTCTTCCTGCAATAAAGCAGCTTGTGTTCCTTTACCTGCGCCGGGAGGGCCAAAGAGAATAATGTTCATTTCTGAGTACTATATATCTTGTAGTTTGCGATCTATCCAGATCATAAAGCATAGAAAATCCCGGAACATGAAACGGTTTCAGGTCCCGGGTATAAGAATTAATCACCTGAATAAATCAGGTTAAAAAAGAAAAATATTATTTCTTTCCTTTGGTTTCGCGCTCCTGAATACGAGCCGCTTTACCACGAAGTTCGCGTAAGTAGAACAACTTAGAACGTCTAACCTTACCTCTTCTTTTCACATCAATTTGTGCAATAAATGGTGAGTTAAGTGGGAAAATACGCTCAACACCAATACTTCCGCTCATCTTGCGAACAGTGAAAGTTTTATTAGGGCCGCTTCCTCTCTCAGAAATAACAACACCTTCGTACTGCTGAATTCTTTCTTTTTCACCTTCACGCACACGGTAGTGAACGTTTACGGTATCGCCAGCAGTAAACTCAGGAATATCTTGTGCTACAAGAGTTTGCTCAACTAATTTTAGTTTATCCATGATTCTATAATTTTATCCCGACTAATCGAGACGTTAATATTCTTTTTTATAAAGTTCGTACAAATCTTTTCGTCGTTCTTTGGTTCTTTGAATAGATTGTTCTTGCCTCCAGAGCTCTTGTTTCTTTCTGTCACCAGATAATAAAACATCGGGCACCTTTAGTCCACGAAACTCAGCAGGGCGGGTATACACCGGCGCATCAAGTAATCCATTCTGAAACGAGTCATTTAGTGCGCTTCCGGCATCTCCAATAGCTCCGGGTAATAACCGAATAATAGCATCAGTAATAACCATAGCTGGGATTTCTCCACCTGAAAGCACGTAATCACCAATGGTATATTCTTTGGTAATTAACTCGTCTCTAACACGCTGATCTACTCCTTTATAATGACCACACAGAATGAGGATGTTTTGTTTAAGTGAAAGAGTATTAGCTTCTTTCTGATTAAACGGTTGTCCATCTGCTGCGGTAAAAATTAACTCGTCGTATTCCCTTTGTTTGGTGAGGTGTTCAATACAGCTAAATATTGGTTGGGCAGTAAGTACCATGCCCGGCTCTCCACCATAAGGGTAATCGTCAACTTTACGATGCTTGTCTTCGGTGTAATCCCGAAGATCATGTACAAAAACCTCTACCAGCTTCTTATCAAGTGCGCGCTTCACAATACTGTGATTCAGCGGACCATCCAATAAAGCAGGAACAGCAGAAATGATATCAATTCTCATTAAAGGTCCTCCAGCAGGTTTAAGTTTTTGCAAAAGATAGTTTTAGTTTCTTCATGTATCTCAAGTACAAACTCATCAACTACAGGGATTAGTAAAGAGCCGGAAGTTGTGGCCACCGAAATAATCAGGTGTGCACCATTGTCCATAACATCTATTACTAATCCAATAGATTGATCTTGTTCGTTAAGAACTTCGAAGTCTATTAGGCTATCCTCATCGTTTGTGCTTTCAGTAAAGAAATCGACAGCCTTTTCTGTTTCGATAAACAGGGCGCGGCCTCTTAACTTCTCAGCAGAGCTGCGATCAGCGATATGTTCAAATTGTACAAAGAACGAAATTTTATTTCCCTTACCCTCAACCCGAAGGTTTGCAATTCGGCAGGGATAGAAGTCTCCACGATCCGTTTGCAAATACAACATCTCTAACTGATCAATCAAAGTAGTGTCTTCGGATTCGAAAAGAACTTTAAGTTCTCCTTTAATTCCGTGAGACCGAACAACGTGACCGACCTGGCTAAAAGGTGATGTATTGGCGCCTGGTTTCATAGGAGCCTCAGTATTTTATTCAGCCTTTTTGCTTTCTAAAGCAGCAAGAACAGTTTTACGTTCTTCAGCTTCAGTTACAAAACCTTCTAAATCAGCAAGGTCAGTTGACTGAATATGATCAATAGCTTCTTTAGCAGTTAAGTCAGAAGAAGTTTTGGCAGCGTCTGCAGCAGGTTCTTCCGCAGGAGTATCTTCAACTACTTCCTCAGTAGTCGCTTCTGGCTCTTCTGTAGTTTCAGCTTCAGCAACCGGCTCTTCCGCAGGCGCATCTTCAACTACTTCTTCAGTAGCTGCTTCTGGTTCTTCCGCAGTTTCAGCTTCGGCAACCGGCTCTTCTGCAGGCGCATCTTCAACTACTTCTTCAGTAGCCGCTTCTGGTTCTTCTGCAGTTTCGGCTTCCGCAGCAGGCTCTTCAGTAACTTCCTCGGCAACTGCTTCAGCGGTTTCTTCAGCTACGATTTCTTCAACAGCTTCTTCTGCTGCTTCTGCAACAGTTTCTTCAGCAGCTAATTCTTCGGCAGCTTTTGCAGCTTTCTGCTCAACTTGCTTTTTCAATTCTTTTTCTTCCGCAGCAAGAGTTGCTTTAACCTGGTCTTTACGAGTTACCTCAGCTTTCGCTTTAGAGTCTCTGTAAGCTTTCCACTCTGTTAATGCTGCTTCAATTTCTTCTTCCGTTTTGCCCCACATCATAAGGTGACGCTTGTATAAAAGGCCTTCCTGGCGGAAGATTTTACGAACGGTATCAGTAGGCTGTGCGCCTGTTTCAAGCCAGTACAAAATGCGATCTTCATTCAGTACGGTTTCTTTCTTTTCGGTAACGCCATCATAACGTCCTACTTGCTCGATAATACGGCCATCGCGGGGAGAGCGGCTATCGGCAACTACGATATGATAAATAGGACGACGAATACGTCCTTTACGTTGAAGTCTGATTTTAATCAATGATGTATCTCCAGTGAGAGTTTTTTGTTATCTAAGTTCTTATCGGCCTAAGGGCAGATTTTTTAATCCATGAAGAGCACGGCCCATTTTTCCCATTTTGGACATGGTCTTCATCATTTTTTTCATCTGTTCAAACTGTTTTATGAGATCATTAATCTCACGAACAGTGGTGCCAGAACCTTGGGCGATTCGTCGTCTCCGACTTCCGTTTAATATTCCAGGGTTCTGACGCTCCTCCGGCGTCATAGAATAGATAATCGCTTCAATTGGCTTGAAGGCATCATCATCGATATCTGCATTTTCTATTGCTTTGCTGGCGCCGGGGATCATAGAAACAAGATCGGTGAAATCACCCATCTTCTTGATCTTTTGAATTTGTTCAAGGAAGTCTTCAAGATCAAACTTGTCGGAGCTTATTCTCTTTTGGAGACGCTCGGCTTCTTTTTCGTCAAATTCTTTTTGTGCTTTTTCAACAAGCGAAACCACATCACCCATTCCAAGAATACGCTGAGCCATACGGTCAGGGTAGAATGGAGAAAGAGCATCCAGCTTTTCGCCGGTACTCACAAATTTGATTGGCTTGTCAACAACGGTTTTAATCGAAAGGGCAGCACCACCACGGGTATCACCATCCAGTTTCGTTAAAACAACGCCATTGAAGTCAATTCGCTCATTAAATTCTTTTGCTGTGTTAACAGCGTCTTGCCCTGTCATTGAATCAACAACAAACAAGATTTCATCTGGGTTTACGGCCTTCTTGATTTCCGCGACCTCATTCATCATCTCTTCATCCACATGCAAACGGCCTGCGGTATCAATAATAACCGTGTCCATTGCCAGGCTTTTAGCCATTGCAACAGCCTCTTTAGCTACACGAACAGCATCTTTCTGTTCAATTGAGTATACCGGCACTTCAATTTGCGAAGCGAGTGATTTTAACTGGTTAACGGCAGCGGGGCGATAAACATCGGCGGCAGCAAGAAGAGGATTCCGTTTATGCTCCTGCTTGAGGTATCGGGCCAACTTTCCTGTGAAAGTTGTTTTACCAGAACCTTGTAAACCAGCTATGAGAATAACTGTGGGTGGAATGTGCGCAGTGGCAATATCCGACATTTCTCCGCCAAACGTTGTAACCAGCTCATCGTAAACAATTTTTGTAAACTGTTGACCAGGGTTTACGCTTGTCAGAACATCAGAGCCAAGCACTTTGTCCTTAATATCTGCAGTGAATTGGCGGGCAACATCATAGTTTACATCGGCATCTAAAAGAGCACGACGTATTTCACGCACCGTTTCAGCGATGTTAACATCGGTGATCCGTGCTTCGCCTTTCAGGTTCTGAAGGGCTTTATCTAAATTTGAGGATAGATTATCAAACATAGGTGTAAACAGGAGTTTTCTGCGCCAATCACAGAGCCTGATAAAATACGGTATCTTTCAAGGCTTATCAACACTAATGTGGATAATTATTTTAGTGATTTAAGAATTTCCAGATAGCAATATATGGACACCTTAATCACCGGGACTCTCTATTCTATATTCCTCAATCAATTCCCCTATCATTTTACACTAAATTTGGTGATTTTAGCCCCATCTCAAAACCAAAAAGAAATTTACTACAATGAGCGACGGCTACGGATTATTAAAAGGAAAAAAAGGAATCATTTTTGGAGCGCTGGATGATCGAAGTATTGCATGGCGGGTTGCTCTCGCGTGTAAAAGGGAAGGAGCAGATTTTGTGTTATCAAATGCTCCTATTGCCCTTAGGTTAGGCACGCTAAATGCCCTTTCAGAAGAAACTAATGCAGCTATTATACCTTGTGATGTATCAAACGACGATGACGTAAAGAGCATGATGGAAAAGGTAAAGGAAGAGCTCGGAGGAGTGGACTTTATTCTTCATGCCATTGGCATGTCTCCAAATATCAGGAAGAAGAAAGAGTACGCAGACCTTAACTATAAGTGGTTTCAGCAGTCACTGGATATTTCGGCGATTTCATTACATAGGGTACTTCATTTTGCAGATGAAGTGGGAATCCTGAATGATGGAGGAAGCGTTGTTGCGCTTTCATATATAGGTGCGCAGCGTATCTTTAGTAAGTATTCTGATATGAATGATGCCAAAGCATTACTGGAAAGTATTGCCCGAAATTATGGTAGCCGCCTGGCCCCTCGTGGTATTCGAGTAAATACTATTTCACAAGCCCCTACTAAAACCTCGGCTGGTTCAGGAATAAAAGGCTTTGATGGGATGTACACGTTTGCTGAAAAACTGGCCCCACTTGGAAACCCAACAGCAGATGACTGCGCTGACTATTGCGTGAGCATGTTTTCCGATTTAACCAGAAAAGTTACAATGCAGAACCTGTTTCATGATGGTGGCTTTGTTACAAATGGTATTTCAGAAGAGATGATGGAAGACTTGGCTAAACTGTATACAGAAGAAGACTAATTAATATAATATGCCCGAAATTATCCTTGGTATAGATCCAGGTTCCAGAGTTACTGGCTACGCGGTACTAACCGAGGATAATGGAAAGCTTATTGCGCTCCGCTGTGATGTTATTAAAATGGCACATATAGAGGAGCACTCTGATCGCTTAAAGTTTATCTTTGATAAAATATCGGGCATTATTAGCTCCATTAACCCTACTTCCTGCGCTGTTGAGACTCCAATTTATGGAGTTGACCCACAGGCAATGCTGAAACTGGGAAGAGCTCAAGCTGCAGCGATTCTTGCTATAAAAAATTCGGGACTTGAAGCCGCTGAATATTTCCCAAAAGTGGTTAAGAAGTCAATAACCGGGAACGGGAACTCGAGTAAAGAGCAGGTCGCATTCATGCTTAGCAAAATGATTACACTGCCGGATGAAAAGCTTTCAAAAGATGCTACGGATGCCCTTGCAGTTGCCTGGTGCCATATGATGAAAGGAAAAGGAATCCCGGGATCGAAAAAGAAAACACATCAGAATAATAAAAAAGGAGACTGGGCCAGTTTTGCGGCTCAAAATCCTGAAAGGATAAAAGGGTTATGATTGCTTTTCTAAAAGGGTTTATAGAAGAGAAATCCCAGGACTTTGTTTTGATGGACGTTCAGGGTGTTGGGTATAAGGTAGAAATCTCTTCTCAGACATCGGAGCAGCTAAGTTCTGCCGGGAGCGAGGTTAAGCTATTAATACACCACCATATCACTGATAACGATCAAAGACTGTTTGGGTTTTTTACACCTGATGAGAAAGCACTATTTGAAAAGCTGATTACAGTAAAAGGAGTTGGCCCAAAACTGGGGTTAACGATTCTTAGCGGTTTACCTGCAGCCAACCTAATAGCAGCAATTAGCCAAAGTGATACCGCCACGCTTTCACGGGTTCCTGGAATTGGCAAAAAAACTGCAGAGAGAATATCACTTGAGCTCAGGGATAAGCTTTCTGAGTACGCTGAAGCTACAAGTTCATCTAATACAGTGCCCAAGGGTGGAGCCAGCGAGGCTATTCAGGCGTTGGAGTCATTAGGTTTTAAAGCAAAAGAAGCAGAACAGGCGGTAGTCAAAGTTCTGAATGAAAACGGACAGCTCGACACCTCACAGGTTATTAGGAAAGCTCTTTCTTTATTGAATAGCAGGTAACAATTTCTTCATTTTATATTGGTGTGTTACATTAGTAACATTGTGGGATTATTAGCGATTAATTAAATCAACGTTATTGTGGCTAAACAAACCATTCTCGTAGTAGATGATGAACAAGACCTTTTGGACCTGATTGAGTACAACCTTAAAAAAGAAGGTTTTAAAGTTCTCAAGGCTGAAAATGGAGAAGAAGGTATCTCTGTCGCAAAAGAGCATAAACCCGACTTAATCCTTCTGGACATCATGATGCCTAAAATGGATGGACTGGAAGCGGTTGAAGTTATGAGAAAAGACGACGCCCTTAAGCGAACGCCAATTATCTTTCTTACAGCAAGAGGAGACGAGAAAACAGAGGTTGAAGGACTTAATAAAGGTGGAGATGACTTTATCACGAAGCCAATTAGCACGACCAAGCTTGTTTCAAGAATTAAAGCCGTGCTAAGGCGGTTTGATGAGCCTGAAGAAGCCGTGAACAGGTTAGAGGTTCATGATCTTGAAATTGATAAGGATAGATATATCGTAAAAAGAGGCGAAGAAGAATTTCAATTACCGCGAAAGGAATTTGAACTTCTTTATTTCCTGGCGAGCAGAAAGGGCCGGGTATTAGACCGTCAAAAGTTGCTTAATAAAGTTTGGGGAGATAACATTTATGTGGTTGACCGGACGGTTGATGTACATGTTAGAAAGATTAGAGAAAAACTGGGCGATCACTACATCGAAACGGTTAAAGGTGTAGGGTATCGATTTAAGGAATGAGCAGGCGCCGAAGATCTTCCAAAGTTTATAAGCTGGGGATTAGAGTAGCCATTTATACCTCTGTTATTATCGCGGCTATATCGTTTATGATTTGCCTGTTCGGCGCAAAGGTTAGCCTAATAAGTGCTCTGACATACTCTTTTTTTATCCTGATAGGATCTTTTGTCATTTCTTATTTAGTGAATTTTTTACTTCAGTTCAGAAGAATTCAGGTTTTGGAGCAGGTATCCAAAAATATCTCTAAGAAAAGATTCGAAGAAATTGAAGATTTAAGGACTACATATAACGACGAGCTGGACTATATCATAAAACACCTGTTCAAGTCCAGCCTTACTGTGGAACAAGAGATTCAGAGACTGAACCGAATCGAAAACTACAGGAAAGAGTTTATAGGGGATATTTCTCATGAATTGAAAACCCCAATTTTTGCGATCCAGGGGTTCATCGAGACTCTACTAAACGGAGCCCTTGAAGATGAAGAAGTAAACAGAAGCTTTCTCGAAAAAGCCATGCGGAATGTAAACAGGCTTACTTATCTAACGAAGGATTTGATGGAGATTTCCAAGCTTGAAACAGGAGAGTTAAAATCCGACATCGAGGAGTTCTATTTATATGAAATTGTTCAGGAAGTGGTAGAGAGCCTGTCATATAAAGCAGAGAAGGACAACATCACTCTTTCCATTGGCAGTTTTGATAAGAACATTCAGGTTAGAGCTGATAAAAACCAGATCAAACAGGTATTTATTAACCTTGTTGAGAATGGAATTAAATATAATATTAGCGGGGGAAGAGTAGATATAGGTATCGAGGAGAGCCAGGATAATCCTATGAAAATCAATCTTTCGGTTTCAGATACAGGTATGGGTATTGATGAAATGGATATTCCGAGGGTCACGGAGCGGTTTTTCAGAGTGGATAAATCAAGAAGCAGGGAGCGGGGCGGAACAGGTTTGGGGCTATCTATTGTTAAGCACATCCTGGAGGCGCACGGAGAGCGTTTAACAATTAAAAGTGAGACTAATAAGGGTTCAGTCTTTAGTATTACTCTTACAAAAGTAGCACCTTAAAGACTCTTTTCTGAAGAAAGAAAATTGATATCTTTGGCATCGAATTAAACGAACTATTTATATGGTATATGCAGTAATAATGGCCGGAGGTTCTGGCACAAGGTTTTGGCCTAAAAGTACAAGCTCGCTTCCAAAGCAGTTTCTGAATTTGTTTGGGGATGGTACAATGATTCAAAACACAGCAAAAAGGATTGAAGACATCATTCCTCAGGAGAGAATCATTGTTGTTACAAATGAGAAGTATGTTTCTATAGTCAGAGACCAGCTACCAAAAGTGCCACAAGACAATATAGTTGGAGAACCGGTCGCCAAAAATACCGCTCCTTGTGTTGCTATTGCTGCGGAGCTAATTAGAAAAAAGGATCCGAATGGAGTAATGGTTGTTCTACCTGCCGATCACCATATCACAGAGCCGGAAAAGTTCACGAATATTTTGAGTTCCGCTGTAGCAAAGGCTGAATCAGGAGATTTTTTAGTGACAATAGGGGTTGAGCCGAGCCGCCCGGAGACAGGGTTTGGGTATATCCATTCTGATAGCTCTTCAAAAGAAGAACTTGGAGGGAATCCTGTACTACCAGTGAAGGCATTTACTGAAAAGCCCAATGAAGTCGTAGCTAAACAGTTTGTTGAGTCAGGAGACTACTTCTGGAATAGCGGAATGTTTATATGGAAAGCTGAAACGGTACTTAAGGAAATTGCAACCCAGCTTCCTGCTATGCATGAGGAGCTGGAGCAAAGTTCAGTAGAGTTTTTCGGGTCTTCACATAATGCTGCAGTAAATGATTTTTATTATGCCTGTGAATCAATTTCTATTGATTACGGGATTATGGAAAATGCTCAATCGGTATATGTAGTGCCTGGAGATTTTGGGTGGAATGACGTTGGGAGCTGGACCGCGGTTTATGAACTGGCCGAAAAAGATAGCCAGGGGAATTCTGTTCAAACATTAAACGCTACGTTTGCAGATACCACTAATAGCCTTGTGTTATCATCTAGTGAGAAGATGATATCAGTTGTTGGCTTTGATAATGTAGCTGTCGTAGAAACTGAAGACGCTATTCTTGTGTGCAATCTTGACAAAGCTCAAGGTGTAAAAGAGATTGTTGACCAGCTAAAAGGAAGCACCGACTTTAAGCGGTTCGTTTAGTCTGTTTCAAAGGTTAGCATGTCGTAAGCAAGACGAACATTAGGAGGGAGAGATATATTTGTCTCCTGGTGGATGACCGAGCTGTTCATATGGATTAAATAAGATTGCGGGTTTCCAAGCTCTTCAACTAGGGCAACCGCTTCAGGAATAGTAAGGTGAGTTGGGTGAAGGGGCTCTTCTCTTAAGGCGCTAATAATAAGCACATCACAGCCGGTTATCAGAGATTTAGTTGATTCCGGAATGGACTTCACATCAGTGAGGTAAACGAGATTGTTAATTCGAAACCCGAGAATTTCGAGCGAACCATGGTTAACAGGTAAAGGGGTAATGTTTAGGTCACCAAGTGTTACCGATGACTCAATCACTCTAAGGTCTAAAGAAGTAGATCCTGGATATTTATCTTCTCCAAACATATAATCGAACCGCCTCTCGATAGACTCTTTACACCGTTTACTGGTATAGACAGGTAGGGGCTTTTTATTTATATAATTATACATTCTAAGATCATCGATTCCCCCGATATGATCCATGTGTTCATGGGTAATAAGGATATAATCGAGCTTTTGAATACCTGAGCGTATGCTTTGTATTCTGAACTCCGGGCCAACGTCAATGAGTAGTGAAATCTCAGGTGTTTCAATCCAGGCAGAGCAGCGTGTGCGTTCGTTTCTGGGATCGTGAGCAAGAAGTTCCCGCTTAAACCCGCCAGCTACCGGAACACCCATAGAAGTGCCCGTTCCCAGAAAGGTAAACTTCATCTTATTCCAGCTCCCAATCTTTTTCAGAAATGACAGGCGAAACAGCCAGCTGGTCCCATAATCGGACAAGTTCTTTTCTTATAAGAGGTTTTATATAAACTCCATCAAGGTTAATCTGTCCTAATACTCTTGCTATAGTTCCCAGTTGCGACTCAGTAGGCTTGTTCTTGTTGACCATTACGATTTTATCGCCCTCAATTACACAGTCTGCCCCTCTGAACGAGCCCCGCTCTTTTCTAAGCTTATAGCCGGTTTGCTCAAGGAGCTGTTCAAGCTCAAGTAAAAGCTTGTCTGGTTTCAAAATGATACTCCAATTGAAATAGCGTGCATAGTTAAATCATAATCAAAACTTTCACCATCTACATCAAATGCGCGATGTTTAAAGTCATAACCGAGGCTTATCGAGCGCTCACCGATTAGATTGATGATATTAAGACGGCTTTTGCCTGCGGCATAGAATAAAGAGCCGCCAAAAAAGCCACCACTTGAATTACTAAACCCGTAACCAGGTACTAACTCATTTGAGAAGAATACTTTGTCGGAGAGTTTGATAGATAAGAAAGCTCCGGCACCTACAGCAAAACTGGTTTGGCTAAACCGTTCACTATAAAGCTCGCTGGTTGCAGTAGTTAATCCTGTATTAAGCTGAAGGGGTATTCCAATGGCAAAAGATGGTTTTCTAATAACGGGGAAACTATTTGAAAGCACCAGGCCTATATCAATTAATGTCTGATCTTCAATTCCACTAACTTTATTCCCGAGAGCGGCAGAGAAAGAAATTCCCTGTGCCTCATAGCCAATAAATAGTAGGTTGTTATCCAGTTCGAGCGATTCGGGTCCGTTGGGCCCTGTCTCAGAGCCAGTGTAAATAAACTCGCCTGGTGCCAATCCAATTCTGAAATAAGAAGAGGGGAAGATGCTTCTTCTGGTGGTGTTCTCAACCGAGAACATTTGGGCGGAAATATCTGGGTTATAAAATATTACAAATGAAAAAATCAGAAAGGCGTAAATTATTCGTCTCATATGGAATTAATTAGGCTCTGTTTAAAGTTCTGAGGATAACGAAAAATTATAAGACTATGTTATGAAAATATTATTAACCGTTCTACTAACTACTTTTTTACCGTTTATAGGTAACCCAATCGACGATACAATTTATGAATTCTCAATGAAAGACATTGATGGGAACGAAACCTCTTTAGCTCCTTATAAAGGAAAGGTTTTGCTTATTGTAAATGTAGCTTCTAAATGTGGTTACACACCACAATATGAAGGCTTACAAGCGATATATGAAGAATATAAAGATCAAGGTCTCGAGATTGTAGGTTTCCCGGCGAATAATTTTAATGGCCAGGAGCCAGGGACCGAGGAAGACATCAAGGCATTCTGTACGCTTAACTATGGTGTCACTTTCCCAATGACTTCAAAAGTTTCTGTAGTAGGTGACGACCAGGATCCGCTGTTTACCTATTTAACTGCTCAGGAAAACAAAGATTTTGAAGGAGAGATTAAGTGGAACTTTGAAAAATTCCTGGTAGACAAAGAAGGTAACCTTATCAGAAGGTTTAGAAGTAAGGTTAAGCCAGAAAGCGCCGAGCTTAAGTCTGCGATCGAAGATCTGCTGTGATCTAACAAATATTAATTATTTAGTTTCAAGAGGTATTGACTTCCATTCCAATACCTCTTTATATTTGAGGCTCTCAAAGGTCCGGTAGTTCAGTTGGTTAGAACGCCTGCCTGTCACGCAGGAGGTCGAGGGTTCGAGTCCCTTCCGGATCGCAAAAAGCTCTGAATTAGTTATTAGTTCAGAGCTTTTTCTTTTTATAACTTCTTTTATCGAAGGTTTTCAGAAAGGTTAATTCTCTAAATCAAATAAAAACAGAGATTAATGTCTTCCATTTATAATACTTATGATGTAATCGTAGTAGGTGCTGGGCATGCAGGAAGTGAAGCTGCCGGAGCTGCTGCTGAGCTTGGGGCAAAGACGCTACTCATTACAATGAATCTTGAGGCGATTGCGAAGATGTCCTGCAACCCTGCTATGGGCGGAGTTGCAAAAGGGCAATTGGTACGTGAAATAGATGCTCTTGGAGGGCTTTCGGGAATAGTGAGCGATGAGTCCAGTGTTCAGTTCCGAATGTTGAACAGGAGTAAAGGCCCGGCTATGTGGAGTCCAAGATGCCAAAGCGATCGAATGTTATATGCCACGAAAATGAGAGAAAGGCTGGAAGAGAAGGAAACGCTAACTTTCAGGCAAGACAATGTTGTTGACTTAATTACCAGTGATGGAAATAAAGTTGAAGGAGTTGTAACTCAAACGGGGCAAAAGTTTTTTTCAAAAAGCGTTGTGTTAACCAGTGGTACCTTTCTAAATGGACTGATACACATCGGAGAGAATAACTATGGTGGTGGAAGATCTGGGGAAAGAGCGTCAGTAGGTATTTCTGCTGCTTTGGAAAAATTGGGACTAGAGATAGGTCGTTTAAAAACAGGCACTCCACCACGTGTTGACGGAAGGTCGGTAGATTATTCAAAACTGGAGATTCAATACGGAGATGACGACGCTACACCTTTCTCATTTATGACTAAAGGGCCGTTGCCAAAAAGTGAAGATCAGCTTACCTGCTGGATTGGCTATACCAATGAAGAGGTTCATGAGGTACTTAAAACCGGATTCGATAGAAGCCCGATGTTTAACGGGCGGATAAAATCTATTGGGCCAAGATACTGCCCGAGTATTGAAGACAAAATTAATCGCTTTGCTGATAAAGACCGTCACCAGCTCTTCCTGGAACCGGAAGGATGGAATACCTACGAAATGTATTTGAATGGTTTCTCTACATCTCTCCCTGAGGAAACACAATATGAAGCACTCAGGACAATTCCCGGGTTTGAGAATGTGACGATGATTCGTCCTGGTTATGCTATTGAGTACGATTACTTTCCTCCCCACCAGATTAAAAGAACTCTTGAGACCAAAAAAGTTGACGGGCTATTTTTTGCGGGTCAGATCAATGGGACTACAGGATATGAAGAGGCTGCTTGTCAGGGGTTAATGGCAGGGATTAACGCTGCATTGAAAGTGGCAGAAAAACCTCCGTTTATTCTAAAAAGGTCCGAAGCATATATTGGGGTCTTGATTGATGACCTCATAAATAAAGGCACAGAAGAACCGTATCGAATGTTTACTTCAAGAGCAGAGCACAGGATCTTGCTCCGACAGGACAATGCAGATCTAAGGCTTACTGAGCTGGGGTATAAAATAGGCCTGGCTTCAAAAGAAAGAATGGATGCTGTTGCCAAAAAAAGAGAAGAAGTAGATGCTCTTCATCAAATAATTATGAAGACGACTGTGCGCCCCGAGAAAATGAATCCTATGCTGGAGGCTAAGGGCACTTCTCCTTTATTTCAGCCGGTAAAAGCGCACACGGTTTTGGGTCGCCCACAGGTATCTATACTGGATATGCTTGAATATGATGATGGGCTTAAGGCCCTGGTAGATGATGTTACCAATGACAAGTATGCAATTGAGCAAATTGAGATACAGATAAAGTATTCAGGATACATTCAGAAAGAGTTTGAAATGGTAGAAGAGCTCAGCAGGAAAGAAAATGCAACGATACCTGAAAAGATTGATTACACCAAGATTCGAAGCCTTTCTACAGAGGGTTTTCAAAAACTGTCAAAGATTCGCCCGGAAACAATAGGGCAAGCTAGCAGAATAAGCGGGGTATCAGCTAGTGATGTTGCAGTACTCATGGTTTACCTAAAGAGTTAATGTTTCATGTGAAACATCATGTAATACATAGCTCCATTTCTCAGGAAAGCCTTTTAAGGCTTAATGATCTTCTTGACAAAAACTATGTCAAACTAAGCCAGTATTCTGAAGAACTTTTTTGGTGGAACAGTAAAGTCAACCTGGTTAGCAGGGATGTTTCACATGAAACAATCCTCGAACATATTAAGCACTCATTGTTAGTTGCAACCACAGATAGCTTCATAAATGCCAAGAATGTCATAGATACAGGAACCGGCGGAGGGCTTCCGGGGATACCATTAGCAATCTGCTTTCCAGAAAAAGAGTTTGTACTAAATGATATCGTAAGCAAAAAACTGGTAGCGGTTAAACAGATTTTAAGAAAGCTCAATGTTGAAAATGCCCGAACTGAATCTGGTTCAATTTCTAATGTTGAGATTGGCAGGCGGGACCTGGTTATAACTAAACATGCATTTAAAGTTTTCGAGTTAACCAATTATTTGCAAGGAAAAAGCTGGGAGACATTGATCTTTTTGAAAGGGGAAAAAGAAGCTGTCCTGGAGTTAGAAAGTATTGATACTCCTCTAAATGTTTCTATAACTAATTTGGATAAAGTGATAGATAATCCCTTTTATAAGGGAAAGGCAATCGTAGAAGTGACCAGGAAATTGGAATGAAAAGCTCGGAAAGAAGACTAAAGCTAATGCTGCTTCTTCAGCAGCCGGGCAGAAAGCTAACAGTTGACGAAATAGCAAAAAAATTCGAAGTAAGCAGGCGAACTATCTTTAGGGATTTCAATGCTTTACAAGAAATAAATGTGCCGGTTACGTGGGATAAATATGCTGGGTATGGCGTTATGGATGGCTATAAAGTCCCACCGCTGATGTTTACTTCAAAAGAGCTTGCTACTATTATGGTAGGTTTAAACTTCGTTAAGTCTCAAGTTGATAAACAGTTGGTAGAAGATGCCGGAGGAGTAGAGCTCAAGATAAAGAATGTCTTGCCTCGGGAATTAACCGATTTCATGAGCTCCCTGGAAGAAAGGACGATTGTTGATCCGTATCTGAAATATGGGCTCGAAAAAAAGGAAGGGGGAGACTGGTATTTGATTAGCAGTGCAATTGCACAAAAGAAAAGACTAGAGTTTCGCTACAAAAATAAGAAGGGAGAAATTTCGACCAGAAAAGTAGACCCTTATATTCTGGTTTTTTATGAGGACCATTGGAACATGATCGGAAAATCTCACCTGCGAGGAGAGAATAGGAATTTTGTACTCGAACAAATGGAGGAAATCAAAATTTTGGAAGAAAATATTAGGCTCGAAAAAAACATTGATATAGAGGGGCTTATTTTCAGATTTGACGAATCATCACATTTTGTCGAGCTACTAGTCGAAAAAACGATTTTAAAGCGTTTCAGGGCAAATTTACCGGCTAAAATAATTAAGCAAAAGCCTGAAAATTCTAAAAAAATTAAGCTCTCGTTTCGGTTCGATAATTTAGACTTTATAAACGAATGGCTTCTTCAATTTGGTAAGGAGGTAGAAATTATCGGACCAAAAGAATTGAAAGTAAAAAGAGCAACGCTATTGAGAGAAATGTTAGGCGAATAAAAAAGCCCCTCCAAACTGGAAGGGCTTAAAGTTTTACCTAAGTAAAGAAGTCAGAACAAGACTAAGAGTCTTCACCGACGTTTTCGTCGTTTCCTCCGTCAACCTCTACTTCTTCTTCATTCACAACTCTTGTTACGGCAGCAATTGCCCCATCTGTGTCGAGCCTCATAATCCTTACGCCCTGAGTATTTCTACCCATCGTACGAATAGCGCTGCAACTCATGCGAATTACTTTTCCTCGTTCTGTAATGATCATCAGGTCATCCTGGTCGGTAACCTCTTTAAGCGCAATCAGGTTTCCTGTTTTTGGAGTGATCTTCAAAGTGAGGACACCTTTACCTCCCCTGGATTGTTCTCTGTAGTCATCCACCATAGACCGTTTTCCGTATCCGTTTTCAGAGATGGCCAGTACAGTTGCTTCATGAGTATTTTTGATAACAACCATATCCACGATTTCGTCGCCAGCTCCAAGAGTCATGCCGCGAACACCGGAAGTATTTCTACCCATTTCTCTGGCATCGCTTTCATGGAAACGAATAGCCCGGCCATTTTTATTGGCCAGAATAATGTTGCTGTCACCATCAGTAAGTTCAGCCCCTAAAAGGCTGTCTCCTTCACGGATGTTAATGGCGATAATTCCATCACGGCGCGGCCTGCTGTAGGCTTCAAGTGAAGTTTTCTTGATTTGTCCTTCTTTAGTAGCCATGAGGATATACTGGTTTTTCACATACTCCTCTTCATCCAGCGTCTTAACAGGAACAAATGTCTTGATAGCATCGTCCTTATCAATTTCAATCAAGTTAACGATTGCTCGCCCTCTGGACAGACGACCACCTTCAGGAATTTCATATACTTTCAACCAGTAGCATTTCCCTTTTTCTGTGAAGAACAGGATATAATTATGGTTTGTGGCTACGAATAAATGTTCTACATATTCCTCATCACGAGTAGTAGTTCCTTTCATTCCTTTTCCACCACGGCGCTGTCTTCTGTAACCACTAACAGGCATTCGCTTGATAAAGCCTTTATTGGAAATAGTCACAACAACGTCTTCATCTGCAATCATGTCTTCAACATTGAAGTCCTCGGCAGAATACACAATTTGAGTACGTCGTTCGTCACCATATCGTGCTTTCAGATCTTCGAGTTCTTCCTTAATAATGGAAGTTTGGCGATCTCGGTCAGATAGGATAACTCTGAACTCGGCAATTTTATCAACGATATCGCTATACTCTGAATCAATCTTGTCCCTTTCAAGACCGGTTAGTTTCTGAAGACGCATTTCCAAAATGGCCTTAGCCTGGATGTCTGTAAGCGCGAATTTTTTACGAAGCTCTACATTTGCAATAGCCGGGTTCTTTGAAGCCCGAATAGTTTTGATTACCTCATCAAGGTTATCAAGGGCAATTTTTAAACCTTCCAGGATATGTGCTCTGGCTTCAGCTGCCTCAAGGTCATAAATAGTTCTTCTGATTATGATCTCAATTCGGTGCTCAACATAATGATAGATAAGCTCCTTAAGATTCATAACTTTTGGACGCCCCTGAACAAGAGCAAGGTTTATGATTCCAAAAGTAGTCTGCATTTGGGTGTACTTGTAGAGTTGGTTAAGCACAACCCCCGCATTGGCAGTTCTTTTAAGAATGATAACAACTCGCATACCCTCTCTATCGGATTCATCACGAACCTCAGAGATCTCAGTAATTTTTTCATGGTTAACCAGCTCTGCAATCTTTTGAATAAGGGAACTTTTATTAACCTGGTAAGGAATTTCAGTAATTACGATTTGCTCTCTGCCACCCCTTAACTCTTCGGTGTTGGCCCGGGCCCGGATGACTACTTTACCACGACCGGTCTCATAAGCATCTTTAACACCTTCATAACCATAAATAATACCACCTGTTGGAAAATCAGGAGCGGTAATGGTTTTCATCAGTTCTTTTAGCTCGATATCGTTATTGTCGATGTATTGTACAATACCATCAATAACTTCAGTGAGGTTATGAGGAGCCATATTTGTGGCCATACCTACTGCGATACCAGAAGATCCGTTTACCAAAAGGTTAGGCAAGGTTCCCGGAAGAACGGTTGGCTCCTGTAATGTATCATCAAAGTTTGACTGGTAATCAACAGTCTCTTTATTGATGTCATTAAGAAGCTCTTCAGCAATTCGATCCATACGAACTTCTGTATAACGCATCGCGGCTGCAGAATCGCCATCAACCGAACCAAAGTTTCCCTGCCCGTCTACTAAAGGATACCTCAAAGAGAATTTTTGAACCATACGAACAATGGTGTCATAAACGGCGGTATCACCATGCGGGTGATACTTACCTAATACTTCACCAACAATACGAGCACTTTTTTTGTACCCACGATTGTGAAGCATTCCCAGGTCACTCATACCATATAAAGCCCTTCTATGAACAGGCTTTAACCCGTCTCTAACATCCGGAAGTGCACGAGAAACGATAACCGACATCGAATAATCGATGTACGATGATTGCATTTCGTCTTCAATGGTTATTGGAATAATTTTTTCTCTAGCCATAAATCAGTTTCTTAAGTCCTTTAGAATATCTATTAAATATCGAGTTTTGCGTATTTCGAGTTTCTCTCAATGAACTCTCGCCTTGGGGCAACATCATCTCCCATTAGTGTAGAGAACATCTTATCAGCTCCAGCCGCACTTTCAATAGAAACCTGTTGAAGGGTGCGAGTTTCGGGATCCATCGTAGTTTCCCATAGCTGTTCAGGGTTCATCTCTCCAAGACCTTTATATCTTGAAACGTCAAACTTACGCTTACCTTTTTTCAGTTCATTTACAATTTTATCACGAGTCGGGTCATCCCATGCATACTCGATATTTTTCCCCGCAGTAATTCTAAACAAAGGCGGGGTAGCAATGTAAACGTATCCGCTTTCAACAAGCGGTCTCATATATCTATAGAAGAAAGTCAATAATAGTGTTCGGATGTGAGAGCCATCAATATCGGCATCCGTCATGATGATAATTTTATGATAGCGGAGCTTCTCTAATTCAAACTCTTCTTCACTATGCCCAATACCTGAGCCAAAAGCAGTGATCATCGCCTGAATTTCTTTATTCTCAAGAATCTTGTTGATCTTGGCTTTTTCCACATTCAGAATCTTACCACGAAGGGGAAGAATAGCCTGGAAACTACGATTACGGCCCATTTTCGCAGAGCCGCCCGCAGAGTCACCCTCCACAAGGTATATTTCGCAATGTTCAGGATCCTTGATAGAGCAATCTGCCAGTTTTCCCGGGAGCCCCCCACCACTCATTACGCTTTTTCTTTGAACCAATTGCCGGGCTTTTCTCGCTGCTTCACGCGCTTCAGCAGCAAGAACAACTTTCTCAATAACCTTTTTGGCAATCTTTGGATTCTGCTCCAGGTACTCATTCAGCTGGTCATAAACAGTAACCTCTACTGCGCTTTGAACTTCTGAATTACCAAGTTTTGTTTTAGTCTGACCTTCAAATTGTGGTTCAGCAACCTTAACACTAAGTACCGCCGTAAGTCCTTCCCTGAAATCTTCACCGGAAATACTAACCTTACTATTGGACTTAATAATGTTATTCTTATCGGCATAGTTCTTTAAAGAACGGGTTAAAGCGCGTCGAAAACCCGAAACATGTGTTCCGCCTTCCCGGGTGTTAATGTTATTCACGTATGAGTGAACATTTTCGGTATACGAGCTATTATATTGCATAGCCAACTCAACCGGAACGCCTTCAACTTCTCCCTGTATATATATAGGAGTTGGCATACTTGTATCTCTGGCTTCATCCAGGTACTGGACAAAATCTTTTACACCGCCTTCATAGTGATACACTTCTTTCCCAAGTTCTTCATCCTCTTCTCTTTTATCGATTAACTCGATTGTTACTTCGGGGTTAAGAAAAGCAAGCTCCCTCATGCGTTCCGCAATAATATTGAACTTGAACTCAATCGTTTGAGTAAATACGCTTGGGTCAGGAAAGAAGGTTATAAATGTCCCTGTTTTGTCTGTCTTGCCTTCAACAGTAAGCGGAGTGGTAGTGATACCTTTTTCAAATTCCATTTTATGAATCTTTCCCGCGCGGTGAATCTCAGCGACGAAAAGAGTAGAAAGTGCGTTTACACAACTTACACCTACCCCGTGAAGTCCACCGGATACTTTATAAGTGTCTTTATCGAACTTACCACCGGCGTGTAGCTTGGTCAAAACTACTTCAACTGCAGGAATTCCAAGCTTTGGGTGCATATCAACAGGTATGCCCCGACCATTATCCTCAACGGTTAAAGATCCGTCTTCATTTATTTGTACTATAATATGATCACAGTGACCAGCAAGGGCTTCATCAATAGAATTATCTACTACTTCATTTATAAGGTGGTGAAGCCCTCTCTGGCCAGTGTCCCCGATATACATTGCAGGGCGCTTTCTAACCGCCTCAAGACCTTCTAAAACCTGTATATTTGAAGCCTTGTAGTCGGAACCTTGTGTTTTTGCCATAAAAAAGGGTGATAGCTTTGTTAGATGAGTTTTTTAACGCCAGAAAATAGGGCTTATAAGGTCAAAAACAAAAAAAGGCAGGGTCAATATTCAAAAAAATAGAGATAAGCTGTAAGAACGAGAATTTGAGGGCTAAACCTGTTGTTTCTAATGTGGATAAAATACTTTTTCAGTGGATAACTCAATTTTTATGAATTTTAGTAATCAAAATCATTGAATTTTGAGAATTATACCTCTATCTTTGGGGTCTATTTTGAAAACGAATTAATTAGATCAAAATGTCGCGAAGAGACGATATTACTGGAAAAAAAGCGATGAACGGTTACCGTTCTTCTAAGTCTAATAACAAGACTAAGCACCGCTTTCATTTGAATTTACAAAAAAGACGCTTTTACATCCCTGAAGAGGACCGATGGATTACTCTAAAAGTATCTGCGAAAACTCTCAGAACCATTAACAAAAATGGTATTACTGAAGTTCTAAAGGATGCGCGTCGAAAAGGAACCCTATTAAAAGCAGTATAAACTAATGGCAAAAGGCAATAGAGTTCAAGTGATTTTAGAGTGTACTGAAAAACCGGGTTCTTCACGTTATGTGACTACGAAGAACAGACGTACGCAGACTGAACGCATGGAACTAAAGAAATACAATCCTGTTCTTAGGAAACACACCACACACAAAGAAATTAAATAAGTTGAGCAATGGCTAAGAAACAAGTATTCGGTGCAGATGCGCTTCAAGCGAAAAGATCTGCAAGACGTATGGCAAAAGTTGTAATATCAACTAAGAATGATAGTGGTAAGTATTCTTATCGCGAAGCGATGATCGACCAGGACAGCGTAAAAGACTTTATTCAAAAGA
The DNA here is from genome assembly GCA_040222185.1 of Balneolaceae bacterium. Classification (GTDB taxonomy): domain Bacteria; phylum Bacteroidota; class Rhodothermia; order Balneolales; family Balneolaceae; genus JAVKDP01. The sequence continues at coordinate 42,966 of JAVKDP010000025.1, read as the reverse complement.
ATAAAGCTTGATCACGTACAAAACGAGATTAAAGGTTACGCAAGCAATTGTGTAACCTTTTTTTTTGCTTATTTTCCAAACTTAATCGAGAAGAACCATGAGTATTAAAGACCAGATATTTTCAGATTTAAAAGATGCAATGAAAGCAAAGCAGCAGGATAAACTGCGTGTGCTTAGGTCTTTGAAGGCCAAAATGCTGGAGAAGGAAATTGAACAACGTCAGGGCGGAGAAGCTAACCTAACTGATGCTCAGGCTATGCAGGTTTTAACAAAAGCGGCAAAGCAGAGAAAGGACTCTATTACACAATTCGAACAAGGTAATAGGCAGGATCTTGCAGATATTGAAAAGACAGAGTTGGCTATTATAGAAGCTTATTTACCGGAATTGATGGGTGAAGATGAAGTAAGAGCAATCATAAAACAAAAAATTTCTGCTATGGGTGCAACCGGACCGCAGGATATGGGTAAAGTGATGGGTCCCATAATGGGGCAACTAAAAGGAAAGGCCGATGGTTCGTTGGTAAGCCGTTTAGTTAAAGAAGAACTAACCTCTTGATATGCACATCGCAGACTTAATAATCGCTATCCCATTACTCTATTTCGGATATAAGGGGGCCATGAATGGGTTGGTTAAAGAAGTACTGAATATAGTTGGTATTACTTTAGCCGTATTTCTCACTTTCAAATACATGGATGCTTTAAGCATAATAATAGCACCCTTTTTTGAAGATAGTGCGACAACTTATATTCCGTTCCTGTCTGCAGCAATACTATTTTTGGGAACGCTTATAGTCATAGCGATAATCGGATATCTGACTAAAGAACTATTAAAAGCGGTTAAGCTAAGTACCGTGAACAGGATTTTAGGAGCTACTTTCGGAGTACTCAAAAGTGGGATGATAGTGAGTACTATTCTTATACTTCTCTCCGGTTTCAATTTACCAAGTGATGAGACAAAGGATGGATCTATTCTTTATCCATATATAATCAAATTAGGGCCTGTTACTTATGATGCTGTAGCAATCATATACCCCGGGGCTGAAGGGTTTTCAAAGAACCTCCAGGAAAACCTGAGTAAGTATAACCCCGCAGAAAACATCCCATTTCTTAACGAACAACCAGATACTAACGGCAATTAAAATGGCATTTCTTCCTGTAGAAGAACAATTAGAAATCATCCAAAGAGGAACAACAGAAATAGTTCCGGTTGAAGAGCTAAAGGAAAAGCTCAAAAAATCACTGAAGGAAAATAAACCACTTAAGATAAAGCTAGGTGTTGATCCAACGCGCCCGGATCTGCATTTAGGGCACTCGGTCGTGTTAAGAAAACTTCGCCAGTTCCAGGACCTGGGGCATCATGCTGTATTAATAATTGGAGGCTTCACAGCGATGATAGGTGACCCTACAGGTCAAAATACTACAAGGCCTCCACTTACTGAGAGTGAGGTTGATGAAAATGCACAATCCTATATTGATCAGGCAAAGAAAATACTGGATATCGACAGGCTTACAATCGTAAATAACAATGATTGGTTAGGCCCAATGAGCTTTATTGATGTAATTAAACTTACTTCAAAAATGACTGTTGCCAGGATGATTGAAAGAGATGATTTTTCGAAAAGGTTCGAGAAAAATGAACCCATTTCACTACATGAGTTTCTATATCCACTGGCACAAGGACAGGACTCTGTATACCTAGAGAATGATGTAGAGCTTGGTGGAACAGACCAAAAGTTTAACCTGTTGGTAGGCCGTCAGCTTCAAAAAGACAGCAATATTGAGCCACAAATTTGCTTAATGATGCCGTTATTGGTTGGAACTGATGGTTCGGCTAAAATGTCGAAATCGTATGATAACTACATCGGTATTGATGAGAATGCCAACGATATGTACGGGAAATCACTTTCAATCCCAGATGATCTCATCTATACCTATTTTGAATTGGTCACTGATATCGGAAATCAGGAATTACCAGTTATTAAAGAAAAAGCTGAATCTGATCCAAGAAACGCCAAACATGATTTAGCATTTATAATTACCAAACTGTATCACGGAGAAGAAGCTGCTATCGGAGCCAGGGAGCACTTTGAGCAAACCGTGATAAACAAGCAGGTACCTGATGATGCTCCTGTTATGGAATTAACTTCAGGGACTCCAAAACGGTTAATGGAAATCATTTCAGAACTGAAGTTCTCGCCGAGTAACGGGGAAACAAAGCGTCTGATAAAGCAAGGCGGGGTAAGCCTGGACGATATTAAAGTTTCGGACCCAGGGTTAGAAATTTCTCTTTCTGAAGGTGAAGAAAAGATTCTTAAAGTAGGAAAGAGAAAGTACGCGATTCTTAAAGGAGCTTGATGCTAAAAATTAGCTCGTATAATATAAATGGGGTAAGGGCGGCCCACCGAAAGGGGTTAATGGATTGGTTAAGTAAATCGAATCCGGATATCATATGTTTCCAGGAACTAAGAGCCGGGATAGATCAAATACCCGAAGAGTTAGAAACTCTTGGATACCATACCTCCTATCATATTGCAGAAAAAAAAGGGTATTCAGGAGTTGGCGTGTATAGCAAGGTAAAACCAATTTCTATAGCTGAAGGAATGGGAGTTGACTGGATTGACTCTGAAGGCAGGGTGATTATGGCTGAGTATGAAAACTTCCGGTTGTTTTCAGTTTATGTGCCAAGTGGTACAACAGGAGATATTCGTCAGGATTTAAAAATTAGTTTTTTGGAAGACTTCATAGCTTTCGGAAAGAAATTTGTGGATGATGATAAACCAACCCTTTTTTGTGGGGATTTTAACATTTGTCATCAGGAAATAGATATCCATAATCCTCACCAACAGAACAAAACATCCGGGTTTTTACCGGAAGAAAGAGCCTGGATAACCAGTTTTTTGGAAACCGGGTATGTAGATGTGTTCCGAAAACTCAAGCCAGGCGAAAAAGACCTTTATTCTTGGTGGAGCTATAGGGCTGCATCAAAAGAAAGAAATAAGGGTTGGAGAATCGATTATCATTTTGCTACCAATGGGTTAGCTGAAAAAGCCGTTGAAGCGTCCATAGAAAAGGACTGGGATATTTCTGATCATGCGCCGGTTTCCATAACCTACGATCTGTAACCGAACGGCCAATAGTTGCATTTGGTTTGTTTGATGTTAAACTATTAGATTAGCCTGATATGCCGACGTACTATAAAGGATCCCAAAAAGAAATAGATACGCTAAACACTTTCATCAAGATGACGAGGGCTACGGAAAGTATAAATAATCGGCTCGCCCGACATTTAGCCGATGAAAACCTTACCGTTAGCCAGTTTGGGATTTTGGAAGCATTACTGCATATAGGTCCTCAAAACCAGAAAGAATTAGGGCGAAAAATTCTAAAGAGTGGCGGAAACATTACTTTAGTAATTGATAATCTAGAGAAAAGAAATTTCGCTACCAGAAAAACAGACCCGAGAGACCGCAGGGCGGTTATCATAGAGTTAACAAAGAAGGGAAAGAAATTTATAGAAGAGTTTTTCCCTAAACATGTTGAGAAAATAGTTGATGAATACTCAGTTCTTACCCCTGAGGAATTGAAGGAGTTAGGCCGACTTTGTAAGAAAGTCGGAATTGAAGGATAATAAAGTTCCTTTTGCAGAGTTCTATACGAGCTTTTAATAAACGAATCTCCATAAATCCCTCAGGGGGTAGACTTGAACCTCTGCTCCCTTTTTTATTCTCTTAAAGCTCCTTTTCCAGCTTTTCGATCTGGTCCCTGATTCTGGCGGCTTCCTCAAACTCCATATTTCGCGCTGATTGAAGCATCGTCTCTCGTAAATGAGCGATCAGTTTATCCTTACTTTCAAAAGTAACTTCGTTCATTGCAGGACTAGCCTTATACTGAATTCCGTCATCTGCTACCTTGATTGATTCCAGATAGTCTTGTTCGGCAGCTTTTTGAGCTTCTTTATCGTAATCAAAGGATTTGTTTGATATAAGCGTAGGATCAACCAGCGGTTTAAGTTCCTTATTTATAGTCTCCGGAGTTATACCATTATCTCGATTGTATTCTTCCTGGACTTCCCGGCGCCGGTTCGTTTCATCAATTACTTTTCGCATACTGTCAGTGATTTTATCAGCATATAAGATGGCCTTTCCCTTTGCATTTCGAGCTGCTCGCCCAACTATTTGAAAGAGAGAAGTTGCTGATCTAAGGAAGCCTTCTTTATCTGCGTCCATGATAGCAACTAAGCTTAGTTCAGGTATATCTATTCCCTCCCGAAGAAGGTTAATTCCCACCAGCACATCAAAATCTCCACGCCGGTATTTAAAAATAACCTCAATTCGCTCTAATGCGTCAAGCTCACTATGCATATAAGCAGCAGAAATCCCGACGTTTTTTAGATACTCGCTTAACTCTTCACTAAGTCTTTTAGTCAGTGTGATTACAAGTACCCGCTCTTTCTTTTCAATGCGTTTTCGTATTTCATCAAGTAAATCATCAACTTGATTTCCAAGTGGCCTGACTTCAATCTCCGGTTCCATAAGCCCTGTTGGTCGAATTAACTGCTCAGTATATACCCCGTCGCTTTTTTCCAGTTCATAATCGCTTGGGGTAGCACTTACAAAGATTACCTGGTTCACCAGGCTTTCCCATTCGTCAAAGGTTAAGGGGCGATTATCCAGAGCAGAAGGAAGCCTGAACCCGTGATCTACCAGTTGTACTTTTCTTGATCGGTCTCCTCCGTACATCGCAGAGATTTGGGGGATGGTCTGGTGGCTTTCATCCACAACTACAAGATAATCTTCAGGGAAGTAATCCATTAAGCAGAATGGGCGTTCGCCGGGTTTTCGGGCACTTAAATATCTCGAGTAGTTTTCGATACCCGAACAATACCCAATTTCCTGAATCATTTCGATATCAAACAACGTGCGTTGCTCGATACGCTTGGCCTCAAGAAACTTTTCTTCATCAATTAAGACCTTGGTTCGCCATTGGAGTTCTTCCCTGATTTGCTGAATGGATTGCTCTAGCCTGGACTTTGTAGTTACATAATGTGAAGCAGGATAGATTTTAAATTCATTTACTTCTTCAATAACTCCACCGGTATCGGTATTAAAAAGCTGAAGTTTTTCAATTTCATCACCCCACATTGTTATCCGTAGCCCTTCATCGGAATAAGCAGGGTACACATCAATTACATCGCCTCGTACTCTAAATACGCCACGCTTAAATTCATGATCGTTACGGGTATAGTGCAGATCGACTAAATCGTAGAGAAGAGTGTTGCGTGGAATCTCCATTCCTGTCTTTAGGGAAACAATAAGCTTTGCGTATTCAGAGGGAGATCCAATACCATAAATACAACTAACAGAAGAAACGATGATTACATCGCGCCTACCTGAAAGAAGAGAGCTGGTAGCCCTTAATCGAAGCCGTTGTATTTCTTCGTTAATCGAAAGGTCTTTTTCTATGTATTTATCCTGGGCAGAGAGATATGCCTCCGGCTGATAGTAGTCGTAGTACGAAATAAAAAACTCAACCCTGTTATCAGGAAAAAAATCACTTAACTCACGAAAGAGCTGTGCTGCTAGAGTTTTATTATGACTCATTACAAGCGTTGGCCGCTGAACATTTTCTAATACATTGGCGATAGTACGGGTTTTTCCGGAGCCAGTGATTCCAAGTAATGTCTGGAACTTATCCCCGGCGTTTATTCCTTCGGTAAGCTCTGCGATTGCAGTTGGTTGATCTCCGGCTGGTTGATAGGGAGAGTTCAGTTTAAATTGAGACATAAAAAAACAATTTCAGATGAAAATAGACCAAAAAGAAAGGTAAATTCATTTAGATTAATGTCCAGTAAACAAAAGAAAGAAATTAAACATGCCGCATCGCCATAAAGAATTAGAAAGTCCGCGAAAACGCATTGACGAAATAGACGAAGAAATCTTAGATCTCTTAGCGGAGCGTTCAAAAACCGTACAGGACGTTGTGCGAGCGAAAGTAGAGAACAAATTACCTGTATTTGTTCCTATGCGGGAAAAGGAAAAAAGTGAATCATTTAAAGCACTTGCTTCTCAAAAGGGGATTGATCCGGATTGGGCGGAGGATTTTTTGAGAATGATTATGAGTTCTTCAAGAGCGAGTCAATCTCAACAAAAATTTCCAATAGCCACCCCTGAACCTAAGCACATTCTTTATATTGGTGGTGAAGGAGGGATGGGGAAGTTATATAAGCGAATTACTTCTCAAACAGGTCATTATGCTTATTCTATCGACAAAGGAAACTGGCACGAACTAGAAGAGTTGTCTGTTAAGCTTGATCTGATCATTATTACAGTTCCAATAAATGTAACAGAGCAAGTTATTCGACGACTTAAGGGAAAAATTTCAAAAAGCACGATTCTTGCAGACTTTACCAGCAATAAGACTTCACCAATAGATGCAATGTTGGAAGCACATGACGGGCCGGTAATTGGACTTCACCCCATGCATGGTCCTGATGTAGAGAACCTATCCAAGCAATTAATGGTGGTTTGCCCTGCCCGTGACTCCGAACAAGCGGATTGGTATATAAATCAATGCGAATTATGGGGCATGAGGATAATAAAAGCAGACCCTACAAAGCATGATCATGTAATGCACCTTGTTCAGGGGCTTCGACACTTTGTAGCGTTATTGCACGGTTCTTTTATGGAACATTACGATTTAAAGCCGGTAGATATGTTAGATTACTCGTCTCCAATTTACAGGGCAGAACTGATGATGACAGGCCGGATTTTCGCACAAAGTGCAGAACTATATGCTGATATTGTTTTTTCAAATGAGGAGAGAAGAGAGATGCTACTCAACTTTTTCGATCACCATAAAAAACTGGCTGAATTGGTTAGAAACAATGATCGGGAAGGCTTTATCCATGAGTTCGAGGGAGTTACGGACTTCTTCGGGAAATTTGCAACACAGGCATTAGAAGAGTCTGGTTATCTTATTAACAGGCTTGCGGATAGATTTGCCTGATATCAGTCCGAGATAATCCGGGCAGTAAAAATCCGTTAGTAAATTTATTGAAATCATTATATTACCAGACAAAATTTAGGACAAGTTTTAAAACTATTAATAATAAAGTGGTCATGAAAGTAACTAATACAATCCTCCTGCTATTCCTATGTGTTGGATTTGTCAACGCACAGGAAGTTTTAGAGTTTAATACAATACCAATAAGCTCAGACTCTGACTTAGTCAAAGCAAAAAATTCGGACGCAGCTGTTTTTTATGAGTTAAATGATGAGCTGTTTTCAGAAGATAAAATTAAAGAAGGCACCAGGATTTCAGTACAAACATTAACTGGTCAGGAAGAGCTAGTTATTACCAGGGTTAGTGAGTATATCCCCGGGATTAAATCATATAGGGCTGCTTCTGAAACCGAAGAAGGAAAGGTTTTTAGTTTTACTTATAACGAGGGGGTTTTGAACGGGCTATATCATGAGTCTCATAAGAACAATTACCACTTCAGTTTTTCTTCAAAGGAGAAGAGAAACTATATGAAAAGTAAACCGGAAGAAATTTTGGAATGTACTACCGGTTCAGAAGAGGCAAACATTCCTAGAATGCTGGAGCAAGCAAAAGTTTCAAATGTAGAAGAGAGGAAAAGTAGACATAAAGCAATTCCACAGACTGGTGTTTTTAGTTCTCAGAAATCAAACTCAACGATAGACATCATGATAGCATATACCCAGGACGCAGATCTCTGGGCCAGAAGTAGTAATGAGTTTTCAAGAATATCAGACTTGATGGCTCAGGCAATGAATCTATCGCAAACAGCGCTAGATAATAGTAAGGTCCCGGTTACTCTAAGGTTGGTATATACTCATGAGTTAGAATTCAATGAGGCTTTTGGGCAACCTTCAGGGGAAATACTAAGGATGTTTACTGCTTCACCATCTTTTAATCCATTTGGTATAACCGATGGTGAAATGGATGAAGTTCATGATTTGAGAAATCAGTACGGAGCAGATATGGTGACACTTTTTGTGGATGTAAATGATACAGGAGGTGTAGCCTGGGTGGTTACTGACCGAACTGGAAATGCAGACCTAACATTTTCACTCAACAATATTCGACAGGCAGGTAACAGTTATACCGTAGTTCATGAGCTTGGACACAACCTGGGTAACTTCCATTCAAGAACACAGACAATACAACAAGCCCCGGTGACAGGGGGTGTTTTCCATGAATCAGTTGGTTATCAAGACCTGGTAGATAGTATTGCTACGGTCATGGCATATACGACAGGAGGGTTAGAGCGAATACCTGTATTCTCTAATCCATCCGTTAAATGGCAGGGAACAACAGCAGGAACAGACAATCCAATTGATGTAACAAATGCATCTCTGAGTATAAAGAAGATCAAAGGTGTGGTATCCTCTTATAGGCAATCAAAGATAGACCCTCCGGTTCTTGGCGTTTCCACAGAAAGTATCGAAGTTAACTTAAATCAAGGAGAATCAATTGATGTGCCTGTAACTATTGAGAATACAGGGCTTTCTAATCTGGATTTCGATGTTGACTTTGAATTACAACAGCACACCGTAGCTAAAAATAAAGGGTCGATTGCTAAAAAAGATATTACTGAAGTAACTATTTATAGTACAAGCTTTGAAAGTTCTGACGGCTACCTTACAAGTGGTTATTCGGCAGTGAATTCATGGAGAACATTTTCAGGGTCCAATATTACTATTTCAGATGAGGCTCCGGTAGATGGAGATAATCACTTGCGGCTTTCAAGTAGCGGGAGTGAGCAAGAGAGAACAATAATAGGGCCTTATCTTGGACCAATCATTTTCGCCTCTTACCGAGCAGGATTTGATGTTAGGGTTTCTGATATCGAAGGGGTAAACAGTGAAGAATACGAAGTCTTTTTCCTAGATAGTAAAACGAGAACGCTTTCTTCAGGTATAAGGATTAATGGAGGTGTTTTTTCAACGGCAGAGCGAAATGAAATTGGCAATATTTCATACATATCAACAGGTGTTAGTGTTGAGCCAGGCAAATACCATAGAGTCGAAGTTGATTATAATTCACAAGAAGGGATATTTAGTTATTTTATTGATTCGGTTCTTGTAAAAGAAGTAGAATTAAACAAATCGGGAAACACTCCAGGCGAGATAGTTATTTATTCAGCAAACAAAGTTGCCGGAGCCTCGATAGACATAGATCGATATTCTGTTATTCGTTATGAAAAACCTTATCCATGGTTATCAATAAGTAAAACAGCTGGGTTTGTGAGACCGGATGAAGAAACCAGTACTATCCTAACGTTTAAAGCAGACGGGACCCCAAACGGGACATACAGGTCAAAACTAGTTATAAATACAAATGCAGAAGCTTCTTCAAGAATAGAGATTCCAATAGAATTGACCATTTCTGGTGTTGTCTCTACAGAAGATGAAGGAGTTATTCCAAACGAGATTACACTGGATCAAAACTATCCGAATCCGTTTAATCCCTCCACGAAAATTTCGTATTCAATTCCGACTTCGGGAGATGTATTACTTGAGGTCTTCAATATTCAAGGCCAAAAGGTAGCAACTCTATATGATGGGAGTCAGCAGGCGGGAAGTCACGAAGTATTATTTGATGCGAGATCGCTATCAAGTGGTGTGTATATCTATAGACTGCAAACGGGATCAAGTAGCTTAGTGAAGCAGATGGTTCTGATAAAATAATCAAGAGTAAGGTAAACTTTCTTAAGTCATGGTGATCTAAAGTCGCATAAAAAGCACTTTTTTAGTATATACTATCAAAGTTAAGCTTAGGACGTCATGACTTCAGGGGTACTCAAGAAGATCGTTTGCGGATGTTTTTTTATTCTATCATCAGGGATAGTACACCTTGTTTTTGCCCAGGAACTAAATTTTACTTCCACTCACTTTACGGCAGAAAATATCGGGCTCTCGCATAATTCCGTTCTGAATATGACACAAGATCGTAATGGATTCTTGTGGATTAGTACCATGGACGGACTGAATCGGTTTGATGGTAAAAGTGTAAAAATATTCCGACATGATCCCGCTGACAGCACCACCCTTTCTGACAGCTTTATTCATGGAGTGATGGAGCTCCCCAATGGATTACTATTAGTTGGAACAAGAGATGGCGGAATAAATGTTCTGAATCCTGAAACGGAGAAAATAATCAGGCATTCTTATACAGGTGGAAAGGAGTATGGTATTCCGGATACACCAACATCCTTTACCTATGTAGACAAAGAAGGCTTTCTCTGGGCGGGTTTCTTTACTCATAGTATCGGTTTTTTTGATTACGAAGAAGGAGAATATATACCAGCAAACCTGAGGCTATCAATAACGGGAGAAGTGATTACTTCGGTGAACTCGATTCTTGAGTTTAATGATGGTTCATTTTTAATGTCTTCGATCAACGGTATGTATTATGTACAATCTTCGGAGTTGGAGAAATTCAGAAACGCTCCCAAAAAGGAGCAAGAATTAACAACTCAACAAATTCCATTTTCACTCAATGATCCTACCCCCAATTCGTTCAATGCATATGTAGACGACCTTGGAGGCTTATGGCTGGACTTAATACAAGGTGGGCTTAGGCCGGTTGACCAAAACATGATCCCCTCCAATCTTCTGAGTAGTATCAATAGCGGAGTTGTAGGATCCTCGTCTCAAAAAGCGATATTAGAGCGTGAACAGATACTTTTAAAGGGAGCAGGAAGTGGACAAATTGTAGTCATAAATAAAGACACAAAGGTAAAAGAGCTCGTCAGAGTAAGTGATGCTCCTAGCTCGGTAGGCTCGGCAAAGGTATTTCAGGATCGGTCAGGAAATATATGGTTTTACTCCTGGGGCGGTGGATTTAACCTACTCAAAGAGCAAAAGGGAATACAGCTATTTAATGGTACAGAAACAAACCTTCCTTCGGGTTTTATGCTTTCCTTTGCAGATAGCGAGAAGGGAATGTGGATCGGAACAAATAGCGGACTGGCTCTATTAAATGAAAAAAATGAAGTTATTCCATTAGATACTAGGATTAAAGGTATTGGAAGGGCAAGTATTTGGTCTCTTGAACATGATAACCTTGGTTTATGGATAGCCACCAGGAAAAATGGATTGGGGTTTATCCCGCAAAACGAAATAGAATCTCAAAGATATAAGACGGAGCTATTTACACCAGAAAATAGCTTGGTACGGTTGCTTAATGTTCACCAGGTTTTCCGCGATAGCAGAGGCTGGTTGTGGCTTGGGTACCAGGGAGAAGGAGTTCAGATTATAAAAAACCCAAAAGATTGGATTGCCGGAAAGCCAGTTGAGACAAAGATTTTATCGAGTGAATCCGGAGACTTAGAAAGTAGAAGTATCAGTATTCGAAGAATCCATGAAGACAAACAGGGCAATATCTGGTTGGCAACTACAAGCAGGGGATTTATTTACCTTAAGTTTACAGGAGACGAAATAACCGGATACAACACTTTTGAAAATTCAATCAATGCAGATTTCCGAATCTCTCACAATGATGGAAGGCATATCTATCAGCAAAATGATAGTACCTTTTGGTTAGCCACATATGGGGGTGGAATCAACCGCTGGAATTCAACATCAGGACGAATTAAAAATTTCAGAACCAGCGAGGGGCTGGCAAATAACAGTACGTACGGTATTTTACCAGATCAGAATACAAGGTTCCTATGGGTTAGCACAAATAATGGGATTTCAAGATTAGATACCCGGGAGCTAAAGTTTTCAAGTTTTACTGAAGCTGATAACCTTCAAAATAATGAATTTAATACAGGCGCTTTTCTCAAAAGAGATAATGGAGATCTTATTTTCGGAGGAGTAAACGGGTTCAATAGTATAAATACCGAGATATTGGCAATAAATGAGGAAGCACCGTCGGTTTTTATTACGGAAGTGAACCTGTTTAATCGGCCTCTTGAGATGGATTCAGCTTCCGTTTCTACGAAGTCAGTAAGGCTTAACCATGAGGAAAATTTCCTGTCATTTGAGTTTGCGGCGCTGGATTATAGTGAGCCCCTAGCGAATCAATACGCATACAAAATGGAAGGTGTAGATGATGACTGGGTTTATTCTGGGAATCGTAGCTTTGCTGATTATCCAAACCTGGCTCCTGGAGCATATAAGTTCAGAGTTAAGGCATCAAATAATGATGGGTTTTGGAACGAGGAAGGTACCAGTCTTGCAATAACAATTACACCACCCTGGTGGCAAACCAGCCTGTTTAGAATTATAGCAGTTTTGACCCTTTTGGGAGGTTTAGTTTCTTTCGTAAGGTATATTTCACAAAGAAAGCTCAGGAAACAGATTCATAAAATGGAGCTTGAGAACAAGCTTCGTAATGAAAGAGAGCGAATTTCAAGAGATCTTCATGATCACGTAGGCTCACAGCTTGCGAATATTATGTCTGGCTTGAGTCTGGTTGATAAGTACAACGAGGTTGAGGATAGCGAGAAGTCCAGCCGCCTTGTAAATTCGTTGAAAGGTGACGCACAAAATACTATTAAACAACTTCGGGATACTATTTGGGCTCTGAACCAAAGCGACCTGAACCTTGAAGCCTTTATCGAACACCTGAAGACCTATTTTAAGAACCAAAGCGCTTTGAACGAGGTTTTAGATATTCACTTTTCATTAGATGGGGCTCCTGAAACACAACTTTCATCAACACAAGCTCTAAATGTTTTTCGGATCATACAGGAAGCCTCTCAAAACACATTGAAGTATGCAGAGGCGAAGAACCTGGATATTAACTTAGCCCAGGTAAATGGGAGCCTTAATGTTTCGATAAAAGACGATGGCACATTCAAGAGCAAAGAGAAAAGTTTTAACGGGGGGTATGGATTAGGGAATATGAAGAAAAGAGCAAAAGAATTAGGCGGAGAAATACAGGTGAATACAGAGAACGGTACTGAAATACAGCTAAGTTTCCATTTATAAATACCAAATTCGGGGTATTGGTTTAAGGGTAATTAAATGGGAAATTCTTTTAAACACGATTTTATAGAATGAGCGAAGCAGAAAAGATTAGGGTATGTATTGTTGAAGACCATGAGATCTTCAGAAAAAGGTTGAGTGAACTATTAACTTTTTACAGCGATTTAGAGTTGGTTTTTTCTGCAGAAAGCGCGGAGGAATTTTTCGAAAAACTGGATAGAGGTATAGGGGGGCAGCTTCCTGAAGTAATATTAATGGATATCGAATTACCAGGGCTGTCGGGTATTGAGGCCACTTTTAAGTTAACCCAGAAAAACCCTGAATTAGATGTGATCATGTTTACTGTTTTCGAGGATGACGAACGAATATTCGAATCTATCCAGGTAGGCGCTACTGGATATTTATTAAAGGATACTCCAATCGAACAGGTTGTGGAGGCAATTAAGGAAATCCGGAAAGGAGGCGCTCCAATATCTCCTGCGATAGCAAAGAAAATGATGAAAATGGTAACCGCTCCTAAAGGGTTAAAAGAAGAGAGAAAAGAAGTGCCATTTGAGCTTAGCCCAGCAGAAATCAGGATACTTGAGCAGGTAATAGAGGGCAAATCAAATAAGGAAATTGCTGAAGTTGTATTTCTAAGTCCCTGGACTGTAAAAACACACATCAAGAACATCTATAAAAAAATGCAGGTTAATTCGAGAGCTGCAGCAGTTAAGTTGGCACTTAGAAGAAATATCGTCTGAGAATACAAAATACCTCATTTGGGCGATTTATTAGCTGATCCAATAATCGGATTATTGTACCAGAAACCCCTCTCCGATTCGGAAAGGATAAAAGTGCAGTTAAATTCGGTAATGGTATCATGAAAAAAATAGTAGCCCTGATAGTAATACAGTTAGGAATTATAGGAACTGGCTTTGCCCAGGAAGATGGCAGAAGTCAATTAGAGTCTCAGTACTCAGAAAAAGGACAGAAAGCATTTATTTACCAGGTTTCACCACAAATGAAAAAGTCCGATCAATGGGTTTTAAGCCTGTATGAAACGCTGAAAAATTATACGACCCCAAAAGAGAAGTTTAAAACAGAACTTTCTACCGATACAACATGGTCATACTCCGAGTATAAAAACCTTAATGAAGATCGGTTTGCTCCTCAAAGGTATAGTCATTACTTCTTACAGGGTGATACAGCGAACTTCACAATACATTTCAATCAATATACATGGTTTGCTGATAGCACTCGTTGGAACCCTGATCGCATTCAAACCAGCTATAGAAATGAGGTAGAAGATGACAGCGTAGTAACGTACTTCTACAGGTTTGGAGAAGCAGATCCATATACCGGGCAAAGGTCTAAAGAGTCCAAAATGCCAGCAGAAAGTGCAGATAGAGAAAGCTTTTGGGATTACTATACACCTGAAGAAGGCTGGAAAAAGAGTGGAAGAGAATTGGCTTACCGCAATGAACTGGATAGAGATACTCTAAGGAAGTCATATGACTTCAACCACGAATTAATGGAGTATCAAATAAGTAACATCAACAGGTCTATACAAGACGAAACGACATTACTATATGAAAGAGAAAACTATACCGGAGGAATACTGTATAGCATAAGCCGGGAAGAACAAACACCAGAGTTTGCCTTAACAGAGCGAAGATATTATTCGGAAGAAATGATCACCGACTGGGACTGGAGCTACACTAAAATCGGAGACGGGGGGCGATTCCTTTACCAGGTAAGCAAAGAATATGACTCAGAAAGCATGAGGCTGGTTGGAAGAGATAGCCTTCATTTTATGTATGCTCCTGATGATAGCTATACCGATGCAGAAGGTTTTGAGTGGGAAGACTCTCTTTGGGTTTTCACGCAAGCGTATAGCAGTTTTCAAAGATCTCTTGCTAATGAAAAAGTAGTTGTTGATTCCATATTGATTTACCAGGTAGACTATAATGAAGAGTCTATGGCAAACGAGATTGGGCGAATTCGGATAAAAACCGAAATGGACTATGACGAAGCTGGAAATCAAGTCGAGGTGCGGGGATTCGCTATCATCAATGATACACTTCAAATGAACTCAAAAACGGTTAGAGAGTTCAGGTTAATTAATGATTACTACAACCAGGTAAAGCAAGAGACTTATGTTAGAGACTTTCTCACAGGAGAAGTTTACAGGGCGAATTTATCAGAGACGACCTTAGATGAAGAAGGATTTTTTAAAGGTAGCAAATACTTGAACTTCAACGCCGCAGGGGATACAACAGGTGGGTTTATTACACAAAGAGAGCTTCTTGAAGACGGGAGTACTGTAGAAGTTAGGTTTGAGTGGGACTTCCAGTTGCAAGAACTCATACTAAAAAATTATAGAATCTTTAACAGGAAGACTCAAGGCGATGCCGGACAGGGGTTCAATCAAAACCTGACGGTACAGGTATTTGGTGATGATGAAGCTATTAACAGGGGCATGAATGTGTATAATAACTATCCGGGAATATTTAATGACGGCCCTGTTTACATTGAAATGGGTGATACATTAAACCTATATGTAAGTGCCCGTAATCCAGATATGAGCTTGCCCGATGTAGAAGTATCGAACCTGCCTGCTACAGCGACATACAATGAAGAAACCAGGCAGATCAGTTGGGTTGTAGATGACACAGATCCTGAACCAATGGTTTATAAAGCTATAAGGGGTGATAAGTCTGTAACCACAGAAGTTGAGTTTATTAATAATCAATTTGCTGTAGGCACTGAGCAAGAAGAGAACATAAATTCATTTTCGCTTTCCCAAAACTATCCAAATCCTTTTAATCCAAGTACCAGTATTTCATTTAATCTACCTCAGTCAGGCTTGGTCAGCCTAAGAGTGTACAATATGCTTGGCCAGGAAGTAGCAACACTGGTAAATGAACGCAAGAGTACAGGCTTGCACACGGTACAGTTCGATGCTTCCAGGTTATCCAGCGGGATGTATATCTACAGGCTTCAATCCGGCTCATTCACACGAACCAAGAAAATGATGTTGATTAAATAGTCAGAATAGAAGTTCGATAATCAGCACCTAACAATTAATAATTCGCGTTATGAAACACTACTTTTTAACTCTCACAATTCTATTTCTTTTATTCTCAGAAAAACCGGTTGCCCAAGAATGGAGTCAAAGCGGAAGTTTTGACGCATTGGTTGAGCAGGAGTCTTTGATTAACATATACCAGTTACATGTTACAGGAGAGAGAGTATTTATAGCTTGCATAAAATCAGATTTTACTTATGCTCTGTACTATTCAGATGATAATGGCTCAAATTGGGTTGAAACTACCTTAGACAGTAACACAGCAAGTTCAGCGGTATTTGCAACAGTAGATTCAGATACGATATATAACTACGGGAATGACCTGTTTGGAAATAGAGCATTAAGAAAGAGCGTTGACGGTGGTGCAAGCTGGAGTAGCCAGGCTGCTGATTATACCAACTTTCCTGTGTTTTTTATCCCAGCTCATTTTTCTGCAATAGGAGATACCCTAGTTCTAACGTCAGTCACAAGAAATGTAGGCTTACTAAAATCTGAAGACGGAGGGGCTACGTGGGAAAGCTTTATAGAGTTTGATGACAACGATTTTAATAAATCTATTGTGAGGGTTCAAAGTTATGGATCCTATTTTTACCTGGCTGCAGGTACGAATGGCCGGGGGCTATTTAGGTCTCATCGTGATAGTACGAGCTGGGAGAAAATTCACTCTATCGACGACATAGGAAGTTCCGTTTTCGATTTTGATATAGATGAAAATGGGCGAATGTATTTTCTTACTGATTCAGGAATTGATTTCAGTGATGATTTTGGTGAAACATGGGAAACAAAAACAGCGGAAGATTTAGGAATAACAGAGGAAGGTCTAGTTACTATAATGAGGGTAAGTGGGCAGAACCTTATCTTAACACAGACGGGCGCAAAAGTGTACAGAATAAATAGAGATTTCAGTGACACCGTAACTAGCATCGAAGAAGGTTTAACAGAATATGCCCAGGAAACAAGAATCCTTAACTTAGAATCCAATTCAACATCAGCATTTGCGCTAAGAAATGGAATTGTAGACAAGCTTTGGGTTTATAATGGAGGTCAAACAGGTGTGTCAAAGCAGGAAGAGTTAGAAGGAGTACTTTCTTTTACGTTGGATCAGAACTATCCAAACCCTTTTAACCCAAGTACGAGTATTTCATTTAACCTACCCAAGGCAGGCTTGGTCAGCCTAATAGTGTACAATATGCTTGGCCAGGAGGTAGCAACACTGGTAAATGAACGCAAAAGTACAGGATTGCACACCGTTCGTTTTGATGCTTCCAGTTTATCAAGCGGGACGTATATCTACAGGCTTCAATCTGGCTCATTCACACAAACCAGGAAAATGATGTTAATTAAGTAGCCGGCTTAATCTTTTATTCGGCTGAAACTTAATGCATTTAACATCCATTTCGGAAGGTCTTTGGTTGGGTCTCTTTTAGTCATATCGACAAAGAGGCCCAATTTTTTTGCGATGGGTACTTTATGAGTTTCTACAAACTCTATCAGAGTTCCATCCGGGTCTTCAATATAGGTAAACCTTCCAGCAGCCTCTCCCATATCAAAACTGTCGGCGCTATCTACTGTGAATGGGAATCCGGCGCTTTCACATTCTTCCTTTAGTGCATCCATACGCTGAACATCAAAGCATAAATGAATGAATCCAAGATCGCCCCAATAGCGGTTTTCAAATATCTTCCTGGGCTTTCGCTGCCCAGTTAGCTGAATAAGCTCAATTTCTGTAGGGCCAAATAACTTGCTAAAAGCTCCTTCTCTGGGTTTTGACTCTCTAAGTAATACTCGTCTGAACTCTTTATCTCCACCTGGCAACCCATTAAAATCTGCGAAGGTATTGATTTCATCATAAACTACTTCATCATATCCAAGGATATCAGAATAAAGAGACAGAGACTTATCAATATCTGTGCAACCTATTATTGCCCCGGTAACGCCACCGGTTGTTTTTCTTTCTTTCTTTTTGAACCAACCCAATCCGTTTACAACATTGAAAATATTACCATTCAGGTCCTCAACAAAGAAGTTCAACTCACCAGCGGGGTTTTCAGATAAAGACGTAAGCACTTTCAGGCCAGCCATGTTAAACTGTTCGAAAGTCTCCTTTACATCAATGGATTTTATTTTTGCACAATTGATCCCAAGATCTCCTAACTGTATATCAAAGTCTGCTGCAACCGGAGTTCTGCTGGTATATTGCCAGATTTCAAACCCGCCGCCGCCGCGCATGCTTAAAGTAAGAGTAGCAGAACGATCATGAGGTTTTCCTCCTGTATATGGAAGCATTAAATCTGCTGTTGCCTCATCATCAAAAACTTTTATATCCATCCCAAAATACTTCCTGTACCAATCAGTAGCTTCTTTTACGTTTGGGTTTCCGATACCGATTTGCTGAATACCAGCGATTACTTTTTCCATAGCATTACTTGATGTTTAAGACAGGCTTATAAACTAAGAAGAAATTCTTTAAAGGCAGTAGTATTGTATTGTGCCATACCTCTTTTTTCAGAAACAATATACCCTTCTGGCGAGATGATGTATGTAGTTGGAACAACGGTGCTGTTATAAACACCGGGTTGCCGTCCAGTCAAAAAATATACCGGAAGCGTAAACTCTTTTCTTTCTAAAAAAGCCCGCGCCTTTTCCTGGTCTTCATCCAACGAAAGCATCACAAAGACGATATCTTCCTGGTTTTCCAAATCTTCATAGAGAGCCTGGATATTTGGCATTTCAGCAATACAAGGCGGGCACCAGGTTGCCCAGAAGTTTAGGAAAATAGTTTTTCCTTCAAACTCTTTTAACGAAGTTCTTTCCCCATCGATGGTAATCAATGGCATTTCATACCGGGCAGGTACAAATTCCGATTCATCTAGTTCAATGTCAGGTTGGATTATCCTGGTAGCCAGTAATCCTCTCTGTAAAGTTCCAATAACCTCGGTATGTAGCCCAGTGAAATAAAGAATACCAATTACACCAAGTATTATTCCCCACTCAATGAGCTCTCTTTTAAATCTTTTCTTAAGGGGTTTCTTTTTCTCGGGCATTTATAATTATAAGAAAGATGAAATCTCTTCCAGTGGTTTTTTTGTGATTTTCGGGACTTTTACCCCTTCTTCGGGATACCCAACAACAAGTAAAAGGAAAGCTTTTTCGTGTGCCGGACGTTGCATTACTTCTGTCAAAAACCCCATAGGGCTTGGAGTATGTGTTAATGTTGCCAATCCGGCGTTATGTAAAGCCGTGATCAACATTCCTGTTGCTATGCCAACCGACTCTTTTACATAGTAGTGTTTCTCTTTTTCGCCTTCTTCATTTAGATGAAAGCTTTGAGCAAAAATTCCGATAAGAGCCGGCGCTTTTTCTAGAAAAGGTTTGTGTTCATTTGTTTCAAATACTTCGAGATCATCAAGCCAATCCTGGGGAGCGCGCCTGTTATAGAACTCATGTTCTTCTTCTTCTGCCGCTGCTCTCACCTTCTTTTTAATCTCGGGGCTAGTTACTACGGCAAAGTGCCAGGGCTGCTTATTAGCCCCATTAGGAGCTGTTCCGGCAGCTAAGATGCATTTTTCGAGTACTTCTTTCGGAACAGGACGATCAGAAAACTCCCGAACAGTTCTTCGACACTTCATCATTTCGTAAAACTCATTTGCCCGAGAAGTCATTTCCTCAGGAGAATATTCTTTGTAACTGGTAAGCGGGATAAAGTTAGATTCGGCCATAAAAATATTTGTGTGTACTAAGTATTTAAAGGTATGGAAATTTACAGGAATGAGAGTATAAAATAACTGTCACAAAACCAGTTCAAGATAGCTGGTTATTTTACTCCAGAACCTTTTGCAAGCCACCAGGAATGAGCCTCGATAATTAATCGCCCGGCCTTAACCATAGGATCATTTTGGGCAAATTCAACAGCCTGTTCGATAGTAGCGACATTATAAACAGAGAAGCCGCGAATATCTCCTTCTCCACCCGTTGGCCCGTTCAGATTTATGATGCCTTCTTCATAGAGGCCTCCAAGATATGCCAGGTGTTTTTGCTGTAAATCTGCCGCCTCTTCTTCATTTTGACTACGATTTGGGCCTCTTTTAAGGAATACGATAAAGTACTTTTGCATCGTGTACTTTTCCCCCGACCACTCCATGTCAAAGGTTTCGGGTTGTTTTGTTGAGGTAGTATCCTGTGCATTAGCTGATATAGAGAGTAGAAAAGAGAAAGTTAAAAGAATAAATAATTTCATAGCGCTGGGTTATAGTTAATCTTGGTTGGTTCCGTTTATGAAGTTGAGCCACTCCTGTTGTTCAAAAAGCCGCTCCTTATACCTGGCCCTTAAGTCGAGAGATGAAATAGAGTTTATCCAGGTTTGCGCAGCATCTGTTTCATTCAAAAATACAAGTTGGCTAATAGTGCTTTCATAGATATCAAACCAGTCGGAATGTAAGGGAGAGCGAAGCACAACAGGTGAATATTCACGAATACGCTCACCTTGGTTTAGCTCGATAGCTTTTGCAAGAACCAGAAGCTGATTTGAAATATTTAAAGCCGCGAACTTCTCAACTCCGGGGAGTTGGTTTTTATATCTCGAATTTAGGAAGGTAATCCAGCTTAATGAATCAGACCGGAGCTCATACGAATATCGAAAAGTTCGTAGTGAGGTTGTATCAACTCGAGGTTTAAGGGTCTCTATAAATGACTCTGCAGAGTCCCAATCACCACTCAAGGCCAAAGCGTCAGACTTCAAAATGGCAAAGGTGAGTAATGAGTCAGTTCCGTTATCAATAGAGTCCAAGACATCGGAAGTGTTATTATTTCGGAGCTGTCCCCGAATCCACTCTCGTTTTATAAGCAGGTTTGAAGGATCAAGTTCATACAAGCTATTTATGTGTTTCTCTGATGATGTAGTATCCTGGTTTGCCTCATGAAACAGGAAGTCATCCCATAACGAAAGTTCCTTACTGACTGCATGTGGACAGAATCGTTGAAATAGTGATCTTTGGCTAAAAATGAGTTCAGAAACTTGACGGTCAACCGAGTCTATTTCTATAGGGGGCAATGTTTGTTGCCAGCCAATTACCAGGCTATCAAAAGGAAGCTGATACGCCCCTTCAAAGTCCGCAGAAGGATAGGCCTTTTTAAAATATTCAACCGGGTAATTTTTAAGCAGGTAATTAACGAAAGAACCTGCGGTAGTATAACTAATGGCAGAAGCGCTGGTATAAAAACCACTGGTGGTTAAAGCAGATCTCATTTGCTCAACCGTTGGATAAGGAGGGTCTGCGGCCAGAATCTGATCCAAAGTAGATTGTGGAGATGCATCGGCAGCGATAGCTTCAGCAACTCCTTCAACAAGACCGATACTCCAGCTCCCGTTAAACAAAGAGTTCCCAAACTGTTTTGTTATTACATGAACTAGTTCGTGCTTAAGAACCCCATTTAATTGTTGCTTAGCAATATGGAGCTGATCCTGTGAAAGCCATATGGGAACATAGCTGGTAAACTTAGCACCAACGAGCTTTTTCTTCTGCCAGGCATTCGCATATAGAAAACTTTCAACTTTTTGGCCTTCAGGCCAGTCGATTTCAAGCTGGTTAACAATTTGCTGAAAATGAAACTCATGCCTTAAAGACCAATACTCGATTTCCTGTTCGGTAAAAAGATCCCGATCGAAGTAGAGGTCAAAATGTTCGGTTTGTTTATGAATCGGAAGTTGCTGCTTCAAATAGCTTCTCGGTGTAATAACTCCAAAGTCAGTAGTAAAGAAGTACCCAACCACTAATAGAAATGATAAAAGGCCAATTTTGACTTTATTTGCTTTATAAGCAGAGAAATCGGGTAGTATCCAGAGTAATAAAATCCAGAGCAATGTCAGGAAGCGGAAAAAGATTAAACTAAGCGTTACCTCAACAGTTTCATCATAAATAGGTCCGGGCCAGCCACCCCAAACATGATTAAAAAAATATACCTGGGGTAATATGAGAGCCTCAATTACTAAACTACCAATAGCGATGAGTAAAATTGTAGTAACAGTAAAAACTCCCGGAAGCGGAGTTTTAAGTTTTCGGAATAACCTCCCTATAGCAGTGCCCAAGAATACACTGGGAATCGGGAATAACACCCAAAAACCAATACCATGTAAAGTCAGGCAGCCTGAGAACAACGAATAGAGGAAAAGTGGTGAACCTGCAAGGTAAATAAAGCCTAAAATCTTAAAGGCCAATTGCGGGTATAACTTTCGACGCCTTGATGACGCCTTAATTCCAGCCCAAAAACAGCCAACAGTAGCTGCAATTAATGCCGATTCAAAGTGAAAATCCCGAAGTAGTGGTACAGGAAGAAGGAGAATACCTGGAATAAGGGAAAAAAGATATGGCAGGATTCTCTTTAGCATTAAAAGTGAATAAAAGTAGAATTTCAGTTATTTCAACCGGTTCATACTACTAAGCCTTAATAAGATTCAAAAGGAATCTTATTTTTTAAACATAGTACTGAAGATGAACCAGATATTTTCTTTACGTTCCATAAGACGCCTGCTGAAATAAGGGAACCAGTCTGTACCAAAGGGAACATAAACACGAGTACAATATCCAAGAGTAGTAAAGTCTACCATTGTTTCTTCCCTTAACCCATACAGCATTTGAATTTCAAAGCGATCTTTTGGGATGTTTTCACTAGCAGCGTAGTCTCGTATCCAACTCAATAACTCATCATCGTGCGTTCCAAAACGAGGAAAAGAAGTTTTGGCGAGAAGTATCTTTGCACACTCTTTAAAATGATTTCTTATTTCAGGCATGTGCTGATAAGCAATCTCCTCAGACTCCTTATATGCTCCCTTTACCAACCGAATGTCTGCGCCCATTTCAGCAAGTTCTTCGATATCAGCTTTTGTTCTATGAAGCATTGCCTGAATTACAGTACCAACATGTTTCCCGTATTTCTCAAAAGCTTCTTTAAATATATCAATAGTTACCTGGGTATAATCACTTCCTTCCATATCAATCCGGACAAACTGATCATGATCTTTGGCCACATCAAGCAATTTGAAAAGGTTGTCTCTACAGTAGTCTCTGTCGATATCAAGACCCATCATGGTAAGCTTAATAGAGATGCTACTTACAAGTCCTTGTTCTTTTATTCCATTAAGTAAGTCGATATAAGCATCAACAGTTTCATCTGCGGTTTTACGGTCAGAAACGTTTTCACCCAGAAGATCGAGTGTAAGCTTTAAGTCTCTGCTGTTTAGATACTGAGACTTTGAGATGGACTCTTCAAAAGATTCGCCGGCAACAAACCGCTTAGCTAGTACAAAAGGTAACTTCATTCACTATAAATTTAATTCGGGGTGAAAGTAAGCAATACCGGAAATTTCTACACTATCCAAAAAATTAGAAGTAACGATTCGATATTTAAAGCGTCTAAGTTTTACGAATTGAAACATAACTAACAAGTGAGCGTAGCGAATTCCGTTCACAAAACAATCGAGGATTATAAAAAATGAATAAAAGAGATTATTACAAATTGATTACAGGAAGTGCAGCAGCATTACTGGTTATGTTAGTAAGCGCTACAAGCATAGTTGCCCAGGACGCTTATCTGACGGAAGAGTTTGGAGTATCCAATAATGTGAAAGTTGAGGTAAAAACGTCCGGTGGAAGTATTGAAGTAGTAGGAGAGAATTCGGATGAAGTAAGGGTTGAAATGTATGTCAGAAAGCGAGGCAAGTATATCGACCCTGATGAGGCAGATCTAAAAGACTGGGAAATTACCATCGAGAAAAGTGGGAATACAGTTTCGGCGATCGCCAAAAGAGAAGGCAGAAACCGTTGGAGAAGTGATAATTACAGTATCTCATTCAAAGTATATACACCAGCTAACGCGGTTACAGATCTGAGAACATCCGGAGGAAGTATTTCCCTTGAAAACTTAAATGGAACTCAATATGCGAAAACCAGTGGTGGAAGTATCAAAGCTGAAAGCATTGGCGGAGATGTCGAACTTAAAACTTCGGGCGGAGCAATTACCATTAACGAGATTGAAGGTTCAGTAGATGCCAATACAAGCGGTGGAAGAATTAGAGCCGAAGATATCTCTGGTGGAATTACAGCGAAAACCTCTGGTGGAAGTATTACTTTGGCGGGGATTTCCGGTAATGTCGAGGCTAAAACCAGTGGCGGATCGATTAATGTTGAGGTGTTAAACCCGGATAATTATATCGAGTTAAGAACTTCAGGTGGTAGCATCAGCGTAACAATTCCAAAAGACCAGGGATATGATATTGACCTTGACGGAAACAGGGTTCGCGCAGACCTTGAAAACTTCCGTGGAGCTTATGAAAAAGATGAAATTGAAGGAACGCTAAATGGTGGTGGAACCAAATTAACAGCAAAAACTTCTGGCGGTTCTGTTAACCTGAAATACCTTTAGTAATCAGTTTTAAATGATTAGTTAGTTACAAAGCCAAAAGGCGGAGGATGAATTCTCCGCCTTTTTTTATTTAAGAAGCGTCGCTTTCCTGATCTCAGTTTTATCTCCGACTTTTAAAGAGTAGAAATAAACACCAGAACTTAAACCATTAGGGGCCCACTGGATGCTATGATTGCCCTGGGTTTGTAGCCCGTCATATAAGGTTTGAACCAGTTGTCCTGAGGTATTATAAATACGAATCTGAATTACCGAACTTTCTGTAAGGTTGTACTCTATAGTGGTTCTCGGATTGAAAGGGTTAGGATAGTTTTGAGAAAGACTAAAAGAATCAGGACCATCTTCAGGTTCTCTACCGGAAGAAAGAGCTTCCTGAATTTTTATATCATTGACTACCCAGCCCCATCCATTAACTGCGGCATCAGAATTTAAGCGAAAGCGTACCCTGATGACCTCTCCGGCATCAAAGGTATCAAGTAAGTTTATGTTATGGCTTACCAGCATAGATGAATTTGGATTTGTCCCGTTTGTGTAAGCCGTTAACCACGCAGGGTTATAAGTAGCGTCGTAACCATCTGCTAATGGAAGCCAGTCAACGCCATTACTCGTCCCTTCAACTACCACAAAATCCCAGAAATTTGAAGAACCAAAAACGGAGCCCGGATCACCTGGCTCAACTAAAGCGACATCTTTATAAGTAAGCGTAGCGTTTTGATCCGAAATCAAGATCGGGGTTTTTAGAAGGATAGAGTAATCATTACGGTTACTATAAGGGTGTGGAGAATTAACTACCGAGCCTGTAAACCCGGATTGAGAGTTTATACTAAGTCCGTTGCTAACGAAATCTGAAGCATCTAAAGAACCATCGTTATTGCTTACATAAAAGTTCTTGGTTTCTGCTACAAATGCATCAATCACTTTTGTCGGGCTCTTATAAGTAGCACCATCTTTGTAAGAAATTATGGAAACAGTTCTAGGGCCATCAGTCACAACTTCAAAGGACTCCTGAATTTGTATTGACTCCGTATTCGCGTCAATTTTTTTGTAGAGTTCCCCGTCAACATATACTATAGTTGAATCATAAGTTGATCGAAGGTCCATGTTTATAGAGATAGAACCTGTTGGTAAAAGTGCTAAGCCGGGAAGTCTGGGTGACAAAACAGCAACAGGGTACTCATAACCGACTAACTGAGGAATGGTTGCTGTCCAGATTCCGCGACCGTGTGTAGCAACAACAACCTCTCCATCCAGAATTTTCATTTCAAAAATACTTACATGAGGAAGGTCGCTATCCAGAAAAGACCAGGTATCACCAGCATCTTCTGAAACAAAGATTCCAATTTCAGTTCCTGCCCATATGATATCCGTATCAAAAGGCATTACAATAAGGCTGAATACCCCGACATTTGGAAACCCGTTTGTACTTTCGGAGGCGCCATCTCCAAAACCGGAGAGATCTTCCCAGGTTTCTCCAAGATCAGTGGTCTTTAATATTTTTGGCTGGTCAGGAGCGGAGAATAGTAAAAAACCGGTATTAGGTTCATCGGGATGTGAGCTAATTCCTGAAGCTTCCAAAACATTAAAATCTATATTGTCGCTAATCAATGAAAAACTCAGGCCTCCATCATTAGAAACATGTACACCACCGGTTGTACCAGTTAAAGGCTCCAGTCCAATTCGCGAAGAAGCCCAGACCACCTGTGGGCTGGCATTTGAAACCTCAACATTATCAAAGGCCCTGAACCCATGCCAGTTTGATGTGATTGGAGCAAGTGTCCATGAATCACCAAAATCATCAGAGCGCTTTATTCCATCACTTCCAACAGTAAAAACCAGGTCAGGATCCTGAACAGAAGTTCCCAGTTTACTAATGAAAGGAGCGTTGTTGCCCGCCTTGGCGTCAGGGATATTATACCAGGTTAACCCGCCATCAGATGATTTTAGGTATCGGCCATACTGAGAGCCTCCCAGAAGTTGATTTGCATCTCTTTTATTCCAGGCGACTTCAACCCCATCTCCCCCAATACCGGCAACAAACCAATCGGTTGAGCTAGAAGGGTTTTCAGGAGAGATCGCCGTGCCATTATCTTGCATTCCTCCTATATAAGTGGAACTACCGGGCATCTTATCTATACCATAAAACTGGGTAGAAATAATACCGGATTTCATCGTCCATGTTTGGCCTTTATTATCCGAAGTAGCAATACCGCCATCATTTGCATTCACCACCCGGTAAGTTTGAGACCCTTCATTGATTGGTATTGTAACTAGGAAGTGATGATCAGGGTGAACGCGCGACAACCCGAGAGTGGGCTCGTATTGGGACGCAATGATAGAGACGTTCTTTCTGTTAGATCCATCGTTTACATCCGCTTTATAAAGCTCAACACCACCTAAAAAAACAACATTTTTATCAAAAGGGTCTACGGTAATGGTGTTATCGAACCAGCCAGCTGTATAACCAAACTGACCTGAGCGGCCAAAAGCTCCAAACCAATTTCGTCCGGGAGCATTTTCTTCAATCAGGTTTATCCAGCTATCACCGGCATTTTTGGAGTAATACAATTGTCCGATTCCAAATGGGCGTTCGGCAGCAGCGTATAAACGACTAGTGTCGGATGGAGCCATTGCCATTTCAATACGAGTGCTAATACCTGAATAGGTATTGTCATTATCACCGATATCATTTGGGTCTGCCATGTTATTTGCAACCACTGTCCAGGTTTGTCCTGCATCACGAGACCGGATCACGCCAACTTCATTTACAGTAGCGAATAGTGTATTAAAGTTTAACGGGTTAGCAATAATTTGTTGAACCCTGTTATCTGTAGTTGTACCTAAAGTAACATCGGGATTAAAGGTTTGAGTCCAGGAAGTTCCTCCATTCGTTGAGCGGAAAATACCTGATTTTCGAATCCCACCTTTTGGACTGTGCCAGCTGTAGCTATCGTTACTACACACAACAACAATATTAGGATCATTAGGATCTACAACAATACGATTAATGGCCTGTAACAGCTCTCCATTTGAAGTGCTGGCTAACTGGGTCCATGTTTCGCCATTATCTGTTGATTTCCAGATACCGGAGCCGGATAAATCTAGAATTCTACCATATCCCATTCCTGTTCCGGCATAAATCGTATTTCCGGACTGTGCTAATGTAGTAACAGATAAACTGGTGAAGTTTTCACCTTTTGGCTCCCAGGTTTGTCCGGCATTGGTTGTTTTCCAGATTCCACCGCCAACTGTTCCAACAAACCAGGTTTCTCCTGAAGAGTCATTCTCATCTACAAGAATAGCCCGCGTGCGGCCATTTATATTATTCGGCCCTCTGGAAGTCCATGTAGGAGTGATAGAAGAGGCTTTATTTTTGTTCTTAGAAGCAACCTCAAAGGCAGTCTTTTTGTAATTTAGTTGGTAGGTCTCGCCCTTTGGCCCGGTTTTAAGTCCGGCTAATGCCTCCCAAAAAGCTCCGGGGTTTTCAGTAATACCGAGTTCGTTTTCTTCTTCAACTTCAGCAAGCTCTTTAATATGATTCTCAATAGCTAAATACTCAATAGATCCGGGTTCATAATTTGATAGGGATCGTTTAAGGTCAATGATTTCAGAGTCAGGGTGTATGGGAGCGTGTTCAAGCAGCGTTCTACCTAGAAATATTACCAAAAATGCAATCGCGATTAAACCAAAAAGAGCTTTATTCTGTATTGATTTCATAAAAAATAGATTTAGTGATCCCCTAACTATAACAGCACCTTGAATATATAGACGGAGTGAGGGTTTAAAAATTATAATTCGCAATCTGGTAAAGGGCTCAGAGAAGGGAAAAGGGCCGTATTATGGCATTGTCATTAAAAAGCAGTATTTTTGGCGGAACAAAAAGTGATAAAAGTATTATATCTCATCTGAATATTTAATGAGCGAAAAGGAACGACCGAGCTTCGAAGAGGCTTTAAAGGAATTAGAATCGATAGTGTCAAAGTTAGAAAATGAGGATATAACACTAGAAGATTCAGTAAAACTGTATGAAAAAGGGGTTCATCTGTCTCATTTTTGTAATGAAATTTTGGAACAGGCTGAACTTCGAATTGAGCAGGTTAACGAAGCTCAAGATTAAGTAATCTGATTTTTATGGAACACCAAGAGCATTTTCCTAAACCCGGCGCCCTTTTAGGAAATATTAATTCTCCAGCCGATTTACAAAAGCTTGCACCAGAACAACTTCAAGATGTATGTGATGAATTAAGAGCATATATCATTGACATTGTTTCAGTATATGGAGGCCACTTTGGTGCCAGTCTTGGTGTTGTAGAACTTACTACTGCTCTTCACTATGTATACAATTCGCCTGAGGATAAAATTGTCTGGGACGTTGGGCACCAGGCATATGGGCATAAGATTTTAACTGGCAGAAGAGATCAGTTTTATACTAACAGGAAGTATGGCGGGATATCTGGTTTCCCGAAGAGAAGCGAAAGTGAGCATGATGCTTTTGGTGTTGGGCATTCATCAACATCTATTTCAGCTGCACTGGGAATGGCGGTAGCAAATGATTTAGATGGAGGAGAAAAAAAGGCCATTGCTATTATTGGGGATGGAGCAATGTCTGGAGGCCAGGCTTTTGAAGCATTGAACAATGCCGGCGCTATGAAAAGTGACTTACTCGTGATTTTGAATGACAACAGGATGTCTATTGATCCTAACGTTGGGGCTCTTAAAGAGTATTTAGCTGATTTGACTACAAGCCGAACCTTTAACAAAGTTCGTGATGAAGTTTATGACCTTTTAGGGCACTTCAGGTCGGCGGGTGATAAAATGAGAAAGATTGCTTCCCGTTTAGAGTCAGCAATGATGGCGGCGCTTACACCAGGCTCATTATTCAGATCATTAGGTTTTAAATACTATGGCCCAATGGATGGCCATGATATAAACGGGTTAAGAAAAGCTTTAGAAGATCTCAAAGAAGTAAAAGGGCCGAAACTCCTTCATATTGTTACGGTAAAAGGAAAAGGTTTTGCTCCAGCTGAAAGAGAACAAACTAAATGGCACGCTCAAAGTAGCCCGTTTGATAAGATTACCGGTAAATCATTAGCACCTACTGCTGTTAAAAAATCTGCTCCGAAGTACCAGGATGTATTTGGTGATGCATTGGTTGAACTGGCCGAAAAAGATGAGCGAATTGTAAGTATGACTCCGGCGATGCCAAGTGGTTCAAGCTTACTACCGATGATGAACCGCTTTCCTGAAAGAGCATTTGATGTAGGGATTGCAGAACAACATGCTGTTACTTTTGCTGCAGGTTTAGCTACTGAAGGGAAAAAAGCTTTTTGTGCAATCTACTCTACATTCCTTCAAAGAGGGTATGACCAGCTAGTACATGATGTAGCCATCCAAAAATTACCAGTGGTATTCTGTATTGACAGAGCCGGGGTTGCCGGGGCTGATGGGCCAACACATCATGGAGCATATGATACTTCTTATATGCGCGCTATTCCGAACCTGCTGATATCATCTCCTCTAAATGAGCAGGATTTGAGAGATATGATGTACACGGCATCTTTATATGAAGATGCAGCCTGGGCCATTCGGTACCCGAGAGGAAAAGCTACGGGAATGGAGGTTCGGGAAGATTTTCAGACTATCGAGATAGGAAAAGGCATTTGCCTGAGAGAAGGTGAAGGCGTTGCAGTACTTAGTTTTGGTCCGATCGGTAAATATGTGACTGAAGCAGCAAACCAGCTGTTAGAAGAAGATGTAGAAATTGGTCACTATGATATGCGTTTTGCAAAACCACTTGATACCGAACTCATTGATGAAATCTGCCTGAAATACGATCACATCATTACGATAGAAGATGGAGCGAGAATAGGTGGCTTTGGAAGTGCAGTTGCTGAGTATTTAGCGGAAAAAGAAAGCGCACCTACTTTAAAAATTATGGGTCTGCCTGATCGTATAATCGAGCATGGCACCCAGGAAGAGCTGCATGTAGAAGTAGGAATTGGTGTTGAGGGGATACTTGAAGAAGTAAAAAATATACTTGTAAAAGAGTAAAACCCGGGAATGAGCTACACCCTCTCCGATTTCGATTACCACCTTCCTGAAGAACTTATAGCCCAATCTCCTGCGCACCCAAGAGATCATGCGCGATTACTAGTTTATGATAGGGAGAGTAAAAGCATAACAGATGACTATTTCTATAATCTGGGAAGATACCTGCATCCAGAAACAACGCTGGTAGTAAATAACAGCAAGGTTGAGAAGTGCAGGTTGATGTTCGATGGAGGGAAGAAAGAGCTGTTCGTAACTTCTGTCAGGAACAATAACACCATTGAAGCTTTAGTAAGGCCAGGGAAAAAGTTCAAGGCGGGAAAAGAGCTGGAACTTGCCGAAGGTATCAGTGCTAAAGTTACTCATGTTGCCGAAGACGGATTACGAACCATTATTCTTTCACATGACCTGGATGCTCCCGAACTGGAACCATTCAAGTTCACACCTTTTCCTCCATATATAGAACAGGATGAATCTTTAGCCGGAGAATATCAAACGGTATATGCCAAAGACTTAGGGAGCAAAGCTGCGCCAACAGCCGGCCTACACTTTACTGATGAGTTGTTGGATAGCCTGGCTAATCAAGGTATTTCCAAAACAGAAGTTACGCTGCATGTTGGGTTAGGGACATTCGCACCAGTTAAAGTTGATAATCTTGATGATCATGTGATGCATAGCGAATGGTACCAATTAGATCAGCAAACAGCTGAAGAATTAAATAGGGCAGGGCATTTAACAGCAGTAGGCACCACAAGTATTCGTGTCCTAGAATCTCTTTCTACAAAAGATAAAAAGTTTAGCCCTGATAGCGGCGAGACAGACATATTTATAACTCCCGGATACCGTTTCAAAGCAGTCGACTCCCTAATTACAAACTTTCACCTTCCTAAAAGTACCTTGCTAATGCTGGTTTCGGCGCTCATGGGTTTTGAAGAAATGCATAGAGTGTACAAACATGCTATCCGGGAAAAATATAGGTTTTACTCCTTCGGAGATGCAATGCTGATTATTTAGCGGGTCATATAAATTCAACGGGGAATTCACATTACAGCAGAACGGGGTTGTTTCGGAAAGCGCTTTTTTAAACACGGAATAACGTGCAGAGCTTTTTAAGCTAAAAGGTTACGAAAACACCTCAAAAAATTAGTATATTTGCTGGCCTTGAATTAAAAGTTTTCAACTTGTTGTTACTCGATATTCACGGGGAACGCAAATCAAGCAATTGTTGTGTTTCAAACTAACTATTCAATAATAGATTTGAATTACTAAATGTCTGACGTGATTAAGATCAAACGCGGTGTTGATATTCAGCTTGTGGGGGAAGCAGATAAGGTTTTTGCTACTTCAACTTCGGTTGAAACAGCCGCTATCAAACCAGGTGATTTCAATGGAGTCCGGTTCAAGCTTTCTGTAAAAGAAGGCGATGAAGTAAAAGCAGGTTCTCCGTTACTCTTCGATAAAGACAATGAACAGGTTAAATTTTGCTCTCCGGTAAGCGGGGAAGTAGCCCAGATAGTACGTGGTGCTAAACGCAGAATAATGGAAGTTCGGGTTCTGGCTGACAAAGAAACTAACTATGAAGATTTTGGATCTGCCGATCCAACCACGTTAAGCCGTGAAGAGATCATCAACAAACTAACAGCTTCCGGTTGCTGGCCTTTCTTTAAGCAAAGACCATACAACGTGGTAGCAAATCCTGAAAAAGAACCAAAAGCGATTTTTATCTCTGGTTTCGATTCTGCTCCATTAGCTCCTGATATGGCGCTACTATTGGAAGGGCAGGAAAAAGAGTTACAAGCAGGTGTTAATGCCCTTGCAATGTTAACTTCCGGAAAAGTTCACTTAGGGTTGAATGCTTCAACGCCAGCAGGCCGGGTTCTTTCAGGGGTAAAAGGATTGAAAATCACTAAATATGATGGCCCTCACCCGGCAGGATTAGTAGGTGTACATATCCATGAAAATGATCCTATCAACAAAGGTGAAACTGTTTGGACGATCACCCCGGAGCATGTTGTAATTATTGGACGACTATTTCTTGAGGGTAAATTTGATGCCAGAATCAATATTGCTCTTACAGGTTCTGAAGTAGTTGACCGAAAGTACCATTCAACCATTCTTGGTGCTTCAATAAAGAACTTTCTTACGGGAAATACTTCAGAAGGCAAGAATAGAATTATCTCCGGAAATGTACTTACTGGTACAAAAATAGAAGAAGACGGGTATATAGGCTTTTATGACAGGCAAATAACTGTAATCCCTGAAGGAGAAGAGCCGGAGCTTTTTGGCTGGTTAATACCAAAACCAGACAAATTTAGTATTTCAAGAACACTTCCGTCATGGTTTCAGCGCCAGATTGGAGCAGTAACATATAAACTGGATACAAACCAGCACGGTGAAGAGCGTGCTTTTGTAGTTACAGGTGAATATGAAAGAGTATTTCCATTCGACATTTTCCCGGTTCAATTGATCAAAGCAATCATGATCAACGATATCGAGGCAATGGAAAACCTTGGGATTTATGAGGTAGTTGAAGAAGACTTTGCACTTTGCGAAGTGGTTTGTACCTCGAAGACTCATGTCCAGGAGACTATTAGAAAAGGCCTGGATTTGATGAAAGAAGAAGTAGGTTAATAAAGTTCTATAGTAAATAATGAAAGTATTACACGATCTTTTAGAAAGCGTAAAGCCCAACTTTGACAAGGGTGGAAAGCTTGAAAAACTCTGGCCGGTATACGACGGCTTCGCAACATTTCTTTTTGTACCTGGTCACGCGGCTCACAGCGGGGCGCATATCAGGGATGGAATAGATTTAAAGCGAACAATGAACACCGTGATTATGGCTCTTGTTCCAACACTCCTTTTTGGAATGTGGAATGTTGGATACCACCACTTTTTAGCTATTGGTGTAGAAGCCACCTTTATGGAGCAGTTTATATTTGGAGCGATCCAGGTATTACCAATCGTTGTGGTTTCTTACGGAGTAGGTTTAGGCGTTGAATTCCTCTTTTGTGTACTTAAAGGCCACCAGATAGAAGAAGGTTACCTTGTAAGTGGGATGTTAATTCCGCTGGTTATGCCTCCAACCATGCCATTATGGATGGTTGCTATCTCAGTAGTGTTTGCTGTTGTAATCGGTAAAGAAGTATTTGGCGGAACCGGAATGAATATCTTTAACCCGGCGCTTTTAGCACGTGCGTTTGCATTCTTTGCTTACCCGGCGTTTATGTCTGGTGATAAAGTTTGGATTGATACTTCGCTAAATGAAGGTCAGGCTTTAGTAGACGGTTATTCTGGAGCTACTATGTTAGGAGACCTGGCAACTACAGGTACTACTCCATATTCAGCGCTGGATGCTTTCATCGGAATTATCCCTGGATCTATTGGAGAGACTTCCGTAATCGCAATTATGCTAGGTGCCGGACTGTTGATCTTTACTGGAATCGGAAGCTGGAAGATAATGCTGAGTGCAGTTCTTGGTGGTGCTACCATGGGGATCATTTTCAACCTTGTTGCTCCATATGCGCTTTCTCCTGAACAACAAGCATTCATGGCAATTCCATTTTGGCAGCACTTAATTATTGGTGGTTTTGCTTTTGGTGTTGTTTATATGGCAACTGATCCTGTATCTGGTTCTCAGACGGAACAAGGAAAATGGTATTACGGATTCCTGATAGGTTTCCTCGGAGTTATGATTCGGGTGTTCAACCCGGCTTACCCGGAAGGCATTATGCTTGCGATCTTATTCATGAATACAATGGCTCCTTTGATTGATCACTATGTGGTTCAGGCGAATGTCAAAAGACGCCAGAAAAGATTAGCCCTTAAAACTGCAGAGGCGTAATAATGGATGTAAATAAGAACAGTTACACTTTTATATTCTCTACGATTATGGTTGTGGTGGTAGCAGCAATCCTTTCTTTTGCAGCTACAACACTAAAGCCTGCCCAGGATAAAAATGTTGAGCAGGAAAAAATGCAGAACATCCTTAGCTCAATTGAGATTGAGGCTACACGCGCTGAAGCCGAAGAGTTATATCCGGATTATGTAAAAGAAGCGTTTGTATTAACTGATAACAAGCTTCAAGAAGGCCAGGAAGCATTTACCGTTGATATGGCTAAGGAAGTCCGTAAGCCGGTTCTCGAAAGAAGTGCTCCGGTTTATATCGCTAGTAAAGATGGAAAAACATATTTCGTTATTCCATTAAGAGGACAAGGACTTTGGGGTCCAATCTGGGGCTATATCTCTCTTGAGCAAGACCTAACTACAATATACGGGGCCGTTTTTGACCACAAAGCTGAAACACCTGGTTTAGGAGCAGAGATTTCCACACCAATATTTGAAACTCAGTTTAAAGGAAAGCAGATTTTAGATGCAAACGGAGAGCTGATTGGTATTGATGTAAGAAAAGGAGACGCTGACGATAATAACGAAGTAGATGGTATCAGTGGCGGAACCATTACATCCGATGGAGTTGAAGCGATGATCGCTGATAACCTCCAGGCATACATCCCTTTTCTCAAAGAATATTTGAAGTCACAAACGACTTCAGGAAGTGAACTATAATTATTTTAAACGCTGCAACATCTAAGTAAAAACACATGGCAGAAGTTTTAGAAAAAGAACAAGACAAAGAACAGCTTATTGACCGGAAGCCAAAAGAGCCTCTTTTCAGTAAGAAGAACAGAAAGCTGTTAAGAGATCCGATGAATGATGATAACCCGATTACCGTACAGGTTTTGGGGATATGTTCAGCGCTGGCGATTACAGTAAAACTATATCCGGCATTGGTGATGTCGATTTCAGTGGTATTCGTAATGGCAGCCGGAAACGTGATTATCTCTCTTTTGAGAGACCTTGTTCCGAACAGGATTCGAATTATAGTTCAGCTTGTAGTTGTGGCCGCTCTTGTGGTATTAGTAGATCAGGTGCTAAAAGCTTTTGCATATGATGTGTCTAAAGAGCTTTCGGTATTTGTGGGTCTGATTATCACGAACTGTATTATTATGGGTCGCCTTGAAGCTTTTGCTCTTGGTAACACGCCTTGGAGATCATTCCTTGATGGAATAGGTAATGCCTTCGGTTACGCCTGGATTTTAATGGCAGTAGCATTCTTTAGAGAACTGCTAGGTTCAGGTACCTTATTCGGAATGCAGGTTATCCCGGATAGCTGGTACATCGCAAATGGCGGATTCTACAGTAACAACGGTTTTATGTTGTTACCACCAATGGCGTTAATCACCGTTGGAATTATCATCTGGGTACAGCGCGCTCGTAACACTAAATTGATCGAGGAGTAAGCGACGATGCAAGAACTCATTAACATATTTGTAAAAGCTATTTTTGTTGAGAACATGATCTTTGCCTACTTCCTGGGCATGTGTTCTTACCTGGCTGTTTCTAAAAAAGTAACAACGGGTGTTGGCCTTGGAGCAGCAGTAATCTTTGTACTAACTGTAACCGTACCGACTAACTATTTACTACAGAACTATGTATTAAATGAAGGCGCATTAACCTGGTTAAGCCCTGAGTTTGCAGATGTAGATCTAAGCTTCCTTTCATTTATCCTTTTCATCGCAGTAATCGCTTCGATGGTACAGTTGGTAGAAATGGCAGTTGAGAAATTTGCACCGGCCTTGTACAGTGCACTAGGGATTTTCCTACCGCTTATTGCAGTAAACTGCTCTATTCTTGGGGGCTCACTTTTCATGCAGGAAAGAAACTATGCAACAATTACCGAAGCTACAGTATTTGGCTTTGGTAGCGGTATTGGCTGGTTCCTTGCTATTGTAGCTATCGCTGCAATCCGTGAAAAGATTCAGTATTCGAACGTTCCGGCGCCGTTAAGAGGTTTAGGAATTACATTCATCGTTACCGGGTTAATGGGTATCGCATTTATGTCGTTCATGGGGATTAAGTTATAATTTTTATCGAGAAGAGTTTTATATCATGATACTTGCAGCAACAACAACAATTATTGTAACAAGCGTAGTCGTCTTCTTTTTGGTGATTATTCTTTTGGTATCACTCTTATTGAGTGCTAAAGCAGTTCTGGCTCCTTCTGGTCCGGTTAAAATCCGCATCAACGGTGAAAAAGAAATTGAAGTAGAATCTGGTGCTACCTTACTTACCACTTTAGGGAATAACAAAATTTTCCTTCCTTCTGCGTGTGGTGGTGGTGGAACATGTGTTCAGTGTAGATGCCAGGTTTCAGAAGGTGGTGGAGAAATCCTCCCAACAGAAACACCTCACTTTACCAGGAAAGAGCAGGCCGATAACTGGAGATTAGGTTGCCAGGTAAAAGTAAAGCAGGACATGGATATCCAGATTCCTGAAGAGGTATTTGGAATCAAAAAATGGGAAGCTACTGTTGCTTCAAACTATAGCGTAGCCTCATTCATTAAAGAGTTTATTGTAGAAATTCCTGAAGACATGGATTACGAAGCTGGTGGATATATCCAGATCGAAATTCCTGAATGTGAAGTAGACTACAAAGATATCGATATTACAGCTCATCCTGATGAGCACCCGGGCGAACCAAAGAAATTCCAGGTTGAGTGGGATAAATTTGGTCTTTGGGATCTTAAGATGAAAAACGACGAAGTGGTTGAACGTGCGTATTCAATGGCCAGCTATCCTGCAGAAGGGCGTAAGATTATGCTTAACGTTCGTGTTGCTACTCCCCCATGGGACAGAGCCAAAAACGGATGGATGGATGTTAATCCGGGTATAGCTTCTTCCTATATCTTTTCAAGAAAACCAGGCGATAAAGTTACTATTTCAGGACCATATGGTGAGTTCTTCATCAAAGAGAATGAAAGCGAAATGTTATACATCGGTGGTGGAGCAGGAATGGCGCCAATGCGTTCTCACTTGTATCACCTGTTCAAAACTTTAGAGACAGGCCGTAAGGTTACTTACTGGTACGGCGGACGTTCTAAGCGGGAGTTATTCTACCTGGATCATTTCCGTGAGTTAGAAGAGAAATTTGATAACTTCAAATTCTACATTGTACTTTCAGAGCCGTTAGAAGAAGATAACTGGACTACTAAAAAAGATATGAGCGATGAAGAAGGAGATGGTTTCCTTGGATTTGTTCACCAGGCGGTAATCGATCAATATCTTGTAAATCATCCGGAACCTGAAGAAATAGAATTCTATTTCTGTGGACCTCCATTAATGAACCAGGCCGTACTGAAAATGTGCGACGACTGGGGAGTTCCTGATGAGAATGTAGCCTTCGATGATTTCGGAGGATAAAAATTTAAAAAAGCGGCCATTGTGTCGCTTTTTTTATTTACACTAGAAGCCATGAAATTACTTTATACACTCACAGCCCTCACCTTACTAACGCTATCCTGTTCAACAGAGAGACAGCCCCGCTTGGTAGAAAACTCAGGTTATGCCCAGGGTTCTACCTATCAGATCAAATACATGACGGCTAAGAACCAGAATTTCAGTAAAGAGATTGAGGCCATATTTAAAGAAATTGATGAATCGATGAGTACCTACGATCCGGCGTCGTCCATTTCAGAAATAAATAAAGGAGGAGCCTGGGTAGAAGTAGATGAAAGGTTTAAAACAGTTCTGAATCGATCACTCGAAATAGCAGAAGAAACGAGTGGAGATTTTGATCCAACCGTTGGACCCCTGGTACAACTGTGGGGGTTTGGGTTCGAGAAAATAAGCGGGGATGTAGGAACGGAGAAAGTTCAGGAAGTAAAAGCTAAAACCGGGTACTCAAATATTGAGATAAATTCAAACAGTGTGAAAATCCCGGAAGGATTTTCCCTGGATTTCAATGCTATTGCCCAGGGCTTTACCGTAGATGTGTTAGCTGAATACCTGGAAGCTCAGGGCATAAGCAGGTATATGGTTGAAGTTGGTGGAGAAGTACGGACCAAAGGAACTAATGATAAAGGTACAACCTGGGTAATTGGAGTAGATAAGCCACAAAGCGAAATAGACCCCGAAGAAAGATTCCAGTTTATACTGGAGTTAAAAGATTCAGGCTTTGCTACCTCAGGGAACTACAGGAAATACTGGGTGGATGAGAAAACAGGAATAAAATATTCCCATACTATCAATCCCCATACCGGAAGCCCGGCTCTAAACCGATTGCTCAGTGCATCCATTATAGCGCCTACATCAATGGACGCTGATGCTTATGCCACTGTGTGCATGGTAAAAGGTCTGGAAGGCTGTAAGAGCTTCCTGGAAGAAAAACCAGAACTGGAAGGATACCTGGTATTTACCAATGACGCCGGTGAATGGGAGGTGTTTATCACCGAAGCATTTCAAAACTATATCAAAGAATAGAATTAGAGCCTGGCTGGCTAAGCTACAAAGGGACTGAATTCGCCTTCTGACTTTTTATTCTTTTGATCATCATTTTTGCACTGCTCATCCGGCATAGCTCCGCAAAAACTGCAAGCCTCTCCTTCTTCATTTAAAAAAGGGCTGTTACTCGCGCAGGTTCCTGAAAACTCTCCGTCTTTCTTAAGCAGGATTTTAATTGCAATTCCTGCAAATCCAAGTCCAAGCAGTGCTAATGTAAGTAGGAAAAGTTGAAGCATAATCTTCTCATTTTGTGAAACAGAATTTCGGCATTTATATAACTAACGGCAATAATCGGAATATAATTTCAGATGCTTATCATTTAGAGTATTGCTATATTTGCCGTCCGATTTTTGATCGGATTTATTTTAAATGCACCCGTAGCTCAACTGGATAGAGTACCAGATTTCGGCTCTGGGGGTTGGGGGTTCGAACCCCTCCGGGTGTACAAAACCAGAAGCCATTGTAAGTCATTGATTTACAATGGCTTTTTTGTTATAAGTTATTATATAAGTATAACATTTGTAAGGGGTTTGTTAGATTCGGGTCTAACCTAATAGCATTAATTAATTGGAGTAATTATGCCGAGCTATTATGTGAACGATAATGCCCATACTGATACAGGAGATCATGACGTTCATAATGAAACATGCCCATATCTTGATGAAATTATAAGTAAAACAAACTTAGGCTATCATGAAAGCTGTGCAACAGCTGTGGCAATCGCTAAAGAAACTTATCTAACAGCAGACGGTTGTGCTAGATGCTCACCGGCTTGCCATAAAAGCTGAAGGTTTGGATTTAAAATATAGGTGGTTAATATATAGATTCTAATTACTCTAGCTAAGAGTAATCAGATCAGATAATTATATATTATTTTTTATCTTAAGTCTTTTAGTATCTGAGTAAAACTAAACTCTACCTTGAAAAATAAATTATCTGATATACAAAAACTTTGGGCAAGAAAACTGATGGAGAATAAAATCCTGAAAGCAGATGGAAATGCTTATGAGGATTTATTCTTAGAAATTGCAAGAGCAAAGAACCCAAATATAAAAGGTGTCAAGCCAAGGGGTCAATTAGGGGATAGAAAAAATGATGGTTTTGATTCTCAAAATGGAATCTACTATCAAGTATATGCTCCTGAAGCCCCTGACCAAAGTTTTGGAAGTGCAATTACGAAAGCAAAAAAAGATTTTGAAGGGCTATATGATTATTGGAATACGATAGCTCCTATAAAAGAGTACTATTTTGTATTCAATGATAAATTTAAAGGGACTCATCCAGACTTAGAAAAAGTTTTAGCAGAGATTAAAAGTGATTATAGCTTAGAATATACTGGATCATACTTAAGTCCAGATTTGTTAGATGATTTTCTTAGTCTTTCTACTCATGAAATTGCTTCTATGTTTGGTCTATTACCAACTAGTACGAAAATTGGAACTCTTGATTATGAAATTATTGATGAGGTGATTTCATATATAATTGAATTTGAAGAGGAGACACCGTTTGGAGAATTAAAAATTCCTGATCCTGACTTTGAAAAGAAAATAATGCATAATTCACTATCTGATGACATAAGAAAAATGCTTGATAGAGGAGGGGATAATCTTGGTGCTTTAGAAGATTATTTTTTGAAGTATGGAAAAGGAGTTAAAGAAGATTTAGCAAAAAAATTGAATAAGAAGTATAAATCAATTAGGGACTCACTCTATGAAGAACATGGAATTATAGATACGGATTTAGTTTTCGTATTGTTATATGAGTCAATAATAAAACGTAAAACTAATGGACACTATACAGCAGTTTTTGCAATTCTGTATTATTATTTTGAAACGTGTGATATTTTTGAGGAGCCCAAATAATGCTATTACCTACAAAGCATACAAAAATCTATGAATCCTTTTATGGAATAGGTGGATTAATAATTAAGCATTTAAGTAACAAACCTATTTCAATAGATGATTTATTCGAGTCTATAAGTATTTCATTAACCAAAAAGAATTTGTCACAGATAAACATAGTAAATAAATTTTATTTATCACTTTGTTTCCTTTATTCAGTTGGTGTAATTGATATTCAAGATAATGGAATATATTTGAAATGAATTTACTTAAACTATCCTCAAATAAAACAAGTTTTAAAACAATTGAATTCAACAGTTCAGGCTTGAGTATAATTCTAGGGAAGAGAACTGTTCAGGAAGAAGAGGGTAATCAAACTCCAAATAGAAACACCT
Organism: Balneolaceae bacterium; assembly: GCA_040222185.1. Classification (GTDB taxonomy): domain Bacteria; phylum Bacteroidota; class Rhodothermia; order Balneolales; family Balneolaceae; genus JAVKDP01. Next base: position 1,901 of record JAVKDP010000025.1, on the reverse strand, counting down.
ACAATGGTGTAGGAAAGACGCTTTCAAACTATTTGGTTAGCTATTGTCTCGGTTCTGATTCGAACGAAAGTTTTGAAGAAAAATTGAAAGGCTGGATATTCAAATTGGAGTTTGAAATTGGAGGTGTAAATTATATTTCAGAAAGAAATGTTGATGAACAAGAGCACATCTTGTTTAATGGGACGAAACTGGATCTCACTACATACAGGGTTAGACTTCAAGAACTTCTATTCCCAAAAATAGAAGGGTTTAAATACCTTACCTTTCGTTCGCTAGTTACAAGGTTCTTAAAAACGAGAAGAGAGGCTTATAACAATTACCTTTCAACTTTTAGCCGAGAAAAACCATATCAACAACTCATCAATGCTGGGTATCTTTTTGGATTAGATCTTGAATTAATTCAAAAAAAATTAGAATTAAGAAGTGAATATTTAGATACAAGTAAAAGGCGAAAAAAATTAAAAGACGACGAAGTTTTTAAAAGGGCAATGACAGATGAAGAGATTGACCCTGATTCAAAACTAGAGTTTGTTTACGAAAGAAATAACCTAGTAGAAGAATTAAAAGAGTTCAAAATTGCAGAGAATTACCAAGAACTTGAGGAAAAGTATAATGAATCCAAGAAAGAGCTAATAGGGCTTAGGAATTTAAAATTTATTTTAGAAAGAAATATTGACCAAATAAACGAAACTCTTTCAATTCAACCTGATCTTGATATAGACGAAATAAGTGGTTTATACGAAGAAATCGGGGTGTCGTTACCTGAAACAAAATTAAGACAACTTGATGAAGTTGTATACTTTTATGATAGACTTAAAAAGAATCGAAATAGTAGATTATTCGAGAAGAAAAAAGACTTAGTTGATGAGTTAGAGAGTATAAAAAAAGCGATTGGGAGGATTAACTCCATCCATGATTCAAACTTTCAGATGTTGAATGAATATGGAGCACTAGAAGAGTTTATGGCGCTCAATTCTAGACTTAATGAAGTTAATAAAACAATAGAGAAGCTCGAATCATTTGACAACTTAATTGCAAGTTATAAAGCAAAAGAAGCTGAAATCAAAAAAAGTATGTTAGAACAAGACGGTCTAGCAGAAAGCTTTCTTGAAATAAACAAAGAACGATTAGATGACTTAAAATTATTTTTTATTACACTTGCGAAATCATTTTATCCAAACAAAAAATGTAATCTCAATATCAGTAATAATACTGGTAATAATCAGACAAGGTTTAATATTGAAGCCCACATTGAATCTGATAATTCAGACGGGATAAATGAAGTGCTAATTTTTTGTTTTGATCTGATATACTTGTTCAAAGGAGAAAATCATAATTTGGATTTCCTATTTCATGATAGCAGAATACTTAGCGATATAGATCCAATTCAAAGATCAATAATCTTTAAAGAAATAAGTAAAAACTTAGATAAAACTAATAAACAATATATTATATCAGCTAATGAAGACCAGTTGAATTCTATTAAAGAGTTTTTTAATCCTGATGAATATGAATCAATAATTGAAGACAATGTTATTCTAGAACTTAAAGATGATTCAGTAGATTCTAAACTTTTGGGAGTTAATGTTGAGGTTGATTATTAACAGCGAAATATGGCACTATAAACAAGCTCGCGGGAGCTTTCTCTATAGTTTAACTATAAAACCTCTCCTGAAACCCCACTTTATATGCATTACCAACCGGGATAGTACTTTTGCCGATTTGTATTTGATTTCCTTCCACAAAATCGATCTTCCTGAGGTTCACAAAATAGGACTTATGTACACGTACAAAGGCAGGATCATTTAATTGATCGTAGAATGCTTTCAGGCTGGTATTGAAGGTAAGTTTCTGGGATTCAGTATGTAACGTTACATAATCTCCCATAGCTTCCACAAATA